>JBGSHS010000173.1:0-42490 GCA_041752115.1 Pirellulaceae bacterium | reverse complement strand
ACGCAGATCGGCGAGTGCTGCGGGCGAGGCTCTGCCAACGGTGCCAGAACTGCAGCCGCCGTCCAGTACACTTCGGTTCCTGCTGCATCTCGCAGCGACACGCGATACCAGCCAACTGGCAACGTGCCTAACGTTACCTTCTCGGATCCATCGGAGGTAAGCATGCCCGCAGCAATCTGCCGACCCGACTCGTCGCTTGCCGTCCAGGAGGTGGCTTGTACCGTGGCTTCGGGCCGAACTACCGATACAGGTTCGCCACTGAGAAAGACGTTGCCCGGCCGGTCGGCGACGGTGCCGACTGACGTCTCAGCCGCGCCGAGCTTCGATCCTGCCAGCAAGGATAAGGTCAGCAGTGCGCAACGGCCAAGCCGTGTCGGAAGAGAGTCGTATAGTTGCATCGAGCATTCCTTCTGCCACACGAGCGGCAGCTGTGTGAGGTCCGATCCGCACGCGCCGGCGGTTGCTGCTATTGTGCCGCAAATCCATTCGCCGTGCCACGCCCGGCAGCAACGACAGCTTGACGGGGCCGCAGGCCAGAACTGCGTTGCCGCCACCTTCGGTGATCTCACTGCTGTTGAGCATTCGGTCGGCCGAATCGGTGATCTGACTGTGCACCCGCAAGGGGTACGATATGGCCGGCGTGATTTCCGGCAAAAATGCCCTGCTGGGGCTGGGAAAGAAATGGCGCGGCATGTCAGAATAGATGATCCTTAAACGGCTCTCTCGACGCCATGGGCTGTGGGGGGGCGACGGGCCGAACGGTTGTCTGAACTTCGGATGGTCTGCCAGAGCATGCTCTGACAGTGAAATGGGCCGACAGTGAAATGGGCCGACAGTGAGGCTGTGGAGTGGCTGGTGACCTGAGCAGGTTGGGCTGCTACGGCCGACAAGGAGTTGGAATCATGACGCGAATGCCTGGCGCAATAGTGGTTATCTCCCTTGCCTTGACCGGTGGTTTGTTCCTATCGTCGTCGATCCGTGCCGCCGAGGATGATGGCAAGCTGAGGATCATCTTCTTTGGTGCTCATCCGGACGATGCGGAGTTCAAGGCGGGCGGGACGGCAGCCAAGTGGGCTCAACAGGGCCATCACGTCAAGTTGGTGTCTGTGACCAACGGTGATATCGGTCACTGGCAGATGGCCGGTGGTCCGCTCGCTCAGCGCCGCACACGCGAAGTGGAAGAGGCCGCCAAAGTGCTGGGTACCACCGCCCAGGTGCTGGATATTCATGACGGCGAATTACTGCCGACGCTCGAGCATCGTCAGACGATTGTCCGCTTGATCCGACAGTGGCGTGCCGACATCGTGATTGCGCATCGACCGTGGGACTATCATCCGGATCACCGTTACGTCGGCATGCTGGTGCAGGATGCGGCTTATATGGTTACGGTACCGTTCTTCTGTCCTGATACGCCGGCGCTGAAGTCGAACCCGGTGTTCTTGTATTCCAGCGATCGCTTTCGGAAACCGTATCCGTTTGGTGCGGACATAGCGGTCGGCATTGATGACGTGTTTGAGCAGAAGCTGCTGGCTGTTACCAAGTTGGAGTCGCAGGTGTTCGAAGGCGGGGCCACGGGCAGCGCTGAATCGACGGCCGAGGTGCCGCCGGCTTCCGATCCAGAGGGGCGATTGCAGTGGGCTCGTGAACGTTGGGCACAGCGACAGGCCAGCGAAGCCGATCGGTTCCGTGAGACGCTGATTCGCTGGTACGGCGAGGATGAGGGGAAGGCCATCAAGTATGCGGAGGCGTTTGAGATCTGTGAATACGGACGTCAGCCGACACCGGACGAGATCAGGCAGTTATTCCCCTTTGTGTTGGCGGGAAAAGCAACGGCGCATTACTGACGCCGAGCACAGCCGGAAGCAGGCATCTGCAGCGGGAGTCTGGGAATGTGTGGATGGGCGATGGCGCAGCGGCGCGTCGTAATCGCGGTCTTATCGGCGGCTGGAGCGCTCGCGTGCGCCGGGACGTTTTCGGTCTGGGATTCGATCGCGTGTGCGCAGGACGCGACTCCACGTGAGACATCGGCTCGTGCACCGAGTGAGATGTCCGACGCGGAGCATGACGCTGCGTTGCGCGAGGTTCAGGCCCTGATCGGCAGACTCGATTCAGAGCAGTTTGCCGAACGCAACGAAGCGACTCGCACGTTGCTGGCCAAAGGGCCTGCGAGTCTGCCCGTTCTGGTCACGTCGCTCGGCGTGGAATCGCGTGAGGTGCGTTTCCGCGTCGCCGGTATTCTGCGAGGGAATTTTTCTTTTGACGAGCTGGCGCCCTACCTGCTCGATTCACTCCATAAGAAATACGGCAATGAGGCACGGTTGATTTTGCGCGACCGAGCGCTGGGGCAGGTGGCGGAAGCCGCAGAGATGGACCACACGAAACGCCTGTTCGATTTCTGGTCCACAGACGTTGAATCGCTGCGGCGACTGGTAGTGGTCGACCTGATGGATGCTCCGGGTGCGGTACAGGCGGCTGCCATCGTCGCTCCGCTGATCGGACTGCGGGACAAGGCGAAGCATTTCCACGAAATCCTGGTACGGCTCGACGACATCTCGCTCCCGTTCGATCATCGCCACAGTCCCGGCTACCTGGTTGCGGAGACGTTGGCGAAAGGACTTCTGCAGAACGGATCCGGTCCGATTGAATTCGCTCATCGCTACGTGGATTCGCTGGAGAGACTCTCTGCTGATCTGGCCGATCAGGGTTTGTCGCGAGGCGCGATTCGCAAGGAAATTGCCGACCGCACGAATATGAGCGACGGCGCGGCCAGCTTCCTGGTGCGACTGCTCGACCAGAATGGCCAGGAGTATCAGACGTTGACGCGCCGGCTGGCCGTTTCTCCGGAGGGACTGCAGGACGAGTTCTTCCGGGGACTGACGTTGCCAGATATCAAGGAGTGCTTCCGTTGCGTGGGTAAGGTCCACATCGCGGATATGCTGCTGGAAGTTCTGCAGAAGTGGCCATCTGCCCCGGACGATGGGCCTGTGCGCAGTGTGATCGACTGCGTCGGGACAACGATTGGAACTGGCGACAAGCCAAAGGCCCTGGCGCTGCTCGATGCATTGGACGGCTGTGCACAGCTGGATGCCTGCCAGATTGGCCTGCAGACTCCTTGGGGCGAGCGGTTGTCGAAGCGACTATGCCTCGCAGCGCTGGCCGCTCCCAACAGCCGCGAGTATCATCCGGTACGCAGCATTCACGATGGAATTCTCGACCTGGCCAAACAGGGGCTCGCGCCGGACCACGAGTCGTTTCCGCACGATGCCGCGATGAAGTTCGTTGATGGAGCACCGGTAGCTGTTGATGAGGACGCGCGTGCGGCGTGGCGACGCTATGTGCAGACTGTGGACCTGCTGCGCTCCGCCGGACAGGCGTTCGAGCAGCCAGGAGTGCGGGAGTTCCTGACGGTGATGGGCAAAGCGCTGGCAGATCGTTCGCCCCTACTCGCCGAGGGAGCCGCCAAGGTCCGCGAACTCGACGACCGGCAGAAGCAGAACGGCACTGAGCCAATGGACCCTTCCTTCGACAGCCAGCTGGGCACCTGGGCCGCACAGCACAAATAGTCACGACGTAGCACTGGCTCTGCCCACGCAGACGCCCTCTCTTGCTGTCGCTACCCGCACGGAAGCCTGTCTCGTTGCCGAAACACATCTGCATGCGGTCAGCGCGAAGAGCTGCTACGCGTCACCGTCCACGTCGAGTGGCTTGACACGCCAGATATCGCGGCAATACTCCAGAATCGTGCGATCGGACGAAAAGAACCCGCATCGCGCAGCGTTGAGGATCGACATGCGCGTCCAGGCCTCCTGATTCTGGTAGGTGGCCGCAGCCATCTCACAACAGCTGACGTACGAACGGAAGTCGGCCAGCAACAGATACTCATCGCGCTGCAGCAGCGATTCAGTAATCGGGCGAAACAGGTCGCGATCGCCGTTGGAGAACTGACCCATCGCGATGGCGTCGATCGCCGCCTTCAATTCGTTGTCGTCCCGATAGTGATCCAACGGATGGTAGCCCCGCTGTTTCAGCTCGATCACCTCGTCAGCATTGAGTCCGAAGAGGAAGAAATTATTTGCTCCCACGCGTTCTCGGATTTCCACGTTGGCTCCGTCCAAGGTTCCGACCGTCACCGCACCATTGAGCGCGAATTTCATGTTGCCGGTTCCCGAGGCCTCTTTTCCCGCCAGCGAAATCTGCTCCGAAATATTGGCCGCTGGATAGACTCGCTCGGCCAGCGACACGTTGAAGTTGGCAGGGAAGACGATGCGCAACCGGCCACGGATCTCCAGGTCGCTATTGATGACCTCCGCCACGCCGTGAATCAGCCGGATAATGCGCTTGGCCATGAAGTAGCCTGGCGCCGCCTTCGCTCCGAAAATGAAGGTCCGCGGCTGGAGCTCGACCTTGGGATTGGTCTTGACGCGGTGGAACAGCCAGATGATGTGCAGCACCTTGAGCAGCTGACGCTTGTATTCGTGCAGACGTTTGACCATCACGTCAAACAGAGAATCAGCCCAGACGTCCTGCCCCGTCATATCTCGCAGCAGCGATGCCAGAATCGTCTTGTTCTGGAATTTCGTGGCGGCCCAGGCCGCACAGAATTCCGCATCGTCGACGTGCTCTTCCAAGCGGCTCAGCTGCGTCAGATCCTGGAGCCAGCCATCACCGATCCGCGAAGTAATCAGCCTGGACAGGCTGGGGTTCGCTAACCGGACAAATCGACGAGGCGTGACACCGTTCGTCTTGTTCTGGAACCGCGCCGGCCAGAGTTGAGCAAAATCAGGCAGCGTGCGCTCACGCAGCAACCGCGACTGCAGTTCGGCCACTCCATTGACCGCAAAGGAGCCGACGGTGGCCAAATGAGCCATCCGGATCTGTCGCTGCGGGCGTTCTTCAATAATCGACATCCGCTCCACGCGAGCGTCATCGCCGGGAAACCGCCTGCGCACTTCATCCAGGAACCGCCGGTTGATCTCGTAGACGATCTCCAGATGACGAGGCAGCAGACTGCCAAAGAGATCGATCGGCCATTTCTCGAGCGCTTCGGAAAGCAGCGTGTGACAGGTATAGGCAAAACAGCCCTGTGCAATGCTCCAGGCCTGCTCCCAATCCAGCCCTTCGCCATCCATCAGCAATCGCATCAACTCCGGGATCGCCACAACGGGATGCGTGTCGTTGAGCTGGATGGACACCTTTTCAGGGAGTTGATTCCAGTCGTCATTGCGCAACCGGAATCGCCGCAGAATGTCGTGCAGTGAGCATGCCACGAAGAAGTACTGCTGTTTGAGACGCAGCTGTTTGCCCTGGGGTGTCGAGTCGTTGGGATAGAGAACCTTCGTGATCGTCTCGGACTTGACTTTCTCTTCCACCGCACGCGCAAAATCACCATTGTCGAACAGCCGGAAATCAAACTCCTCCGTAGCGCAGGCTCGCCAGAGCCGCAGGATGTTGACGGTCGAAGTCCGGTAGCCGGGGACAAGATTCGTGTATGGCTCCCCCAAGACCTCGCGGTCCGGGATCCACCGGACGCGTTCCCGCCCCTGGGAGTCGGTGTACAGCTCCGTGCGGCCCCAGAACCCGACCCGCACCATGTCGTCCGACTGAGGAAACTCCCACGGGTTTCCATACATGAGCCATTCATCCGGTCGCTCCACCTGCCAGCCGTCTTCAAAGGTCTGGCGGAAGATCCCGAATTCATAGCGAATGCCGTAGCCGACCGCCGGTATATTGAGGGTCGCCAGCGAATCGATGAAACAAGCGGCCAAGCGTCCCAAACCACCGTTGCCCAGTCCCGGTTCGGGATCGAGCTTCAGAACGTCGTCGACGTCTAAACCGTGCTTGGCCAGAACCTGATGTGCCAGCTGCCAGGTGTCGGTGTAAAGCATGTTCTGGCCAAGCTGCTTGCCGGGCAGATATTCAGCCGACAGATAGTAGACGAACTTGGGATTGGTCGTGTAGTGCGCCTCCGTGGTCCGGCGCCAGCGATCGATCAAGTGGTTCCGCACGGTGTAGGCGAGCGCCATGTAGACATCGTGTAAACTTGCCGACTGCACGGCTTGCCCATGCGTGTGGTAGAGATTGTCGATCAAACGCTGCTCGAACGCTTCCACCGTATGGGGAAATCGCGAGACGGGGGGGCTCGTCGTTTTGCCATTCACAGATGGTTTCCTTCGGTTGGGGGGCGAAGCGGTCCTCACGACATTACCGGTTCAATCGACGCCTTTGTCGCCACAGGAGATGCCCCGAACAAGCCTCTCCAGGCAGATCGTTGGCAGTCATCAACCGGCAACCGATCCTGGCACTTCCTCGGACCGCCATCACGGCACAACCGGCAACCGCTCAGTGGGAATCAAAGCTGGACTGCCAGACAAATTTCCTTCTCATGGACTCTATTTGCTGTCGGCTGCCGTTGAGCGTAAAGTTTGGCCTACTTGGCACAAACCCGCTACGATACCCAGGTTCTCGTGTAATCGTATCAATTCCTCCATTTCACGCAACGCGCACGTGGCGCAGGAAGGCGGGGACCGGAGTCGGACCTGGGCCGCCAAGGAACTGCTATGACCGTGGCATACCGCACGCTTGGCGCAATCGGATCCCGCGGGCAGCACGTAGCACGCACTTCAGTGCGTGATTCGCCCTGCCGACGGTTTGCCGGTGGAGAGACGCGGCAAGGGGCTGTCGCGGACTGAAGTCCGCGCTACGACCGATTAAACGAACGGTTTTCCCGATGTGGCGGCCGGCTGGAGCGGCAGTTGACCGGACATCATCAGATAGGCGGTGGCATTTAACAGCGAAGCCAATGGAACCGCCGCCAACAGGCCGACACAGCAGGCCAGAACCCCCAGCAATCCAATGCCGGCGCCGAGCAGGAAGACGAGGATAATGGTTCCGACATTGCCTCGGATTACCTCGCTGGCCACGCCAAACGAATCGAGGACCCTCGTCTTCTGGTCCACGACCAGGTAGTAGCAGGGCCACCAGATCACCGCGATGATCAGGCCAGGTATGATGCACAGCAGAAAACCGGCGCTGACGGCCAACCCATACAGAATCGACACACCGAGCGTCGGCAGAAACAGTGGTCCGCCGGAGAAAAGCTCATCGAATTCGACTCTATGGCCGCGAGCCAGTTTGAGCATGATGCGTGTGTAACCGATGCCCAGGAATATTCCTACCAGCTGAGTCACAATCGAGTTGGACAGGTCGACGAAAAACCGAGCCGCATCGCGAAGGACTTCCTCCGATACAAACGACACCACTCCCGACACAATCGTCGGCACCGCCAGGACGGCGGTTGCTCCAATCAGCAATCCCAGGTTCTGCTGCCAGATGGCGGAGGCGTGATTGAGAATGTTCCCGATATCGGCGGTTGCATTTCCCACTTTTCCGCCGACCGTAGCCGTGGTGGAATCATAATAGCCGGCGTGGGGTGTCGTATACGGGTTTGACTGTGATTCGAACGGCGACTTGCCCGCACCGGCAGTCGGCTCTTCCGGCATCAGCCGCAGATCGTCCGCATCGCCATACGAGGGCGAAGGGATCTCGTTGAGCTGGCTACATTTGGGGCACTTGGCTTTCTTGCCGGCCGAGTCATCAGAAACACGCAGTTTCTGACCGCAGTGCACACATGCGAATTCGATACTCATTGGAGCAAATTCCCGAGTGCGGATCATGTCTCTTGCCGGCCCGATGATGCGGCAACCGACTCTTTGATAGCTTCTGGCACGCGACCACGCAAGCCGCAATGGACCTTTTCCCGTCAGACACGTGATTCTTGCCGATCGTGCGGCCGGTTGCATGCCGGCTGACGCGTGGCCGGATCCGAATCTCTAGGAACTGCGGCCGAGAGGCCTGACTCGGCCTTAGATCCTCTGGTGAAACAAGCCGCTATGAGAAAACCAGCCGCAGGGCGAAAACGCCTGCCAGCAGCAGAATGAGCGTGTTGAAGGCCTTTTGGGAAATCCGCTTGTGGACGGCAACTCCGGTCATAGCGCCGACAACCAGCGCTGGCGCGACCCACCAGTCGAAACGGAGTGTGGCCGGGGTGATGGAGCCGAGATACAGGTGGAAGGGCACTTTGCTGCTGTTTATGAAGAAGAAGAACCAAGCCGAGGTACCGATGAACTCGTGCTTGTCCAGCTTCTTACTGAGCAGATAGACCCCCATCGCCGGGCCCGCTGCGTTGCCGACGACGGTGCCGAATCCCGCCAGAAATCCCATCATGGCCACGAACCACCATCGGTCGGGCAGCTTCTCCCAGCCGAACCGCTGACGAGCGAAGTGGAGGGCCAGGAGGGCCAGGATCAACAGACCGATCAGTACGCGTAAGGCGTCACTGTTGAATGTTCCGAGCACGAAATAGGCGGGGACCATTCCGACGACCACGTATGGAAACAGTTCCCACAGGCGATTCCAGTGAGCGTGCCGCCGGTAGTAGACTACGGCAAAGATATCCCCGACGATCAACAGTGGAACCATCGCCCCGACCGACAATTTCGTATTCGCGGGGAAGGCATCGACCATCAGCGTGATGGCGGGCATTCCGGCCCCCGGAATCCCCGTCTTGGAGAACCCGACCAGGAAGGCCGCGAGTCCGCCCAACAACAACGGTGGGATGGCGAAGCCGGCGACGACGAGGCCGGCACAGAGAGCCAACGGTTTCGGGGACTTGAGATTCAGCGGCATTCTGAAGACGAAACTGCATTGCGCAGCAGCAGAGAGAGTGGGCGTCATGCGGTTCCAGGCCGACCGCCGGGCAACACCGTTGGCGGCGGTATTGAGACTTATTTTCGGCAACCATCGTGGGATTGTCTACTGCCCATCCGTCAGCACGACGACCTTGGCAGGAGTGGCCGTCTCCGTACCCCTGGATCATGTTCCATGCCGTGTGGTGCTCGCTTGCCCCAGGCAGTCGCACGCGCCGAAGGATGCCGCCTCCCTCACCAGGCATGCATGGGCGGCCGCCAGATCGAATCCACTGCACGTTAAACCGAAACTGCAACAGGCTAGTTCAGTGGGGTGTGCGTTTGCACACGCTGCTCTACAATACGTCGGTGTCGGTTGATGGCCTGCCGACGCCGATGGCCTCCCCTTCTCACGGGAGCCAGTCTCCGGTTCTTGCGGCGGTGGCCTTCGGCGATCGGCCATGGCGGACACAGTAATCGCCAAATCCGTTGTCTGTAATTCCGTTGTCTTCTCGCACGGTGACAATCAGTAAAGGTATGACACATGGAAAAGAAAATTGAAAAGGCTTTCAATGAGCACCTGAACGCCGAGTTCTTCTCGTCGTATCTCTACCTTTCAATGGCCAACTACTTTGCCGCTTCGAACCTGGACGGCATGGCCTCCTGGATGAGGATTCAGACGGACGAGGAACGGATGCACGCGATGAAGTTCGTCGATTACATCAATAATCGCCATGGACGCGTCGTGCTCGAGCAAATTGAAAAGCCGAAGACCGAGTGGTCCAGTCCGTTGGAAGCGTTTCAGGAAGCTTATGCGCATGAGCAGTTGGTCAGCCGAAAGATCAATGCATTGGTGGATCAGGCCATCAAAGAGAACGATCATGCGGCCAATGCGTTTCTGCAGTGGTTTGTCAGTGAGCAGGTAGAAGAAGAGGCAACTGTCCAGACCATCGTGGGGAAACTCGAACTGATCCGCGATAACCCGATGGGACTGTTGATGATCGATGCTCAACTGGCCCAGCGCGCGCCGAGTGCTGTCACCGGCGGCAGCCCAGCGGCCGAGTGAACTCCTTGTGTTACCAGCAGGCCGCCGATAGATCGAACGTACGGTGAGCGATCGCCGAGCGGATGGCGGAGTTGGCTTGGTACGGCCAGGGACTGTGGTCGCCGCGTGGCGGTGCCTGGCTGATGCCAGTAACCGTCACTCGTCTTGTGAACTGCTCGATGGTCCTGGGGTGCCGTTACGCCAGCCAGATATGCGCCGGCCCGCAACCTGCCGATACTCGCTGCCACGGCGGCCAAACCTCTACAACACACCAATAGGTTTCGAAGATGAACTCACGCTTTCAAGTCGTTGTGACAGATTATCTGAACGACGATCTGGCGCCGGAACGGACCATTCTGGACGGATGCGCCGACATCGTGGCCCTGGCGGCCAGTGACGAAGTGCAGCTCGTGGGAAAAGTGGAAAAGGCTCATGCCGTGATTCTCTATCATGAGCTGTCGATCTCCCGCAACACGATTGAGCGACTGGAGAACTGCCGGCTCATCGTGCGGGGGGGAGTGGGCGTGGACAACGTTGATCTGTCATACGCCCGCGAGCGCGGAATTCCGGTGGCCAACGTGCCAGACTATGGCTCGGAAGAGGTGGCCGATTCGGCGCTGGCTCTGGCCCTGTCACTGGCGCGGGGGGTGCACTTTCTGAACAATCGCATGCGCTCCCGGCGCGGTCGTTGGGCTCCGCATGACGTGATGCCTCTTGAACGGTTGCGGGGCAGTCGTTTCGGTGTGGTTGGTCTGGGACGCATCGGATCGGCCGCCGCTTTGCGGGCCAAAGCGTTTGGCTTTGATGTTCAGTTCTACGATCCTTACAAGCCCGATGGCTACGACAAAGCGCTCGGGATCCGCCGCTGCGAGACACTGGAAGAACTGCTTCAGTCTTCACGGATCGTCAGCCTGCACTGCCCGCTGACCGATGAGACCCGTCATATGATCCGGGCAGAAACGATCGCCCGGATGAGACCGGCCAGCTACCTGGTCAATACGGCGCGTGGCGACGTGGTCGACACCGCGTCGATCCCGCCCGCCATCGCCTCAGGGCAGTTGGCCGGAGTGGGAATTGACGTTCTGCGACGGGAACCTCCCGACGAAGACGATCCGCTGATCGCCGCCTGGCGCGATCCGCAACATCCGGCGTACGATCGGTTGATCGTCAACCCGCATGCGGCATTCTATTGCGAGCAGGGGATGATGGACATTCGGCACAAGACGGCCGAGGCCTGCCGTCGGGTCTTGACGGGGTTGCCGCTGCGCAATGTCGTGAATTGACACCTGTCTGGTGGTATGATGAGGTGACGCTCGACGGTCCACGACCGTTCAGGAGCCCACCGACGACAAGAGTCCACACAGGAGGCACGACGATGAAGAGCCCGGAACGCCGAATCGGTACCTCGGGTCGCACTGTTGGTTGCGGGATGTCACGCCGGCGATTCCTGGGCAAGGTGGCCACCGTAGCTGCATTTTCGATCGTGCCTCGTCACGTTCTGGGGGGGCCGGGCTATGTGGCACCCAACGAGAAGACAACGCTCGCCGGGATCGGTGTGGGAGGCCAGGGCATTCAGAACATGGCGCGCTTCACGAAATACCCGGAGATCCAGATCACGGCGGTCTGCGACGTCCATCGCGAAGGCGATCGTTACATGTCCTGGAATTGGAGTCAGGGCAAGGACACACAGCTGGCCGGCCGCGAACCCGCTCGGCGCGAAGTGGAGAAGCGATATGCCCAAGAGAAGGAGATGAACACGTACCAGGGTTGCCGGACGTACGCCGACTACCGTGAACTGCTCGAAACAGAGGATGTGGATGCCGTCATGGTGGCCACGCCCGATCACTCGCATGCGGTGATTACGCTGGCTGCGATCCGGCGGGGCAAACATGTGTATTGTGAAAAGCCGCTCACGTACTCGGTCTACGAAGCACGCCAGGTGACCGAGGCGGCGCGGGAAGCCAGGGTGGCGACCCAGCTGGGCAATCAGGGACAGGCTGACAATATGGCGCGCATGATCCAGGAGTACATCCTCGACAACGCGATCGGTCCCGTGCGCGAGGTGTATGTGCCATGGGGGCGAGGGTTCTGGGATCCGCCAGCTGGCCCCGGACGCCCACAGGACACACCTCCGGTCCCTGAGGGACTTGATTGGAACCTCTGGTTGGGCCCTGCTCCGGAGCGACCCTACCATCCCTGCTACCATCCGTGGCGCTGGCGTGACTGGTGGGATTTTGGTACGGGACAGCTTGGTGACCTCGGTTGCCATAAACTCTCGACGATCTTCAAGGCTCTCAAGCTGGGAAGTCCTGTGACGATCGAAGCGGAGTGTGAAGACGTCAACCCGGAAATTTATCCGCGTGTGTTCAACGTGCACTTCGAGTTTCCAGCTCGCGGTGATATGCCACCGGTCAAGCTCCATTGGCTCAGCGGAGGCGCAGAACCGCCGCATCCCCCGGAACTCGCAGGCGACGAGCCGATCACCGAAGATCTGTTTCTGGGTGATAACGGAATACTGTTGGGTCATCGCCTGGTTCCCGAAACCAGGTTGCGAGAGTATGGCCGCCCTCCGCAAGTGTTGCCGCGTTCGCCGGGACACGACGAGGAGTTCATTCAAGCCTGCCGCGGCGGTCCACCAGCCGGATCCGATTTCGTAGCTCATTCCGGTTTACTGACCGAAGCCTGCCTGCTAGGCAACATCGCGCTGCGAGTTGGTCGAAAGCTGTCCTGGGACGGCGTGAACTTCTGCTTCCACAACGACGAGCAGGCCAACCGCCTGCTTCACCGCGAGTATCGGGAGGGGTGGACGCTGGACGCGCAACAACAGGACAAACACACGGATCGTCCAGCGATTCACGAAGGTTGAATCGTGGGCGGCGTTAATCACCAAGGCGTTGGAACCGCAGAATATCGAACAAGGGATTTCCCGTTACCTGGTGGAAGAACCACTTCTTGCAGTTCCCCGGATGGCTCCACCGCCGCCGAGGCTATGCGTTCTCTTCCGCATTCTGCGCTTCCTTGTTCGATATTCTGCGGTCTTCTGTCGGATACGAAGATGAAACCGTAATGTCATCGGGAGGGGAGTGATGAACACGTGCACTCGCTTGGCGCTGGTTTGCCTCTGTGGGCTGCTTTCGGCATCGACCACTCTTGCTCAATCGGTTCGCACGATTCGGGTCGTTCTTCCCGAGCAAGCCGATGCGATGACGCGCAATGTTGCAGGCGTGTTGGCCCGGCACATCCAGCAGCGCTGTGACGCCCGCGTCAGCACGGCTGGCGAAGCTCCTTTTACCGTTGAGTTCGCGATCGCCGCAGAGCTCGTTCCCGAAGGATTCCGGATCGAGGACCGGACGGAGGGGGGCGTGAGGATCGTCGGTAACACTGCACGCGGCCTGCTGTACGGTGTGGGAAAGCTGCTTCGCACGAGCCGCTTCGGTCAGGACGGATTCCGTCCCGGTGCCTGGCGCGGCATGTCCACTCCGGAGAAGCAAGTTCGCGGCATTTACTTCGCCACGCATTTTCACAATTTCTACCACGATGCGCCAGTGGAGGAAGTCCAGCGGTATGTAGAGGACATCGGTCTCTGGGGGCTGAATACGCTGATCGTCTGGTACGACATGCATCATTTCCATGGTTTCGACTCGCCCGAGGCGATTGAGTTCCGCCAACGTCTCAAAGCGATCTGCCGCGCGGCACGCGGAGTGGGTCTTGATGTGGGATTCGCGTGCGTGGCGAATGAGGGGTACGCCAACAGCCCGGAGGCCATTCGTGCCGACGTCAAGGGTATGCGTGGGGCGGCGTTTCCGTCAGATATTTGCACTTCGAAGCCGGCGGGAAGCCGCTATGTGTTGAACAACTTCGCTCAACTTTACGATTGGGCCGCAGATCTCGAACCGAAGTGGGTCATGATCTGGCCGTATGACTCCGGCGGTTGCGGTTGCGCGCAGTGCCAGCCTTGGGGATATGGCGGTTATTTGCGATGCGCCAGACCGCTGGCAGAATTGGCCCGGACCAAGTTCCCTGGCGCACGGGTGATGCTCTCGACCTGGTTCTTGGACGGTGACGAATGGGCCGGGCTGGCAAACGAGTTTTCCAGCCGACCCGACTGGGCCGACTTCCTGATGGTCGAACCGGCATTCCTGCCGCACGTTTCCAACTCACCTCCGGCACATCCCGCGCCGGGCGGTCTGCCGCTAGTCGGATTTCCCGAGATCAGCATGGTCGGCTGGCCCGTCTGGGGTGGATTCGGCGCCAATCCTCTGCCCACACGTTATGAGCGCGAATGGAGCGAACTCAAAGAGCAGTGGAATGGAGGTTGTCCGTACTCGGAAGGCATCTTTGAAGATATCAACAAGGTTCTGTTCGCGAGGTTTTACTGGAAAGCCGACACGACGGCCGACGAGACTCTGCGAGAGTACATTGCCTTTGAATACTCACCCGACGTAGTTGATCTGGTTCTGCCGGCAATTCACCTGTTGGAAAAGAACGTGCCCAACGGACAGATCGGCCCTGGGTCGCTCCAGGCCAGAAAGCTGTTGGAACAAGCCGACTCGCAACTCACGCCGCAGGCGCGTCAATCGTGGCGGTGGCGGATCCTCTTCTTGCGTGCGCAGGTCGATGCGCAGTTGTTCCTGAGCCGCGGAGCACTGCAGGGGCAAGTGCTCTACGATGCCTTTCAAGAGCTGACCCGCATCTATCACGCGGAGAATGCGGAGCCCGCCGTCAAGCCACCGCAGGTCGATCCCACGTTGCTCCCCGCGATCGACCGCCCGACGGACTTGCGCGGGCCGGAGATCACGGAGACGTATGCACAGACCATTTCGTCCGCCAGACCGATCGCGTACTGGAACATGCAGCAGGTGGCCAAAGACTCTCTTGACGACGCCTCCGGCCACGAGCATCAGGCCTCGATTGAGGCGGGGGTAGAGGTCAGTCAGTCGGCCGGCGAGGCGCCTGCCAATCCCGCGGCGGTCTTCTGGGGCGGACGGATATCGGCCGCTATTTCCCAGCTTTCCGACGATTACAGTGTCGAGCTGTGGCTGCGCAATGAGCTCCGTCCCGATGTCCGCCCGATCACCGCCTACCTCTTCTCGCGGGGTATCGATGGCTCGCAAGGAAGAGACCAAGGTGATCATCTGGGAATCGGGGGCACACATGACTCCGTGAACCAGGGGAAGCTGCTCTTCTTCAACGGTACGAAGCACAACCAGGTTCTGTCAGGCTCTACGGACCTGCAACCGGGCACGTGGCATCACGTGGTTCTTGTGCGTCAGGGTAGGGATGTCTCGGTGTACCTCGATGGCCGTCGCACGCCGGAGATCAGTGGGCAAGTGGAAATTGGCTACTCAGCCGGATGTCGACAGCTGTTCTTCGGTGGCCGCAGCGACGGTTTCGCTCCCTTGGACGGGATGTTAGATGAAGTGAGCGTCTATGACCGTGCACTTGGTGTGGAGGAGATAGCGGCACATTATGCGGCGGCACTGCCTCGAACAGAGACTGAAGAGCAGGATTCTGCGTCGATTCCGGACCAGGACAACGACGGCGATCCCTTGGTACCGGAAGGAGCGGCGGCCGAGCCACGGGCCGTCTCGCCGGAGAGTGTCGCGTACCTCCAGGCGCTGCGCAAGAACACGCCGTTCGGAACGGACGGCTTCGACTTGACAGGACTGCGTGCCGGGATGGGAACACGCCGCGAGCCTGGTCTGCCGGGCGTTCGACTCGTTCCCGTGAAAGTCGACGGCATTCCCAGCGAATGGGTCGTGGCGCCGGGTGCGAATCCCGATCATCGTCTGCTGTATCTGCATGGTGGCGGATTCGTCTCGGGATCCGGCGCGTTCTATCTCGCATTGGCTGCACATCTCTCTCAGGCGGCCCAATGTGCTGTACTTCTTCCCGATTACCGTCTGGCCCCCGAGCACCCGTTTCCAGCTGGTTTGGAGGACTGTGTCCGGGCGCACGAGTGGCTGCAGAATAACGGACCGGAGGGTCCGTCTGCCGCCAAGGCCACGATGATTGCTGGCGACTCTGCTGGTGGCAACCTGACGCTGGCAACGCTGCTGGCGCTGCGTGACCGACAACAGCCGCTCCCGGTATGTGGCATCGCCATCTCACCCTGCACCGATTTCACTCTCTCGAGCGCGTCGATGCGGACCGTTGACGATCCAATTCTCAGCGCAAAGACGATGCCCGTCTTTCGCGATTACTATCTGGGTAAGTCAGACCCCCACGATCCACTCGCCTCACCTGTGTTCGGCGACTATCGTGGGCTGCCGCCGCTGTTGATTCAGGTGGGCGAGCATGAGATGCTTCGAGACGATGGTGTCCGTGTGGCGGAGAAGGCACGCCATGATGGGACTTCGGTGAGGTTGGAGATCTGGAAGGGCATGTTCCACGTGTTTCAATCCCACGAACCGCTCCTGCCGGAGGCTCGGGAAGCCATCGATAGCGCCGCGGCTTTCATCCGCAGATCGCTTCCGCGTTGAGGGGACGTCGGGTGGGTGACCGCAACAGAATAGATAACCAGTCCAGGCCGGATCCGGCCCCATTTGTTCGGGGCACGCTCGGCTCCTCCGGCGAACGGTACCCGCAAGCCACACCGCTGTGGCGACAAGGCGTCAGGCCGACGGCTGGCCCGCAGTGCGACGGATGATAAGGGTCACGCCAAGGCGCTAAGGAACGGGGGAAGTTTGACGTCGGCATTTCTCCCGTGGCCGCGTTCGCGCAGAGCTCAGCCCCCCCACCCTTCCCACTTTCCGCTCGTCGATATCCGCGATAATCTGCTTGATTTCAAGTGTTTACATGCGAAGATGCGGTTTACGCTTGGAACGTCACGCCGACGCGCGAGTGAGGCACGAGGAAAATTATGAACACGAAGCATATGCGGAGAGGTATCGCGACGACTGTCTTGTGTTTGATCGCCGCTGTCAGTAGTTCAGGAGGCGAGACGTCTGGACCTTCCCTGCGTGTGGGCTGGGCGCAGACGGATATCACTCCGCCGCGACCGGTCTCCATCGTAGGATTCTTTGAGAAGCGGATGTCGACCGGTGTGCGGGATCCTCTCAAGGCGACCGTACTTGCTTTGGAGAGCGTGGGCCCCAGTGGGGAGAGCCTGGACCAGGCGATTCTTGTTTCGTGCGATTTGCTGTGGATCCGGCAGGATACTCAGAATGCCGTGAAGGAAGCGATCGGCGGCCGGCTTGAGAGCTTCAGCATGGATAAGCTCGTGCTTAACGCTACCCACACACATCAGGGACCGGCCACAGAGTCCGGGATCTATACGCCGTGGGATGTTACAGCTGAGGATCGTGGGGCGGGAGCGATGACAGGCGAAGAATACCGCGCGCTGCTGGCGGAACGTCTCGCCGAAGCGGTCGCCCGGGCCTGGCAGCAACGCTCCCCTGCTGGTATGAGTTGGGGATTAGATCAGGCGGTCGTCGGCTTCAATCGGCGATTTGTGTACTTTGACGGTACCGCCAAGATGCTGGCCGCGATCGACACATCGCAGTTCGATTGCATTGAAGGTGTGGAAGACCACGGTCTGGGGCTGCTGTTCTTCTGGAACGAGCAGCGCGAATTGACCGGTGTCGTGGTGAATGTGGCCAGCCCGGCACAGTCCGAGCAGGGAGGCAATCTGATTTCTGCGGACTTCTGGCACCACGTGCGGGAGGAGATTGCCTCCAGGTATGGTGCTGATGTATTCGTTTTCGCTCAGTGTGGGGCTGCCGGAGACATCTATCCCCAGGGGATGTTTCGCCAGCGTGCAGAGGTGGCCATGGCGCAAAGAAAGGGAATCACCTGGCGACAAGAGATTGGTCGGCGTATTGCCGACGGAGCGGATCGTGTGTTTTCCGTAGCGGAGGGCAACATCGACATGGCCCCCGTTTTCAAGCACTCGGTGGTTCGCGTCGACCTTCCCGAGACGGATCCTCCACGTCGGCCGTTCTACACGTGTGACCCGGTGAAGCCAGTTGTGCTGCATGTGATCCGATTGGGCGATGCCGCTCTCGTCACCAATCCCTTCGAGTTGTTCACCGACTATGGCATTCGCATCCAGGCCCGGAGCAAGGCAACGATGACACTGACGGTCCAACTGGCCCATCATCATAGTGGCTACCTGCCGACAGCCCGGGCCATTGCGGGAGGCGGTTACAGCGCGGATAAGTTCGTGGTGGGGCCGGAAGGGGGAAAGGTTCTGGTTGACGAAACTGTGGCGGCGATCAATGTTCTATGGCCATGAGCCGTCTCTCACCATTTTACGGAGGAGTTTCCATGTCACAACAAGAACGCGGTTCCGGGGGGCGAAGCGTCAAGCGGTTCTCCCGGCGTCGATTCCTGGCGTCTGCGGGGGTTGCGGTGAGCGCCGCTCTGGTCGCTCCGACGATCGTTCCGGCCTCAGCACGCGGTGCCAATGGGACGGTTGCGCCGAGCAATCGAATCGGTATCGGCATGATTGGCCTAGGAAGACAGGCGATTGCTCATAACCTGCCGGTATTCGCCCGGGCAGCAGACGCTCAAGTCGTTGCTCTGTGTGATCCCGATCGCTGGCGACTGGCATTCTCGAAGGACAATCCGGCAGCCGTTTCGGTGGCGAAAGACCATGACATTGATTTGGACGAACTGCAGGACTGTTTTCGCACCACCGACTTTCGCGAACTGCTGGCCAGATCGGATGTCGATGCCGTGATGATTACCACACCCGATCACTGGCACGTTCCGATTGCGCTGGCGGCCATCAAGGCTGGTAAGGATGTCGCTTGTGAGAAGCCGATTGGACTGTGCATCCAGCATGGACGGATCCTGGCCGATGCCGCTGCGAAAGCAGGATGTGTGTTTCGGACCGACAGCGAATTTCGCTCAATTCCGCTGTGGTATAAGGCGGTGAGCCTGGTGCGTACCGGCAAGATTGGGCAGCTGAAGACAATCCGCACCGTCGCTCCGTGCTGGAACACGCCGCTTCCCATGCCAGCCTCTACGCCAGTTCCACCGGAGTTGGATTACGACATGTGGTTGGGTCCCACTCCGATGGTTCCCTATACAGAACAGCGTGTTCACGCACCGAAGAGCTATGTCGCAGGCTACGATCGACCAGGCTGGTACGGTAACCGAATCTACTGCGACGGCGGAATCTGTAATTGGGGCTACCATCCCTTGGATGTCGTGCAATGGGGCAACAACAGCGAGTTGACTGGACCGACGGAGATCGAGGGGACAGGCGAATTTCCGCCCCTTGACGGACTCTGGAACGTCATCCTCGGCTTCGATGTACGGTATCGGTACGCAAATGGTGTCGAATTGCTTTACCGGAATACGGGGCGCGATGCGACCACACCTGAGCAAGTGCATGTCCGTTTCGAGGGTACCGAAGGCTGGGTGTGCTGCTGGTACGGGCCGGATCGTCTGGAGGCGGAGCCCGAGTCGCTGCTGTCGGAGGAAGTCAAGCCAGAAGATTTTCCGTTCCCGCTGGAGAATGAGAAACGCAATTTCCTCAATTGCGTCAAGACGCGGGAGCGCAGTTTGGCCGACGCGGAAGTCGGGCACCGTTCGACAACTGTCGCCCAACTTGCCTACATCGCCTGTCAGGTCGGACGTCCCTTGAAGTGGGATCCCGATGCGGAACGTTTCCAGGGCGACGAGGAAGCAAACCGGTTACTGACGCTTCCTCCAGGGCGCCCTCCCTGGAATGTCACGTAGTGCACATGATCGAAGACTGAATTTCGAGTCGCGATGGGCCGCCAACGGCGATCCTGCAAGAGGTCGGCTTCGGACTATGGAAATGGCGGGGAAACTCACTGGTGTAATACACGAAGCGTAGGGGTGGAACCGCCTGAACACCTGAGCAATCGACGAATGAGGGTATCGGACGATACGATCTCCTGGTGGCTGGCCGGACCGGCTGAAGGATCCTGGCATCCAGTTGATTCATGTGCTGGATGCATGGAACGACCGCTACGGACTCTTTGGAGGCAACCAGCTGACGGCGGTCCATCCCGAAGGATTCCGCCGATTCGGATCTCTTGGCTTCTCCCCTGCCGGAAAACTGTGTCGCGTCGGTGTTCGTCCATCGCGATCGCTATCTGGTTCTGTCCAATTGCGGCCAGACGCCACAGCAGATCCACACGACCGACACGTACATCGACATGGACGATGCTCCCCCCGTTCCTGGGACGCACGGGGAAATCCCGGCTCGCTCATTGCGCATCCTGCCGCTGACCGGGTCCGGCCATTAACCGATCGGGTGTACCAGTAAGTCGGTCAGCTCGCAGTTGAGATCGACGTCGTTCGTCGAGCGCGTGGCGCCGAGAAGAAGACCTGCGATACTCGCTCCGACAAAGTGCGGAATGTTGAGTTGCCGGAATGCCATGACCACCGGGTCGAGTGCATCAAGCAAGTCGTCTTCGTCACTCAACGGGATCGCTTGGATTGCCACGGGGCGGCCCGGCAACCCTTGTTCGTTTGACGACATCGAGGCAATGACGGCAGAAGTAACTCGATTTCTGGTCGATGTCTTCCACGTAGGTGGAACTCATCATGACACACGGGTGTCGGCGGCAGTGAACGAGGTTGAACGTGTGTCCAAGTTCGTGGATCGATTCTTTGCAGAGTCGATCCAAGAGCAACTCCTGGTTGCGGGGCAAGCCGTAGATCTGGTTGTCGAGGCGGAAGCTGGACACGACGGCCGCCCGTCCGTCAAGTTGCGCTTCCCCAAAGACGTAGGTCAATACTGGAATGAACAGATCCACGCCGGCGATACCCAGAATCCGCGTGGTGCTGGGGGTGGCGTCGTTGAGGAGTTGACCGAGCAGGATGCGGGAATTGTACTGTTCGCGGTGAGGGTCGAAGGCCAGTTCCGGGTCAAAGCGAGGCAGGTGTTGTTCCACCCGCAGGCCGAGCACGTCGTGGAGCGATTGGGCCAGGCGGGTCAACAGTTCCTGTTGCGGACCGAAGTAGATGGGCACTAATCGCAACATGCACACGTCGTTCAGCTCACTCTGGGAGTACTCTTGCGGTATTGATCCGGGCTTGGCCGGTACAACAATCGACGGGGCATGCTGCCTCAACTGGTTGGCTGCCAGGGTGATGGATCCAGCGGCCCGCGACTATCGACGCAGACCGTATTTCTTGATCTTGTTGTACACGGTGACGCGGTCAACCTCGAGGATCTCCGCCGCCCGGGTAATATTCCAGTCGGTACGATCAAGCACATTGGAGATATGGTGCCGTTCGACGTCGGCCAGCGTTTCGCCCGCCGCCGCACCGTTGCGTTTCGGGCTCCGCAGCGGCAGGTCCTCGACACGGATGGCGGGCGGTTTTCCCAGCACCATGGCACGTTCGATGGCATTGGAGAGCTCGCGCACGTTGCCCGGCCAGTCGTAACCGGTCAACAGCTCCATGGCATCCGGTGCGATCTCACCGATGCGCTTGTCCATCTGCATGGCAAAGCGTTCGAGGAAGTGGTAGGCCAGGGCCGGGATGTCCGCTCGGCGAGCGCGCAGGGGGGGCAAGTCGATCGTAAATACATTGATTCGATAGTAGAAATCTTCGCGAAACCGCCCCTCCTGCACGGCCAGTTCCAGGTCCTCGTTCGTGGCGCAAATCACACGGAAATCAACCTTCGTCGGGCGGGAACCGCCGACACGGGTCACTTCCTTCGTCTCCAGCACCCGCAACAGATCGACCTGCATCTTCATACTGATTGCGCCGACTTCGTCGAGGAAAAGCGTGCCTCCGTTGGCCATTTCGACCTTGCCCTTACGCCGGTATTGGGCACCGGTAAAGGCCCCTTTCTCGTGGCCGAAGAGCTCGCTTTCCAGCAATTCCTGAGGCAACGCCCCGCAGTTGACGGCGACGATCGGAAAATACCGCCGGTCGCTGTTGGCATGCACGGAGCGTGCAATGACTTCTTTGCCGGTACCACTTTCACCGAGAATCAACACGGTGGCGTCGGTCTTGGCCACATGCTCGACCAACTCCATGACTTTGCGCATCGGCGGACTGTCGCCGACGATCTTGTCGACCGCGACCAGGTCGTCGATGGTTTTTTTCAAATGCTGGTTCTCTTCCTTGAGACGCCGCTGTTCGAGTCCCCGCTGGACCAGATGGCTCAGCTCGTCGGGATCGATCGGTTTGGTGACATAGTCGAAGGCGCCGCGTTTGAGAGCCCAGACTGCGGTGTCGACCGAAGCGAAGGCTGTGATCATGATGACCACCGCGTCCTTGTCGATCCGGTGAATATGCTCCTGCAATTCGATGCCATCCATGCCGGGCATTTTGATGTCGACCAGGGCGACGTCATACCTCCGGTCCTGTAGCGCCTGCAACGCCTCGACCGCGTTCTCCGCCGCTTTCACTTCGTACCCTTCCTTGCGGAACCAGTGAAAGAGCGATTCCCGAACGGACATTTCATCATCGACCACCAGAATGCTTGCAGGACGTTCAGACATGGCCACGGCCCTCACCGCTGACGGATTACCACATGTTGACATCAATCGTTTGACGGAGCATACCCGGGAGTGCCCGCCGCCTGGGCATCTTTCATGCTCGGCCTGCGCGGAAACCGGACATGAAACGTCGTGCCTTGGCTGACCTGCGAATCGACATCAATCCGGCCCCCATGACGCTCGACAATGCCATACACCACAGACAGGCCGAGACCGACGCCACTCTCCGCGTGCTTCGTGGAGAAGAACGGTTCGAAGATGTGCGGGAGCACCTCGGCAGGTATGCCCACACCACTGTCCTGGATGTCGATCTGCACCTCGTCCGCGTCCCCGTCCAGACGAATCGATAGCCGACGATCTTCCCGCCCGGAATCTTTCATCGCCTCCACCGCATTGACCAGCAACGCGACGAGCGCCTGCTGGATCTGCGCTCCGTCCGCCAGAAATTTGGAATCGCCGTCGAGCAAGTGCGTCGACAAGTCGATATTGGCGAGCTTCAAGTGGTGCTGTATCAGCAAGATGCTCTGCTCCACAACTTCGTTCAGATCAACCACGGCCGTCTCGGCATTCATCCGCCGCGTGAACAGCAACAGATTCTGCACGATGGAGCCACATCGGCTGCACTCTTTCTCTACCAGGCGAAGAAACCGCGACAGCTCGTCCCGTACCTCCGCCTCGATCGGTTGTTTCTCCAGTTCGCGCCGCACCAGACGGGCCAACGTCAACATGCCGCTGAGCGGATTGTTCAGTTCGTGGGCGACGGTTGCCGACAGCTTCCCGAGCGACGCCATCTTCTCCATATGAAGGACTTGACGCTGGGCCCGGCTCAGTTCCGTGGTCTTCTCGAGCACTTTGTCTTCGAGCTTCTGCGACCACTCGGTCACTTCCTTCCGAGCGGCATCGAGTTCCCTGGACATGTCATTGAAGGCGCCCGCCAACCGCGACAGCTCGTTCGGGCCGGTAATCGGGATCTGCGTTTCCAGGTCGCCGTCGGCGATCCGCCTGATGCCCCGGTATAACTGGGCAATCGGCCGCTGGACGAAACGGCGAATGACACTCGCCACCACGACGCCGACCACCATGATCAAGATCGACGTCGTCCAAAGAACGTGCTGCCTGGCCGAGGCACCCGCAGCGTCCACGGGCCGCATCGACATCTCCAGATCAAGGACCCCCAACACTCGCTCCGCTTCCGGATGGGCATGGCAGGCAACTGTGGCACATGATGGCTGGTTCTCGATGACCGAGAGATGCCGTAACACCTCGGCTCCGTCGTCCCCGTGGGCCATCCCGCTCTTTTCCAGCGTCGCGGTGTCGCGCGCCGGTTTCGCGACGTGGCAACTGAGACACGTTTCGCACCCCATTTTCATCTGACGGCCGATCTCTTCCTTGACGCCGGACATCGTGATAAAACCCTGCTTGTCGTACACCCGGATGCAGGCAATGTCCGATCCCGCGGCCAACCGTTCAATCATGAGCTGCACGTCCGCTTTGCGGTTCAATAACATGCCGTCGTGTGTGGCACGCTTGATCATCCCGCTCTGACGTTCCACGTCCTTGGCTACGAACCGCAGGAAGTGCTCCTTGGTGGAATGAAACGTCATGAGCGCATGCACTGCCATCACCACGCCGGTGGTCAGGAAGATGGGGACGAGCAGCCTGAACCCCAGCGAATGGGCAAGCGTCGACAGCCGATTCACGCGAAACCCTCCCTATACCGCCCCGGAGCAATCTAACGTGATGCGCTGCAAATATCAACAGCCGTTGAAAATATCTGCGCAACGAGGGCTGCAACCCTCCGCGTCGGAGTCAGCTCGTATGGCACAAGTGATTATTTATCAATGGCTTGCGACCAACTGAGAATCTGTGAAGTGATTGGTACCGAATGTGCATAACTGGGTTAACATCCCGCTCGGTCGCGATCCACCGGGACTCAGCTGGGAGAACCAACGGAAGGAGGATGCGATGGGGTTATTTTCAGGTGTCCAGCCCGTTCAGCCCTGCATCTGGATGACGGCCGGTATCTTGACCTACAAACTCTGCGACCGAGGTTTTGACTGCGAACGATGTCCGTTGGATGCGGCGCTGCGCCGTGAGACATCTCAGGAGTCGATTCTTCAGCCGCTGTGCCCACCGCAGTTGGCTCGAACCTTTCCGGATGATCGGATGTATTCCTCGGGGCATCTCTGGGTGCAGACGATGGGCGAGCCGGGCTCTCCCTACCTGCGCGTGGGAATCGATGCCTTCGCCGCTGTGGTGCTCGGCAGTTGCCGCAGCGTCTCGTGCCAACCGGACGGTTGTCGCCTGAAGGCAGGTGACGTGCTGGCAACCATCGACATGGGGCTTGGGAGCCTGACGCTCGGCGCTCCCGTGCCCGGCAATGCGGTTGAGCAGAATCCGCTGCTCTGGCACGATCCGACTCTGATGGTCTCTCAACCCTATACCTCCGGCTGGATTGCACACCTTGTGGCCGAGTCGGCAGTGGACCTTGACCATCTCATGCCGCACCACGTCGCTCGGGATCGTGCGCTCGCCGATCTGCGTCAGCTGCGCCGTCAGGTGGCCATGCAGCTGTTGACCGAGGACGGTGGATGGGCTACGGCGGCCGACGGTGGCGAGCCGGTATGTGACCTGCGCGCGTTGCTCGGTGGAGTCAACTATCTGGAGTTGCTCACGGAGTTGATCCATTAACCATGAGAGCGCTGAAAATCACAACGCAGTTGATGAAATTGTCCACAGTTCGAGAGGCGATTGATGCGTTGAGCCGTTTCGATCGCCGTTGCGAAGTTCGTTGCTGTGCAACGAGTTACCAGCTGAGTTTGTTGCACGTGGAGACATTGGGAACGGACTTTGCACTAAGCGAGACAGGAAGTTGGCGTCAGGTCCATCTTGAAGATGCGGGGGGTGTTTATGAGACAGGTGGCAGGCTGGCTGGGCAAGGGGCTGCGATGGACAGGAGCGCTGTTGGCGATCGCGATCAGCGTACCGCTGCTCGCGGCGTTCTTGGTATTATTGCGACCGATTCTGGTGGTGGTGGCGATTGCATCTCTCGTGGCTCTGCCGGTACTGGCGTTGTGCAGCCCGAGATTCCGCGAGTGGTATCGAAGATTTTGCCAGCAGCCGGTGCGGTATGACCGGCACCAGGGGCTCCGCTTGACCGAAGACATTGCCCTGGACCGCTGCCACAGTTGGTCCCGGATGCTGGGGCGTCGAGTCAATATTGGGGTGGACGACCTGATTCAATTCACGCTCGGTCCAGTGGAGAAGGTCGAGTTGCCTCGGGTGGGGACGCGATGTCGTCGAGGTGAGCCTCTCTTTGTGCTCCATCGGGGTGGTCGCGTCTTGCAGGTCCGTGCGCCGATGTCGGGAACGGTGGAGGCGGTCAACACTCAGTTGCGTGATTTTCCCGGACTGATCAACCAGACGCCGTTTACGGAAGGTTGGGCAGTGTGCATGCGGCCGGAGGACGGGGAGCACGCGTTGGACAGGTTGTTGCACGGACGGCAGGCCGGCGACTGGTTCCACAGCGAAGTCGATCGGCTTGTCTGCCGCTTGACGGGCTGCGAAACGACGGGTCCCACGTTGCCCGACGGCGGAGAGCTGGCGGGGGATCTGCACAACCAAATCAGCGACCGCGATTGGCAGACGATCGCTCGCGAGTTCTTTGAGACCCCTTTGGACATGAATGGGCCAGTGCACTCGTCGTCCTCGGTCTGACGGTCTCGCTGCACGTGGAGGACGTCCGTACTGCGCCGATTCTGCGCAGTGACTCCGCTGCCTCGAGCCGGCCTGGCCGTGACGCGCAAGCAAGATAGGAGAGACGTTTTGGACAGACGACACTGTTTGAAAGTGCTTGGTGGAGCCGGGCTGGCATCCCTGGCGGGAGCACGTTGTGCGGACGCCTCCGCAGGTGCGCCCAGTGATTCGGTAGGCGTCCTGGTCGACCTGACGCGGTGCAAGGGGTGCCGACGCTGCGAGCAGGTGTGCGCCCATGCGAACGGGTTGGCTGTGCCGCCCATAACATCCGACGAGAAGTTGGAGACGAAGAAGCCAACTTCGGACAAGCAGCTGACGGTGGTCAACAGTTATCAGACGACCAAGGGTCTGGTCCATGTCAAGCGGCAGTGCCTGCATTGTCAGACTCCGGCTTGTACCAGCGCGTGTTTGACGAAAGCGATGCTGAAGACCAAGGAGGGACCGGTTGTCTGGCGCGCGTCCAAGTGCATGGGATGCCGATATTGCATGCTTTCGTGTCCTTTCGACATGCCCAAATTCGAGTACGACAGTCCTGTTCCCCGGATCATGAAGTGCCGCATGTGCTGGGAACGCGCGTCACAGAATCAGCCACCGGTGTGCGTCGAATTCTGTCCCCATGACGCGCTTGCTTTCGGCCCACGGGAGGCGTTGCTGGAGACGGCGCGCGAGCGGATTTACGGGGCACCTGGGGAGTATGTCACGCACATTTTTGGCGAGCGTGAGGCGGGCGGAACCGGTTTTCTGTATCTGTCTCCGGTACCGTTTGAGGAATTGGGGTTCCCAACCCAACTCGACGAAGTTCCGGTTCCCGAACACACATTGGGTTTCCTGAGTTCCGTACCGGTTGTCGATACGCTGTGGCCCGCTTTCCTGCTGGGCCTCTATCTGGCAACCAGGCGTTCGAAGAGCAAGCATTCAGCCGACGACAACGGACCATCCCACGAGGCGTGATCGATGACGACTTCCCTGCCGATATCAGACTACTCCCCCAACGCGCGCGGGACGATGCGGTTTCTATTGTGTGAGCTTCGTCCCAAAGGGAGGATCTTGACACCCTTCAATGTGATTTCTGTGGCGCTGATGCTGGCCACGGCCGTGATCCTGTACTTCCGATTCACGCGTGGAATCGGTTCGGTCACGAATCTCAACCAGGAGTACCCGTGGGGGATCTGGATCGGGTTCGATGTGGTTTCCGGTGTGGCACTTGCCGGGGGCGCGTATGTGATCACGTTCATGGTGTACATTCTTCACCTGGAGAAATATCATCCGATTGTGCGCGTCACGGTATTGAACGGATTCCTAGCTTACGTCTTTTATGCCGGTGCGTTGCTTTTGGACCTGGGGCGCCCCTGGAATGTCATCAATCCGATCATCGGCAACTCGTTCGGCGTCAGTTCCGTTTTGTTCCTCGTCGCCTGGCATTTCGCGCTCTACATGACGGCCTTGTTCATGGAGTTCTCGCCGGCTATCGCCGAATGGCTGGGCTGGCGCGGGATCCACAGGCTGTTGCGCATGCTCACCGTCGGGGCCGTGATTCTTGGTATCACGCTTTCCACGCTACACCAGGCGGGGTTAGGCGCGTTGTTCTTGATGGCCAAGACGAAGATTCATCCGCTGTGGTACTCGGAGAGTATCCCGGTCATGTTCTTCGTGTCCAGCATTTTCGCTGGACTGGCGATGGTGATCTTCGAGGGGACCATTTCCCATCGGGTATTCCACCACCGGCTCAGTCCCGAAAACGCACGAGCGCACGACGCGATCGTGTTTGGGTTAGCGCGGATCGCGGCGGGCGTAATGTTCGTCTATCTGTTCCTGGAAATTGGCAAGTTTGTGCACGGTCGCAAGTGGGAGGTTTTCACAGGGGGCTGGGCGACGTGGTACCTGGTCGAAATGCTCGGCCTGGTCGTGGCTCCGATGATCCTCTTGCTGGTCGGGTCTGTGAAACGATGGGGCGGCGTGGTGCGGGCCGCCGCCTTGTTGACCGTTTTGGGCGTGATCGTGAACCGTTTGAATATCTCCGTCATCGCCTTCAGGTGGTTCGACCCCAATCACTACGTTCCCAGTTGGATGGAGGTGGTGGTAACTGCCGGCGTGCTGAGTGCGGAGATCTGGACCCTGCGGTGGATCATCTTACGCATGCCGGTGCTCGGCGAGTCACCGGCGTGGGCGCGGCACGAGGAAGAACCAGAAACGCATCAGGCGGGAGGGGCCACCCGCGTTGCGTGAGTGGGGGGGCCACCCGTTGTTTTTACACAGCAGCACGAAAAGGCAATAACATGCTTCTAACGAGTACTTTTGCCCAAGCCGCCAGGACAGGTTGGTCGCGACAAGAGCGGTGCACACCCTGGCCGTTTGCCGTGTGCATCGCGTTGCTCACGCTGGGCACGGCTTCCGCGGACGTGCCCAATGAGCGCTGCGTCGCCTGCCATGGCCAGCAGATGATCACTTTCCTGCCAATCAAGTTCAGCGATGGCGAGAAGGTGATGCCGTACGTCGATGTTGCCACCTACTTTCGCTCGGCCCACGCAAAACTGGCATGCGTCGAGTGTCACCGCGAGAGCCACCCGGAATTCAAGGGTGTGTTCGGTCCCCGCACTTTTCCCACGCGGCGGGAGTACGTGCGAGAAGTCGAGAAGGCGTGCTGGGAATGCCACCAGTTGATCGATCAATCGGGCAAAGGGATGGGTATCGGCCATACCGCGTACATGGGTGCCGACGGTCCTCTCTGTGTCGATTGCCATTCGGCTCACGACACCCAAGGCGTCTCGGCAGCACTCGCGGCCAGCCACGTCATGGAAGGGTCGAAATCGTGGAACACGATGTTTGCCACCAAAGGCATGGAGTATCTCTTGGTCATCGTGTACGCAGGGGCGTTCATACCCTTTGCCGTGCTGCTCTATCGCGTGGCTCACCGTCCGGCAGCAGCGCCCCAGGCAGAGCCGGCGCTGCAGGGCCTCAGTAGCTCCTGGTTCCAGTTGCCCGAGGGGTTTTCCGTGCACCGCGGCCACGCCTGGGCCATTCCCGAAGGGAACGGCGTCTTCCGGATCGGCATGGACGATTTTGCCGGGCGACTGATCGGGGAGCCGACCGCAATGGTGCTGCCATCGCCAGGTGGCAAGCTGGACCAAGGTGAGCGAGGGTGGCAGGTGCGCGTCAATGGCGACATGCTGGACGTGCTGTCGCCGGTCCAGGGCGAGGTATTGGAGATCAACCAGCAGGCGATGCTCTCACCTTCGGTCATTGCGCAGGATCCTTATGGACAAGGTTGGCTCATGAAGGTACGTGCTTCACAGCCCAACGCCGCGATGGTGAACCTGCTTTCCGGACGCCTGGCCCGTGCCTGGTACGATGAAGTCGAAGACGCTGTGCGAGGTCTGATGCACGACCGTCTGGGCCTGGTGCTGCAGGATGGCGGAACACTGGTGAGTGGATTTGCTCGCGAGTTGGCCGGCGCCGGCTGGCGTGAACTGGCCGCCCAGTTCCTGCTCACCATCGACTCGACGCAGTCGCCCGATTAAGTGCCACTGCTCTCCATCGGCTGACGGCTCGCGTGGTTTCCCCGCTCACACTTCGCCTGCCGTCAGGCTGATCAGCGGCGGTGTCAGCGGCGGTGTCAGCGGGGAGGAGGCTGAGCTGCCTGCCACCCTGTTCGCAGTGTCTGTTGCATTTCTTCCAGGATGTGCCGCATGGCCGGTTCCCGCTCAAGGTTCACATTCTCCGCCGGATCGTTGAGGCAATCGTACAATTCGCACGGACCGGCTACTCGCTCGATGTAACGGTAACGATCCGTGCGGACGCTTCGCGTTGTATAATCGGTCAAACAGGAGAATGCGGCTGTCTTCCAGGGTCGAACCGGATCGTCGAGAAGCGGTACAAGACTCGTCCCCTGGATGTAGGCCGGCATGGCGATTCCACACAGCTCACAAAGGGAAGGATAGATGTCGATCAGTTCGACCAGCGCGTCCGACTGTAGCCGCTTTCGTTTGCCTGGCGCGGAGAGCATCAGCACGATGCGCGTTACGGCTTCATAATTCGTCGGCTTGCTCCACCGGCCATGGTCGCCGAGATGCCAGCCATTATCCGACCAGAGGATAACAACCGTGTTCTGCTGGAGGCCGAGGCTGTAGAGTGTGTCCAGCACTTTGCCAATCTGAGCGTCCACGAACGTGATGCTGGCGAAATAGCCGTGGATGATCTCTCGGGCCTTGTCTTCCGGCATTGATCCGGCGACCGGACAATCGCCATAACGTCGGACTTCATTCCAGTCTTCCCGTGGAATTCCGTCGTCAGGCTGATAGAAATTCCCCGGCAAGGCGAACGAGGATCGGTCGTACAAGTCCCAGTATTTTTTCGGGGCAGTCAACGGCATGTGCGGGCGATAGAAGCCGACTGCGAGAAAAAAGGGTCCCCCCTCCTGCTGCAGTTGCTGCAGCTCGATGACAGCCTTCTGAGCGATCATCCCATCGGGCGTCAGTTCGTCGGGCGTGTTGGTGATCTCGGAAATTGCTGATGCCGGTAGCCCTTCGGTCAGCCGTTTGCCGCTCAGGTAATTGGCCACTAACGCCCGATTGGCAGGTAACTGATAGCCGGAGCAGTAGCCGTCATAGGATGCGCCGTCAAAGGTGAACACCTCGGTATGTCGACGTGTCCAGCCGGCCGGGTCGTCGGCATTATAGTGGTAGACTTTCCCGATGGATACGGTTGTGTAACCGCTGTTGCGAAACAGCTGTGGGAGTGTCATCGTGCCGATCGGCGCGTAGCCCGTCAACGGTCCGGAACCGTTGGACAGGCTCTCCGGGCGCAGTCCTGACATCAGGCTGGAACGGGACGGCATACAGAGCGCAGTCTGACAATACGCTCGCCGGAAGACCAGCCCCTCCGCGGCCAGCCGGTCCATGTGTGGCGAGTGGACGCGCCGGTCGCCGTAGCAGCCGAGTATCGGGTTGAGATCATCGACGGCGATCATCAAGACATTGGGTCGAGGCGATTCTCCTGCCGCGCTGCTGATCCACAGGTTCCGAGCAGCTACCAGGCAGAGAATTCCGAGAAGGCATACGATTCGATTCATCGCTGGTGCACTCTCCTTTGTTCAGGCCGAGAATTCACGTCATCGTGACATCGAATCTCGCGGCGATCGTCCAGCTTCATGCCGAGGGTCGCGCCACCGGCGACGGTCAGCGTTGCAGCCGCGAATACGATCGCGAGTTTCCGTTCTGGAGCTCGCCACGATCACGGGTTCCTACGCGAACCCTGCGCCAGCATCGTCTGTCGCGAATCGTGTCAGGTAGGGCAAGTCGAGGGGAATTGTGTCACCGTCTCCCCGCCGCAAGGCAGTGAAGCCGGCTTCGTAAAGCATCGTGCGGGCCGCAGCCATATCGAGTCCTCGGTGACCCGATGTGTCAGCCTCCGTGTCGCGGGGATTGGCTCCCGTCTCGGCATAGACCACGTTGGCTCCCGCGGTTAGCCCGAGCAGGTTCGGCTCGTGGACCGCAATGTTTTTCGTTTCCTGGCAGTCCAACGTAGCCACGGTGACAACGGCCACAACATGAGCCAGTTGCAGTTCGGTGATCTGTCCGCGGTGGCTGAGCGGCATTCCAGGTACGAACACACGCCGCATGGCGGCGTGCTGAAAGCAGCCATATTCAATTCCCAGGAATATCTGCGCGACAAGTTCCTCGGGTGAGTGTTCGGGGCCGATCGGTTCACAGCAATAATAGAAATCCAGGCCAGCATCCCGAATGGTGCGAAACGTCTTCTTCCGCTCCTCCGGATCCAGGCTGGTATCTCTACCTTCGCGAAGTCGACAGACGTGATACGCACCCTGGACACCAACTGCCCGCAACTGCTCGCCCTGAGCGAGATCGAAGTCTCCGATGTTCACGACGATCTGTGTTTGGGAAGGAATGCACTTGCGGATATCCGTGATGACGTCCAGCAGTCGATCCAGAGTGAAGTCGTGCATCGTCATCAGGAAGAGGGCATAGAGATCGCCACTTCGAGCAAATGCCTGTGCTCGGGCGAGAATCTCGTCAGTCGACAGGACGTTCTTCTGAAACTGAGTGTGCCCTTCTCCAAAAACACAGAATCCGCAATTGCCGGGGCACGGCGCGGTCTCGATGCCGATCTGACCGAGTATCATCGCTTCATGACCAAAACGGCGCCGAGATACCACGTCGGCCACAGCCATCAGCGTCCTGGCCTCGAGGCAGTCGACGGGCAGTCGCAGTAATGTGACACAGTCTTCTCTGCTCGGCGCATAGCCGTCGAGCGAGCGGCGGAGGATGCGGTCGATTCGGTGCGTCAAGTGCATGTCGTCTATCTCTTTCTTCTCGAAGCAGGCCCTGCCACGTATGGACCTTGCCAACGCATGCCAGAATCTCGAAGAGCTGCTTCCCGATTGATGGCACCTCAAACGGAACCGTTTTGGCCTGAAGTCTGTCCCGCCGGCCGGCTTGATTGGGTGCCGTAGGGAGATAGACCGACACGTCAGCAGTGCCCTGTTTGTGGCACGCCCGGTGGCTTCCTGTCCAGCTTGGGTTCATTGTGCCTTTGGGGGCATGCCGAGTCAACGGCGGGGTTGGCGGAGCGCCTCGAAAGAAGGAGTGGTGCAACATTCACGGCACGCTAACCAAACTGGGATGGATGACTTCCCTGCTCTTTCACGCTTCGGCTGTCAGACCTGAACTGTCCCGCTGAATCTGCCGACGCGGACTTCGACCCTCCTGGCGTTTCCGTATGACCTCTCGTGCGCACTCCACTGCTGGAGTGGTTGCACTTACCGATGCCGTTGCTCGCCGTTGTGGCCACGCTGGTCGACTCCGTGGCGTAAACGGCCATCTGGAATTGGTCTGCGAGTTCGCGTGGCCAGCGGGGAACTTTCCCATGCGTTGACGAACGTGCTGCCAGGGCCGATACTGAATTCGCGCTCACCATACGGCGCCCGCCCGTACATGACGATACCGCTTGCGACCGGAGGCTTCCGATGCTCAATGCCCTGCCCTTGGTATGCGCCATTCGGGATTTCTTGCCATGTCGACCCGTTACACTGGTACTTGTCATCATCCTCTCGATAATCGCGACGAATTGCCCGGCAGAATCCCCCGACAACCGACTGCCGAACATTGTGCTCATCCTGGCTGATGATATGGGATACGGCGATCCGCATTGCTACAACGATCAATCGAAGATACCGACGCCCAATATTGACCAACTGGCCATGTCCGGCTTGCGCCTGACGGATGCGCACACGCCGTCGAGCGTCTGCACACCGACCCGTTACGGGTTGCTCACCGGGCGGTTCTGTTGGCGTTCTCCGCTGAAACAGGGGGTGCTCTGGGTATGGGATCCTCCCCTGATTGAAGACGATCGCCTCACCTTGCCCAAGATGCTCAAAGAAGTCGGATATGACACTGCCTGTATCGGCAAATGGCATCTGGGCTGGGACTGGCCGCTGGAGAATGGTTCTTTCCTGACGGACGAGTTTGCCGGTCATTTGCTTTCGGCTCAGCAGCGTGCAGAGTACGAAAAGAGGATTGATTTCTCGCGGGCCACGCGAGGCGGACCTACGGCGCGAGGGTTTGACAGCTATTTTGGCGACGATGTTCCCAATTTCCCGCCCTACTGTTTCATCTCCAACGACCGCACGGTGGGAATCCCTTCAGTCCTCAAACCGGACGATATGTTTGGAAATCCCGGGCCGGCTTTGCCGGGCTGGGACCTATCGGTTGTACTGCCCACACTGGCTCAGCACGCCGTCCAGTATATTCAGCAGCGCGGGCAAACCGGGCAGCGGCCGTTTTTCTTGTACTTACCGCTCACGGCGCCTCATACACCGATCGCCCCTTCACCGCACTTCATCGGGTCGAGCCAAGCGGGCTGGTACGGTGATTACGTTTGCGAAGTGGATTGGGTTGTGGGGCAGGTGCGCGGCGAGTTGGAGCGAAACGGTTTGCTGCAGAACACGCTCATCATCTTCACTTCGGATAACGGCTCACCGCAGCGTGACGGGGAAAAAATGGACGGATCAGTCGGTGCTGTGAAAATCAAGTATGGTCACGATCCGAGTCGGCCGTGGCGCGGCTTGAAAGCGGACATCTGGGAAGGTGGGCATCGTGTGCCGTTTATCGCCAGCTGGCCCGAAGGGATCTCGCCGCAGCGTGTGAGTGATGAGCCGATCATCCTGACGGATGTGATGCGAACCGTGGCGACGCTCGTCGGATACGCTCTACCGGAGCACGCCGCCGAGGACAGTCTTGATATCGGTCCGGTGTTGTGGGGCACGCCCTCGGGAGAGCCGATTCACAAGTACCTGATTCACCATGCCGGACACGGGATGTTCGCCATTCGTGAAGGCAATTGGAAGTTAATACTGGGTCGTGGCTCCGGTGGGTTTACCGCCTACACTCCACCTGACGACGCGCCTGACGGGCAGCTCTACAATCTGGCCGACGACCCTCAGGAGCAGCGGAACGTGTATCGGCAGCACCCCGAGATCGTCGCACGCCTGACCGCCCTGCTGACCGAGTGCCGCAACGACCACTGACGCCTCGGAAGGAATACCACAACTGCTTCCGGCCTGATCTGGGTCGACCGATGAAAACCACGAAAGATACGAAGAGCACGAAGAGCACGAAGAGGTCAGAGGACAAGCCTTCGGATTACTGACCTGGTTGATCGAGCAGTTCCCCGAATAACTCGTCCCAGAATTCCTCTTCCCACAATTCGTCGTATTCCATCAGATGCCGCACGTTCAGCTCATAGTCGGTCAATTCAGTGGGCGAACCGATTGTCGGAAAGACGCGCCCCCTGCTGCAACCAGGCTGGCGGAGATGACGGAGGGCCCTGGGAATCGACTTGCCTCGGCTCAGTGAGTCGCACCGGCAGTGCTTGGCTGGAGACGAAAGCTGCGGCAGCTGGCTCATCGCTGAACCCGGACGTCGGTCGGTCCGACCGGCATGCCGAGAATAGCGGGCTGAACGTGCCCTTCGAGGGAAAAACTCGGATTAATCGTGTCGAAGAAGGCGAACGTGGCTACAAGAGAAACGCCGATGTTGTTCTTTCCTCATGCCTCCGCGTCCGTGCGCCGTCTTACCACCAAGACCTGTCGGCGTGCGCCATACCCGCTCCGCAGTAGAGAGGTTCAGACGCTGTCGCCGTGGGGGAATGCGAGGAAGCAATTCGCAGACTCCCGTTCCGCAAGGCCTCGGCCAAAGCGACCGGCAGAGCCGCCTCGGAAAGCACGAGCTGTGCGCGATTACCAGCCACTTTGGCTTTCATCTCCTGTTGAGTGGCCAGCGCATTGGCATGTCGCTGCTCGGCCAGCGCGCGAGCCACCCGCATGTCGGCATCCGCCTGATCGGCCTGCAGGCGAGCGCCGATATTCTGCCCCACATCAATATCGGCAATATCGATGGAGACGATCTCGAAGGCCATGTTCGCGTCAACTCCCCGCGCCAGCACTCCCTTCGAAATGCGGCTGGGCATCTCCATCACGTCCATGTGCGTGACGGCTGATCCGATCGAGGTGATGATGCCCTCGCCAACACGTGCGATAATCGTCTCCTCGGTGGCGCCTCCGATCAGCTGATCGAGATTGGTGCGGACCGTAACGCGGGCACGCACCAGTAGTTCCACACCGTCCTTGGCAACGGCGCTGAGCGTGGACTTGCCGCTCCGACTGACCTGTGGGCAGTCGATGACGCGTGGCTGGACACTGGTCCGCACGGCGTCCAGCACGTCCCGACCGGCCAGATCAATGGCCGCGGCGCGGTCGAAATCCAGATCGATCCCGGCACGGTGAGCCACGATGATGGCTTGGAGCACTTTCTTGACATCTCCGCCCGCCAGATAATGTGCTTCCAGCCGAGCCGTACTCATGCCGCTCAGCCTGTTGATGTTCAGACCGGCCTGCGTGCCCATGATCTTGGCCATGACGATCATGCCGGGCTGGACTTGACGAAAGAGCATGCCCACCAGGCTCGTGACGCTGACATCCGCGCTGGACATGTATGCTTGAAACCAGAGCGCCGCAATGCGAAGCAGGAGGGCGGCTGCCGCGAACAGCAGGAACAGGATCAACAGGAGACCGACCATGAGCCATGTGGGCATGCTACGTCACCTCCAATTTCGCGAGACGATGGCCTGGCCATGCTGCAGGGGCGGATTGAGCCGGTGCTCAAGGCGTCGAGAAGTCATAGCCGCAGTTGCAGCTTCTTCTTCGGACGTGTATCTCCGCTCCGCAACGCGGGCACTTCTTGGACCGCCATGTTGGTGGTGCCTGGCCAGACTCCTGCTTCTTCTTGGCCTCAGCGTCCCTTTCGGCTTTGAGCTGCTTTTCACGCGGCGCGTCGGCCTGTTTGACCGCACACTGCGGATGAATTCCGCCAGCGGAATACGACGGGAGGCCGCAGACAGGACAGATCTTGTTGTTCGATGCGCGAAGAATCGGAGTGGGCTTCTTGTGATTCATGGCCGGTCATAACCTTCCAAAAGGGCACGTACCACCGCCGAGTGTTCGACGAGTCGACTCCGAATCGGTGCGCCCGCGATCACAGCGGGTCAATCGTTGCAGACAGGCTGCATGGCGGCGACCAGATCCTGGACCTTATCGGAGCGTGAATCCTCGGAACTATCAGCGTGCAGGCAGATGCAGTTGGCACCACAACGTTCGAATTCCAGTGCTTTGTGATGCTGGTCAAAGGGTTGCGAGAGGTCTTCCGTGTGTCCCACGTAGAGCGGCTGATATAGATGCCCAGTCGAACCGTCATGCGTTCGATGTGAGATGATATAAAGTCCGGCAATCTTGCGGATCTTCGTGCGTAAAGGGTAGATGGCGAAGCGGTAGGCCTTCCCCGACTTTCCGTCGAAAGAAGTGTGACCGAGAGATGGCATGATATGCTCCTTTGAATTTGAAAGCTGCTGCTGGGAATTCCCTCGCTATGCAGAGTGACCAAGGTCCATACTGTTCGCCACAGTACGAGTCGACCGGGTGCGATGGCCAGCACCCTATCGAATTCGTCTGAGCGTCTTCCTGTGGCTTGCGCGACGACGAACGTCTGCCCGGGGAACCAACATGGCTTCGCCATCACGTCGGACGGTCTGCTGCTCGCTCGCGCCCGAAGCAATCGCGTGTTGTCCGGCAGCGACTGGCCACGGTTCCGCACTCCAGATGATCTCTAGCAGCCACCGGTCTCCTGCCGGTTGCCGGCTTCAATGCCCGCCGCGCGAGCTTTTACGGAGCGAAAGCGAATGCCCTCCACTGGCCTGTAGCGCTCGGCCCGCAAGAACCACAAGGCGAGCCCCCCTGTGTTGTGATAGGCCCCCGGCGCTTCGAGGCCTTCGGCCAAGCGACTGCGGACTCCCAGTGAGCCTTTCCGTCCCGTCTTCTGCCACCCGCGCTGCTCCATAATGATCCGCACAACCACACCCACGGCTTGGCGGAGACGCTTGGCCCGCCGCGGATGTCCCGTCGAAAAGAACGCGTTGACGGCTGGTAGGGCCTCAAACTCCCGAACGACTCCGGCCAGCGCTGGGCGATCGTGATGTACCTCGGACTCCTCCATCCGGCGCTGTCGCCCGCCATCGTTGAAGAACGTCAGGACGTCGTCAAAGGGTTGGTCGGGATCCTCGAATACGTCGGCAAACGTCCTCCCCTGACGATCCTCCAGGAATTTGCGGCGGGTGAGGCGTACTGTGCCAGCCATCGACCAGACTCCTCACATCTTCCGGGCTGAACAAGGATCTGCGGGCTGAACGGCATTGGCCCCGGCCAGATCAGTGCAGCCACAAAACGTGCACATTCAAAATCTGCATGTCAACTAAGTATACCGCGCGCGGCCCCGTCTGGCAATGGAGCTCCGCCCAGCGGCCGAGGCAGCGCGATGTTCGGGCACGGCGAGCTGAGGCGAGTCGCCGCGACGCCACGGTAGAAACAGTCGCCCGCTGCCGTTTCGCGCCGACGATGTTCTGTTGAGCCCCAGGCAGCCGCACCGCGTACGCTCGGACGGACTAGAGGCCTGTCGAGTATCCGGCGTGGTACGAGCAGATGACGCTCCGCCAACGCAACGCTACTGGCCGGCTGATTGCCACTTGCGCCAGACAGCCAGCGAGCGCGCGAGATGGTGCTGAGCATCTCCTTCGATGCCGTAGCACATCAAGCCGATGGGGCCGGTGTAGCCGAGCTGATCGAGTTTGCGCAGCAGGCCGGGCACATCAAAAGACCCGCGGTCGAGCGGCTGAATCAGCTGGCGCCAAGTGGGATCATTCGTGCCTGACAGATCGGCCCCGTTGATCGTGACACCGTACAGATAGGGCTGTGCCTGTTGGAGCACCTCGTCGAGTGAATCGGCCGGTTCATTACGCAGAAAATGGCACAGATTAAAGATCACACCGCAGTTCGGCCGGTTCACGTTCTTGGCCACTGCGACCGCTTGAGGCAAGGTGGTCACCCAGTCTCCCGTATGCGGATAGATGCCGATCCGCACACCGGACTTCGCAGCTTGATCGCTCAGCTTCTGCAGCATCGGCACCGCTCGGTCCATTCCCTGCGGATCTCCGGCCGGAAGTCCTGAAAGCACGATGTAGAGCAGCACGTCACGGTCTTTCAGCAAGGGCAAAACGGGTTCAACGGCGGCCAGTTGTGGAGCGGCATCTTGAGTCAGATTGAGTGGCGTACCGGCGAGCATCAACTGCAGCTTCGCTTTCTCCAAAGTCGCAATCCGCTCCGGCAGCCCCTCCAGGCCGACATGTCCGGCGCCGTCGAATCCCACCTCGCGGAGCATTTCCGCCTGCTGCGGCAGATCACGTTTGAGCGCGTCGGGAATGTCGAAGCAGAAGGCGTACAATGCATGCGGCTTTGTCGAGGTCTGCGGCGGAGCGCCGAGGGCGTGTGACGAAGTCCACCAGCAACTCGACACGACGGGTGAGAGTACAAGACAACTCAGGAGCAGGCGACACAACATGGTGTTCTCCTTCGCAAGTCGGTGGCAGCACCAGAGCCCGTTGGATACGAGAGTGGCACGGTGACAAAGTGGTGGCATGGCAGAACCAAGACAGTGATCGAGAGGATTCCCTCAACGTGATTGATTCTACCTTTCCGGCACGCTCATCGAAAGATCGCATCGCGCGTGTCGCTCAACGGTTCCACCACCGTCGCATCACTCCTCAACGCGAACGCAATCACATCGCGGTGGTTACGGCAAAACCGTCGACTGCCGGATTCGTCCATGACCATGAAAGCGGTCGACAACGCGTCGGCTCGCGTCGCTGTCTCGGCGCCAACCCACGCCATGCGACGGGCTGTGGCCGGCCGGTTCGTGCGCGGATCGATGATGTGCTCGCCTCTCGCCTCCACCCCGGATCCGCTGAAGGCGGCCCGCCTCAGGTGCAGTCGATGCCGTGGGTTGTCCGAGCCGAAAGTAATGTGCCAGCCCGGCTGGTCTCCCGGAGGATCGCCGGCGAGCAGGGTGCTGGCGCTGGCACGCAGAAGAAAGCACGAAATATCCCACTGCCGCAGTTGCATCGCGAGTCGATCGAGGGCAAATCCTTTGCCGATCCCGCCCAGGTCGATCGGCACCTGCGACCGTGTGACGCGGACGGTCGCAGGACGTGGCGTCAAGACAAGAAGCTCGCGAGCTCCGCACGGCGGTTGGCATTGATAAGCAACATTGAATGCGCCATCCGTTTCCAACTCGACTTCCAGCGCCGCTGCCAGACAATCGTACGTATCGGGATGCAGGCTGCAGCCTTCGCCGGCCGAGAGTGCCGCGATTCTCGCCACCTCACTCTGCTCACAATAGCGGCTCAGCAGCGCTTCCAACTGGTCGAGCTCACCGAGTGCCTCGGAAGCCGCTTGGCGTGCATAGGTGCGATCGCTGTGCGAGATCGTGACCCAGAAGTCCGTGGCCATGGCCTCGCGCCGCAGAGTGATCATGTCCGACTTCATGAGCTGCTCAATTTGTCCATCACCCCTCTCGTCCATCACCCCTGGCGGGCCGGGAACACTCGCGTCGGGTCTGCTCGATACGCAATCAACGGCGGTTGCCTGCAGTTCAGTCCAGGGCGTAGTCTGCAGGAGTCAATTCGAGCGTTTGGCGCTGCCCAATGGCTTTCAACGCCTTGAACGCTGCGACTTGACTGGGCCAGGCCATTTCGGCCGAACAGCGCAGCGGCTCCTCTCCTCGGATCGCGGCGAAGAAGTTCGACAGATGGGGTGCACAACTCGGTTCGGTCGGCAAGTTGGGGAGCTGGTACTGTTCCACATCGCCACTGACGCGCACCTCGACGTCTTCGTCTTCGGGAGCGTTCTCGACGGTTGCGACCTGCGGCTTGATCAGGAATTGTTTGCGGACCCAGGGGTCCCAATCGGCCGCGCCCATTTCCCGGCCGATGCGCGTCCAACGCGTGTTCTCGGAGATCTGCAACGACCCTTCGGTACCCTGGAATCGCTCGTATTGCCGCATGCCATCGGCGCTGGTCGTCGTCAACATGTTGCAGGAGGCGCGGAGCGTGCCCTGTTGTCCAGGATACTCGTAGATCGACAGAACGGTGTCCAGGTTGGGTCGATCCGGATAGAAATCGTTTCCTCCGCTGGCGAGCACGGCCTGCGGATTTGCGTTGAGGAACCAGTTGCAGACGTCCAACTGCTGGCCGACGAAAGCACAGAACGGCCCGCCGCAGTACTGGGGGTACCACATCCAGTTACGGAACTGACTCATGTCTTCGTATCCGAACTGCTGCAGCAGTGCCGGATCGATTCCGTAGCGGCGCGGAAACCCTCGCAGATCGGCCGCTTCCTGCGCCCATTGAGTTTGGATGGTCGTGAGGACTCCGGGCAGCTTCGCCTCCGCGATCAACCGTTCGTACAGGTGCCGATAGCGGTTGTTGCTGCGTCGTTGATACCCCACCTGCAGCAGCTTGCCGGAGCGCCGGACGGTTTGAACGATGTCACGAGTTGCTTCCAGGGTATGCGCGATCATCGGTTCCAGATAGACATGCAGACCGCGCTGGAGGCAGGCGATCGCTTGCTCGGCATGTGCGAAATCGGGAGTGGCAATCAGCACCGCGTCGAGCGAGGTCTCTTTGTCGAGCATCTCGCGGAAATCAACGTAGGTCGTCACTTCCTGCTCATAACGCTCCAGGTACTTCTGACCAAAGTTACGCGCGTATTCCCAGATGTCGCAGAGCGCACGGAATCGGACGTGAGGAATCTGCCGCACGGCATTGAGCAGCACGCGTCCCTGATACCCGACGCCGATCAGGCCCAGCTGCAGCTCGTCGGAAGCATTGGCAGCCTGCGGGGTGGACTCTTCCTGCGGCTGAGTGCTGGTGGCCGTCGAGACGTGTACCAGCGGGACGGCCAGGCTGGCCGCGGTCAGCGCCGTCGTCTTGATGAATTCGCGCCGCTTCATCGTGGACATGTCATCGCTCATAGGTCGCTCGTCAGAGATGCAGGACATGGAAATCGAAGGTGAGGGTGCGTTCGCCCGGCCCCGCGATGGCCAGCCGACCGGGCAGCCGGTCAGCCGACCAGGCAGTCAGGCAACGGTCCCAGCGGGTCGAACCATGACGGTCGATGACAGACGCTGGGACCCTGACGACAGTGTGGCGATCGAGCTGAACTGATCGCTCGGGTGTAACCTAGGCCGGTTCAGGGCGTTGGCGCTTCGTTGCCGGGTAGACCTCGCGCACGAACTGTGCATCTTCGGCAATCTCGAAGTCGAACATGCCGGCCAAGACGAAATCGGCACCGCCTTCAAACGCGTACTGGAACGCGTCTTTCGGAGGAATCGCTCCGGCCGCCATCACTTTGTACGCGATCCACGGCTTCTTGACCGCCTGCATCACCTCGATCACACGCTCCGGTTCGGGACAGAAGCTCGAATCGTATTCCAGCTTGGCCGTGGGATACTTGTGATGATGGAAGGTCTTCAGATAGAAGTCGATCGGAAGCCCGGCCTTCTCGCAATCCTCGATCGGGCCGAGTCGATGGGCACCCAGGCCGGTCGGCAGGCCGTGAGCCTTGATCAGATCGGCAGCCTGGCCCACCAGATCAATGTTGGCCGGCTTGGTCCGCTCGGCAGAATTGGCGGCGGCGATGTTGTTGCCGAACCCGCACAGGACATCCGCTTCCACTCCGGAAATATACAGCGCATCGGTCCCGGCATCGACCAGCGATTCAACCTCGCGACTGAATCGTTCAAAGCTGTCGACCAGCGCATGGAAGGTGCACGTGATCCACAGCATCTTGCCGCCACGGTCGCGATGCTGCTGCAACAGCTTGATCGTCTCAGGCACGTTGTGCACGACCACCGTGTTGACGCCGTGCTCCTCGGCAATCGCCAGCGTCTCGAGAATCTTCTCTTGGGTGTTGTAGTGCTTGGCCAGCGAATAGACGTATTTCAGATCGCGGCTGTGCGTGTAGTGGGTCAGCAGATTACCTCCCAGCAGCAGGCGGCTGACCTGCAGGTCGCCGATCTTGCCACAGGGGAGTGCGGCCGCCGACGCGGGAGTTCCGGCAGGGGCGGTAGCGTCGTCAGCCTGTGCCGGCCGCGCGCCACAGGTGGCGCTCA
>JBGSHS010000172.1:0-22784 GCA_041752115.1 Pirellulaceae bacterium | reverse complement strand
GATTCGGCAGGCCATCGAGGGGGCGATGAAGCCCGACCAGCACCGCCTGCGCCAGCGGCTGCTGGCGCTCCGCCGCACCGACCCTGATTCGGTCGAGCTGACCGGGAAACTCGAGCAGCTCGCCCGGCACGTGGAGCAGTCCGTCGCACGGCGGGCAGATCGGCACAAGCGTCTGCCACGCATCAGCTACGACCAATCCCTGCCGATCCACCTCCGACGCGATGAGATTGCCGCCGCACTGCGCGATCATCCAGTGCTCATCGTGTGCGGCGAAACGGGTTCGGGCAAGTCGACTCAGCTGCCGAAGATCTGCCTCGAAATGGGGCGAGGTGTCGACGGAATGATCGGCCATACCCAGCCTCGCCGACTTGCCGCCCGCTCCATTGCGACGCGTCTGGCCGAGGAACTCGGTTCGCCCTTAGGACAGGACGTGGGATATAAGATCCGTTTCACCGATCGCACCCGCAGCGAAACCTACGTCAAGCTGATGACCGACGGGATCCTGTTGGCCGAGACTCCCCAGGACCGCTTTCTGAACCAATATGACACGATCATCCTGGACGAAGCGCACGAGCGCTCACTGAATATCGATTTCCTCCTCGGCTATCTGCGACGACTGCTTCCCCAACGTCCGGAGTTGCGATTGATCATCACGTCGGCCACCATCGATGCCGTTCGGTTCAGTGAACACTTTGTCACGGCGGGCACGCCGGCACCGATCATCGAGGTCTCCGGACGCTCCTATCCGGTGGAGGTCCGGTACCGAGTGCCCCAGGTGGACGAGGAGGAGGAAGAAGAGCCGGATCTGGGGGAGCAGATCGTGGACGCGGTTGACGAGCTGTTGCGCGATCAAGGCGGGGACATCCTGGTCTTTCTGCCAACGGAGCGGGACATTCGCGAAACGGCTGCCGTGCTGGGCCGCTATGCACAGCGTCGTCAGCGCCCGCTGGAATTGTTGCCCCTCTATGCCCGCTTGCCCACCAGCCAGCAGAATCTGGTCTTTGCGCCGCATGCCCGGCAGCGTGTCGTACTGGCAACGAATGTGGCCGAATCGTCACTGACGGTACCTGGCATTCGAGCGGTCGTCGACACCGGCACGGCGCGGATCAGCCGCTATTCTCCCCGCTCCAAGGTGCAGCGGCTGCCGATCGAGTCGGTCTCGCAAGCTTCGGCCGATCAGCGGAAAGGGCGCTGCGGCCGCATTGGGCCGGGGATCTGCATTCGTTTGTACAGTGAAGACGACTATCTGAGCCGTGACCGGTACACGACACCGGAAATCCGTCGCACCAACCTGGCCAGCGTGATCCTCCAGACACTGGCGTTGAAACTGGGGGATATCGAGAGTTTTCCGTTTCTCGACCCACCCCGTGCTGATGCTGTTCGCGACGGCTATAAGACGCTGTTCGAACTGGGAGCCATCGATCGGAATCGCCAGCTGACTCCCCTGGGCCGCGAGCTGAGCCGTTGGCCAGTGGACCCGCGTGTAGGACGCATGATCCTGGCAGCCGAAGACCACAACTGCCTGGAAGAAATGCTGATCATCGCCTCCGGCCTGGAAGTGCAGGATCCGCGAGATCGTCCGGCCGAAAAAGCTCAACAGGCCGATCAATGCCATGCCCAGTGGGCCGATCCGGCGTCGGATTTCTTCAGCATCCTGAAGTTGTGGGACTTCTACCATCAGCTGAAGAAGACGCTCTCCAAAAACCAGCTGCACAAAGCCTGTCATCAGAACTTCCTGTCCTACAATCGTCTGCGCGAATGGGCCGACATCTATCGCCAGCTGCGCCAACTGGTGGAAGAAAGCGGTCGCAAATCGCGCGCGCGCCGTGATGATTTTGATGCCGTACATCGCGCCCTGCTGACCGGCCTGCTGTCGGGAATTGCCTACCGCAGCGAGACGTACGAGTACACCGGCGCCGGCGGCAACCGACTGCATCTCTGGCCCGGTTCGGCCCTTTTCCATCAGCGTCCCAAGTGGGTTGTCGCCGCCGAACAGGTCGAAACCAGTCGCCGCTTCTGCCGCGTCGTCGCCCGAATTAATCCGGACTGGATCGAGCCGCTGGCCGGCCACCTGGTTTCCCGCTCCCACAACGACCCCCATTGGGACGCTCGAGCCGGCTCGGCCATGGTGTACGAGCGAGTCTCCCTCTTCGGACTGCTGATCGTTCCGCGTCGCCGCGTGCCGCTGGGGCCGGTCGATCCCCCCACCGCCAGACAGCTCTTCATTCAGCACGGGCTCGTCGAAGGGACGCTGCCCGGGAAGTGGAGCATGCTCGAACATAATCGAGCCGTGCTGCAGGAAATCGAAGCCCTGGCCGCCAAGCAGCGACGCAGTGACTTGATCTTCTCTCAACAGGCAGTCTATCAATTCTACGATCAACGCCTGCCCGAAGATGTGTACGATACTCGCCGACTGAAGAACTGGCTGCGAAGCGTCGGAGGCGAACAGGGACCGGCACTCCGCATGCAACGATCCGATCTGCTTCCCGATGCCGCCCAAGACGATGCGCCGCGACAGTTTCCCGACCACATGTCGCTGACTAAAGCACAGTTCCCGCTCGCTTACCTGTTCGTTCCCGGCGATCCCGAGGATGGCGTCACCATGACCGTCCCCAAACATGCCATCAATCAGGTGACCAAGGAACAGATTGACTGGCTCGTGCCAGGGCGATTAGAGGAAAAGATCACGGCCCTGATCCGCTCGCTTCCCAAATCGATTCGGCGCAACCTCGTCCCGGCCCCCGATACCGCCCGCCAGGCCGCTGAGCAGATGACGTTCGGCGAGGGTCCCTTTCTTCCCATGCTCGCCAAGACCCTACAGCAGATCAGTGGCGAGTCGATCCCCGTCGATGCATTTCAGCTCGATCGGCTCCCCTCCCACCTCGTGATGAAAGTCCGCGTCGTGGACGATGATGGATCAACGCTCGCCGTCGACGATTCTCTCCAGCGACTTCGCGATCAACTCGGTACACAGACCGAGGGCGCGTCGGGCCATATCGATGACGCGTCCTGGGACAGCCCACCAACCACCACGTGGGACTTCGGAGAGCTGCCGCTGGAAGTCGTCGTCAAGCGGGGCGGCGTGCGCGTATCAGCCTACCCGGCCGTACTGGACCAGCAACAGAACGTCGTCGTCAGGCTTCTTGATACGCGCGATCGAGCTGAACATGAATCGCGAGCCGGCATCCGTCGCCTCTATTTTCTCGCAGAAAAGAAAGCACTCCTGGCGCACGTGGCCTGGTTGCCCCGTCTCAGCGAAACCAAACTGCTCGCCGCTACTCTGATCACCAGTCGCCAGCTCGATCAGCAGCTCGCCTTGCTGATTGCCGACCGGGCATTCCTGGGAGACGAGCCGCTGCCACGCACAGAAGCCGATTTCCAGACTCGACTGGGCGACGCCGCCGAGCGGGCGGCCCTGGCCGTGCAACAGGTGACCACGCTTCTGTTCCCCCTCTTTGAAGCCTATCATCGAGCCTGCCTCGCTCTGGAGCAACTTCCGGCCGAACGGTATCCCGCCGCAGCCCTCGATGTGTCGCAGCAACTCGCGCAGCTCATGGCAACCGACTTCCTGACGGCCATACCCTGGGACTGGCTCCAACACGTCCCACGTTACCTGACCGCCATCGACCAGCGACTCGACAAACTGACCCACGGCGGACAGCGACGCGACGACGAAGCCATCGCCCAACTGCAACCCTGGCTGCAACAGTTCCAGCAGCGTGCCCAGTCACACCGGCAACGCGGCATCGTCGATCCGCCACTCGCCACGCTGCGCTGGATGCTCGAGGAATTCCGAGTCTCTCTGTTTGCCCAGCAGCTGGGTACCTCCATCACCGTCTCCGCCAAACGGCTCGAAAAGCAGTGGCAGCAGGTGGCTCCGTGACCCGGGCGGTCCAGCAAGCATCACGCCACCGGCGCACTCCGTTGGCGGGACGCGTGAGGAGCTGCGCTGCGGGCAGCTCTGTCAACGGCGCGATCCGCCGCCGCGGGCAAGGACACGCTGCAGGGAAGTGGTGATGAAATAGGGAATGCCACAATGCCACAGTGCGACAATGCCACAGTGCCGCGGGCGCGCAGCGTGTCTACTCTTCCCCTCTGTCTACTCTTCCCCTCTGTCTACTCTTCCCCTCCTCTACTCTTCCCCTCGGCCCGGGAGCGGAGAGCGTTGGCATTCGGACGTTCGCCCACGCAAATGTCGCATTGTGGCATTGGGGCATTGTGGCATTCCCTACTCCCGTTCCACTTCCACCGGCCTGTCATGTCGGGAATCGCAGGGGGCTCGCGGTGAAGCGCAGGGGGTCTGTTGTTGGTGCTGTTGGGGCTTGCCCAGTGGGGGAGATAGTCTTCGTGAAACCGAAAGATTCACAGCGTCCGAGCGGTGCCCCTTGGATCTCCGCTCGCCAATGTCCTGGCTAGCGCCTACATGACCCCCATAAGTGCCAAGGGGACGCACGCCACGAAGCGTCATGGTCGCAAACGGAGGAAGACCGGAAAGATAAGGAGACTGGGCGACACCAATCACCACCAGGTCCCAATCCTCCGCAGAAAATGTGGGGTGGTCAAGAAACAGTCAACCTGCGATCCTCCCGGCGACCCATCGAAGCCTCCTGCCACTGTCTGAGGTAATCATGGTCTGTGGAGGCAATCCTCCGCGGACACCACCGAACACCCATCGAGCATGACCTGCTCCTGGATGTCGCCGGTGCAGCCTCCCCACTTCGCGGCGGGCAGTGAGCGCTGAGACGAGGAGCATGTCGAAAAGGTGCAGGGCCTATGAGTACCGACTCAGCCATCCAACCGTTTGTTTCCATGCGCATGCACGGAGCGGAATCGCCTGACGGAAACCACGCCGCGCTGCCGGGCCAGGCGCCGGCGCCGGAACTGATTCACGCCGCACGCCACGAAGTGCAGCAGCTGACGAAGGAAATCGCCGATCTGTCGCGGCAGGAGATTTCTGCGGGGGAGTTTTTTGCCGAATTCCTGCAGCGGGTTACGAGGGCGTTGGCTTCCGGCGGAGGCGTCGTCTGGTTGCTCGATGGGCACGACGAGTTGCAGGCGGTTACTGGCATTGATCCAGCGCAGGTCGGCACCATCGCCCCGGACGCTTCGTCCAGCGCGCCCCATGACGCCATGCTTCGTCAAGTCATGCTCAAGCGGCAGCCCACAGCACTCCCGCCGGGCAGTGTCGCCGCCGATTCTCCCGGGGCCAATGCGACTCCCTACCTGCTGTTGCTGGTCCCTTTGCAGGTGAACGGAGAGATGGCGGGAGTGATCGAGGTGCAACAGCGCCCGCATCGCGGTCCTGCGACAGAACGCGGTTATTTGAACTACCTGGTGCAGACGGCCGAGTTGGCCGAGTCTTTTCTGCTGAGGGACCGACTGCGGCGGTTGACGCAACAGCGTCAATGGTCTGAACAACTGCAGCGATTCTTGAGCGAGATCCATCGCGAGTTGTCGGCCGATGCAACGGCCTTTGCCGTAGTGAACGAAGCGCGGCGTCTGTCCGGAGTGGACCGAGTCACGTTGGCGCTGGGTGTCGGCCGGGAGTGCCGTGTCCACGCAGTCAGCGGGTTGGACAACCTCGAGCGGCGGGCCGAGCAGGTGCGGAGTCTGAGCCGTCTGGCGGCTTGCGCGCTCAAGGGGGGCGAACCGCTCTGGCTGGACACGGGTCATCGCGAGCTGGCACCGCAAGTGGAGCGTGTGTGGAATCACTACGTCGACATTTCGCACGTCAGACGGTGTGCCGTCTTCCCGCTTTGCCCACCCCACTCGAGCGGTGATGTATCCGAGAGGAGCAGACCGTTTGGGGCATTGATTTTCGAGCAACTGCTTGAGGCGCTGCCGGATGAGGAGCGTGATCAGCGGGTCCGCCAGCTGTCACAGCACAGCGCCCTCGCGTTGCACAATGCACTGCGGCACGAACAGATCTTCCTGTTGCCGCTTTGGCGGATGCTGGGCAGTCTCTGCGAAGCGGTCGGTGGTCGCCACTTCACCAAGTCGCTCGCCGTAGCCATCCTGATGATGGCGGCCATTTTCACTCTGGTAACGGTCGAAGCCGACTTCACGGTCCCGGCGCATGGGAAGCTGCAGCCGGTACTACGCAAGACGATCTTCGCGCGTCTGGATGGTGTCGTCACCCGCGTACCGGTCGCGCACGGCCAGATGGTGCAGGCGGGCGACATCCTGGCGGAAATGCGCAACACGGATCTGGAGGTGGAGATCACGTCGCTGGTCGGCAAACAGACCGCCACGCAACAGCAACTGGTCTCGCTTCAGCGGACACTCCTGGATGATCCGCGACTCGATTCGGTGCAACAGAATCGGCTCAGTGGTGAGCTGCTTCAGCTCAAGCAAACCGCTCAGAGCATCCAGCGGCAGCTGGAACTGGTGCGGCAGAAAGAGGAACAGCTGGTAGTGCGGGCGGAGGCGCCCGGGCAAGTTGTCACGTGGCACGTGCAAGACAGTCTGCTCCTGCGTCCCGTCCAGAAGGGACAGGCACTGATGACGGTCGTCGATCCAGCTGCGGAGTGGGAACTTGAGCTGTTCGTTCCCGAACGCCACATCGGCCATGTGCTGGAAATGGCCGAGCAGGCGGGGGAACCACTGCTCATCAGCTTCCTTCTTTCGTCGGAACCGAACCGGTCTCACACCGGGCGACTGACAGGCATTGATCCGGTAGCGGTGACGAGTGAGGCATACGGCGATTCGGTACGGATCCGCGTGGCGATCGAGAAAGAAGGGTTGGCGGAACTGCGTGCCGATGCGACCGTAACGGCCAGCGTGCACTGTGGGCGCCGCTCGCTGGGCTATGCCTGGTTCCACGAGTTCTTCGACACGGTGCAGGGCCGGCTGATGTTCTGGCTCTCATCGCAGGAGTGACCGCGACATGATGACGATGCGCAGTGCGATGCTTCTGGTGCCGCTTCTGGCGAGTGCCGTTGCGGCCGGAGCCCAGCAGGGTACCGGAAGGGTTGAGGGGCCCGGGCCGGCCGCCTCCATCACGGCACGGGCGCATATTCCACAGTGCCAGGTCTTCCTCATCCATGACGTCCCGGTGCCAGCCATGGAAACCGGCTCTATCGTCGTGATGAGTGTGGTGGAAGGAGAGCAGGTACGGCAGGGACAACTGCTCGCTCGGATTGACGATCGCCGCAGTCAATACGACAAGCTGGCCGCCGAGTTGAAGCGTAACGCGGCGCAGGCCAAGGCACAGGATGACATTGAAGTCCGCTTTGCGCAAGCGTCGGTTGGCGTGGCGGATGCCGAGTTGGCTCAGAGTGAAGAGATCAATCGGCGTTCGCCCGGCACGGTCTCGGCTGCGGAGCTCCGGCGTCTGCAGCTGACCAGCCAGCGCGCCAAGCTGCAGATCGACCGCAGCCGGCTGGAACAGCAGATCGCTGGCATCACCGCGGAGGTGGAAATGACGGCGGTAGCCGCTGCCGAGGACAAGATCCAGCGGTGCCAGATCGTCGCCCCGTTCGACGGACTGGTGCTCGACATTCTGCACCACGCGGCCGAGTGGGTGGACGCCGGCGAGCCGGTCGTGCGGATGATTCGTCTCGATCGCCTGCGGGTGGAGGGATTTCTGGACGTCAAGCAATTCAACCCCGAGGAAATCATGAACCGGTCGGTGAGCGTTGAGATCCAACGCGCGCGTGGACAGAAGGTGCAACTGTCGGGACAAGTGGTCTACATCAGTCCACTGGTCCAAGCTGGCGACCGTTATCGGGTCCGAGCGGAGGTCGTGAATCGGCAACAGGACAACCACTGGCTGTTGTCTCCCGGGATGTCGGCCTCGATGACCATCCACACCTCCGCTCCGGCCGGCTCAGCGTCCGGAGAGATCGCCTCGGGCACTCGACGGTAGCGGGCGGACGATCCGCAGGCAGTGCAACAGACTATGGCTTCACATCACCTCACCCTGACAGACAGTTCCGAGCGACCGCTGTTACTGCGCCGGCGGTCCGATCTGACGGCCGAACGTCACACGTATCTCGGTCGCGACTACTGGGTGGTGAAGGACCCACTCAACCTCACCTTCTACCGCTTTGAAGAGGAGGAGTTCTCGCTCCTGCACATGCTGGACGGGAAGACCAGCCCGGCGGAGATCCAGCGCAGGTTCCTCCGCGAGTTCGCCCCTCAGCGTCTGACTCTGGCCGAGCTCCAGGGGTTCGTTTCGCGGTTGTTTCAGAGTTCCCTGGTGGTGGCCGACGCACCGGCCCAGGGAGAGCAACTGTGGCAGCGCCGGCAGCAGCGCCGGCGGCGCCAGCGGCAGGAAGCGTGGAGCAATGTGCTCTGCATTCGATTTGGAGGCATGAATCCCGATTCGCTGCTGCGAGTTCTCAGTCGACACTGCGGAGGTCTCTTCAGCTGGCCAGGCCTCATCGCATCGCTCATACTCCTGGCCACCGCTTTGCTGTTGGTCACCACCGAGTTCGACGCGTTCCTGCGACGACTCCCCGACTTCCGTCAGTTCTTCGCCGCCGAGAACTGGCTGCTTCTCTTGGGGGTGCTGGCCGGAACCAAGATCGCGCATGAACTGGGACACGGCACGGCCTGCCGCCGCTTCGGAGGCGAGTGCCATGAGATGGGCCTGATGCTGTTGATCTTCACTCCCTGCCTGTACTGCAACGTGTCGGATTCGTGGATGGTTCGCAACAAATGGCACCGGGCAGCGATCGGCGCGGCAGGCATGTATGTCGAGCTCCTGCTGGCCAGCCTGGCCACGATCGTCTGGTGGTTCAGCGAAGTCGGGTTCATACACTACCTCTGTCTGGACATCATGTTCGTCTGTTCGGTCAGCACGATCCTGTTTAATGCCAACCCGCTGCTGCGTTACGATGGGTACTTCATTCTCGCTGACCTGCTCGAGATACCCAACCTGCGTCACAAGGCCTCGCTGGTGGTACAGCGAACACTCAGTCGCTGCCTCCTGGGTCTGACACCGCCGGACGATCCGTTCCTGCCTCAGCGGCGTCGCTGGCTGTTCCTCACCTATGCGATCGCCGCATCGATCTACCGCTGGATCGTCCTGGTTTCCATTCTGTGGTTTCTGTATGGCGTTCTGAAACCACAGGGACTGCAGGTCGTGGGTCAACTGCTGATGGTCATCTCCTTGTACGGACTGCTGGTACTGCCGCTGTGGCAATTCGTGCGTTTTCTGTGCGTACCCGGGAGGATCCACCGAGTGAAAAAACTGCGCCTGACGGCCGCCCTGGTGCTGATGGTCGCCGCGTTGGCCACAGCCCTCGCCACACCGTTGCCCTACTATGTCACCTGCGACTTCCACATTCAGCCGCGCGAAGCTGTGGCGGCGTATGTGGACATCCCCGGAACGCTGGTCGAGATCCACGTCCAGGAAGGCCAATATGTGCAGGCCGGCCAACCGCTGATCAGGCTCGAGAATGTCGACATTGAACTGCTGACGGAACACCTGTTGTCGGAGCGAGAACAACTGGTGGCCCGATTGGCCGCGCTCCAGCTCCAGGCGTACGACAATGATGCCGCATTGCTCGAGGCAACCGAGATCCAGCAATCGATCGCCTCGCTGGAACAGCGCATCGAACGACGACAAAGGGACCGTGAGCGTCTGACGATCCGAGCCGCCTGTGAGGGGTTCGTCTTTCCGGCGGCTGCGATAGAACCGCACGAGGACCCGGAGCGACTGCCGAGCTGGTCGGGCCATCCACTGGAAACCAGAAATCGGACGGCCTATTTGCAGGAAGGAGTACGGGTCTGCCAGATCGGCGATCCTGGTCGGCTCGAAGCCGTCCTGGCGATCGACGAGGTGTCGATCCCGTCCCTTGAAGTCGGACAGTCGGCCACGCTCTTCCCCTGCGTGTGGCGGGGCAGAAGCGTTACAGGCCGCATCGCGCAGATTTCACATACCGACCTGCACGTGACGCCCACCGGCTATGCAGCCGTCACGACTCGCGGGCGCCATGACCGGCGCCGGCCGGCGAGCAACGGATCGCAGGTGCGCACGGGCTCACCCTATCTCTCGAGCACCTATCAAGTGAACGTACCACTGGACGCGACGGACCAGAAGTTGCTCCCGGGCAATAAAGGTCGAGCCAGGATTCGCGCCGGATCACGCACTTGTGCTCGTCGTCTGTGGGAATCACTCTGCCGTACATTCCGACTCGAACTCTGATGGCTGAGCGCCGACACTCGCAACGTGACCGGAAGACCTGATCTCCCAGGCAGCTGACCTCCCCTTCGGAGACCGCCTGGCCTACAATGGGCCGTCGTGACATGCGGCCGACGAACGTTTCGTGTTCCTCGCCATCTGACAACATCGGTCGGTAGAAAGTGCTCCGAAATGAACGTACGTGCGGTCGTTTTCGATCTGGATGGCACACTCCTGGATTCGCTCGAGGATATTGCGGACGCGGCCAACGCCATTCTCTCCGCTCAGGGCTTCGCCACGCATGACGTGAAAGCCTACCGCTACTTCGTCGGCGATGGTGTGCGGCGCCTGGTACAACGGACGGTTCCCGCATCCGCACGAGATGACCTGCCGCTCATCGATCAGCTCATCCAGGAGTTCACCGCGCGTTATCAACAGACCTGGAACGCGAAATCGCGACTCTATGAGGGGATCCCGGAACTGCTGAACGGCCTGTCGGCCCGCCAGATCAACGCGGCGATCCTGTCCAACAAGCCCCAGGCAGCGACCCAACAGTGCGTTGATCATTTTCTGTCGGCCTGGTCGTTTGCCGCCGTCCTTGGGCAACACGCGGGCCGGCCGCCCAAACCCGATCTGACTGGTGTGCACGAGATCGTGCAACTGCTGCAAGTCCAACCGCATGCGTGTCTGTATCTGGGTGATACCGGCGTCGACATGCAGACCGCTCGGCTCTCAGGCATGATACCCATTGGTGCCGCGTGGGGTTTTCGTGAAGTCGAAGAGCTGACTCAGGCCGGCGCGCACGCCGTCATCGACCATCCGCTCCAACTCCTGGAAGTCATCGATCCGTGCGACAAGCCCGGCCGGCTCCAGTGACATCTACGCCGCACCGACCAGAAACTGCTGGTGTGTCCGGGCGATGGCAGCCAGCGCCGGCATGCCAGCCGCGGTCGCAGTCCGGCAGAGTCCGGCAAATACTTCGACGTACTCGCTGATCGGATGAAGCCCCAGATCCCACCCAGCACGGTAATAGTACTGATAGGCCCGACGATGGTCCCCATGCTGCTCGGCCGTCCGCGCCAGCTCCAGCCAATAGGCTTGTACCCGCGGGCGGAGCGATCGCGGGTCCTTGTCCAGGAAGATGGCGAGATAGGGATCCCGACGCTGCGCGTCCGACAACTGGTCAAGCAAGGTAGCCAACTGCGCTGCCGCGAACTTGCCATACCCTTCTTCAAACCAATGCGTCCGGAAGCGGACGGTGTCATCTGAGAACCAGGATGTCTGCAATCCCGCCAGATACCGCTGCACAGCCAGCCTCTCATCGCCACGCCGCTGAGCAGCCCATCCCGCCACATCGAAGGCCCAGCCCAAATCGCTCCGCTTCTGTAGGACCAGCATCGCTTCACGCTCAGCCGCCTCCCAATCCTGGGCCATCAGGTCGTGACCATCCAGTTGGAACTGCTGGCTGAGTTGTTGACGAACCGAAACAGGAATCTGCCGTGTGTCGAACAGCCAGCTGACGAAATCCGGCTCCCACGGCCAGCCGAGACGCTGAGCCAAGGCAGGACCACTCCTGACTTTGAGTGGACTCTCCAGATGCCGCACGATGCGATCCCGACGCACGACGAACTCGGCAATCTGCCAGTCGAGCAGGAGTGCCAGGAGGTGCGATCCTGGGGGACCTCCAGCGTCCGCCAAAGCGTGCCAGAGCGAGGGTAATTCCCCGTCGTCCATCACACCCTGACAGGCTGCCGTGGCGCGCCGCCCCGATGCGGTATCAATCCAGGGACGAGCCCATTGGGCCAGCCGAAAAACCTGATCGGCCGGCAGACTCTCACCGGAAAGCGATGGACGGTCGGGAGACAGCAGGTGCAGTGCCGCGTCATAGATCAGGCCTTCCGCCAACGTGCGACCGTAGGGAATCCAGTCCCCACCACAATGCGACCAGTGCAACAACTCAGCCACGCTGCCGTCCCCGGCGATCCGCAGGCAGAGCCAGTCCCCATAATCGTTCCCGACCAGAGGGAGCGTATCGGGCAGCATGAAACCACCCCAGATGATCCCCGGTTCCGGATCCACCAACTGATCAGGAGTCTGGGCCCGATGGAATTCCGCCCCTCCCGCGTCCCGCCAGACTTCCTGGTCCAGCCACGCGCGCACATCAGGAGGCAGTCGCAATGAGTATCGCTGTTCAACTCGTTCGGACCAGATACCGCTCATGGCGGGAATCGACTCGCCTGCAGGGTGATCGCTGGAACGTGACGCCACAGGGGACGGCACGCGGATTGCCACGGGTTACGCGCGACACGGGTCGGCCTGTGATGACCACTCCGACATGGCCGGCAAGTTTCCGTCATCGCCAAGGGGAAGCTTACGAGGTCGCGTCAGAATCTCCAAGTCCGATCGGCTACTGGCTTCCGGATAATAAGCCTCCGAGCACTCGACTTCGGCAATCTTCAGCGTATTTTCGATCCACATGATCCGGGCGGCAGCGCGAGGAGTCAAGCCGATCACGGATAAAGCGACATCCAGGATCTCACGATCCGTCTCGTAATCCAGCGGCACCATGGCAGCCGTTGCATGGCTCCCCGTCAAACAGTTCGTTCGGGTGGCATGCACATCCATTTCACGGACCACACGACTGCGGCAGAACTCCACCAACCCGAGCCCTGTCGCGTTGCCGGCAGTCGCCCGACTGAGCCCCCGGACGGCCAGGTAACGGATCTTGGGGAATTCGTCCTCGCGCGGTGCATGGTCGAGGAACTTGCGTCCCACGACATTGGTGTCGAGCCCAGCACCGCTGACATCTTTGCCGATCTCATCGATCAGCAGCAGATCGGCTTGTGAGAAGGGGAGTTGGGGCATCCACTGGCGCGCCAACTTCAGCAGTTCGCGTTCCCGTTCTTCAAACCGCAGCGGAGCCACGGCTTCGATGAGCGCTGTTTCGTCGTAGGCGTTTTCAACGATCGCCAATCCGGCCAGGATATGGCACCGGGCGACTACTTCACGTGCCACACTGCGCAGTATCTGCCCGAAGCTGTAATCCTGAATCGCCTGATGATAGATCAAGGCACCGGCATGTTTGCCCAATCCGATGAGCATCATCTTCATCAAGCCGCTTTCCACGTCGCCGACGAAGCGCGTATGCGGCTTGATCCGTCCGCACACGACCACATGATCCGCTTCCAAGGCGAAGCGGTCGAAATGGACCGGAAATCCTTCGGCCGCATGACAGACGATCACCGTCTCCATACTGGAGCGGATCGGACAGCCGCAGGTGGCTTCGGTAATGCCGTAGCGTTGGAGCAGCTTCTGTTGCCCCTCGGCCGTGCCTCCTCCATGACTTCCCATGGCCGGCACAATGAACGGCTGCCCCCCCAGCTGCCGAAAAAAGGCCACCGCGGCCCGCAGGATCTGCGCGATGTTGGCAATACCTCGACTCCCGGCCGTCAGCGCCACGGTCTGGCCCGGTCGGATCGAGTCTGTGAGAGAGAGCGAACGGAGCGTCGCGATCGTCGCTGCCTCGACATCATCCACACGCGGCCGCAACAGCTTCTGCCGCACGCGAAACATACGCGAATATTCGGACATCGTGGTACTCACGCGAAAGAGGCTATCGAAGGGAGACAACGAACGACACGCTTCGTTCATTTCTGACTGACATTATTTTCTGCCCGAGCCGCACGAACAACAGTCCTGTTGTCCGCTCCGCCCATTCGCCTCGGACAGCCAGGAATCCACTGGCCGCCGACACGCCCCGCCAGCTGACAGCCAGCCGGGGTAATCGTGATGCACGGGCCAGCGGCGGGCAAGATGGCCAACGGCGGACCACGCCCGCGTCGCAACCGGGCGGTATTCAATCCATCGACGGCAGGATGACGTCGTCGAGCCAGAATTTCTTGAGTTTGCGCAGGAGCATCAGGAACTTCTCGAAATTCACCGGCTTGGCCACAAAGGCATCGACTCTGAGCGCCTGGCACATGTCGCGATCGTCTGCGGCATCCGAGGCGGTCATCACGACGACCGGTATTTCCTTCAGGCCTTCGTTCGATTTGACTTCGTTCAGCACCTCCAAGCCGCTTCGTTTGGGCAGCATCAGATCGAGCAGAATCAGATCGGGCCGGGGCGCTTGAGCAAACTTGCCGCGCTGGTAAATGAACTCGATCGCCTCATCCCCGTCGCGAACGAGTGTGAGCCGGTGGCGGAATCCGCTGTGCTGCAACGCACCCATGGTCAGACGAGCGTCCACCAAGGAGTCTTCGACGAGCAGAATTTCCATCGGACGCCCAACTGCCGCCTGGTGGCTCATAGTACTGCCTTTGCGGTTCGCGCACTGAGAATCGACCAAGTCCAAGCTGCTAGCTGCTGGCGTTCCGAGCGGCATCGCAACGGGGCACTCAATCGCCCACCCCGAGATCCGAATCGGAGGCGTCCAGTATCAATTCGCTCTCGCGATTCTCATGCTGCTGCAATCGCTCGTAGCACTCTCTGAACAACCGTACGACCTGGGCGCCCCGGTGGGTCAGAACGCCAGATCGGTACCATCCGTCCACGTCCTCGGCCAAGTCGCGCATCATGGTGTAGAGCAACTGATGCTCACTACGCAACTGACATGCCGCCGCGCTCAAGCGAGGAGCGACATGTATCGGATCGTCGAAATAGCCGTAGGCTTCCTCCAGGGCAAAATGCATGGCCAGCTGATCTCGCAGTTCGGCCGTCTTCTCCACCACGCGACGTCCCTGCAGTTGCACGTGGTGGGCGTCACTGCAGAGATGCCTCACTTCGTCAAGCAGTTTCCAGAGGTCCTGATTGACCTCCTTGATCTCCTGCAGAAAAGCAGCGTTGATCGTCACCGTGGACGTTCTGCTTTCGGTAGTCATGGCGGACCTCCATTACAAACGCGAGGAACGACTCCTCGTTGCATGAACATCGTGCACGAGCCAAGGCCTGGTGTGCGCAGAAGTGCTCCGGAAGCAAAGATCGCGTCAGCTCGATGCGTCAGCAAGCGCGTGCGCCGTCCAGATGCCATCGCGGCAATCCTTCCGACCCTCACACCCGCCAGACCCTGCACCTTGCACCAATCGCTCTGTCGCTCCTTCATCGCGCTCCTTCATCGCGCTCCTTCATCGCGCTCCTTCATCGCGATCCTTCATCGCGATCCTTCATCGCGATCCTTCATCGCGCTCCTTCATCGCGATCCTTCACCTCGGTCGCTGCCCTACTCACCTCCCATGCGCCGCCACTGAGTTCCGCGAAGCTAACTGCACACTAAACCATGGCTATGCCGCAGTCAAGCTTGGCCCGCCGTCCAGCGGGAGCTGCCGGTAGAGTCCCACCGGAAACCCCGTCAACGGTCCCGAGGACGGGACGTGTCCTACCCCCGGCGTGGACCTGCCACACCGCCACGGTGTGCCGCAGCAAGGACGAACTCAACGTACCAGCGAATAGCGCACGAGGCACCACAGGGCCGCGATGCCGTCACGCCACCCGATCTTCTTCCCTTCGGCAAATGAGCGGCGTGCATAGCGAATGGGGCGTTCGTAGAACCGCACACCCCGTTTTCTGGCCAGCTTGAGCGTCAACTCGATCTCGATCCCGAACCGCTTCTCGCGCAACGTCGGAACAATGTCCTCCAGCAGCTCGCGCCGACACATCTTGTAACACGTCTCGACATCCGTGAATTTGAACCCCGAGGCGAGCATGGCGAAGAAGGTGATCAGCTGGTTGGCTCCCTGATGCCACAACGGTGAAACAGGGCGATCGTTGTGAATAAAGCGACTCCCGTACACCACATCGGCTTCGTTCTCCAGAATCGGCTGTAACAGCAGACGAAAATCACGGGGATCATATTCCATGTCGGCATCTTGAATGACGACGACATCCCCTCTGGCCGCTGCTAATCCCGACTTCAGCGCCGCTCCCTTGCCACAGTTCTTCTCGTGATAGATGACGCGACAATCAGCACATGCTTCAAACCGCTTCAGCACGTCGCGAGTGCCATCCGTACTGCCGTCATCGACCAGCACCAGTTCGACAGGCAGCTGCGTCGCGCGCACACGACGAATGACTTCCTCAACCGTGCTGGCTTCATTGAACACCGGCACAACAACCGACAACTGAAAGCCGCTTGGCAGACGAAAAACGCCCAACTGCCGACACAGATCATCGCCCAGCAGTCGATGCAGCAACTCCACACGCTGCACAGTCATCCCGCGTCCAGTATCGTCCGACAACGATTGCATCCACTGCGTCAAGAAGACGCTGGCCTGGTCCTCGTCATGCGAACTTGCTGCTGAATGAAGTTGCTTGTCATCCACAGATCGGCTCGTTTCCTCGAATGCCATCGAACTCGTCAATCCCGCCAACACCAGACCACACTGCCTCCCCATACCCCCTCATGACCAGCGATTCACGCAAGCGAACAACATCTTCATGCAGACGGCAGCACCGCATTGTACAATCCCGGTCGCAGCGACGGCATGCACACGAAACCACCATTTTCCCACAAACTGAAAAACTCGCCGCTAGGTTGCTTGACAATCCGATTTCACTCGGCACAATGTGTCTTTTGTTAGCTGGCAATGATCGAGTGTATGCAGAGAGTTCGTGAGTTTCCTTTGTCACGCTGCCGTGACGAAGTTGTCCGACCCTTCACATCGTGAGCGGTTGAAATACCCTGGCAAGTCGCTCAGATTCGTCGTATCGCGCTCGCCTTCCAGGACGAGCGAGATGCCGATCGTCGCGTGCTCTCTGACGGAACCGCACTGATTGGATAGTCTATTTTTCACATCGGTGATTTGAGCTCGACGACGAGAGAACTCTTGGGGGGCGGCGATTGATCGGAGCGACTGTCGGCGGCCTTGGTCGTGGTTCGGAGGTCCCCCCCTGATTTCTTGTCCATAGCATTCAACGCATGGATTGCGTGTGTGATGCACTCGGCGACGTGGGATTGTTGGATGCTCTCCCCACGTCGCCTTTTTTTGTCGGCTGCCCGACTCCGTAACGCTCAACCGATCTGAGTAACTTGCTGCCGTGGCACCGCCATGGCCTGCCTGCAGGAATGGCCCAGCACACCGGGGAAATCGTTCACCACCGGTGCGCTCATTTCGGGTATGCTGAACGCTGGTCCGTCACGGAACCGCTCACGCAACTCCACGTAGGCGCCGAGCTCACAGGCGTACGACCCGTCACGCAAACCGCCATCATCCGCACAACTGCTGCCCACACTGCACAAGACTATGGCTGACTGCCTCCTGGGACTCGGCGCGAATCAAGGTGATCGAATCGCTCAACTGAATCGGAGCATCGCACTGCTTTGCGGCCACCCGCAAATTCACCTGCTGCGTGGCAGCCGCTACTATGAAACACGGCCCGTCGGCGGACCCGGCAACCAGAATTCCTTCCTCAATGCCACTGTGCGCATCGCGACGACCCTGGCTCCCGATGCGCTGCTAGCATGGACGCGGCATGTCGAACAGCAATTGGGACGAAGCCGCACGCAGCGGTGGGGACCGCGCCTGATGGATATCGACCTGCTGCTCTATGATCACGTGAGCTGGCAGTCTGCATCGCTGATCATTCCGCATCCGCGCATGGCCGTACGCCGCTTCGTGTTACAGCCGGCAGCGGAAATTGCCCCGGAGATGATCCACGTCACAACTGGCCTGACAGTCGGTCGACTGCTGGCTCGACTTGACGAGCCGCCGTGGTACGTGGCGATTGCCGGCACGAACCGATCGCTGTGCAGTTGGCTGGCGGAACGTGCCGCCGCGCGATGTGGAGCTCAACTGCTGTCGTGGGGCCGGGAATCAGCAGCGACGAGCAGCAACGACGGTGATGCGCGCCATCGCCAGTCCACCGATCAACACTCCCCGGCACTTCACGACTCTCTGGAGCGGGCACTGGAGCGGCTCAGGCAACAGCGACATCTCTTGTCATCCGTGGAGTGGGATACGGGAGAGCAGCGTGCCTGGTGGATCAGTGATTTCTGGTTGAAGCGGACCTTGATCGAGTTTCGCAATTCGCTTCTGGGATCGGATCGTCCCGAGTTTGCGCTGGCCTGCAAGAGCATTGCAGCTGATGCCCCTGAGCCGAAGTTCATCTTATCGTTGGACGGCATCGCCGCACAGCGTGTCGGGCAGACATCCGCATCCGCTTCCTCCACGCTGCCGGAGGCTGAACCGACGCCTCGCGACGGCGCGGTCACAGCGCACGCCTTGAACGAACTGGTGATGCAGCCGGGACATGTCCCGGTCATTCCAGCCGCCGAATCAGACCCTGATTGGGCCTTGATCGAACTCACAGCTGCCATAGACGCAATGCGGTGAATATCGGAGAATCAAGGCCGGATGGAGTTGCTCGACGACGTCCGTGGAACGTCTTGCGAGGTGCCACGATCCAGCAGATTCTCTGAGCCCCGCCTCGTTTCGACTCCTTCCCGCAGAGGCTGCTTGTCTGACAAGGGACGGAGCGAGTGGTTTTACCCGTCGCGAGACAGGCTGGTGGTATTTTCCGGAATCGATGAGACGACGTGAACCTCATGCCAGAACACATGTCCGAGAAACCGCGATTGATCGAAGACGTGGCGACTCTACGCCGTGCCATAGCAGTGGCACGCTCGGCCGGCCAGACGATTGGCCTGGTGCCGACGATGGGCGCTTTGCACGAAGGACACATGAGCCTGGTGCGGCGCAGCGTGGCGACCTGTGACGTAACCATCGCCACGATCTTCGTGAACCCCACACAGTTCGGCCCGCAGGAAGATTTCTCTCGCTATCCCCGGACGCTGCCAGCCGACATGACCGCTTTGGCGCACGCCGGTGCCGATCTCGTATTCGTGCCGTCGGCTGACACGGTCTACGGCTCCGCTTTCTCCACCTATGTGGATCCCCCGGCCGTCTCGCAACTGTGGGAAGGACAGTGTCGTCCCGGCCACTTTCGGGGTGTTGCCACGGTCGTCCTGAAGCTCTTCCATCTCATCCCAGCCGAGGTCGCTTTCTTCGGCCAGAAGGACTACCAGCAAACCCGAGTGATTCAAGACATGGTGCGCGACTTGGACGTGGACATCCGCATCGATGTCTGTGCCACCGTGCGCGAAGCGGATGGGTTGGCGCTGAGTTCTCGCAATCGCTACCTGAGCGCGGAGGAACGTGCTCGAGCGCTCGGGCTGTTCCAGGCGTTGGAAGCGGTTTCCAACCGCTTCTGCCAGGGAGAACAGAACGCGGCCTTGCTCACCGAGCTGATGACGGGGACGCTGCGGAAGTCGGGTATCTCTCGCATCGACTATGCGGTATTGGTCAATCCGCATACACTCGCCAGCGTCGAGGAAGCATCGGCTGACACCGTAGCACTCATTGCCGCTTATGTGGGAACCACTCGCCTGATCGACAATCGACGGCTTGGGCCCTCGGGTCAAGGTGGAAATAATTAGAGAGCGAGACGTCTCGTCCGCTCGACTGACACTGCTCTCCAGGAACCAACTGTGCGATCGACGCTATTCTATATACCCCACACAGATCCCTTCTTCGACATTCCCATCTTCGGCCTCGGGTGGGCACTGGCTGCGCTGCTGGTGACCGCAGTGGTGATCACAGCGGTCCGCGCGCGCCAACATGGCTGGCGATCCGATCTCTGGACCGAGCTGCCAATGTACCTGGTGTTGGGTTGTGCCATCTACTGGATCGTGCCGTTGATCGAGGAGCGGACGGCCAGCGGCACTCCCATCGGAATCCCCATCCGGGCCTACGGCACGTTGATGCTGGTGGGGATTGTACTGGCTCTGCTGCTGCTGGTGCGTCAGGCCAGACAGATGGGCGTGGCCCCAGATCTGGTGATCTCTCTGGCATTCTGGCTCGTGCTCTGCGGATTCCTCGGTGCCAGGGCGTTTTACGTCATCGAATACTGGCCCCAGTTCTCCAGCCCCTCGCTCCTGACGACACTCGGCAACATCGCTCGTTTGACCGATGGCGGATTGGTGGTCTTTGGCAGTTTCTTCGGTGGGGCAGTCGCGGCCATCGTCTTCATCCGCCGGCACGGTCTCCCGTACCTGGCCATCGCCGACCTGGTCGGCCCCAGCTTGATGCTGGGCCTGGCTTTTGGCAGGCTTGGCTGCCTGATGAACGGGTGTTGTTGGGGGGGAGTCTGCCAGGACACGTCATGGGGAGTTACGTTTCCGCAGGGAAGTCCTCCGTTCGTGGACCAAATCAAGAAAGGCATCCTGCTCGACATGCAGACCCGTTGGCAGCCCCGCGAGGAAATCTACCTGGTTGAGCATGTCGAGCCAAGTGGCAAAGCGGACCAGGCAGGCCTGAAGGCCGGCGACCGAATCAAGCAGTTTCGACTGCCGGACGAGGAGGCCTTCAATCGAATGCGGCATGGTGAGCAGGTCGAGAACGCTCTGCTCGTACTCCAACTCGACGACGGACGGCGGGTCGACTGGCGATTCGGAGACCTGCCGGCGCGCAGCGTCCCCATCTATCCGACGCAGATCTTCAGTTCCATCAACGCGGCCTTGATCTGCTTCTTCCTCTGGTCGTACTACCCCTTCCGCCGCCGCGACGGGGAGGTGTTCGCATGGATGTTATCGATCTATCCCGTCACCCGATTCCTGCTGGAAATGATTCGGACCGACGAATCCAGCTTGCTCCAGGTCGGTTTTAAACTAACGATTTCACAGGCGGTAAGCTGTGGAGTGCTGGTGGCCGTCGCGGCGCTGTGGTGGTACCTCCTGTCGCGTCCGGCCCGCCTCTCCCTGCCTCGCGTCGCGGCCGAACGGTCAACGACGGCTCACTGACCCCCACGGCAGCGTGACCCGCGGAAACGCGTCGGTCGCTGCGATCCAGACCAGGAGCCGATCCGACAGAACGACACCCCCACCCGATGGGTACTTACTCGCCCAGGTCCACTTGGTCACAATACCCGAATAAAATACCTGAGGACGGGAGGCAATAGACGACAGCGGTGCGGTTACAACTAATGGGTTAGAGCCAGCGGGGATCTGAAACAGAGGAGCTCGCGAGACTTGGCGGCGCCCCGATTCCACAGGCGAGTGGAACTTCTTGCCCCGGTTTTGCGTCGGAATACGTTGGAGCGACTGTGAGTGACGACGCCCAGTTGATTGACGACACACTCGGCGGCAACCGAGCGGCATTCGGGCAGTTGGTCCAGAAATACCAGGGCCGGCTGTTCAACACCTTGCTGCACGTCGTCGGTTCGCGTGAAGAAGCCGAAGACGTGTGCCAGGAGGCTTTTGTACAGGCGTTTGTCAAGTTGGACACCTTTGGTGGCCGAAGCGCCTTTTACACCTGGCTCTACCGAATCGCCTTCAATGTCTCGGTCAGCCGCCGGCGCCGTCAGCGGACCGAATTGTCGATTGACCAGCACCGTGAGCAGACAGGAGAGGAGCCGTCCGATACCTGCCAGGGACCGAACGAACAGTTGCTCCGAGCTGAACAGATTGACCAGGTGCGCCGAGCCATCAGCACGCTCAGCGAAGACTTTCGCAGCATCCTGGTGCTGCGCGACATCGATGGGTGCTGCTATGAGTCGATAGCGGAGATCCTCGACCTGCCGATCGGGACCGTCCGCAGCCGGCTGCACCGAGCACGTCTGCAGTTGCGAGACCAGCTGCAGGAAATTCTGGCGCAATGAGGCGAGCGTCGTGAGGCGAGAGCAAGGAATCACTCAGAACACACAGACGAGATTCGAGTTGGTGGTACGATGACATCCCCGTTCTCTGACGAACTGATCAGCGCTTATCTGGATGGCGAATTGAACGCCGAAGAGAAGGCGCACGTTGAGAGCCAGCTGCGCGCCAGCGCTGAGCTGCGGCGGATGTGTGACGAACTGCGTGCGTTGCGGACCACCTTGCAGTCGTTGCCGTTGGTGGAACCAACGATCGATCTGACCGATCGGGTGTTGCGACAAGCTGAACGGCGACTGCTGTCGGGAGCCGCCGCGGAAGGCATTTCCGAGCACTCCGAAGTATCGTCTGCTGCCCAGCATCCTGCTCGGACTGGCCGTGTGCTGAGAGACTGGCGCATTGTCGCTGGTGCCGTGGCCTCCTTGGCAGCATTGTTGCTACTGGTGCTTTGGCTTCCCAACCGGCCTGGCAATTTTCGGGAGGTGGCCACCTCGCAACAAGCGCCCGACGCCAGCCCTCCGCCTGCCAACCCGGAATCGGTTCACGCAGACGACACCGCATTCGGCACGGCTGAGCGGCTTGATGTGGTCTACTCGTCGCCAGCTGATCCTGAGGCGCGGCCTGACCTGTCTCGAACCCCCTTCCTGAAAAAGAATGCTCCCCAGCGCGGCGTCGAGAACGAGGTAGGGCAAGGGCACTTCGATTCCCCTGCTGCAGCCGATGCGTGTGAGGAGCAGAAGGCAGATTATCAGAACAAAGGTGCTCCGGCGGGAGACGGTCCTGGGGGCGGCGGTTATCCCCAGACTCCCAGCAGCCGAGGCGCTGTCCCACCATCGTATCAGTTCGGCGCGTCGGACCGGAGTGTGCAAAGTCGCGAGGAACGACACAGCAACATTCGCTCCCTTGCCCCCGTGCCGCCGGGAACTCACAGTGACATGGAGCCGCCGAGCCACGCCCCCGCAGAGCCCGAGGCTGCCGGCGGCGCAGCAGCTCCGGCCGGCGCTATCAACCAGC
>JBGSHS010000171.1:0-6688 GCA_041752115.1 Pirellulaceae bacterium | reverse complement strand
ACGCATAAACAAAGCCAGAATGCCCAGGAGTCACGCGAAAACCTGACGTCCACACTTGACCAAAGTCAAAAAACACAAAGATTTTGGAGACGCTACCGGTGCGCCTATTGACTTCGGGGACCTTAATAGGTGTTCGATATTCGGCGGGTTAAGCGGCCCCAGGCGCAGGGTGTCTGCTTTCCTGCATCTGCTTTCCTGCATCCCATGGTCGTTGCGCATTGCCGCATTGTGGCATTGCCGCATTCCCCATTTCCCCCGCCATTTCGCGGCGGCCTGTCCCTGACCGTAGCGGCCAATCGCGCCGCTAACCGCTGCCGGTAGCCCAGGCTCTCACGCCTCGGAAGACCGAAACCAAATGCTCTGCCTCTCCAGCTGCCTGAACCGCAGAATAGCGAACAACGAATATCCAATGTCCAAGTGGAAGAATCAGGGCTGTGAAGGCACGAGATACCGTGCAGCAGGAGCCTTGCCACACGGATGTTTCCCACGTCCCTTGCGTGTCTGAGGCCCGCGCTACTTGCAGCTACTCGCTCACGCGGTACATGTGGGTCTTGGTGCGGATCAGCAGCGATTGGTCGACAATGGCAGGCGAGGCCATGCAGCCGTCGTCCAGCTGATTGGCGGCCACCAGGTGAAATTCCCTGCCCGGCTGGATCACACTGGTCGTTCCTTCTTCGTTCATGCAGTAGATGAGCCCTCCGCCGTAGACGGGAGAGGCGGAGTAGTTGCCCCCTAATCGCTTCTGCCAGATCCGCTGCCCGGTGGCGGCGTCCAGGCACAGAGCGGCCCCACCATCGTGGACGACGTATAGCAGATGGTCGATCAACAGATGCGAAGGCTTCGAGCCGATGCTCCGGTCCTCACGCCACACGACGTTCGTATCGGTGATGTCCCCATGACCCCCGGGGCGCACGGCGAGTAGCTCTGCTTTGCTGAATCCGCTGTTGATGAACAGCAGTCCGTCACCGAAAAGGGGGCGGGCGGTCGCTGAATGGTTGGCATACGAAATTCGCCAGATTTCCTGCCCGGTGTGCGGGTCGTACGCGATCGCTGCCCGAGCTGCCGGGCTGATCAGTTGAAACTGTCCATCGACCGTGATGACGGTAGGCGTACAGAACGCTTTCTTCAGATCGCCGTCGTCGGTCTGGTAGTCGATATCGCGCTGTGTCTTCCAGCGAGTATTGCCCGTTGCTTTCTCCAGGGCCACGACGTACTGATAATCGTAACCGTCGAAATGGACGATCATCAGATCCTCGAACAGGATGGGGGATGATCCGGCACCGCGCCAGTGGTTGCACGGAAAATCCCGGCGTTGCCAGATGATGGCTCCAGTCTGCGTGTTGAGGCAGGCGGTTCCATAGGCACCGAAATGGACGTAGACGCGTCCTTCTTCGATCACGGGGGTGGGAGACGCGTGGCTGTTCGTCAGGTGAATGTCCTGAGGCTGTGCCACGTCAAACAGTTTGGTATCGTGGAGGATCTTGCCCGTGTCCAGATCGAGGCACAGGACGAAGAGCTGGCGTCCGTCTTCTGTGGCTGTGGTCAACCAGACCTGCCTGTCCCACACGACCGGCGACGACCAGCCCCGTCCGTGAACGGGCGTCTTCCAGGCGATGTGTTTGCTTTCGCTCCAGGTCGTGGGCAGCTCGGCCTCGGGTGCCTGACCATCCCCACGTGGTCCGCGAAACTGCGGCCAATTGTCGGCCTGGACGCCCATGGTGATGCTCGACAACAATCCGATCCAAACGACGTGTGACATCCGCATCATCGGGTAGGGTCTTTTCCAAGGTGGTGATCGGTCTATCAAGGATGGACATAGGGTGAGCACCAGGTCGGACTCATGGTGACGGGCACCGGGTCAAGCTTGCGAGCCGGTGTCGTCTTGCCGGGAGGGCTGTTCGCTCCGCTGCAGGGGACGTACCTGGCAGGCCCAGGCCAGTCGGCCGAGCAACCGGAAGTAGAGGAAGGCAGCCAGTGCCCACACGACTCCCAGTCCCAGTATGAGCGGTTTCGCGAGGGAAAACGAGAGTGCGGTCAGCGTCAAGGCCGTACCGATGCCGAGGAAAAACGTGGCGATGTAGAAGCTCATCCACAGCAGGAACTCGTCGTGTACGCTCTTCAGAATCGGCTGGGAAATGGGCGTTGTCAAGGATGATGATTCCAGGATCGACAGTTGCACGATGGGAAAACAGACGAACACGCTGATCCCCAGGAAGATCCAACTGGTGGCCGCCGAGAGTCCCGTTGCCGTTGTGCCGACGAACAGAACCATGCCGGGAAACATGGCGAAGAAGATCGCCATACCGACCGGAAACGCATCGCCCACCCAATCCGACACACTGTTCTCGGGCCAATGCTGCACGCGGCCGTGTCCATCGGCCGATTCCTGCAGGATGGCCAGGCAGTTGGACGCGAGCAGCGTCCCGGACAGGATGGTCAGGAGAACGGTGGCGATCGAGCCCGCGACCGCGACGAATTGCGATACGGCATTGCCCGATGCTAAGCGAACGGTCCCAATGAACACGACGAGCGTACCGCCCATCAACAGACCGCTGAGGATCAGTCGCAGAATCAGGGTCGCGTCGGGAAGAAACTCCAGCAGACCGTTCCAGAGCGGTGCGGCCGGCAGCTCCGAATCGTCGTCCTCACGGTCATCAAGTGCCTGCTCCGCTCGACGCAGAGTGTCGTCGGCCATCCCGCGGGGAGTGATGTCGTAGGTCGTGGGGCGGTATACGTTGCGGTCGGACGGGGCCTCCAGTTGGAAGTCGTCTCCCTCGTAGTTCGCCTCGACCACTTCGTTGACGCGCTTCGGCCTGACGGGGGGCCGCTTGATGATCACCGGCGAGTAGCAATCGGGGCATTTTCGTTCTTGTCCGATGTCTGCCTCACTGGCGTAGATGCGTGTGTCGCAGACTCCGCAGCGCACGGCAAACTCATTCGCACTGCGCGGCCGTTTCGAGCCTGTTGGCACAGGTTGGGGGTCTGGTTCTGGAGCCGGCGCGGTCGGAACGGTCGCAGCGCTGTCGGTCGCGTGCTCGTCGAGCAACTCGGCGAGCTGACGGGAGACAGATCGGTTGCGCGGAAGCTCCACGGGGTCACTTAGTCTGAGGTCATCTTCATCGCCAGTCGTTGCGTTGGCAACTGGGAGCTCAGACGTTTGGTCCGAGGGCGGCACCGGCGCGCTGCCGGCGGAAGCAGATGGGGATCCACTGTCGGTCGACGACGCTCGGCGGGGCGGCGTCGGATCCGGAACCACCACCGACTCCAGGCAATCAGGACAGACGAGATTCTGTCCGACCTGCTGTCGGGTGGCGTACATCCGGGTGCCGCACGAGGGGCAGACAACGGGGATGTTGGCAATCCCCGCTCGGGCCTGCGACGTCGTCGCGTTGGGCTGGGGGGACCCGGATGCAGTCGGCGACTTGCCCTGCGGTGCTCCCCCGGGGACTTTCACCAGCTTGCCGCACTGGGGACACTCACGGCGCTGGCCGGCGTCCTCATGACGCGCCCTCAAACGCGTGTTGCACTGGGGGCAGAGATACGATACCGACGAATCGTCAGGAGCTGTCATTTCGCCGCCTCTCTCATGCCGGCAGGGCACCTGCTCCACCGTACAACTCTCTCCCGCCTCGGCAGGGGCCGCGCAGACGCGGAGCGGGATCTGGCTACTCCATGACGTCTGCTTCGCGTTTCTTGGCCACCTCGGATGCTTGTGCTTCGTATTTCTTGGTCGCCTCTTGAATTTCCTCCTTCATGGCGTCTCGCTCGTCTTCGCTGATCTCCTTGTCCTTCTCCGCCTGATCGAGCGCCTTGTTCGCGTCGCGGCGGATATTGCGAATGGCCACCTTGGCCTCTTCCGTCAGGTCTTTGATCCGCGAGACCATCTTCTTGCGCTGCTCGCTGGAGAGCGGTGGCACGTTGATCCGGATCAGGCGGCCGTCGTTTTGCGGATTGAAGCCGAGGTCGCTGGCGATGATCGCCTTTTCGATATCCTTAATCGTAGTCGGATCGTAAGGACGAATCACGATCTGCGTCGGCTCCGGTGCGCCCACGTTGGCCAGCTGTTTGATGGGAGTCGCCGTGCCGTAGACTTCGACGCGGAGCGAATCGACCAGGCCTGGATTGGCCCGCCCGGTACGAATCCCGGCCAAGCTCTGCTTCAGAACCTGGACGGCCTTCTCCATCCGCGCTTCGGTATCAAATACGATTTCGTCGGCTGACATGAGTTCCACCCACAATAGGAGCAAACGTCGAACGAGAACAGAACCGCCACAAGCTGTTTCGCGCGGTGGACACTTACCACCGGCAGGGGAGCGGCACAAGCCAAGGCGCCTTCAGTGTACCCCAGACAGACTGGTCCGCCAACCAACGGGTGCAGAGCCGGCGAGTCGGAATTTTGATGATGGCGACGCCCCGTGGCGGGGCTTGGCTGCGCCAGACCCGACCGGGACCGCCAGACAGGGAACTACTTCGCCGGGGAGGGCCAGGAGGAGGAAGGTCCCACCATCGTCCCGACTCTGTCCCCCTGAACGGCACGCTGGATGTTCCCGTCCTTGCGGTAGTTGAACACCAGAATCGGCATCGAACGTTCCATGCAGTGGGCGATCGCCGTGCTGTCCATGAACCGCAGGTTCTGCTCCCGCACCGTGGAGTAGTCCAGTTGCTGATAGAGCACGGCGTGCGGGTTTTTTTCGGGATCGTCACTGAACACGCCGTCCACTCGCGTGGCTTTGAGCAGGATATCAGCCTCCAGTTCCAGGGCGCGCAGAGCGGCGGCCGTATCGGTTGTTACGAAAGGACCACCGGTCCCGGCAGCCAGGATCACGATCCTTTTCTTCTGAAGGTGGGAACGCGCTCGGCGGCGGATGTACGGTTCGGCGATACCATCCATACGGATGGCGGTCATCAAGCGGGTTTCCGTGCCGAACGATTCCAGTGCATCCTGTAGCGCCAATCCGTTGATGACGGTCGCGAGCATTCCCATGTAATGGGCCGTGGCTTCATGAATGCCCGTGTTGCGATCGGTGAAATGTGCGCCGCGGAGGATGTTGCCGCCGCCAATGACGACGGCCATCTCACACCCCATCTGCTGCGCCTGGTAGATCTGCCGGGCGATATGGACCACCTCCTCCATGGAGATGCCTCGTTCACCCACATGCGCGAAACTCTCACCGGAGAGCTTGAGCACCACGCGGTGGTATCGGGGAACCTTGCCTGCGGGCTCCACTTCGTTCATGTGCCAATTCTCCTTGCCAAGTCGCCAGTCCCGGGCCCATCTGCCTCACTAAAGCACACCAAACGGAGCCCCGCAGCGGCGTCGGGGCGTCGTGAATCAGGACTTGCTCGTCGCTGATCACCGGACAGCCTCCGCACCAGACGCAGACTGCCTCGGCATTCTCAACGGTGCTCTGCACGCGTGCTGGAGGCGCGTTCTTACGAACGATCGCCGCGCGACCTGCCAGGCGACGTACCAGACGTCGCCGGAACGACGGTCGGGCGGGCGATCGTGCCGCATCCACTCACAAACGGCTTAGTCCTTGCCCAGCTCCCAGTGCACAAACTGCTTGATTTTCATCCCGGCCTGCTTGGCATACGCGCCGACCGTCAGCTTGTCGTCTTTGACGAACGGTTGTTCGCACAAGACCTGTTCGGCATAGAAATTGCGCAGGCGACCTTCAACCATCTTGTCGACGATATTCTCGGGCTTCCCCTCCGTCAGAGCCGCTTCCCGCAGAATCTCGCGTTCCTTCTGCACGGCGACCGGGTCCAGGTCGGCGACATTGAGTGCCTGGGGACGCATGGCGGCAATGTGCATGCTGATGTCTTTGGCGACTTCCTCGACGCCACCCTCGACGGCCAACAACACACCCGCCACGGTCTTGGCGTTATGGCTGTATCCTCCGCAGGGGCTCTCAATCCGCACCATTCGGCCGACATTGAAGACCTCGCGAATACGATTGAACAGGTCCGCCTTCTGGTCGCCAAGCGTCTGGCCCGGTTTGCTGGGTGAGGGCTGAGCCAACAGCTCATCAGGCGTTGCCGCCCCCGGTCCCGTAGCCAATCGCTGGGCCAAGTCGTTGGCCAGTTGAATGAACTCCTCGTTCTGCGTCACCGGTGCACTCTCGCATTTGAGTTCCACCATGGCACAGATCGGTTTGTCGAGTCCCGCATGGATGCCGAAGCGGCCGAAATCAGTGTCGCGCCCCGCACGCTTCAGCTCCAGCTTCGCTCCTTCCTTGCGCAGCGTTTCAATGGCCTTCTCTTCGTCGCCGTCGGATTCGATCAGCGCACGCTTGCAGTCCATCAGTGGAAGTCCAGTTCGTTCACGAAACGCCTTCACGGCAGCTGCAGTGATCTCACCCATGATATCGTCTCCTAGGTGGTATTTCGTATTCGGTAAAGTTGCTCGTTTCCCAGTACTGGCAGTCGTGATCGCGATGGCAGCCAGAGGGTCCGTCACGCCAACCGTGGTTAAGCTTGGCGTCGAACTCCCCCCAGCACCCCGGCCGTTCCCGCCTGGGCCCCCAGCTGTCATTCGACACGCCGGTCGATCACACGGCGTCGACGGCACGCGGGCCTGGCCTGCGGCCAGCAGCGCCGGTGTCTCCCGAACGACGCACGACAGCACCCCCGCGAAATGGTCGGAACTTGGCAATGCCCCGGGCCCCGGGCCGTCGGTCGATCAGTC
>JBGSHS010000170.1:0-83442 GCA_041752115.1 Pirellulaceae bacterium | reverse complement strand
TTTCCGCGACGCAAAAAGTCCACCAACCACAAGCGACACTCCAAGCATCCTCACACCACGTCCGCCAAATCCAGCAAGCGAGCTCGCAATACAAAACGAACAAAGGCCAAAACAAAAAAACAAGCTTAGTACCATTGAGCGGAGCTCGCGGGGGTCAGACAGGATGAGGCGGGCGGCACCGTAGCTGACCATCTGATTCACCGCACGAGCGGAGCTCGCGGGGGTCAGACAGGACGAGGCGGGCGGCACCGTAGCTGACCATCTGATGCACCGCACGAGCGGAGCTCGCGGGGGTCGGAGAGAGAGGGGGCGAGCGGCGCCGTAGCTCACCATCTGATTCACCGCATGAGCGGAGCTCGCGGGGGTCAGAGAGGATGAGAACAAGCGAACAGGGACAGGTACAATTTCGCCCGTCGGTTGAGCAAGATGGGTAAGTCGTTGTGGTGGCGACGTGATATTGGCCCGCGGCGTGGCATGCTTGCCTTATGGTACTGTTCTTAGCAGACTCCCACGTGAACGAAGTGTTATGAGCCCATCTCAAAGGAGGCCCGAGATGCTGTTCTGCCCATCGCTCGCATCCCAGACAGCCTCGTTCCCCCCCCACAAATGTACCTGTCCCCGTACGCGTTCCCCAAACCAATCGAGCAATGAGCCGGAGGAATCAAGGGGTCTGTTCTCTAGTCTCACGAAGCTCTGATGGCCGCGGAAATCAACCTGCGGTATCGATCGATGTCGCGGAGGAGCCTCGCCGCAGCGTTTCCTTTCACGCCTTTCGCCGCCACGGACGCGAGGGAACGTCAGCGACCTGGACCGCCGAATCGCCCAGGGTACTTGCTGAGCCCCCGATACCTGCGGCCGCCGCGGAGGCGACCAGTCCATTGATGAACTGCCGTTGTTCCAGGTCCATTCCCTCGCCGTCGATACCCTTTTCGAGAGACCTGGTCCGATGTGCCTTGTACAGCGTAATCCCGCTGACGTCCCCCCGGGCAACTACTGGTTGAGCAGGTCAACAGTCGTACTTTTCCGTGCCGACTAATCCAAACGCTCTGTGCCTCGTGCGGCGGTTCTCCGGCCCCGCGCACCTGATTGTCGCATACGCTGATTCATGGCATCATGTTAGTGGCATATTCGCTGGCAGCGGGCGGAACTTTCGCCCCCACCAATCCCACGGTCAACTCTCCCGAAGGAGACATGCGATGTGTGATCAGCAAGATCGGTTTGGCCTTTGTCCACTTCACCGTCCGAGTGTGGCTGGAGAACTGAGTCGGCGCAGCTTTCTGGAGGTTGTTGCCGTGGCCGGCGCGGCGATGAATGTGGCGGGACGAGCGATAATTGCTGACGAAGGTGGATTGGCACCGGCGTTGCCTCACAAGCGGTCTCCGCGCCTGAAAATCGCTTACGTGCGGCATGCTGCGCCCGTCTGCGGCGGTTGGCCAGGTCATGGTTTCAACAATGATACGGCCTGCCGTGAGTACTCTCAGAAGCTGCAGGCTTTGGGACGGGAACTGGGCATCGAGATCGACCTGGCGGACGCGATGATCGTTGACGAAGGCGGAGTTTCGCGGTTCATTGAGGCGTCGAAAGAACAAAGTCCCGATGCGTTGATGATTCTGCCGATGGGCATCTTTCATCCGTGGGATCTGGCGGAGAAGATATTCGCGGCGCTCGACATGCCTAAACTGGTGTTTACGCAGATCGGGACGAGTTTCACGATGAATACGTCGCCGATTGCGCACAAGCCGGGCTTCTATCTGACCAGTTCGCTGGATATTGCGGATGTACGCCCTGGATTAGAGTTGGTGCGTGCTGCCTCCAAGCTGAAGCAAAGCACCTTGCTGGTGGTTGGTCAGAACGACTACCAAGGGACCAGTTTCGAAGGAGACGTTTTCGGGACTGTGGGTACGAAGCTCAAGTTCATTGCGGGTGAAGAGTATGTCAAGAGCTATCAGGATGTGCCCATAGACGATGCCGTGCGGCAGGTGGCTGAAGAGACCATCGAGCGAGCCAAGGAGATGAAGGAGATCACCAAGGAATCCGTTCTGCAGGCCGCGCGGCACTATTTCGCCGCGAAACACCTGCTTGCCGCGCACGGTGCCGATGGCCTGACGGCAGTCTGTCTGCACTTGTGCGGCCAGGTAGGTACGCCGTGCATCGGATTCATGCGGTTAATGGACGAGGGAATCGTTGCCGGTTGCGAAGCGGACATCGGTTCTGCCGTGACCATGATGCTCTGCCACTACCTGCTCGACCGACCTGGTTTCATGGCTGATCCGCTGGTCGATACAGCGCAGAACCTGTTTGCCAATGCCCACTGTAACTGCCCGACGCGTCTGGATGGGTTCGATCAGCCTTCGGCGGAGTACGTTCTCCGTGCCCATCATGGAACGACGCAGTGGGTATCGCCGCAGGTGTTGTGGCGGCTTGGACAGGTATTCACTCTCGTTCGGTTTCAGCGTCCGGACTTGCTGCTGGTGGACCGGGCAAAGGTGGTGTGTAATTACGAGAGTCCGCCTTCGGCGGCCTGCATTACGAATACTGGTGCCATCGTCGAGGGTGCGGAGGACGATCCGCACAAAGTCGCCGGATTTCACGTGCTGCAAGTGTACGGCGACCACGTGCGGAAGCTGCGCGACTTCTGTCAACTCTACCGGATCGAGGCCGTGCACTCGTGGGACCCACGCATCTCGTGCGATTTTGAACCGAATTGCGCGTGACACGGGTGCCCAAACATGAACCCGGCATGGCGTCAATGGTGATGAGCACGCGTGGCTTCAGGAAACCGACGTGGGGGAGCACTCACGTGGAACGGGCCGGTTCCAGGGCAGCGCACGGTCCGGCCACCTCCCACTGATCGACATGCTACAATGTGGTGCGCCGATGTATCCAGGATCTGTACCTGCAGGGTGAGTGCCATGTATCGCTCGACGATCGTAGTATACAGTATCTTCATCTTCTTCATGGCCGGTTCAACGACGGTGCTCTTTGCCCAGGCTGATCGCCCCCATGCCGACTCGCCCCCTGCCGTGCCCCTGCCACAGGCTCACGCCCACAATGATTACGCCCATGCAGGCCCGCTGCAGGAGGCTTTGGACTGTGGCTTCTGCAGCGTGGAGGCTGATATTTTCCTGGTCGACGGACAACTGCTGGTCGGGCATACGCGGAGTGAACTGCGGCCCGACCGGACGTTGCAACATCTGTACCTCGATCCCCTGCGCCAACGCACTCAACACAACTCGGGTCGCGTCTATCCCGGCGGGCCCGTGTTCCAGCTTCTGATCGATATCAAGAGCAGCGGGGTGGAAACGTATCGGGTGTTAAGCACAGTGCTGGCAGCGTATGCCGATTGCCTGTGCGTCGTCGAGAACGGGCGCTATCAGGAACGAGCCATACAGATCGTCATTTCCGGTGATTGTCCGCGGGCAGCGATTGAGGCGCAGTCGCCGCGCTGGGCGGCCATTGACGGGCGAGTGAGTGATCTGGAATCGACGGAGCCTGCTCATTTGATGCCGTTGATCAGCGACCGGTGGTCCGCTCATTTCCGCTGGCGTGGTGAAGGCGAATTTCCCGCGACGGAACGTAGCAAGCTGAACGCTATCGTGCAACGCGCTCATGCTGCCGGACGACGCGTTCGGTTCTGGGCGACTCCCGAGTCACCCGTGGTATGGCGCGAGCTTGCTGCGGCCGGCGTGGATTACCTCAATACGGATCAGTTGGAGCAACTTCGTGATTTCTTGAAATCGGAGTTGCGCTCGTCGTCGGAATGATCGAGTCAAGTGAAGTCGAGGGGAAACGAGGCTGGGTGTCAGTCTACCTGAGAGTTACGTCGGTGCCGAAGTTGAAAGTCGGCTAGGAGGATCCACATGCGTGTACTTGCTAAAGCTCTCTTGGTATCAAGCATCATGCTCATGGGTGCGTGGGGGATCTCGGTTGTCTTGGCCCAGAAACCGGGGAGTTCGAGTCCAGGTCGACCACCGACAGCGGAACAGGTATCGCGCCGGTATCTCACCACGCATCCTCGGCCGCGCGATGAAGCTGAAAAGAGCATCATCGCCGTGATGGACGACATGCAGACGCGGCAAGCGCAAGGAATGGGAAACGTGCACGCCGAGGATGGGCGTCTGATGAGGATGTTGTGCGAGTGTGTGCAGGCGCAGCACGTGGTGGAAGTGGGAACGGCCAACGGCTACAGCACGTTGTGGTTCTGCCTGGCGCTGCGGTCAACCGGCGGTCGGATCACAACGCACGAGATCGACTCGACGCGCATCGCGCTGGCGAAAGAGAACTTCCGCCGGGCCGGTGTCGAAGACCTGGTGACGTTGGTGCCTGGGGATGCCCACGAGACACTCAGCACGCTGAAAGGCCCGGTCGACGTCATCCTGCTGGATGCGGAGAAAGCCGGCTTCGTCGACTACCTGCAACAGTTGCTTCCGTTGCTCAAGGCCGGTGGACTGGTGATCGCTCACGATTCGTCTGGGCATGCGGATCAGATGGACGCTTACTTCCAGATGATCACGACGCACGAAGATCTGGAAACGGTCTTTGTCGATGCATCGCACTGGGGGATGGCCGTTTCGCGCAAAATGCGGTGATGCTCGACCATCATGATCAGCGCGACAATCCGGTATATTTGAGGCCCGGCAGTCTTTTGGCATGCCGGTGTCGACAAACGAACGGGGCATTCTTTCGCGCTGTCGCGACTCTTTAGCCTGGGGGGACCAGTTCGTCGCGTGTCTCCAGCGGGATGTCCTCCGGCGGACGGCGGGCGTAGTATTGCGAAGGGACGCGATCTTGCTCGCTCTGCGCAGCCAGCAACGTGCGGTGGACGAGGATGGTCGGCTTCTGGATAGGAGACCGGACGATGCGACGAATTCTCGTGGTGAGTCTAACGTTGGTGGTTGCAGCAGGATGGGGTGCCGCCTGTGGCACTGTGCGAGCTCAGGAGGCTGTGACGCCGCATCATGAGTACCTTCGATCCTATGATCAGTTGATTGGCCAGTGGCAATACGAAGGTCCCATGCAAGAGGATGTGCCGGGAGTGGCGCAGGAAGGCGATGAAGTGCTGATTCGAGTGTCCAATCGCTGGATCCTGGACAAGAACGTGATGGAATCGGATTACGTTTTTCAGGTGAATGGGAGAAAGCGTGGCGGTGCGAAACTGCTCGTATTCTGGGATCCAGTTGAGGAGTGCATCATGGAGGGTGGACTCAATTCAACGGGAGGGCGCACGTTGAGCAACGTGACTTACGACGAGCACACGAAGACCTGGTTACTCGCCTCACGGGGAGTCGATCGGACGGGGAAGCCGACGTCAGAGACCGGCATGATCGTGTTGCTGGATGAGAACACCTATTACTTTCAGGCACTGCGCCGCGAGGGGGGGCCGGTCGTGGGAGATGGCCCCCGGTACACCTATCGTCGTGTTGATCAGGTCGTTGCGACGACACCGACTGCGCCAGGTGAACAGCCTCCGCCAGCGCCACACGACTGAGCTTGAGTTCACGAAACGATAGTCACCGTGATGCGATGGTTGGCTGGGCACGGGAGCACGCGATCGCCACGATGATGGGCATACGTTGCGAGGCGATTTCCTGTTATGAAGCTCTGCCAACCCGTGGGTGTCGATTGGGCCCCCGGGGAGATTCAGCGAACAGCTTGTTGATCAAGCTGATTGGCAGAGCTTCGAGAAGTGGGGGAATAGTACCTTCTCCAATTCTGCGGCAGCCACGCTCACGCCGAGCGGGGGAAGGTACGTGCCCAGCGCCTGGCGAGGGCAGCTACAAACACGGAGCTTCGCCATTCTGCCGCCTCAAGCTGCCTGCCGGTACTTCCCTCGACGCTTGCGGTGCTGTACAAGGCAGAGTACGCGTTTCTGAGTGACAGGTGCCTTCACAATATCGGATGACGGTCGAATGGTCGGACAGTACTTCACGCGATTGGCTCTGGGCGTTGTCGTTGTGTGTTGGGGCGGCTTAGCGAGTTGGGCGGAGGAGTGTGCTATTCGTGGGGACGATCGCGGTATCTACACGCTTTCCCTTGGCGGTCGGTCGATGGCCAGTTGGGAGCTGCCTGAGTTGGGGGGAGAGCGGCCGGTCGTGTCGATGGCACCGGTGGGCGACGGATGGCAGAGAGTCGAGTTGGTGTGGGACGTCAAGCAGACGATACAGCAGGATGAACTGTCGATCGGATTCAATCTGCTGTTAGGAGCGGATTTCCACTGGTTGCCGCATCTGGCTCCTGAGGATGGATTTGTGGTTGGGCAGCATGTGTTTCGCAGTCCGGCGATCATTGCCGCCAACGAAGGGCGACGCGAGGTGTTGGCGATCGTGCCGGATCTTGCGATGGTTGGTCAGCGATCGGATGCTCCTTGGTTCCTCGACTTGGATGTGCGCTTGCAACGGGCGTGGCTCGGTGTGACCCTGACCGATATTCCGGTGCATGTTGGGTTTCGGAAGAAAGCAGGCATGAGCATTGTGCCGGGACGCTTCGTGTTGGCGTTCTTCATCACAGCGTACTCGGCGGATGGCGAGCCACTGAATCCCTGGCAGAAGACATCGCAATTCTTGTGGCGTCACTTCGGGCAGCCCTTGTACGTTCGGGGAGAACCTGGCACGATTCCGCTCGATCGTTATGTCCAACACACGTACGACTGGGCGTTCAAATCGTGGGGTCACGCGGTTTGGCAGGAATTTGCGATCGGGGGAGTGCGTGTCGGTGCCCCGCAGTTCATCGTCAATGTCTCGCAGTCGCCTGGCTATCCGGGACCGTGGTTTCAACGCGAGTTTCTTTCCATCTGGAATCAGGCATGGTTTTCATCGTTGCGCAGTGCCAGCGGGATGGCACGCTGGGCGCGGCGCAGCGACGACGCTCGGTTGGCGGAGAAGGCTGCCTTGACGAAGGCGCTGGCACTCGCCGCGCCGATGAAGGATGGGATTTTCCCCGCGGTCATTCGGACCGACAATGAAGTGGTGGAAGTCGAGGGCCAGCGAGTTGAGCGTCCCAAGCCATGGTCGGAGGCGTACTGGACGAATTCCGACCGCTGTCCATGGAACTTCGGGGTCACGCCCCAGTGGTATCACGTGCTGGACGCCAGTTGGACCTGTCTGCTCATGCTTCGCTGGCACGAGGACATTGCGGCCGACGAGCAACTGGTGCATTACGCTCGCACCTACGCTGACAAACTGTTGACGCTTCAGGACCCACAGGGTTTCTTTCCCGGTTGGTTGCATCCCGAGTCACTCCAGCCGGCAGAGGTGATGGCCCAGACGCCGGAAACGTCTCTGAGCGTGACCTTTCTGCTCAAGTTGGCCGATGTGACAGGCGAGTCGAAGTACCGTCTGGCAGCGCTGCGCGCGATGGATGCGCTGCTGGTCGAGGTAGTGCCGACAGGGCGATGGGAGGACTTCGAGACGTACTGGTCCTGCTGCGGATTTGGTCAGCAGGATCATGTCGGTCAGAAGTTCGTGCGGAACAACATGTACAAGCAGAACAGCTTGAGCATCTTCTGGACGGCAGAATCGCTCCTGGCGGCGTACCACGCCACCGGCAAGGAGAGCTACTTGCGGTGGGGGCGCCGCACGCTGGATGAGCTGTCCATGTGCCAGCAGGTATGGCAACCCCCGTTCATCTACGTGCCGGCGCTGGGTGGTTTTGGCGTGATGAACTTCGATGGTGAATGGAATGACTCACGTCAATCACTCTTTGCGGAGTTATTCCTGGACTATTACCGCGTCACGGGCGAGCCGCAGTTGTTCGAACGTGGAGTGACGGCGCTGAAGTCGGCGTTCATCATGATGTACTGTCCCGAGAATCCGCAGCAGAAGATTCAGTGGGAGAAGGCCCACTCCTTCTTCGGTCCGTCGGACTACGGGTTCATGATGGAGAACTATGGACATGGCGGAACGACCAGTGCTGAGGGTGGCGGCATCGGAACGTTCACGATTTACGACTGGGGAAATGGGGCGGCCAGTGAGGCTCGCAATCGCATTCGCGATCATTATGGCGACGTGTTCATCGATCGACGACGCGGACGGGCCTTTGGCCTGGACAGTATTGCGGTCGAGAAGCGGCAAGAATCGGTGGTGCTGGTTGACTTGGCCGCCACTCCGCGTTCCATTCGCCTCGTGTTTGACGATGGTTCGGTCGCGGATCTTGAACTCAAGGGCAAGGTCGAAGTGTCAGTGCAGTGGGAATGACGAGTGGCTTTACGATTGGTACCGCTCGAGATAGCGTTGTACACGGACCTTGCGCGCCGTGTTCTCGCTGCTCATATAGCGAACGGTTCCGAAGATCGGCCGTTCAGGTCCCCAGGCGCGATCGTACCGTCCCAGGCACCAGAAGATGCCGCTGTACGAATTGGGATCGCGTCCGTCAAGAGCGTACTTGTTGTTCAGTTCTACGAGTGTCGAAAGAGCGTCGCGCGGCGTAGCCGACCATTGCAGCACCTTCTTGCCCCAGAGCATGCGGAGGTAGTTGTGGATCGTCCCGTCACGCACAAGCTGATTCTGGGCGGCATTCCATAACGGGTCGTGGGTCTCGGCGTGCTCCAGCTGAGCGGGCGAATAAACGTACTCTCTGCGGTCTGCGGCGTGCTTGCTCAAGGTCGCGAGAGCCCACTGGGGAAGCGAGTCGTACTGATCGTAGTCATCACGCTGCCAACACATATTCAGTCCCAACTCCCTCCAGGTAATCAGCTCATCGAGAAACGACTCGACCGATTCGCCGGCTCCCCACCAGTCTTGTGCACTGCCGTGTGCTTTCGAGGCAAGTCGTGCGCGGCTCCACCCAGCACATGCCGTCACTTCAGCAAAGACCTGGTGGGCCGAAATATGCCCCGCATGCAGATAGGGCGAGAGCCCGCTCGATACGTTCTCTTGAGGCTGATTTCGCCGGTGCGCGTAGTGACAGAGTTTGTGGGACAGGAAATCCCGCAGTGTCCGCTCTGCAGCCATCGCTCCCCCCGGCATCGCTGACGGGAGAACCGAATGATCGATGGGGAGCTGGCTGAGAACGACGGGGGCTTCGCCCGCATGGTTCAGGCTGGTAGCTGGCCAACGGTTGGTGATCGACGAGTCGAGTCTGGCCAACGAGGGGAGTTGCCTGTCAGCTAAGGGATCGGCTTCGGGCAATTCGTCCAGGTGGTCGGGAAGGCATGTCTGAAGAAACCGGCGGAAATCGAACGCCCGCACGTATACCTTGTCGGTCGCGCGCAAGGGGAGGAGTCCGTTGGAGTCGATCAGTTCGAAGCGGACTGGGATTTGGCAGGCCGCCGCACGATACATGTTGGGGAGAAAAAAGCCGGGAAAATCGTCGCTCACCACGACGCTGGCCCGGGCGGCCAGGGTCTTGAGGAGCCCCCTTCCTGCTCCGCGCCGCGGCTCCACGTACGGGTAGTATGCGACCCGATTTCGCTTCAGCAACAGGGCGTTGTCGGCCATGCCTTGTGTCAAGAAGGCATGGATTCGGTCGCTAGCCCAGCGATAGTCACTCCGCAGTGCCTCCAGGATCAAGAGTGGTTTGTTGAGTGTTTCAGCCCAACCCACTGCCCGCTGCAGACTGAAATTCCAGTACGGGCGACGATATGCTGTCATCCAATAAAGCACGTAGTCAGCGTGCGGAGCTATCGGGCCTTCTTTGGCACAGCGAATCCGTATTTCGGGTATCTTCATGCTGATTCCTCGATCCAGTCGGCCTCTGCCCAGTTATAACGAGACGACAACCCTCCGGCGAGGCTGCTTTCACATCGCCTCAGCGGCGCCTCGCCCGTGGCAGCGCCCTGGGCACATGGCCGAGGGGATCAGACATGGGTGCTGGGCAATGACCGAACCCGTTACGATGGCGAGACGTGCTTTGGCCTGACCATGCTGTGGCTTCCCAACGGTGTCGTCTACCGACCTGTCGTTTCCACCATGTCTCACGAGGTGTCATCGGTCCGCGGACCCGGCTGGTCGGGACGAGAAAAGAAGGCCGCAAGGAATCGGGGGGGCGAGCAATTTTACCGATGGCGGGCGGGAGTGTATCATTTCCACTGAGTTATGGGCCGTCAGCGAGATCTGCCGGAACGACTGATCCACCGGTCTGGCAGGTGGGGTCTGGTGATGCTGGCTGTGAGAGTCTTGCCGGGATTCTGTGTGGGATGTGAGCCATGAAAGCGAGTTCGTCAGAATCGGTCAGACCTGCCTTGGAACGGATGCAATGCATGGAAATCCGCGGCGGCAACAGTCAGGCAGACAACTCGCTCATCGTGCCCGGCTTGAACGTCTGGGTCTACTGCAAACCGTTCGGCGGCTCGTCGAGCGGAGGCGATGTCTACTATGTGTCGTCATGCGCATCGGGGCGGATCACGCGGGTCCTGCTGGCCGATGTCAGTGGTCATGGTTCCGGTGTGTCGAAGCTCGCCTCCGGCCTCCGCGATCTGATGCGGCGCAATGTAAATGTGGTGAAGCAAACTCGCTTCGTGGAAGGAATGAACCGGCAATTCCTCGAGCTGTCGGAAAGCGGTTCGTTTGCCACAGCGCTGGTGGCCACCTATTTCCAACCAACTCGCCGGTTGACTCTCTGCAGTGCGGGTCACCCTGCCCCGCTCCTCTACGATGCCTCCCGGCGTGCCTGGTCGTATGTTGAGCAGCCTGTTCTGGAGTCGGAGGCAATTACGGGAACACCTTTGGGTGTGCATGACGAGGCACGCTATCCGCAGATCGAGCGGCGACTCGAACGGGGTGATCTGGTGCTGCTGTATAGCGATGCGCTGACCGAATCCATGGGCCTGGACGGCCAGCTGCTCGGTACCGCCGGCCTGTTACGGCTGATCCGCGGAATCGATTCTGGGGAGCCTGCCGAAATCGTTCCCCGGTTGCTCGAAACGCTGCAAAGCCTCCATCCGGACAATTTGCACGGCGATGACGTCACCATCCTGTTGCTCGAGTCGGTCGCCACTTCCACGCGACTGATCGATAACCTGCTCGCTCTGTTTCGACTGCTGCGCGGAGTGCGTGACCGGAGCAACTGGCAACCGGGCGTCGAGATCTGAAGGTTTGAGCCTGATCGGCACAGCCCTCCTGCACTGCCCCACCCGAACGGCTGGTCACTTGGAGCGACGATCGAATCCCCTTGGCAGATCGCTCTGGCACGCTATAACGGCGCAGGCGGTCGTATTGATTGGTGTCCTGGATCGAACTCGGGATCTACCTGCCGTTGTCTGGGTTCCCGGAGCAGCCACGCGGCTGTTCGTTGCCGAGAACGCTCGCCACAGACCGCCGGTTGTGGCGGTCCGCAAGTCGGGTCGGATTCCCCAACAGACTGTTCTGAACACGAACCAAGTGGTGTTCTGATGAAGATTGCCGTGATTGGGACTGGAATCAGTGGAAATCTCGTGGCACGCCTGTTGGCAGATGACCACGATGTGGCCGTCTACGAGGCAGGAGCTCACATTGGTGGTCATGCTCAGACCGTCGAGTTCGAAGCATTTGGCGGCACGTGGCACGCTGACACGGGATTCATGGTGTTCAACGATCGCACCTACCCGAACTTCCTTCGCCTGCTGGAGATGTTGGGCGTCCCGAGTCAACCGAGCGATATGAGTTTCAGTGTCCGGTGCGGTCGGACAGGTCTCGAATACCAGGGCAGCTCGTTGAATGGTCTGTTTGCCCAACGCTCCAACTTCATCAGTCCACGTTTCTGGTTCATGTTGCGGGACATTGTCCGGTTCAATGAGGTGGCCTCGAAGGCGATTGAGAACGGCGATCTGGAAGGTGCAATCACGGTCGGGGATTTCCTCGACCGTCATCGCCTTGGAAACGACTTCCGCGATCGCTACCTGGTGCCGATGGTGGCAGCGATCTGGTCCGCGCGACCCTTGACGGTCCGGGAATTTCCTGCCAAGTTTCTTCTGGGGTTCATGCGTAACCACGGTCTGCTGCAAATCCGTGACCGACCCGAATGGAAGACGGTGCCGGGTGGCTCCCGAGTGTACGTGCAGCGACTAGTTGCGCCGCTGCTCGATCGCATCCGGCTGAATTGTGCGGTGCAGTCGGTGACCCGTCAGGCGGATCACGTCAAGATTCGGACCGAAGATGGTGATGAGAAGCGGTTCGATCGCGTTGTTCTGGCGGTGCATGCTGACCAGGCTCTGCGGCTGCTGACTGACGCGACGAGCACGGAGCGGGAGGTGCTGGGGGCGTTTCCTTATCAGACCAATGAAGCGGTACTGCACACGGACGTGGGTGTGCTGCCGCGGCGTCGTCGAGCCTGGGCCAGTTGGAACTACTACGTGTCCGACGAGAGTGGTGAACCGGCTACTATCACGTACGACCTCAGTCGTTTGCAGCGATTGGCGACACCGCGTCCGGTGTTACTGACATTGAATCGTACCGCCGGAGTTGACTCCCGTCAGGTATTGCGACGGCTGATCTACGAACATCCTGCTTATTCGCAGGCGTCGATCGCTGCTCAGACGAGGTTTCACGAGATCAACGAGCTGCGGCGGACGTACTTCTGTGGGGCGTACTGGGGTTACGGTTTTCACGAAGACGGCGTGAACAGTGCACTGGCTGTCGCGGCGTACTTTGGCAAGAGCTTGGAAACATGCAGAGTTGTCTCTATGAAGGACAGGTCACGCACTGCCGTCTTGAGCCAGTAACCCATAGGTTCCGGTATCGGCTCTACATGGCGTACCTGGACCTGGGTGAGTGGCGCGCCTCGGCTGAAGTGCGGCGAGTGATTTCGGACCGCCGGTTTGCTGCCGCGTCGTTTGTCCCGACGGATCATCTTCAGGGAGTGGCAGAGTCGTTGGAGGAGGGGATCCGCGAGTTGGTAGCTCGAGAGAGCGGCGTTCGGCCAGCTGGCCCCATTCGCCTGCTGACACAACTGCGGCACTTCGGCTATTACTTCAGTCCACTCAACCTGTTTTATTGTTACGATTTGCAGGGGGAGCGGATTGAGGCGGTTGTGGGAGAAGTGACGAACACCCCCTGGCGGGAACAGCATCATTATGTGCTGTCCACCGCGAACGGTGGTCACGATGCGCGATGGCTGCGTTTTCGCCACGCCAAGCAACTTCACGTATCGCCCTTTCTGGACATGCACTACGACTACCACTGGCGTTTATCGACACCTGAGGACAAGCTGCGAGTGCACCTGGAAAACTGGAAGCAGGGAAGACGCGTTTTCGCGGCGGCGATGTCACTGTCGCGGCGGCCGCTAACGCGGCGGCAACTGGCGCGAACCGTTCTGCAATATCCGATGATGACGGCCGAGATCATGGCGGCCATCTACTGGCAAGCACTCAGACTATGGTGGAAGAAATGTCCGGTGTACTCACATCCCAGGAAGCAAGCATCCACTCGCCAAATGCGCGTCTGACCGCGGACGAACGCGTTGATGAGCGGCAGTCAGTCAGCTGTGAAGCGAACTGGCTGGAGCGGATCTGCCGCAATCAGCTTGTGTCGCGTCTCCGGCGACTGGCGGCAGGGCGATTGACGATCATTGATCCGCTCGGGCAGTTGGAATTCGGTGAGTCTCTCCCGACCGCTCCTCACGTTCAAGTGCGCGTCCGTCACCCGCGTCTCTACCCGCAGATCGTTCGGGGTGGTAGTCTTGGGGCGGCCGAGTCGTACCTGCGGGGCGACTGGGACTCGGATGATGTGACGGCCGTTCTGCGGCTGTTCGCCGCCAACGCCCACCTGCTCGGATCGCTCGACCGCTGGCATACTCGCCTCACCAGGCCGCTCACCGCGCTGCTGACGTGGCAGCGCCGCAACACTCGTGCGGGGAGCAGGCGGAACATCGCCGCCCACTACGACTTGAGCAATGACTTCTTCGCCTTGATGCTCGATCGGACAATGACCTATTCCAGCGGCATCTTTGCCCATGCCGATTCGACATTAGAGGAAGCCTCGCGGGCCAAGTATGACCGTATCTGCCGGAAGCTTCAGCTGTCTGCCGACGATCATGTGCTGGAGATCGGATGCGGCTGGGGAGGCTTCGCCCTGCATGCGGCCGGGAACTACGGGTGTCGAGTCACAGCGACGACGATCTCCCGGCAACAATACTTGTCGGCCCGCGATCGGATCCAAGCCGCTGGACTCCACGATCGGATCACGTTGTTGCTGCGAGACTATCGTGATCTGAGCGGGTCGTACGACAAGCTTGTTTCCATTGAGATGATCGAGGCGGTGGGCGAACGGATGCTCGACGCCTTCTTCGGTCAGTGTGCCCGCTTGTTGACGCCCGGGGGCGCCATGCTCCTCCAGGCAATTCTGATTCCCGATGACCGCTATGACCGCTATCGAACATCCCTCGATTTCATTAATCGGTACGTCTTTCCCGGCGGTTTTCTTCCCTCCTTGTCAGCCATTGGCATGGCACTGCGCCGGGCGACCGATTTTCGAGTGATTCATCTGGAGGACTTCGCCGACCATTACGCCCGGACACTCGCCTGTTGGAGGACGAATTTCTCAGGGCAACTCGAGCAAGTGCGGCGGCTGGGTTTTGACGAACACTTCGTGCGGACCTGGCACTACTATCTCTGTTATTGCGAGGCGGGTTTCGCTGAGCGTCAGATTGGGGTGAGCCAGATGCTGTTGACCCGACCGAAGTGTCGGCTCAACGCTCCCCTTCATTCGGTGACTGGCGGATAAAGGAGAATGCCTCCCGACCAGTTTCCCTGTGGCAGCGCGATGCGGTGATTCGCCTTCAGGTCGCGACGAAATACCTCCATCATGGCGCGATTGCGGTCTGTGTATCCGAACTCACTGCCATCCACTTTGGTCCAGCCGGTCAGGTCGACCCCGTCACGCGCTTGAGCAATGGCCATATACACGGTGCAATCCTGCTTGGCGATCACGGAGACAAAGGCCGTTTCACCGCCAGCGGTCCGAGTGAAATGCCAGCCCTGAAACTCCGCCGGTACGTCGAACCACACGTAGTTGCGGTTCTCAAATGACTGCTGTCCGTTGTCCAGGTTCCCCGGCACAACATGCCGCGTCAGGATCAGCATGTCGCTGGTTTCTGTGCGCTGCGGAGGCTCCCAGTTGTTGGGCTGGTAATAGAAATGACCGTCCTCGGCACCAATCAGCAGATCGGGCTTCTGATCGCCGTTCCAATCGACCACCGTGGGCGAGGTGGTATGCCCTGCCAGACGACGGTTGTCGAGCGGACCTTCATCGAAGAACGCCCAGAACTGCTCATCCGTCGATATGTTGCGCCACAAATTGACGCTCCGACTGTTCAACAGAAGATCGAGTCGACCGTCACCATCCCAGTCCGCAAAACAGAATTTGCGGCGTCCACTGCGGCCAGCCAATCCGGCATTCAGCCTCAGAGGTGCACCATCCGCGTCCGTGAATATCCGCTGTCCTGGTTCCAGCCACAACTCGTCTCCCTGCCGCCGGCGGTGAAAAAATGCCAGATAGCCTTCGTGATCGAGCATGATCAGATCGTTCAATCCGTCGCCGTCCCAATCGATCACATACGGAGTCGTACGCCACTGAGTGACCAGTTCGTGCGGACCGGGATTCCACCAGGTCCAGGGCGGTTTGGGAGGCATCGAGCCCGCAGGCCAGTCGACCAGCACGCTTTGCGCGGCGGCCAGCAGGGGACGGCCAGGTTGGCCCATGTTCCTATACCATTCCACTTTGCCCCAGATCGAGTTGACCACCAGGTCCAACATTCCATCATGATCCCAATCGGCAACGCTCAAAGTCGTGTAACCCCATTTCGCTTCACACGGACCTTGAATGGAACCATTGACTCCGGCTTGAATACGGAGCGGCTTTCCGTCGACTTGCAGGCACACCGGACGTGCCCAGCTCGGAGGCATCTTGCCATCCAGGTTCTCGATGAAGGCGATGTAGCCGGCCGAACAGCCGCAGACCAGGTCCTGATCGCCGTCCCCGTCCCAGTCGACGCTGACCGGTGTCGCCAATGCGCCGAATTTCAGTGCATCGGCTTGCTGCTGAAAATACTTGGGTGGCAACAACTGCGGCTGACCGTCAACCACCTGGCCGGTGTTCTCGATGAACGCGACGCGGCCGTCTTCATCACCGCAGATGACATCAATGTCGCCGTCACCGTCCCAGTCGAGAGTGACCGGAACAATCATCTGCAGGTCCATCCGCAGAGGCTGCCCGGCAAATTCCAAACGATGTGGTAACGCATAGCTCGGTGCGTTGCGTGAGCCAACGTTCTCGAAATAGGTGAATCCATCAAGGAACTCGCCGCAAAGCAGATCAAGGTCGCCGTCGGCATCGAAGTCGGCGAAGTTCGGCGAAGGCATGCCGTACACGTCCACCGGCCCTTCGCCCGCCATCACCTTCTCTGGTTCAGCATAGGTGGGTGCTGCCGTAGTGCCAGTGTTGCGTATCACGTACACATACCCGTGCAGCGGTCCACGCGTCCAACGCCCCTGCGTGTCAAAGGCGTTGTCCCAGCCGTATTCCGTCCAGTCTCCCACCCCTACGATCAAGTCCAATGCCCCGTTCCCATCGTAGTCAACGTAGCTCCACTGATTTGCGCGCACACGATTGTTGTGGATGTTCGCCAAAGGGTAGATCGACTCCTCTTTGCTGAACCCGTTGTTGCGAAAGTCGATCAACTCCCGACCGGGAACCAGAACGCGCGGCAACCCTTCGACCATGGACAGGGTCGCGTCCGGCAGAGCTGGACCGACCAGCACGGGAGGTTTGAAGACCGGCATCGGCACTTTGCCGTCTACGTTTTCAAACAGATAGGTGCCCTGAAACGGTACGTCAGGACACGACACCACCAGGTCAAAATCCCCATCCCCATCCCAATCCATGGGTAATGGCCAGGCCCATAGTCCCACTCCCAAGTCCACGCTCAAACCAGCGGTGCGGAACTTCACGCGGTGCGCCCGCGATTCGTCCCCGGCAGCCGCTTCTGCAGGGGATGCCGCCTTGACGCCCCCCGGTTCTGCCGTCGACTCCTGACCACCCACCCTTGGGGAGCCAGCGAGAACGAGGAGCAGCGCCGCGCACAGACTCGACGCGCGCCGCCACCAGAAGGTCCCCGGTCCACGGCTCGGTAAACGGAAAGAAGCCGCTGGACTGCCCTGACTCGCCGGCACGTCAACGATCCGTCTTCCTGATGCTGCCGCAAAGAGATGTCGCTCAGATTGCATCCGTGATCCCTCTCGAATGGTTGGCGGGCCCGGGGGAGAACCGGCTCGAAATTCTCGAGCGGCGAGCATTTGCTACTCACCGGACGGCCAGTTCTCTGTCGCCCGGTGCCATCTGCGGTTGATGATACCAGTCTGCCTTGCCGCTGGCCACCGACCTTTCGACCGGTCGGATGTGCCGGAAAATCGGGAACGTCCGCTCCCGTCGTTTCTCGCCCTGTTCCCGTTTCAACACGACGTTCACTGCGATGAACCGCGACAGTGGTCCTCGATGTCTGATGGCGGGCGCCGGAGCCGGCGAGTGCGGGACCGCCCCTGTCGGCACCGGCTCACGCTCCTTCGAAACCTAGTCGCGCCAAACGGAATTTGTGCACGGTTCGCGAAATGAAGGACGATAAGACTGATGAAACGATGGAATCTCGTTCGTCGACTGATTCTCTTGGGGCCGCGGGCCTGGCGGCACATAAGGAGGAAACGGTGAAGCAGGTTATCGCCCTGATGGCCATGGCGTCCGCCGGTTTGCTGGCGGTTCCAACCACCACCTGTGGCCAGAATGCCGGTGCTCCCAAGCAGTCGAATCAGTATCTGGTTGTTCGAAATCGGTCGACGGACTTCCAGTCGACGCACTCACGCTCCGGCATCGCTCCACAGAACCTCGGTCGACGCGGACTCCATCTACCAGTTGTTGATGACTCGATCGCTCGCCGCAGCGCCCTTGAGCAGCAGAACGCCTATCACCGGAGACTGGCGGGAAGTTCCGACCCTTCCCCCGCGAGTGCGGCGGGCTCCGATTCGCTCCGACAGAATTTCTCAGAGCGATCCATCAATACAGCGGCCATTGATCAGCGAACATACCGAGCCTATCAGGCACAGGGCAACGGTGGTTGGCTTGGCCAACGAACAGAAGCCGGACAACCGGATACCGTGCAGGAACTGAATACCCGCATGGCGCCTCGTGGCGTTGACACGACGCCGGTCGAGATGCGCCTCGAGCGAATGAATGCTGCTCGCCAACAGAATCTGGCCCGTACCGTGGATACGCAGTCGTTGGGGGAACCCAACCTGGAACAGATCCAGCTGCAGCGAACCGGGCGAGGCGTGGACACCCGATATGTTGACGAACAAATCATGCATTACACAGACACGCACGCACCCGGCGCCAGTTGGGATAATCGAATGTATGGGAATGGAGAACCGAACTACGAGCGGCTTCGAAGCCGCTCGTCCAAGAGTGGGTTGAGTCCCACCAACCTCAACCACCGAATCGGACGGAGTCCCGGCGCCTCAACACTCCTGACAAGCCCGCCACGCTACGGTGCGGGTCGAATCCGCCGGCAGTAGCGTGCTTCCGGCCACGTTTCTTCGACCCACCGCGCTGCCGTCCCAGTGGCCTCGGACTGATACGTGCTGACGACCGCGAGCGACCCGACGAATCCGCCTGTGGTGCCCAAGAGACCTGAGCCGTGAAGCTGTGTGTCTGCTGTGGGCCTCTCTGCTGTGGGCCTCTGTCTGCTGCAGGCCGTTTCTGCCCCAGACCGTCCTGTGGCTGCGTTCTTGTCCACGGGGGTATATGTCGATATACCTAGCGAGGGGGCGGCGTTGCCAAACGGTCGCGAAACGATACACTCAATAGCGAAGAGGAAATGCGGCAAAGCCGATGCGAAGTGTGTGGATTATTCAGATTGTGTTGCGAAGTGGGGGTCAACTGTTGCCGCGACGGGAATCGTGCTCCAGATGTCCGTAAAGGGACAGCCCTGAAACGGACAAGAGTCCGAACGGATCAGCAACGGAGTCCAGGCAATGGAGCAATCCTTCGGGAGCTCTGTTGCGAGTTAGCTGTTCGTTACAGGTGGCTGCTATCCGTCCCGCTGTTGGCGGTTTGGTCCCCCGCCCACTTGCAATAGGCTTGAAATCGGGAAAACTGTGGTATACCACTTGGTGCTAGCGGCGGGGCGATTCCCCGTGGCGAGCGTAGGCGGCTGGAGGTGGATTCCGGTGCGCCGAATTTCTCGGCCCACCACCTCGGGGAACTGGTGTCGGAGGCTGACCCGCTACAGCGTCCTCAGATTAGCAGAAAAGGTTCGTCATGCCAGAGAAAGCGATCTTAACCATCGGTGACCGTCAGTTGGAACTCCCGATCATCGTCGGTACGGAGGGAGAGCGGGCGATTGACATACGGCAGTTGCGTGACAAGACGGGGCACATTACGTACGATCCAGCCCTGGGCAACACCGGAGTCTGCGAGAGTCGGATTACGTTCATTGACGGGGAGAAAGGGATTCTGCGGTATCGGGGCATTCCGATTGAGCAGTTCCAGCAGGTGCCGAGTTTTGTCCGTTGCGCGTGGCTGTTGATCTTTGGCCGCATGCCGACGACGGATGAGTTGGCCAATTTCAGCGAGTTATTGACCGCCAATTCGCTGCTGCACGAAAGTGCTCGGCATCAGTTTCAGCAGATTCCGGTCGATGCGCCGCCGATGGCGATTCTCTCGGCGTGCTTGAACAATCTATCGTATTATCATCAGCAGTTCCTGGCGTTGGAAGACACGGAGTCGTTGGTGGCAGCCGCAGCTCGGCTCATCAGCAAAGTGCGGACGATCGCCGCGTTTGCGTATCGGAGGTCATTGGGCCTGCCGTTCAACTACCCTGATCCGCACCTGCGATACTGCGAGAACCTGCTGCACATGATGTTCTCGTTGCCGCATCAGCAGTACATTTGTACACCGGAGATCGTCGATGCGTTGAATCTGGTGTTGATTCTGCATGCGGATCACGAGCAGAACTGCAGCACGTTCACGGTGCGCGTCGTCGGTTCTTCGCAGGCGAATCTCTTTGCTTCCTGCTCAGCGGGCGTCAGTGCGCTGTGGGGGCCGTTACATGGCGGTGCCAATGTGAAAGTCATTGAGATGCTCGAGCGGATTTACGCTGGTGGCATGTCCCCTGAGGATTGTATTGCGGCGGCGAAGGACAAGAATAGCAATTTCCGCCTGATGGGGTTCGGCCACCGCGTGTACAAGAACTTTGATCCACGGGCTCGCATTATCCGGGAATCATGCGAGCGTGTGTTCGCCACGCTCAAACGCCCCGATCCTCTGCTGGACATTGCTCGCAAGCTGGAGGAACTAGCGCTGAAAGATTCCTACTTCATCGAGCGCAATCTATATCCAAACGTTGACTTCTACAGCGGCTTGCTGCTACGTTCCATGGGGATTCCGACCAATATGTTTACGGTGATCTTCTCCATTGGACGCCTGCCTGGTTGGATTGCCCACTGGAAGGAGCAGCACGAAGACCCGTCCAGCCGCATCGTTCGTCCTCGCCAGGTTTACCAGGGCCCAAGAGAAACGGATATCGCCACGGCGATCGCCAATCCCATGGTCTTGGTGCGTGACGAGGGTTAGTTCGCTCGGGCGGCCGCACTTCCCGCGGGTCCAGAGAAGCCACATCAGTGGGAGGCAGACTTGTGAACACTCGCTTCGGTGGAACTTTGTCGGTGATTCTGGTTGTGACGGGGTTGCTCAGCGCTTTCTTTGGGGGAACCTGTTCGACTCACGCCGACGAGCGTGCGAAGCCATCGGACCAGGAAGAGGGTTTCGTGGCTCTGTTTGATGGTTCCACGCTTGAAGGCTGGGAAGGGGACGAGAAGTCGTTCCGCGTCCAGGATGGAGCCATTGTGGGTGGATCACTCGAACGGGCGGTGCCGCGCAATGAGTTTCTTTGTACCAAACAGGAGTACGGGAGTTTTGAGCTGTGTCTGAAGTTCAAGGTCCTCGGTCAGGGAGCCAATGCGGGGATTCAGATCCGCAGTCGCCGGATTCCCAATCATCATGAGATGATCGGTTACCAAGCCGATTTGGGGGACGGTTGGTGGGGATGCTTGTACGATGAGTCACGTCGCAACAAAGTGCTGGCTGGTCCGGAGGACGCGAAACGCAAGGAACTCGTCAAGGCTGATTCATGGAACGAGTACCGCATTCGCTGTGAGGGGCGGCGCATCCGGTTGTGGGTCAACGGCGTGGCGACGGTTGATTACACCGAGCCGGATGAGGCGATCGAGCAACGAGGCCTCATCGGATTGCAGATCCATGGAGGTCCTCCTAGCGAGGCTTGGTACAAGGATATCCGCCTCAAGTCGCTTGATTAACACCTCGAGACAAACACCTCGAGACAAACGCCTCGAGGAGGGGGCGAGCGGCGGTAGACCTTCTGCGGCTCGGCCGATTTGCTCGAAGTTTGACAGCTTCACGTGACGCGGTGAGGCGGCATCCGCGCCCGATCCGGGAAGATGCTCAGCTGCGGCCGTTCTCCCATTCTCGCCCGCACGGACCACGGCGAAAGGGGCTCCTTTTCACTCGGTGGAAGGTCGTTCGCCTGGCACGAAGAGGTCCTGGTTCGTCAGATCAAAGCGGGTAATCGCCTCCAGACAACGCGACATGTCGATGGGTTTGTCATCAAAATTGTTGGAGCCGAGGCTGAACTTAGCTCCCATCTGCTTGGCCATCCGGATAAACCGATCGTGTGGCCATTGGCTCGAACCGTTGATCTCCAGCGCCACATGGTTATCGATGGCCGCTTGGATCACTTGTCGCATCCTGGCGTCGGTCCAGAGCTGATCATACTGGTTCTCCAAGGCCGCCGGCAGATAGGTGGGATTGGCCAGAATGGAAATCGGCTCGCGAAGTACGCGCAGGTTGTGTTGCACGTAACGCTCCATCCACGCTTCGGCGTCAGGAATGGTGAAGTTCTCGGCGATCCACAGCTTCGTCGGTGGTCCCTTGTCGTCAGGCATTGGCATGATCATGGTGTCGGCCAGAACGTAGTCGAGCCGATCGAGCAGTTCCTGGCTGTGGCGGTGCATCCAGTCCCGGTCATTCACCTGCAGGCCGACCATTAACGGGAGTCCTTCGACACTTTCCAAGATCGTTTTGAGCTGTTGGTCGTTTTCGATCGGCCAACCTCGGCCGACATTCTCCAGTACTCCTGAGTTCAGCCCCAGCACGGCCTGACGATCCATCGCCTTCTGAGGCGTCATGCCACCGCGCAGGTGGATGTGATAGTCGATCAACGGCACGTCGGCGGCGGTGAGTCGGTCCACGTCGAGTGCCGTGACGCCGTATCCTTCTTCCGACGGTCGTGGCTCGGCGAACGGGTCAGCGTCTGCCTCCAGTAAGCGGATTCTCACACAGCGAAAAGCCACTCTGCTGTCGGCATCATGACCCTGGAGGGCGATGGTGCCATGCGAAAGCCGGCGTCCGTCCATATCGCTGCGGCGCGGAGCCTGGTCTGGCTGCACGTAATCAACCGTCAGTTGGTTGTTCACCCACACACGAATCCGGTTTCCGATCACGGTCACGCGAAGTTGGAACCACTCTTCATCGCGCACATTCGACTTGTAAATGTTACGCACGGCGTAGAGGCTGCCGGTCCGCTTCAATTCCCGGTAGGTTCCCGACTCGGCGGGCGCGTTGCTGATCTGGACTTCATAGCCCTGAGCCGGCCACCCGGCCTCTTGATACGCCGTGTGAAAATACACGCCGGAATTGGCTGCGGGCCCCGTCTTGGCTTCTACTTCCAGCTCAAAGTTCGTGAAATCGTGATGACCGACCGGTCCGGTATAGAAGAGGTGGCTGCGTTCTCCCTGCGCGATCAGCAGACCGTCGTCTACACGCCATGTATCGGCGTGCTCGGAGGCCTGCCAGCCGGCCAGGGATTGGCCGTCGAACAGCGAGATCCACGGAGAAGCCGCAGATGCTGGTGGCGAATCGTCTCCCCAGGCTGGGGCGAGCCCCTGGATCGGGCAGGCCAACGTCGGAAGCAGGAGTGCAAAGGCAAGCAGGCGAGGGTGGGGGTGGCGCAGTGGCATCGTGTGTGATCGGGCCTCGGCAGAAGATGGATGTAGTTGCAACGTACGCGGTCTGGTGGTCAGCGGCCTGGGAGGTGGCCAACCGAGCGGGACTCGGCATGAGGCACTATTGTAGTCCAGTGCGAGAACTACGTCACCACGGCGACGTGAGCACGACATCGCCTCACGATCAGGCGAGGGACGATCGTTTGGCCGAAGGATCCGACGTGATGACCTGGTTGCGGGCGGGCGTGCGGAACTCCGAGGCTGGACCGGAGCCGAACTATCCGTGGTGAACGACCCGGCCGAGCGCCTCGACGAGGGTACTCGAGAGGTCATCCCATTTCGGCTTGGAAACTTGCGCCGTGGCACCCACCTGTTTTCCCTTCTTTTCATTGTCTCGGGAGACGAGCGACGAGAAGAGAATCACCGGCAGATCCTTCAGAACAGGATCGTGGCGAATGTTTTTGGTGAGGCTGAATCCATCCATCCGCGGCATTTCAATGTCGGTGATCACCGCGGCTACCGATTCCCGTACCGACTCGGCGGTGTGCTCACGAGCCAGTTGCTGCATATAGTCCCAGGCTTCCTGGCCGTCAACACAAATGCGAATGTCATCATAGCCGGCATGTTTGAGCGTCTCGTGCATCATTCGCCGGATCAGTGCCGAGTCATCGGCGAACACGAGGCGGTGTGGAATGGCTTTGGGTGGCGCCTCGGCAAGGTGTTGGGAGACCGTCACGCTGCCGCTGATTCCCAACTTCGCGCCAATCGACTCGAAGTCGAGCAGGATGACGATCTTGCCCTCCAACAGCACGAGGCCTGTGACGGGGACATCCTGGCCAGTGCCAGATGGAAGCGGCAGGATTTCTTTCCACGAGACGCGATGAACTCGATCCACGGCTTCCACTCGAAATGCAATCAGCTGATTGTTAAACTCGAGCAGCAGGTGGCGCGCATCGACACACGTTTCCGGCAGGGCAGATCCCCACAGACATTTGTGCAGATCCACAGCGGGCACGACGGTGTCTCGCACGCGGACCATACCGTCGACGGAAGCGGGAAAACGGGGCAGGAACGTGGTGTGCTCGAGCGTCCTGGCTTCCCGCACCTTGGCGACGTTGACTGCGTAGCGTTCGCCACCCACTGCGAACACGAGTACTTCCAGTTCATTCGTGCCAGCCTCGAGCAGAATCCCCGTGTCCACTGCGCTCGTCCGCGAACTGGCATTGGTCATCGAGTCGCTTTTCACGCTGTGCTTCCTTCTGTGAGGATTCCTGGCGGCCAGCAGACGCACGCCCCGTGCGCGCGAACTTGCCTCAGCAAAAGTAGGTCACAAGCCGATGGCAAGGAATTCTGTCGTACTTATGTCAGGTCGCTTGCGGTCGTCTGCCAGGACCTATGGTTCGGTAGGTCAATTCACCCGACCTTTCTGCCCCTGTAACCCTCACAAAGCTCAGCACCAGCCGTGGCATTCACCTATTTTTTCCGCGACTCTGATCCACTCGCACTGGCGATCGACGAGGCGATGCCGAGCCTGCAGGGGCGCGCGTTCATCCACATCTGGGACGCCGGATGCGCCCATGGCCCGGAACCATATACGTTGGCCATTCTGCTGCGTGAGCGGATGTCCCAGTTCGTGTTCAGGAACGTGAGGATTCACGCGACCGACCTCGATGTCGGGTTCGCCACTCAGGTGCGTTCCGGTGTGTTCCGGGCAGATGAGATTCGTCGTGTTCCCCGCGACATCGTGAAGCGGTACTTCTCCGCTGGTATGGAGCCCGGCACGGTCGTTACCGCTTCCGAACTGCGAGCTCGCATCGAGTTCGCTCAGCACGACCTGCTTTCTCTGCAGCCGATCCGCGACGGACTGAGTCTGATCGTCTGCAAAAACGTGCTGCTGCATTTCAGTGAGCTGCAACGAGTGCACGTGCTCACCATGTTCCACCGCGCCTTGCAGCCCGGTGGACTGATCGTGATGGAACACACACAGCGATTACCGGAGCCGCTGGATCCGTACTTCCAGCAAGTGACTTCCTGTGCCCGGATCTACCGCAAGGTCGAGCAGACAGTGAATGTGCCCGCGGTGGGCGACTGCCGACCACACACACTCGGCCGACCTCACATCCAACTGCCGACCGATGAGACAGTACCGAGCACGAACGAAAGGCGTGTCGGGCTGATTCGCCCCTGATGGGCGTTGACGGCCCGCTACTGCAATCAACTATTCGACACCACCAACGAGGAGAGTGAGATGTTAGCGAAGATGAAGACGGGCACCAAAGTACTCAGTGGGTTCTGCATTGCCATTGGCATCACTGTGGTGGTCGGCCTGGTCGGCTACCGCAGCATCACGAGCCTGTCGGCCAGCGTTACGGATATCGGTCTCAACAAGCTGCCGAGCGTGCGAGGACTGAATCTGATCGCCAAAGGCCAGCTCAACGTGGGATACGGTGAGCGGGGCCTGATCAACCGACGGATGATGGAATCGCAGATCCGAGCGGATCAGTACACCCGGATCGAGGAGGGGTACAAGCTCGCCGACCAGGGCTTTGAGATGTATGAGGCGCTGACGCAATCGGCCGAAGAAGCTGCCATGTGGAAGAGCTTCACGGGAGAATGGGCCCAGTGGAAATCGCTCATTCAGGAAGTCGTGGACTCGTCCCGAAAAAAAGACCAATTACTCAGTGCCGGTACGGCCTCAGAAGACGCGACCATCACACAGCTCGACGATCAAGTGTTTGAAGTAAGCAAGCGATCGCGGGACGCGTTCAACAAGTGCGTCAAGAGCCTGGACGAGATCATCAAGCTCAACGCACGCCTGGGAGACGAAGGGGTTGCCAACGCCACGTCGACCGCGCGGTACGCCGTCATCGGCATCTTCGTGGCCATCGGCCTTGGCAGCGCGACGATGCTCTTCCTGGGCGTGTTCATGGCACGCGGAATCTCCAAGGTCCTGCGAGCGCTCATTGGCGAGTCCGCAAGACTCTCACAGGCCGCCGTCAATGGCCAGTTGCAGACACGCGGCAACCCGGAACTGGTCAGCCTGGAATTCCGGCCGATTGTGGAAGGCGTCAATGAGACGCTGGACGCCGTGATTGGTCCGCTCAACGTGGCTGCCGAATACGTCGACCGGATTTCCAAGGGGGACATTCCGCCCAGGATCAACGACACGTACCAGGGCGATTTCAACGAAATCAAGAACAATTTGAACCAGTGCATCGACGCCATTGACGGGTTAGTCGCTGACATGAAACACATGTCGGACGAGCACAACAAGGGCGATATCGATGTCTACATCGATGCCGATCGGTTCCAGGGGGCCTATCACGATATGGCCAGTGGGATTAACGGCATGGTCTCGGGCCACATCGCGGTCAAGAAGAAGGCGATGGCCTGCATCGCCGAGTTCGGAAGGGGCAACTTCGAGGCGCCGCTGGAGAAGTTCCCCGGCACGAAGGCCTTCATTAACGAGACAGTTGAGCAAGTCCGCTCCAACCTCAAGAACGTGGCCACGGAAGTCATTCAGCTGGCTACGGCTGCCGGCAAGGGAGAATTGAACACGCGTGTCGACGACGGAAAGTACTCCGGGACGTGGAAGCAGATCATCCAGGGCATGAACAAGACTCTGGAAGGATTTGCCGCGCCGATCCAGGATATTGCCAAGATCCTCAAACGACTGGCGGCGAAGGACTTCTCACGGATGGTCGAGAACAGCTACCCGGGAGCTTACGGGGAGCTGCGTGACAACGTGAATCAAGTGATCGAGGCGATCCGAGATGCCATTCAACAGATCAATGAGAGCGCCAACCAGTTTGCCGAAGGTGCTCGCGTGATTGCCGAAAGCTCGCAGACACTGGCATCGGGAGCGCAGACGCAGAGCTCGAGTGTTGAGCAGATGACGGCCGCTATCGAAGAACTGGCTCGGTCGGTCGACGGCGTGAAGGAGAACGCCACCGAAGCGACCAAGGTCGCGTCCGACGCGAATCGCCTGGCCGAAGAGGGTGGACGAGCCGTGCAGAAGTCGGTGGAATCGATGGGGCAGATCCGCACCAGCTCCACGCAGATCGCCGAGATCATCCAGGTGATTTCCGAGATCGCCAGCCAGACGAACCTGCTCGCTCTGAACGCCGCCATCGAAGCGGCTCGAGCCGGTGAGCACGGCATGGGATTCGCCGTGGTGGCCGATGAAGTCCGCAAGCTGGCCGAACGGTCCAACCAGGCAGCGGGAGAGATATCGGGCTTGATCAAGGAGTCCACGGCCCGCGTGGAGGAAGGAGCACAACTGAGCGATCAGACCGGTGAATCGCTCAAGCAGATTATTAAGGCGGCGGAAGCCACCGCGGCCAAGATTTCGGAGATTGCCGCCGCCACCATGCAGCAGGCGGCCAACGCCGAGGAAGTCTCCAAGGCCATCCAGGGTGTCGCCCAGGTCACGGAACAGTCGGCTGCCGGCAGCGAAGAGATGGCCTCCAGCAGTGAGCAGCTGGGAGCACAGGCCATGTCGTTGCGTGACATGGTCAGTCAGTTCACCGTCTCCACGACCGGCCGCTAGACGAAATGTCATCGAGGGAGTTCGAGGCGGCGGCCTTGCTGCCGCCACGCCCTCACTTACCAACGGCAAACACCCCAGTTACCGGAGCATGTCATGGCCACCACGGTCGAAACACCACACACTCTTGAAGCCACTTTGTCCGAGACTCGTGGCACCATCCAGCTCGTCAGTTTCGAACTGGCCAACGAGCTGTATGGCATTGAGATCACCAAGGTCCGCGAGATCATCCTGATTTCAGAGATCACTCGAATTCCTCAGACCCCGCCTTATGTCGTCGGACTGATCAATCTGCGCAGCTCGGTCATTCCCGTGATTGATTTGCGCGTCCTGTTCAGTCTGACCGAGAGTGAGAAGACCGACGACAGTCGCATCATGGTGCTTCAGTGCAGAGACAAGACGATTGGTATTATGGTCGATGCGGTGAGTGAAGTACTGCGCGTCACGCGAGACCACATCGCTCCGCCTCCGCCAACCGTCGCCGGACTCGGCAAGGAGTACCTGACGGGGCTGGTGCGGCTGGAATCCCAGCTGCTGATCTTGCTCGACATCGATCGAATCCTCGGCGGAGACGCAGTGGATTCGCTCGAACGCATTGCCTCGGGGGCGTAACGAAAGGGTCACTGACTACTTTCCTGCGAGGAGAAGCCCGTGGTCGTCAGATCATGGGCTTCTCTATTTCTACCCCGCCACGATGCTCGCCGGGTGAGAGACCCTGTGGTTTGTATCGTCTGTGCGGGACGTGTCGGGAGGTTGGATTGTCCCCGGCGTGGTGTGAGGGGTTTTTTGGGGCGCAGGGAGACGACGCTGACCGATACTTCTGTCAGAAAGCCTGCGCCCACACAGACTCGTCGGCGCTTACCGACTCCTGACCTCGTCCCGCTGGTGACTGGGTCGGAGCCGCAGCGGGCGACAGAATGCGGTGAGACTCGTAAGGGGGCTTTTGGAAATCGAGTCAAGCTGACCATGGCGGGTGGTGTTGTGGACTTCACAGATCCCACGGTCTTCGTCGTGTGGCACGAGCCGGCGACGGGGGCTCGCGTCGTATCATTGATCCAGTCCCGTGGAATGCGCTGTGCGCTAGCTGGTTCCGCCGACGAGTTTCTGAGGCGTTTTCATCCCTCCTGTACCGGCTGCATCCTGCTGCATCTGAGTCTGCCCGACATGACCGGATTGGAGCTGTTGGAGTACTTGCCGGGACTGTACCATCCCTTCCCTGCCGTTGTTGTTGGAGAGGACGTGGATGTGCCCAGTGCAGTGCGGGCCATGCGGGCAGGTGCGGTGACAGTGCTCAGCGCTCCCTTCGCGGATGCCGATCTCCTCTCCGCGGTCGATTCAGCTCTGAATATCAGTCACAACGTACAGGACGCACACTCGCGGCGAGCGAGACTGGACGCCCGGTTCGAACAGCTCGACCTGCGCGAGCAGGAAGTCGTATCGATGATCGTCGCGGGGCGCCCCTACAAGGCGATCGCACGTGAGCTGGGGGTCAGCCACCGGACGATCGATCGGATCTGTGCCAGTGTCTATCAGAAGACCGGGACTTCGTCCGCGGTCGACTTGGCTCGCGCCGTCGGCGAACTTGCACGTCTCCGGAACAAGTGTCGCGAACTTCGCTGCGGCCAGTCTGCGTCGCGCGCTCCCGTTCTCAACGGTTGCGTGGGCGACTCGCGTGACGAGCGACAGTACTTCGTCGACGATTGTCATGGCGACTTCATCGCGTGAACCGGCAGTGCGGAGTGACTGTGGGGACTTCGTTGAACCGAGTTGCTGCCGCGGACCGATGACGACAGATCACTGAAACACTGCGACCTGAGGTAGTCTGCCGACCGAAATGGGGACTTCTTCTTCTCCGTACCAGTGGATACCATTCTAGCATGTCCGACTCGCCGTGCTGCATTGCGGGTGTGTTTGGGCGATCATCGGGCGCAGGGAATACGTCTGCGGATTGGGTTTCGTGCCGCGTATTCGTGTGGATCACCGGTTCATTGCTCCCGGTCCTCGTTTCCGGCGGCTGCTTTCGTCGTGCCGGGCTCGCACACCTCGGGGAGCGAACGACAGCATGAAACATTGTGATTCGTCACGGTCGGCAGCGGCCATCCACGGCTGTCCAGGGGAGCGGGAAGAGTACCTACCAAGAGTTATCCTTGTGTGGGGGGATTGGGGGCGAAACTTTCGCCGCCGCGAAGTTGCAGCTGAGGATCTTGCAAATCGGTTTGCTCTACACGACCCTGCAGTTGCTCGTGGTACGGGGCAGCGGACGACGTGAAACTCGACGGCCGTTTCATCGCGTACGATGGGCGGCTGGGCTCACCGGTCAGCACGGCAGTTCGTGCCAGCTCGGTCGCTCAAGCGGGTGGGGTGAGCGGAACGGGAGGATTTAGCGAGGCCGGAGTAATGCTTCATCGGGTGCGGATACTCTATGCTGATGCGAACGCAACCGATCGGATCGAGGTATGCGCGCGGCTGCGGGATTGCCCTGACGCGTGTGAAGTGACGGAGGTCTCGTCGCTCGGTGAACTGCAGGCGGAACTGCTGGGTGGGTATGATGTCCTACTCTGCGATGTGAACATCGACGGCCTGAAATGGACTCAGCTGGTTGCCACCGTACGCTCGGTTTGCGGCGAGATCCCGATCGTGGTCGTGACGGCTCTGGGATCGGAGCGGATTGCCAACGAGTTGGTTCGGCAGGGGATTTCCCATTTTGTGATGAAGTCTGCTGACGGGTACGAGCGGCTGGTGGCCGTGGTGAGGGGCGCGGTGCGGGCTTCCCGCGACAATGCACCGGAAACGGTCTTCGGAGGCGGTCAGCAACCGTCGGAGCGTTTTCTGCGGGCGACACTTGATGGGCTGTTGACCCACATCGCGATTGTCGACCAGCAGGGCCAAATTATCGCGGTCAATTCACCTTGGCGGGAATTCGCGCGTGCCAACGGAGCCGATCCCGATCGGCTGTCGGAGGGAAGCGACTACTTGCGCGTATGCGATGAAGCGGTCGGGAAAGACGCCGAATCGGCGCACTGGTTCGCCGAGGAGCTTCGAGCTCTGTTGCGCGGTACGCGAGAACGCGTGGTTCACGAGTACCCGTGCCACTCGGCGGATGAACAGCGTTGGTTCATTGCCCGGGCTACCCGGATTCCCGTGGCGGGACCGCCTCGCGTCGGGATTGCGCACGAGGACATCACGCAGCGGAGGCTTGCGGAGGAGGAACTCCAGCGGCAGGCGCAGTTCTTGCAGACGTTGATCGATAGTATGCCGAGTCCCGTCTTCTATAAAGGGCGAGACGGTCGCTACCTGGGCTGTAATCGTGCCTTTTCCCAATGGACCGGGGTGCCGGAGCGCCAGGTCTTAGGAAAGACCGACTGCGAGCTCTTCGCGGATCGGTCGAGTGATCTGTTTCGCGATTCGAATGACGATTTGTACCGTTCTGGTGCCCCGCAGACCACGGAGACAACCATCCGCCTGGCCGATGGCGCGGAATACGAAGTGGTGCTGCACAAGGCGATATTTCCTGGCCCGGACGGCGGAGTGGGGGGGGTGATCGGCATCGTGGACGATGTGACGGAGCAGCGGAAGGCGCAACGCATTTCCCGGCAGCGCGACATTGAACTCGCCCACATGAATCGCCTGCAGACCGTGGGAGAAATGGCGGCGACACTGGCCCACGAGTTGAATCAGCCGCTCTATGCCATCAACAATTACGTGCGCGGCGCTTGCCGCCGCCTGGCACGTCTCGGTCGATCGGTCGACGTCGCGGAGATTACGGATGCCATGGACCGCGTGTCTGTTGAAGTGAATCGTGCGTCGGCCATCGTCACGCACCTGCGCGAGTTCGTGCGTGGCCGTGGTCCGCGGCGGGAGTTGACGGACATCGGGCAGGTGTTGCGCCAGGCGTACGACCTGCTCCAACCCCTGGCTCGTGATCACTGCGTTCAGTTAACGTTCAATGTCGGCGAAGATCTGCCATTGATCAGGATGGACTCGATCCAAATCGAACAGGTGGTCGTGAACCTGGTGGCGAATGCGATGGATGCGGTGGCGATGCGGCCTGAGAAGCAGCGCAAGGTGATCGTCGCGGCCATGATGCGAGGCGAGAAATCGGTGGAGGTCGAAGTCCGTGATTGGGGTTGCGGCGTAGCAGGGCATGCTCGGGAGCGGTTGTTCGAGGCATTCAACAGCACGAAACGACAGGGACTGGGGATGGGATTGGCGATCAGTCGCCGGGTCGTTGAGTCACACGGCGGCAAGATCTGGCTCGGTGATGACCAGACGTGTGGAGCGGATTTTCATTTCACACTTCCTGTTCATCAAGGACGCGAGGAATCTGGTTGTGGAAGCTGAGTTGACCGTCTTCGTCGTAGATGATGATCGAGGTGCGCTTCGATCGATGCAATGGCTGCTTGAGTCGGAAGGATTTGCCGTGCAGGGCTATTCCTCTGCGGCCGATTTCATGCGTAGCTTCCCCGGGCAGCAGCACGGCTGCGTGTTGCTCGATCTGCAGATGCCGCAGTGTACCGGGCTGCAGGTGCAGCGGTGGCTTGCGACGCAGTTTCCGCAGGTTCCTGTCGTTTTTATTACCGGTCATGGTGACATCGAAACGTGTGCTGAGGCCATGAAAGCCGGGGCGATGGACTTCCTGGAGAAACCGATCGACGACACTCGGATCCTGGGACTCGTGCGTCAGGCACTGGAGGAATCTCAGCGGCGGATGAGGATCGAAGTCGCGCATCCGGAGGTTACCGCCCGCCTGCGGTTGTTGACGCCGCGTGAGCGGGAAATCATGAACCTGCTGTCCAGCGGATCGAACATGAAGTCGATTGCTGCCTCGTTGGGCATCAGCATTCAGACGGTGGCGAAACACCGTACCCGAGTCTTGGAGAAGATGAAAGTGCGGAATGAGGCAGAACTGGTTCGACTGCTGGCCCATTTCGAGTCCTGAGGCCCGGTTGAGTCTTACCGCCCCCAGGCCTTCGCCAAGTCCGCCGTGTGCGCAATCGACTGGTGACACCCATGTGTGGCAATCAACGGACGGGGCGTGTCACCCAGGCTGCAGGTACCTCAATTGGCTATCTGCCGTGCCAGCGCTGGCCCGGACCACAAGCACGTCGGTCTCGGGAGGGGTAGTGCGAAAGAATCGTATGGTCTGTGCTGGCACATAACCTATTCTTGTGTACCGTCTTGGCCCAGTCCGGTGGCTTGAAAAGTGTCCCGCAAAGCAAACCCACCACGCCGCATCGCGTCCTTGTGACGACGCGGCCGACTTGCCTGAGTAGTGTGTACAGGAGCGACTCATGAACCAGCAGGACACCACGACCTACCTGGAAACGCCTCCCTCACTCGATGACGTCGCCCGACGCGTCAACGAAATCTCGACGCTGCCGCATATCGCCTTGAAGGTCATGGAGGTTGCCAACAATCCGAAGTCCAGCGCCTTGGACATGAAGGTGTTGATCGAGACAGACCCTGCTTTGAGTGCGCGCGTGCTTCGATACGTCAATTCGTCAGCCTGTGCGCCGCGGGAACGGATCTCCAATCTGCAACAGGCGATCACTTTGATCGGTCTGCGGCAGATCCGTAGTCTGGTCATGACCGCCAGCGTCGGCGAGTTGTTTAACAGCGAGGAGGAGATCGGCACATTTCAGCGGCGCCGGCTGTGGAAGCATCTGGTTGCTGTCGGAATCTGCGCGCGGCTGATCGCTATGCGTCAGCGCGTAGCGGACTTCGAGGATGCCTTTGTCGCAGGCTTGCTGCACGACATTGGGATCGTGCTGGAGGACCAATATGTCCACGCCCACTTCTGCCAGGTCATGCACCAACTGGATGATCAACTTACGCTCGTGGAGACCGAACGAAACTGGCTCGGGTTTGATCACGCGCGGCTGGGAGCCAGAATAGCCGAAAGCTGGCGGTTTCCGGAGGTGGTCAAGGCGGCCATTGCCTTTCACCACATGTCCGACAAGTACCGTGGCGATCACCTGTTGATCGTCCAATGCGTGGAGATCGCCAATTTGTTGTGCACGCTCAAGGGAATGTCCTCGGTCGGCCGCAAGTTGGTGCGTGTACCGCAGGCGGCAATGAACGCTCTGGCGCTGACGCGCGAGCATATCTCCGTGCTGGCCAATGACCTGGATGATGAGTTGGCGAGGAATGCCGCGCTGTTCGACCTTTAGAGGCGAGTGCGATCCGATGTTGCTTGAGACAATTGATGACCTGCTGGCGCTCGCAGAACCTTCCCCCGGAAGTCCCCTGGGCCGTCCTGACGGCGCGGGAGGACTGCCCGGTCCCGCCCCTTTGCTCATCCTCCTGGTCGGAGCCGGCGGCGAGTTGATCCTGGTCGATGAGTGCTGCCAGCCGGTCGAGACCGAAATCCGCGCTGCTTTTCAAAGGGCGCTTGCCGCACAGCTGCGACAACATCCTTTGTGCCGGGTCGAACGGCAGTTCAGCGGTCAAACGCTGACGGGCTACGGCGTACGACTCTCCAATGACCTTTCCACACCGTTGCTCGGCTGCCTCTATCGTGAGCAACCACGGTGTGAGCAAACCGATTCTGATTGGCAACTGGAGGTCGCCTGCAAGGTAAGCCATGGTCTGGCTCGGGCCCTCTTCCGGTCACAGCAACGGGAAGCGGAACTGCGGGCTCGGACCGAACAACTGATGGCCACAGCCGAGTCGCTGCAAGTGTCGCATGCCCGTAGTCTGGCGGAGGCGATCGAAGAGCATGAAGAGCGCTTACGTGAGCGAGAAGCGTCTGAGTGGGAACTCAAACGGCTCCACGCCTGCAACCAGTTGATTCTGGATTCGGCAGGGGAGGGGATTGTGGGACTCAACAGCGCCGGACGAATCACTTTCGTAAACCCGGCAGCGGAGCGACTGGTCGGCTGGTCAGCGGAGCAGTTGGTGGGACAGTCGTTTCACGAGTTAATCCATCATTCGAAAGCCAATCAGACTCCCCGCAGTTGGGGCGAGTGTCCGGTGCGAATCACGCTGGAAGACGGCACGACGCAGCACGGGCAGAACGACGTGTTCTGGCGTCAGGATGGATCGGAGTTCCCGGTAGAGTATGTCGCGACGCCGATGTGCGAGGCGAATACGATCGTCGGCGCGGTGTTGACGTTCCAGGATATCTCGAAGAGACGGGTGCTCGAGGGACAATTGCTGCAGGCGCAAAAGCTCGAGTCCATCGGGCAGCTGGCCGCCGGTATTGCCCACGAAATCAACACGCCCACCCAATTCATCGGTGACAACCTGCGATTTCTGAAGGATGCTTTCGCCGACCTGCAGCCGGTCCTGGCCGCTCAGCGTTCAGCAAATCAGCCTGCTGATTTCGGAGATTGTGCCGGAGACAGCGTTCAAGGGCTGAGCAGTTCGGCGAGCGACGTTGATCTCGATTTTCTCATTCGCGAAATCCCGCTTGCCATCTCCCAATCACTAGAAGGTGTGGGGCGAGTAGCCACCATCGTTCGCTCGATGAAGGAGTTTTCGCACCCGGGCAGCGACGAAATGCAGGCGGTCGATCTTAACAAGGCGTTGCTGAGCACATTGACCGTCTGCCGCAACGAGTGGAAGTATGTCGCCGACGTTGTCACAGATTTCGATCCACACCTGCCTCTGGTGCACTGTCTGCCGGGGGCCTGCAACCAGGTGTTCCTGAATCTCATTATTAACGCCGCCCATGCCATCGCGGAAAAGCCGGGCCAGGACGCGTCGTCCCCAGGGCGCATCACCATCAGCACGCGCTCGAACGACGAGTGGGTGGAAGTCCGCATATCGGACACCGGCGCCGGAATTCGGGACGATATCTGCGGCAAGGTGTTCGACCATTTCTTCACGACCAAAGAAGTTGGACGTGGTACCGGACAGGGACTGTCGATCGCGCGATCCGTGGTGGCCGAACAGCACGGCGGTACACTCACCTTCGAAACGCAAGTCGGCCAAGGCACGACCTTCATTGTACGGCTCCCCCGCAACCCTCACAAATCGCCCAGCAAGAGAGATATCCCATGAAGCAAAGACTGCTTTTTGTCGATGACGAACCCAAAGTCCTGATGGGACTCCGCCGTTCGCTTCGCTGCCACCGTGAACAGTGGGATATGGAGTTCGCGGAGGGAGCCCGCGCAGCGCTCGATTGCTGCGCTCGTCAGCCGTTTGATATGGTGGTATCGGACGCCCGGATGCCCGGCATGGACGGAGCAGAACTGCTCCGTGAGGTGCTCAGCCGTTATCCCGATACGGTTCGCATCGTCCTCTCAGGCCAATGCAGCGACGAGGCCGTGTTGAAGTGTGTGGGAGTTGCTCATCAGTTTCTGAACAAACCCTGTGATCCTGACACGCTGAAATCGGTCGTACAGCGGATCGCGACAATCCGCAATGTCTTCCACAACAGCACGTTACGAGGGGCCATCTCCAGCACGCAGTGGCTGCCGAGTCAGCCGGGAGTTTGTCGGGCGCTGACCGAGTGCATGGCTCGAGTCGATGCCTCGATCGAGGACGTGGCGGCCATCATCGCCACCGACATCTCGACGACGACACGCGTGGTCTGCCTGGTTAGTTCGGGGTTCTTCGGATCACCTCAGCGTGTCAGCAGCGCGTCACAGGCTGTACGTCTCCTGGGGCTGGAACGGATGCGAGCGTTGCTCGGGGCACCCGCGGCCTTCCAGTCGCCGGTAGGGGACACTCACGCTGACAGCATCGTTGACTGCAACCGGCGTGGTCAGGCCATGGCACGTGCCGCTGCCAGCATCGCCAGAACGCTGAGCGACGACCTGGGCCTGCGGGGGAGCGCGGAACTGGCCGGAATGCTCCATCCGATGAGTGATCTGGCACTGCTGGGGAAGCCGCTGGCCAGTGAGATTCGGCCGTCAGGGGGCGATATTCGCCGGCCGGAAGTGGCGGGGGGAACCCCGACCGGCCCGTCGCAACTCCACCTGAGTGGCTACCTGGCGGCGCTGTGGGGGGTTCCCGACGCGGTCGTGCAGGCACTCACGTATGTGGAGACACCGCGAGCATGTTCGTCAGAAGAACGAGGCCCCCTTGTCGCACTGCATATTGCCGTGGCCATGACGAGCGAAGCTGTCGAGTTGGACGCGGCTTTCCTGGAGCGACTTGGCATTGCCGACGCCGCTTGCGAGTGGCGAGATATTTGTGACCGGTGCCGTGAGGAGGCACTCCAGCCATGACTGAACGCATTCTCTGTGTTGACGACGATTCCAACATTCTGGTGGGATACCAGCGTGCATTGCGCAAACGGTTCGCCATAGAAATTGCTCTCGGCGGTGAAGAAGGGCTGACGGCCGTACGCGAACAGGGACCGTATGCCGTCATCGTGGCTGACATGCGCATGCCCGGGATGAACGGAGTGGAATTGCTTTCCCGGGTACGCCAGCTTGCCCCTGACACTGTACGTATCATGTTGACGGGAAACTCCGACCAGCAAACCGCACTGGACGCCGTAAACCAGGGCCAGATCTTTCGCTTTCTGACCAAACCGTGTTCGTCAGAAGAACTCGCTTCCTCTCTCGAAAGCGGACTGAGGCAGTATCAGCTGATCGTTGCCGAGCGGGAGTTGTTGTCCAAGACCCTGAGCGGGAGCATCAAGATCCTCACCGATGTCCTGTCGCTGGTGAGCCCGACTGCGTTTGGGCGATCGTCGCGCATCCGCTCCCTGGCGCGCCGAGTGGCGGAGTCCGTCGGAGAGCAAGGGGGGTGGATGATCGAGATTGCCGCGATGTTGTCCCAGGTCGGGTGCGTCACGATTCCCGATGAACTCTTGTCCCGCATGTATCGCGGCGAGCAGGTATCGATGCGGGATGAGAGAGCATACATGGATCATCCGCAGATCGGACGCGATCTGATTCAGAGCGTTCCCCGTCTCGAGCCTGTGGCAGTTATTATTGGATACCAGAACAAACGGTACGACGGGGGCGGCGATCCTCAGGATGAACCGTGCGGGGAGCAGATACCGCTGGGGGCTCGTATTCTGAAGTGCGTGCTTGACTATGACACGCTGGTCATGAGGGGTGCGATGCCGGCAGTGGCCTTGGCGGAGATGCTCCAACGCACGGGATGGTACGACCTGCGAGTGCTCAACGCGTTGCGCGACGTGCTCAACATCACACAGCCGCTGGTTATTCAGCAGGTTGACCTGCTGCAATTGCGCGACGGGATGGTCATTGCGGCGGACGTGCGGTCGAAGCAAGGAGCTGTGTTGTGCACTAAGGGGCAAGAGGTGACGCGGGCGCTGCGATTCCGACTGCGCAACTACGCGATGAACGCCGGCCTGGAGGGGAGCATATGCGTGTTCACCACCCTCGGCTTGGATCTTCCCAGGTTGACCGACGTGGCCTGTTCTGACCATGCGGCCGCGTGGCGGATGACATGAAGGGAGATTGAATGAACTATCAGCCGCATCAGAGGAAAGTCATCTGCCCAGGCGATTCACTCGGCCAGTATCGGCAGCTGGCGCGGCGGGTACCTGGCGAGAGCCTGTGGCAGTCGGACGGGAAGGTGCGCGAGACAGCGAGTTGCGGCACGCGCGAATCCCTCGTGGAGATTCGGGACGGGTGGGGTCCGAGGCGCTGGAGGTCAAACGCCCGATTCCAACAGACGTATGAACATGGCGACGTGGTAGGGGAAGCACCATGATCCGCGTGTTGGTAGTCGACGATACACTTGAGATGCGGCGTCTCATTGCGGCGGCCATGAAGCATCAAGGATACGAAGTATTCGTGGCGTCCGGCGGACGTGAGGCGCTCGACATCGCGCTCGCCGTTGATCTGGACGTGATTCTGCTTGATATCATGATGCCAGAAATCAGCGGATTGGATGTCCTGAAGGGACTCAAGGAGCACGAGCGAACGCGAGAAATCCCTGTCATTCTGGTGTCGGCCATGGGAGAAGACCGCGACGTCATTACCGGGCTCGATCAAGGCGCTCATGATTATGTCACCAAGCCGTTTCAAAGTGCCATGTTGGCTGCCCGTGTGCGGTCGGCGATTCGGAGCAAGCAGACGCGCGATGAAGTAGTCCGGCTGAACAGGCAGTTGCAGGACGAGATGGTGGAGCGTCGGCGCATGGAACTGGAGTTGCTTCATGCTCAGAAGCTGGAGTCGATGGGACGGCTCGCCGCCGGCATCGCACACGAAATCAACACACCAGCACAGTACGTGGGAGACAACCTGAGGTACCTGCAGGATGCGTTCAGCGACATGAACCGCCTGGTGGACGCCCTCCTCGACCTGCTGCCGGAAACGTCGGCCCGTCAGGGAGCACCACCTGAAGTGCTTGCCCGAGTCGAGCAGACCATTCGTGAGGCAGACGTGGGGTTTCTGCGCGAAGAGACGCCACGAGCCATCGATCAGGCGATCGACGGGGTGCAGCGAGTAGCTCAGATTGTCCGAGCCATGAAGGAGTTTTCACACTCGGGCAAAGAGGACCGGGTGCCGATCGATCTGAACCGATCCATAGACAATGTCCTCACCGTCTCCCGCAATGAATGGAATTCAGTCGCCGAACTGGCGACAGATTATGATCCTCGGATTCCGGCTGTTCCCTGCTGTCCTGGCGATATCCACCAGGTCATTCTTCATCTTGTCGTCAATGCTGCCCAGGCGATCGCGGCTCGCATCGACCGAGGGGAGCTGTGCCGCGGAGCGATCGCCATTCAAACCCGACAGGCCGGTAAGTGGGCTGAAATCCGCGTTCATGATAACGGAGTCGGAATTCCGCAACGCCATCGCGGGCAAGTATTTGAGCCCTTCTTCACGACCCGAGACGTGGGCCAGGGAAAGGGACATGGTCTGACAATCGCTCGAGCCATTGTCGTGCAGAAACACCACGGGATGATCTCGTTCGATTCCGAGGAAGGTGTTGGCACGACCTTCATCGTACAACTTCCTACCTTGAACGCCCCGCCGCCGACTGCTCCTGCCACCATGTCCCCCGCGATTGCTTGAAACCGCTCGCCAACAGCCCGCGGGCAGACGAAGCGGATTCACTCCACCCGAATCGCATCGCGAGTGACTACCGATCACGCTTGATGCGCAGCACCACTCCTGCATCGATGAACTGGCCACCGCGAAACGGGCCGTTGATTGCGGCCGTCCATGCTGTGAACTAGAATCGCAAAGCAGACCGTTTTCTCCCAGAACTATCGGCTGCCAGGATATCGGAAACCGTCCTCCCGGTTCGGACTGGGGCCGGTGCTGCGGTGCGGCATGCGGAGGACGGACCACACGCTCACTGAGTCCCTTATGCGGAGTATCCTTGATGCGACATGCTGGTCTTGTTGCCTTGTTATTCATCCTGTCGCCCCTTCCGTTAGTCTACGCGCAGAGCGACCTGTCAACCCTTGCCGGTTACGACCATTACCAGCAGGTTGCGAAAACGCTGCGCGAACTATCCGGCGAAGGAAGGGTCTCGAACGTGAAATGGAGCTCCGCCGGAGATTCGGTGCAGTTCAGGCGACAGGGAGCTGAGTTGGTGGTGCGATTCGAGGACATGACGGTTACGCCGTACACCGCCGGTGCGGATGAACCAGGTGAAGGCGAGTCAGCTGCGGGAGGTGGTGGCCGTGACCGGTTGCGCGGCAATGCCGCCCGAGGCCCGGGGCGAGCACAACAAAGCACCGTCGTCGTCTCGCCCGACGGAAAATGGAAAGCCTGTCATTCACAGTTCAACGTGGTGCTCGAACAGGCAGACCAGGCGGACTCGTCCGCCCCTGCCGACACGTCAGATCCGCCTGCCGAGCCGGCAGAGAAGCGGGCTCCAGCGGCGATCGAAGTCACCACCAGCGGCACGGAGGACTTTCGATACGGCACGGCGTGCTGGGTCTATGGCGAGGAGCTGTTTCAGGCCTCTGCCATGTGGTGGTCGCCCGACAGTCGAAAACTCGCTTTCTACGAGATCGACGAACGACACATGAAGGAGTATTACCTGACTGTCCAGAACACCAAACCCTACACCGAAGTGCAGGTCGAACGATACCCACTGGCTGGTGATGCCAATCCCTACGTCGGATTGCTCGTTTACGACCTGGAGTCGAAGCTGACGACTCGGATCGATGTGGGGGGTGACCTGCAGCAGTATGTTTACAATGTTCGCTTCTCGCCAGATGGCAAGGAGCTGCTGTTCAGCCGGACGAACCGCCGACAAGACCGGCTGGAGGTTGTGGCAGCCGACCCGCAGACGGGAATAACTCGGCTGGTTCTGACAGAACAGCAGCCGACATGGCAGGAAAACCGGCCCCTCCTGCAGTTTCTCGCCGACGGCCAGCGATTCATCTGGGAAACCGAACGATCGGGCTGGAAGCGGTACGAGTTGCGCCACCTGGATGGGAGGCTTCTCAATGCCCTCTCCGCGGAAGGAGCCTATCCGGTCGAATCGGTTCTGCGCGTCGACGAACAAGCGGATGCCATGTTCTACTCGGCATTCAGCGATGCGAATCCCAATAACGCTCAACTGCATCGAGTGCGCCTCGATGGGAGTGAACATGTGCTATTGACGCGCGAGTCATTGCATCATTCGGGGATCGAGATCTCGCCTGATAACAAGTGGTTTGTCGCCTGCCGCGAGGCCGTTGATAGACCTCCCGTGACCGCCCTGTATAACCAATGCGGCGAACAGGTCGCTGTGCTGGCTGAATCCGACATGCAGAAGGCACAGGCCGCCGGCATGTCGTACGGTGAACTCTTCTCGTTCAAGTCGGCCGATGGAAGCACTGATTTGTACGGGATCCTGCACAAGCCGACGCACTTCGATCCGACTCGAAAATACCCGCTGCTGATCAGCGTGTACGGCGGCCCCAGCTCACGCGGGATCTGGAACCGATTCGTGGCAGCCGACCCAAACTGTGAGTTTGGATACGTGATCGCCACCATTGCCAATCGAGGTACGACAGGGCGAGGCAAGGCCTTCGAGACGGCTACGTACCTCGGACTGGGCGGCTTGGATCTGCAGGATCAAGCGGATGGAGTGCGATTCCTGTGCCAGCGAACCTACGTCGACGCCCAACGTGTGGGAATCTACGGACATTCGTACGGCGGCTATATGACCGCCCTGGCGCTGGTGAAGTTCCCAGACGTTTTTCACGTTGGTGTTGCTGGGGCTCCTGTAACGGACTGGCGGAATTACGACACGATTTACACCGAACGTTATATGCGAACGCCGGCCGAGAACCCGGAAGGCTATCGCGATGGCTCATGCCTGACCCATGCTGACAAACTGACAGGCAGACTCCTCCTGATGCACGGACTGGTCGACGATAACGTCCATCCAGCGAATACCTGGCAACTGATTGACGTGCTGCAGAGGAAGAACATCCGTTTCGATATGCTGATCTATCCGCAGAGCAAACACGGCCTGAGCTCGAATTCCAACCTGGTCCGATGGGAATACCTCACCCGGCACCTGAGACCGGAGCCGTTGTTGTGGCCGGAAGGGTGAACATCGCTTGATCTCTGGAAGGAGCGGAAACTCGCGCATGATCAAATCGAAACGCTGGCCGGTCAATGACGTTGCTGATCCGCCCGTGGACACCGCCGACTTGCTGCAGGCTGAGCCTGCCATCGACCAACCGACGAGAGGGCTCGAGACGCAATGGGATGAATGACCTGGCTGATTCGAGAGACATTCCTGCCGCCGTCGAATATTCCTGGCCTGGGCGGAGAGTCGACGCTGTCTCACCACGTCACCAGGTAATTCGGCAGGTGCCGCGTGCAGCTGTAGAGATCAAGTCTCATCGCGTCTCGGTCTACTGTCAGCTGCGTCAACGAGGCGTTCCAGCAGAGATTGACCGGTCCCGCGTGAAAACCGCGAAACATGAGCAACAGGAAGTCGCCGTGAGTCACGAAGGCGATCCGCTCGTCCGACTGCCCGAACTGCGCACATGTCTGCGCCAGCACACGGCGGGCACGCTGAAACGCCTCGGCTTCGGTCTCCACCGATCGGCCGCCCCACCATCCGTCCCCATCGATGGCATGCTCGATCGTGCAATCGGGAAAGAGCGACGCGATGCGCGAACGAGTCATTCCCGGCCGGCCGATCATTCGCTCGTGGTGCGCTCCCGAAACGCAACCACCCTTCTCATGCAGCTCGATCCGCACTTCCGGTCTCAGACCGGTGGCTTGCCGGAGGTGGTCGGCCGTCTGCAAGGCCCGTAGAAAAGGGCTGGTGATGAGTCGGGTAAGGCCTAATTCGGCCACGCGAGCGGCCAGGCGTCGGGCCTGTTCATGTCCGATTCCCGTCAGCGCGGGATCTTCCACTCGTTGCGACTGGCCGCGCGCGTTGTTTTCCGACTGAGCGTGACGAATGAGATAAAGCTGCATGGGGAAGCCGAAAGTCCTCTGCCGTGACGATCCATTTTCACACCCGCAGTTTAGCTGCCGATGCGCAAGGCAGGGTAGGGGGGGACCATCGGAGCGATCCGACGAACGGGACGATCCTACGAAGTCGTGGCACCACCAGATACCTTGCGACGAGATTGGGGATTCCGCGGTGAATAGCATGTAAGACGCCCGTCGCCAATGTGGATGTGTCAGGACAACTCCCACGTGATCTCCTTGGACGTGATCTCCTTGGACGGGGGACCCTCCGCCACCACCTCATTTCGGGACGGAAACAGACGAGCGTGGGTGGGCCTATCGGTGGCCGTGCGGCGCGAATCATCGTGGGCTTTCGGCTCATAAGTATGCCGCTGCAGCGGGGGCGTTGGGGACGGCCACTTGGCGATGATCGACGAATCGGGCTGGGGTGGCGCCGAGTGCTTCGGATAACTTCGCCCAGGCAGTGGAGACAGAAAGAGGGCAGTGGCGACAAGTGCATGCTCGGGTCTAGGCAGTACACAACCACCATCGTATCATGGCGGCAAGTACAACCTTCCTGCACTGCCATGGACGCCGATGGTCGACGGACGTGTGCGCCATTGGTGACCGGAATGTGTTGAGGGATGTGCCACGACCTGGGCGCCGCTCTGACAGGCGAGCACTCATCACGTGAGCAAGCACCCGGAGGGCTGGTAACCGCCCCCAGGGCGAATCCAGGTGACTGCAACGTTTCACAGGATGAATGTGCATAGCTCATCGGCAGAGATGCCGGGCCGGGGGGCTTGATCTCGATCGGTGGCATAGCGAATCGGGTGGCGCTCGAACGGCGGCTTACCGGCAACGGTGGACTGGTCGATCCCATCTGTTGTTTCTTATTACTGAGTGCTCGATAGGTCATCGCACCTTCCTATGTTGAGGGTCTGGACGTGAGAAACCAACAGCTCGTGACATTTCTCAGCACGGTGCATTTGTTCCATGATTTGTCTTCCAGTCAACTGGATCAGCTTGCGCAATCGTCGCGGGTTATCTCGTTTTCCGAGGGGCAAATGCTGCTCGACGCGGAGGCCAACGAACCGTCGCTCCAGATCCTGATCGAAGGCGAGTGTCGAGCCTATGTTGTGCATGCCGAGTTAGGCATCGAGATGGAGATGCAGCGGTATTATGCGGGCGATTATTATGGAGCCGAGTCGGTCATCGACGATCATCCTTCGCCGGTCATTGTGCGTTCGGTCACTTCTGGTCGCGCGGTGATCGTGTCGAAACCGGCGTTTGAGGAGTTGTTTCGGACCACGCCGCAGTTTGCTCATGCGCTCTGTTGTACCTTTGCATCCCGTCTGCTCCGGAATCTGGAATCCGTGCATGGTATTCCGTTCGTGCATTTGACGAGTTTTCCGCAGGCGGCCTCGCTCGTGCACTTGATTCCGCGGCGAGTTGCCAGTTTCCTCCGCTGTATTGTGCTGGAACGAAAGGGGGACTGTGTCACGGTCGCCATGGTCAATCCATCCGACCTGGGTGCTCGGTCATTCATTCAGCATGTCTTGCGTGATTACCGCATTCGCTTTGCGGCCATTACGGAAGACGACTTTGAAGCGAACGGGCGCAAACTGATTGGCGAGAAACTGGTGTCGGAAGTTGCGACAGCGCCGTTGGCGAAAATGTCATTTCAGGACGTCGAGGGTGTACTGCGTCCGTTGAGCGGCAGCCCGGAAGACGATCTGCTGTCACGCGTGATCAGTTTGGCGGTCCGCCGGGCTGCTAGCGATATTCATTTGGAACCGTATCAGGGGGGCGCTCGTGTCCGGCTGCGCGTCGATGGCCGCATGATGACATTGGATGAAGACATGCCCACCACGACCTATCGCCACGTGACAGCCCGGATCAAAGTGCTGGCCGAAATGGACACGACCCGCATTCGGCGGCCGCAGGACGGGCGGTTCCTCCTGCGCGTTGACGATTTTCCGATGGAGTTTCGCGTGTCTACCAGCCCCTGCCATGGCGGAGAGAAGATTGTGCTCCGCGTGGTGGCCCCGAGCCGACAGCACGGCGATCTTTCGCGGCTGATTCTCCATAAGCCTCTGGAACGATTGGCTCGGGACCTGTTTCGGAGCCCCAGTGGACTGGTCTTGGTGACGGGGCCCTCGGGTGCCGGTAAGACCACCACACTCTATGCGGCGCTCAAGAGCGTCATCGGAGCTGACTACGGCAAGAGTATTGTGACAATCGAGGATCCCGTGGAGTACGACCTGCCGTTCGCGACGCAGATCCAGGTCGATCGGGATCATGGCATGAGTTTCGCGGACATCCTGCGGGCCGTGTTGCGTCAGGATCCGGATGTGATTCTGGTGGGTGAGATCCGTGATGCCGAGTCCGCCGCCATGGCCGCCGAGGCAGCGACCACCGGACATCTGGTTCTCTCCTCGCTCCATACGTACTCTGCGCTGGAGTCGATTGTCCGGCTCCGCGACCTGCGCGTACCTCCCTACCTGATCGCCGCCGGTCTGAAAGGGGTGATCACACAACAACTCGTTCCTCGGCTGGCGCCTGGCTACACGAGCGAGGTAGCGGCCAATGATCCGACAGTGAAGCGATTGAAGGAACTGGGCGTGCTCGACGAGAACTGGAGCCAACCGCTGATGTGTGGTCGGGATGAACCGGACGGCCCGCCTGGCGGTGAGTTGGGGCGAGTGGGAGTCTTTGAGATGTTGAGTGTGACGCCGCAGCTTCGCGCGGCGATCGACGGTGGCGGGTCGCTCAATGACCTGGAGAAGTGCCTGGATCCAACTTGCTTCTCGTCGTTTTCCGAATGTGCGCGGGCCTTGCTGCGCGACGGCATCGTCGCTCCGGCCAGCGTTTTGGATGTGGTGCCTCACGGTGCCGTACTGATCCGGCATGATCAATCGGAAGAACTGTTTCCCCACTGGCAGTCGGTCGCGGCGCCTCGCGACGAACTGCAGGCCATCCCCGATTTCACGGAAGTGGAAGAAACGCCACACGTCGAATAGCCCCCCCACTCAAGGCCCTTTCAGGCGACCCCGGGCCGTGCGCCGGGGAATCTCTGGTCAAGATCGAAACCGTTGCGCACGAAATCGACTCGGTGGCGAGGCGACTAGCGGGCCGGGCGACGGTGCCATCGGCTCCGTCGGCTCACCAGGCCAAGGCCCCTGGTCCACCCCCGGTTCCGTCGGGATAGTCAGCTGAAGATCGTCGTGCGTGTGGAGAGCCTCAATCGATTCAACTTCGAGGTTGTCTTGTCCGGTACGCGTGAGTTGCCGCTCCCCTGGCTCTGGGGACGTGCGTCAGTTGCAAGCTTCCTCCGTCCCGATCTGGTTCTGAGTGCCCGGGCGTGTTCCGAGCGCGGGACGCTCCGACTTCCGGTACATTTGGTTGTTTGGCGTTGACATTCTGTCGACTGCTGGTAAACTGAGGCGAACCGGGATAATGAGACTCAGTCGCATTTGTCAGCCTGGCCGCTCCCTGGCGGAGGTCGGCGGGAGTGACACCTTCCAGGGAGCTCATGTGCCGGCCTCGGTGGTTCAGGATTGACTGTGTATACCGAGTGACAGCATGACCGATGCCAATCTGTCCAATCGCCCCGCAGAAACGGCTCCACCTCCATCGTCAGGATCGCCAGTGGTTCCCACGGTCCAATCCGCTGAACTGATGCGTGGTGGCCGCGAGCTGCGGATTGTGCATGGGCAACAGGTCTACCGGCTCGTTCTGACACGTAACAACAAGCTCATTTTGCAGAAGTAGCCGCAGCGCGGCAGCTCACCACTTCGTGCGCGGACTTTCCATGTGACGGATGATTACCTTGTCCACTTCTGGTCTGCTGCACCGCGACAAGCGTCGCGTGCCCGACAAGCTGATTTGTGCCTGCTATGGTGTGAGTGAAGCGGAGATTCGCGAGGCGATCATCGTGCGAGGTGCCGAAACGGTCGCAGACCTGCGACGGATGACGGGAGCAGGCGGCGGCTGCGGCGCCTGTGGGGGGTGCCTCCGGAAGATGCTTGCCGGCCGGTCCTCCGCCAACGACGAATCGGACTTGTGCGCCGACTGCGGGAAGTCACAAATCGACTGCACCTGCGTCTCCGCGACCAGATTCCTCAGCCGACTCTTGCCTGGACTGACCGGGGAATAAGCCGGCCGGCCAACTGCGGCCTTGCTTCTGCTTCATGTCGGGAAGGCGTCAAACGGATCCCATGCGCTGGGCCAGGTAGTTCTCGATCCCAACATGCTCAATGAGATGCAGTTGGGCTTCGCACCAGTCGATACTCTCTTCCGATTCGACGATCATACGTTCCATCAGATCACGGCTGCCGGCATCCTTGGCTTCCATCGCCATCAAAGTTGCATTGTTATACGTGGCTACTCCCTTCGTTTCCAGTGCCAGGCTGTTCTCGATCTGTTCCTTCACGTTGGGGCCCACCTTGATCACGTCATAACGGGCGATTTCAGGCACGCCCTCCAGGTACAAGATGCGCTCGATGACCTCTTCGGCATGCTTCATTTCTTCGACCGATTCCTTGTAGAAATGCTCAGCCAGACTCCGCAAGCCCCAGTTGTCGCACATTTTGGCTTGAATGAAATACTGATTGATCGCGGTCAACTCGATCGTCAGGCCTGCGTTCAGCGCATCGATGATCTTCTGGTTGCCTAGCACGACATCCCCCTTTGCTGCAGATCGCTTCCTCGCCCGTAGGATGGTGAAACTTCTTTTCCTGCCTATTCTAGGGGTCTCCCCGACAAAAGGTAAGCCTTTGAAGGGGCGCCGGGCTGAGCAACGTGGGTCAACCGACCGGATGTTTGCCGGGTCAACGGTGTGCTGCGACAGTCTGGCCCCAGGTTCGGGACGCTTGTCACTTGGGGATTGCAACCAGGTGAAGAACCCCAGGTCCGTCGACTCGTTCGGGCCCGACTGGCCCAATGGAGGGGCGCTTCCCCTGGTCTGCCATTTCGCATAGGTTATGCGTGGAGGAGGTCGTACACGATGTCGGAAGGCCTTGCATCGATGGAATTTGACGAATCGCAGCAGGATCTTGACTTGCTTCGCCGTGCTCGTGAGGGAGAGTGGGAGGCGTTCGAAGCACTGGTTAATCGCCTGGAGCCACGCGTCTTCGCGCTCACCATGCGGCTCTTGCGGCAGCGGCAGGATGCCGAAGATGCTACGCAGCAGACGTTTCTCAAAGTCATGGAGAATCTGGACCGGTTTCGCGAGGAAGCGAGTGTGTCCACGTGGGTCCTGCGCATCGCCACGAACCATGCCCTCACCATGCTCCGCCGCCGCCGTCCGGAGCAGGCGGTGCGTCTGGATGTGCTCGCTTCATCCGATGCGGGTAATGTTCCACTGCCACATCCGCAGTTCATTGCTCAGTGGAGGGATGACCCAGCGGAGCTGGCAGAGCGTTCCGAAGTGCGCGGCCTGCTCGAACAGGCGCTGGGTGAACTGGACGAAAAGTACCGCGTGGTATTCACGCTTCGCGACGTGGAGCAGTTTTCCACGCGGGAGACGGCCGAACTGCTCGGGATCTCAGAAAGCAATGTCAAGGTACGGTTACTCCGAGCGCGGCTCCAGCTGCGCGAACGACTGACCACAACGTTGGGGGATGAGGCGACGCGGGTTGAGCCGTCCGATCACTCGCATTGAGGGACGCGCATCGGCCAGGTCGGCGCTACCTCTCATGCTGGCCGAGGGACGCTCGATTTCGGGGATGGCGATGCGCAAACGCTCCGCGGAGCCGGGTGATGCGGGTTGATCAGGGGCATTCATCTGGGGGGGATCGAGAAAGTTGTAACCGGTTGGACCACCAGTTGGTCTACCTTGATGTGGAACCCGAGGTGATGCACGTATGAACTGCGACGACCTGTTACGAGCCCTGAATGAGTACGTCGATGGCGACGTCGAATCCGCCATCTGTCGGGAGTTTCGGCGACATCTGGAGCAGTGCAATCCCTGCCAGGTAGTCGTCGACAATATCCGGAAGACGATCACGCTCTATCGTGATGGGGAGATCTACCCCATGCCCCAGGAGTTCCACGATCGCATGCGAGGCCTGTTGAAGGCCAGGTGGAAGGAGAAATTTGGCGTTTGAAGTCCGCGAAGCGTCTCTCTTTCCGGCCAGTCGGGCCGCGTCTGACGCGGGCAACCGGGGCTCAGAATTTTGGCGGGTTCAGCTGGTAGAACGATGGCCCACCCCAAGGCCGTCACATCTTCTTCGGATTGCTGAAGGAAACCTTGGCCGAGTATCGGCGAGCAGCGCTTGCTGTTGTCACAGTTGACAACTACTCCCTGATCAGCGGGCCAGATTCGTTTGTGGGGCCGTTTCGTGGGGAGATTCTGAGCGATCGACACGTGGTACTCACGACGCGCGCGACCTGCCGATTCGCTGCCGCGGTTCGGCGGCGACGACATTCACCCGAGAGCTCAGCGGCCCAGCGCCTTGCGGATATCAACCAGACCGACGTGCTTTCCAACGACGTTTCCGTTCTCAAAGACGACCAGAGTGGGAAGACTGGTGACTCCGTATTCGCGGGCCAGTCTCTTGTCGTGGTCGAAGTTGACTTTGACCACTTTCAGGTCAGGTCGTTGGCGGGCCATGTCATCGAGCACTGGTGAGAGTTGTTTGCAGGGACCACACCAATCGGCATAGAAATCGACAAGCACGGGGGCCTTCGAGTTGAGCACGGTCTGGGGAAATTCCTTGCCACCGACTTGTTCCACCTTCCCGTTGAGGTTCTGTCGGGCCAAGGAGGCTTCGGCAATCCGGGGCCCGACGGGCATCATGTCGGCCGACGCGAGTGGGGCTGACGTCGGTGCAAATCCTTGCTCCCGCTGCGCCGGAGGTACGAGTTCCTCGGGCACTGGCCCGAGGTGCGTTGGGGCGCTTCGGTTCTCGGGGTGACGGGAAACGATCGGGTCGATGTGCAATGAGGCAAGTTCCATCTGCGCTTCGGGTGGCAACCGCCATGAAGCGCGCTCAGCGGCCGAGGGGGCGATGGGCGGAGCGAGATCGCTCGTGGTGTGCGAGTTCTCCGGTAAGTCGCTCGTACGGGTTTCGACCGAGTCTGTTGATTCGTCGCTCTTGCTCTGCGAGTGTCGCTTGTCCAGCAAGCCACAGCCGGCGATTGCGAGCAGAAGGGGAGCAGTCCAGGAAAGGCGGATGATCACTCGGCACAATGGCATTCGGCAGGCGGGCGACGGGTGGAGCATGTTTCGAAGTCTCCCTCATTCGAAAATCGCGAAATGACCGACTGTCGCCTCATGCGACGTACACTCAGCTTATGACGCGCTGCGGAGCAGACTGGTTACATTCATGGCGCGAAGACCGAGACGAGACGACCGAACGTGGTGAGTCCGCCACGTGCGGTGCGACAGAGCCATGCAGCGCGACAGAGCTGTGAGGAGCCGATACGTTCTGCCGGGCGGCAGATCATACTCGTCTGGCGTTTCGCAGGGAAGGTGAAAAGATGTGGTAAAGTGGTGGGCGTGCGGAGAATAGGGAGAGTGGTCCTCCAGGACGGCTCGACGCCGGGAATCAGCGTCGAGCCGGATCGGGAGTTTTCTTCCTGGGAGCCAAGGCGGGCCTACACCGTGCCGCGGCCGCTGGTCAGGTTATCCCACTGGATTCCCACGCGCCGCAGTGCGTAACCGATCTCCTTGGTATGATCGCCGTAGGCGGTCATCCAGTGGAAACCGGGCATCCGCTCAGCAACGAGTTGGTCGGGAACGTCGTACGCCACGTCAATTTGATCCCGGCAAATGGGGAGGAACGGCGCATCGACGATCGTGGCCAGCAAGCCCATCCAGCGTTGACTCTTGAAATCAGGAACGATGTTGGTCACCTTCTGGCCCTTTGGCATTTCCACCTTGGGAGCTGCTCCGTAGTCCGATTCGAAGTGCGTGACGATCCGCACTGGATCGAGCGTCTTTCCATTCATCTTGCGGGGACCCGTGCAGTGAGCCAGGGTGATCAAGCCGGCATGCGGATAGGTCGGGTCGTTGAGGAACACGGGTAGGTTACTGATATTGGCCATCAGCAGGCCAGAAGGGATCACCACGAAGTCAGACTCGCAAAACGCGAGGAATCCATCGTCGTTGAGCGTACTGAGCGTCAAGCAGGCGGTGGTCTGGGCGATGGGCATGATGGTTGACATGCAGCCCTGGATGGTAATGGCATGGCAGTCTGCCTGAGCCATCACGTGTCGGAACACCTGGTCGAGCAGGAAGCAGTTGTCCACGTATTCACGCTTCGTCTCCAGGCTGGTACCCGGCAAGGCGAGATACTCGGTGGCTCTCTGTTGCGCCAATGCCACGGCATCCTTATCCTGCCGAGCCTGTTCGATCAACTTGCCCAGATCGTCGTACGTAACGGTTTGCAGATCGAGATTCCATACTTTGGTGACAAGATCGCTGATCACATCTGCGGGTTGCGCCCAACCACCGGGGCCGCCGATGCACATCACCTTGGTGCCTTTCGTGTTCTTGAGGCCGCACAAGGAGCGGAGACGCCAGGTCAGTTCACCAAGATCATCGGTTACGACGTCATCGAACGTGACGTTGGGCACGGTGAGGGCGTCTGTGTGTTGACGCAAGAACCGCGGGCTGACGATTTCGTACTGCAAGTAGACCGGACCGCTGCGATGACGCTGGAAAATGATGATGTCCTTGCCGAATTTCTCACAGCCATCCACGGCCCCGCCGGCGCCGTAGACAATGATCGCATCGGCCGCTTGGACACTTGGTGACTCCGCCATCTGAGTCACATTGTTAACGGACGCCACTTCCAGGAACTCGACCGGGAAGTCCGCGTCTTGTCTGATCTTAGCCTGTTCACGCTGGATGCGTTGGACCTCTTCCGCTGCCTGCTCCGGCCTTTCGATTCCGCCCCAGCCCCGCCAGCTGGTCATGTTCGCCGGCTTGGCGTGATCCCAGACGAGAATGGGGAGCACCTTGAGCGGCTAGCGCGCCGGCGGCATCGGCAGAGGAGTCTCCGCGGCTCGCGCCAGATTCGTCCAGCTCAGCCCACTCAGAACGGCGCCACCGACAGCGGCAGTGGCCAGGAACCCGCGACGCGATACGGCGAGCTGCTGATGCTGGCCGGCGTCTGGGCAGCAGTGGCAGTGATGGGGGGCGCACTGGTGACCGTCATGGTCGTGTTCGTGATTCAACTCGTTCATCATTCTTTCTCCCAACTATGCAGAACTCTGGAGGATCGTCCGGCGAGCTTGGTGCTTGGCATCCACCCGCTTCGACCGAATACGTGCGGCCACGCGAGCGAGCTTCCTGTCGGAACAAGCCGACAAGGGGGCCAGTCCAGTTCGCCTCCACCACCAGTCGCCGCGCGCCCGCCATGCAGATCGTCGAAGGTCGTTCCAGATGGTCTACGAACGGATGAGCGTGCGTCGGCGCGGACCGCGAGCGACACCTTCGCAATATGCCAGGGCCTGTTCCATATTGCGTCTGAATAAACGTCGTGATACGATTTGAAACATGCGTGTTGCCTACATGGATATCGATGCCCAGTACATGGATACGCCGCATCGCCGGGTCTTGGACCTGCGGCGGGAGGGGCTGGCCGACGTGCCCATGCTGGGCATGTATTCCTATTCCCACGCACGGCCCGACCTTCCTGAGCACCGGCACGCCGGCGGTTGGGAGATCTGTTTCCTGGAGCGAGGCAACCAATTCTTCGAGGTCGGGCAGCGGACCTATCGGTTACGTGGCGGCGATGTATTTGTGACCTATCCGGACGAACCGCACAGTACGGGGGGGAATCCTTCCGCGCCGGGAATCCTCTATTGGCTCAATATCCGTTTGCCGCGTCAGGGAGGCCGCCTCTTGCGCCTTCCGCGGGTGGAGAGCGACCCTTTGGTCGAGTCACTGCAGCACCTCCCCCACCGGCATTTTCGGGGGAGCCAACAGACGAAGCTGATTTTCAAGGAGTTGTTTCGCTGGTACGATCACCGCGAAGCACGGCATCGTGCGACGCGGCTGCGCACGGCCGTTGTGCGCTTGCTCATCGACATCATTGACGCTTCGGGGCGGCACGCCCGCTCACAGTCCTCCGAGCGAATGGCGGAGGTGCTGCGTCTGATCCACGAATCGCCTCAGCAGGAATTCTGTCTGCGGGATTTGGCGGAGCGTGTTCATCTTTCGCTGTCTCACTTCAAGAAGCGTTTCAAGGCCGAAACCGGATTAACGCCGCTGCAATATGTTCTGCGCGAGAAGATCGAGGCTGCCAAGCGTTCGTTGCGCAATCCAGAGAAATCGGTGACGGATGTGGCGTTCGATTTGGGATTCGTTTCCTCCCAGTATTTCGCTACGGTATTCAAGCGAATTACCGGCTCTACGCCGTCCCAGTACCGCGGTGACACGGTTCCCAGGCCTCCCAGCAGGCGCGTCGACGATGGTCAAAGCTGACTGAGGCCGACGGCGGAGGGCCGGTTCACGACGGTGTGGGCGGTCTGGTGTTGTGCCCTATCGGCCGGATCGGGTGGCCGGGGATCCGTTTCGGTCAGCCGCTGGTCGTTCGGCGTCTGCCCGTCTTGGGAGTGAGAATCTCGCGGGCTTTTCGCACGTCCGACACGCGGATGAACATGGTCGCTGAATCGCCATTGGACGTGCCGTAGGCGTATTCGATATTCACTTTGGCACGGGCGAGCTTGCGTGCGATTTTCGAGAGTTCGCCAGGGTGATTGCTGACCGCCATGGACAGGACATCGGTCTCCACGACGAGCACGCCGTGTTCGCCCAGAATATGGATAGCCTTAACGGGATCGCTCACGACCAGACGCACCACCGCGTGGTCCACTGTATCGGAGATCGACATGCCTCGAATGTTGATCTCACTCTCAGCGAGGGCCTGGCAGACATCGGCGAGCACTCCCGGCTTGTTGACCAGGAACAGAGAGAGTTGCTTCTCAACCATGTTTCAGCCTCCAAGAAAAAGCGAGACAACGTTCGGCGAAACGTCGCACGACTGCGCGATTCCCGCCAGCCGCAGCAGGATGCTGTCCGACAGATCGGAGAAATGCGCGCTGCGCCGCAGCAATTCGCGAGTGACCACGAGCTCCGACCTTTCGATCAGGAGGACGCCCATGGGCCAGCGTGCATCGCACCAAGACACACAGTGTGCTATGCACCAGGATAGGGTTGGACACCGATACAAATCAACTGCTTCTTCGTCGAAATCGGAAATCAGTCGCTGCGGGCCGACAGGGCCGGAGCTCCTGAACGCGTGCAAACATTGGCTACCGTGGACCAGTTCCGCCGCTCGGGAACGGTGTCCACCGCTAGGCGTTTGCTCTGTAGGCACGGGATGCACCGCTCGATCTCAATGCCGGTGCCTCGAAACAGCAGTTGATCGAGGCGATGTCTGGTCATCAGTGGGCGAACGGGACACTGACCGGTACTTACTCGCGACCGAAGTAGTCGCCCCAGCGGCGCAGTGCCGTGCCGCGGGACTGACCCCGGAACATTCGGATCATGGTGGCGGAGAGGGGAGTACCTTGTGGGGGTGACGGCGAGCGGCAGGTCCGCGAGTTGTCCGTTGTCCGGAGTTGCCGATGGTAGGGCTGGTTCGCGTCGTGCCGATTAGTCGACCGCTGTGAGTCACACTACTCGGCCAGGGAGCAGAGTCTCCCCAAATGCACTACGACGTCCCTGGCATCTTCGCGAGCACAAGGTAGAGTTCCATCATTATGGTGAGCTGTATGCCGTGGTCGGTGAGCGACAACGACGCGGCTGGCAGCGATTCCCTGAACGACAGCGTGCCGGGGCCGGTGGATCATAAACGTCGGGAACCTCGCGTTGGGAGTTGTGGTTCGTGGACGCTGTGAGGGCAAACAAGTGATTGTTGTGCTCGAACGTGCTTGAAGGGACAAGCCAGTGCCATGTCGCCGGGAACGCGGCGACGTGGGCATATCATCAGCTGAGAAAGGCGGCGCAGCTGGAAGTACCCATGGCCGTACAGACAGCAGAACGACCCATAGCAAAGCAGCCGAGCGACTTCCGGGGCATGCTCCCCATTGCGCTGGGTACGTTGGCGCCGGCGGAGAAACTGGATTTCGATCTGTTCGTACGATCGGAAGGGGATAAAGCCGTTCTGTTTCGAGGCCGGAACTACCCGCTCAATCAGGATGAACTCGAGCGATTGTCAGGTTCTTCGGTGGTCACGCTGTACATCCGGGTGGCGGATCATGAGGATTACTGTACTTATCTCAACGAGGTTGTGCTGCAGAACCCCGAGTTGCCCGGTGATCGGCGTCTGCAGGTCTTGACGGCCGTTAATCGTTCGGTGTTTGAGACGGCGTTTACGAGCCCGAATGTGCATCGGTATGTGGAGTTTGCGGAGGAGTTCGGCAACAACCTGGCCAACGTGTTCAGCGAGAACGAATTCACCTTACGCGACTTGAGTCACCTTCTGGCGCACGATTACTACACCTATACGCATGTGGCCAATGTGACTACGTATTGTCTCGGTCTCGCTTCACGACTCGGTTTCGATCATGAGAGCCTGCAGCAGGTTGCCTTCGGCGCATTGCTCCATGACTATGGCAAGCGATACATTCCGACGTCGGTGCTGAACTGCACGACGCGATTGACAGACGAGCAATGGCGGATCATTCAGCGGCACCCGACCGATGGATTCCGCGAGTTCTGTCATCGGGAAGACGTGAACTGGGGGCAGTTGATGATGATCTACCAGCATCACGAACGGCTCGATGGCAAGGGCTATCCGGTCGGTGCTGGTGGTTCCGAGATCCACGAGTGGGCTCGGTTGTGCAAAGTCGCCGACGTGTTTGATGCGTTGACGGCGGACCGCCCTTACCGACGCGCTGATTCGCCCTCCAAAGTGCTGGAATTCATGGCCACCAAAGTTGGCACGGAGTTTGATGAGGAGATGTTTCGATGCTTCCAGGCGACGATCAACTCCAAAGACTGACCAACGTCGTCGGTCCGCTGACGTTCGAGCTGCAGATGCCGAACTCACCCGAGGAGTATTTTGCCGTCAGTGGGGCAATGCCACTGATCGAAAACGATCAGCGCCGTTACGTGCGCAAACACATTCGTGTGACGGCGGCCATTCAGTATCGACGCTCTCTCCCCGCGCTGCTGCGCCCAGCTCAGTGGCACAAAGTCCTGACTCGCGATTTAAGCCGCAGTGGGATCGCCTTTCTGCATAGCCAGCAAGTCTTCCCGATGGAGCAGCTCCTGTTGGTGTTGCCTGATTGCAAGCCGCGTTGCATCGAGATCGTGCGATGCCGCCGACTGGGAGATTCTTGCTACCAGATAGGTGCGCGATTCATCCAGCGGTTTCGCACCGGTTGAAATCGGCGAAGCTCGGCCTCTCGTCGCGCAAGACGAGGGAGTAAAACGTCTACTCGCGGAATCGCAACGCCACAAGTATACACGGCCCGCCCGCAATGACATGCACCCCGGCACCGGCGGCTCGCCAAACCGCTTGCTCACTCTCCGCTCCAGGTTGCATCCAGAGATGTGAGATGCCCAACGCTGCCGCCTGCTCAACAATCGTCTCGGTTATGGCGGGCGGCGTCACGATCGAAATGCCGTGAATCTCCTCGGGGACATCTGCCAGGCTGGCATACGTTTCCAGCCCTTCGACTTCGTTCACATGCGGGTTGATCGCATAGACCTTGCGGCCCGATTGCAGATAGGCTCGCAGCACCTTATTGCCGTACTTCCGGCGATCGTGCGATGCGCCCACGACGGCATGCGGCGATCCCTCCAGGAACTGTTCTATTTGGCGCTGGGCATCCATCGAGCGACCCTCTCTCGTGTGTGAACTCGGCTCGTACGACGAATTCAATCCTCCGATCCAACGTGGAGGGGACGCTGCAGACCCGACACACCACGCGAACCGGACGCCGGTCTGCGCCTCCTCTGCCGACTTGATTTCTCAGGCGCGGTGCTAGAGCCGTTGATTGAACAGGATCTGGGTTCCATCCTTGCCAGCCACAACGATGTCGATGTCACCATCCGCGTCGAGGTCGGCCGTGCGTATCTGGAGTCCGCCCCCCACCGCACCCTCATTGATTGTATGCCCTTCGTACGATTTCGACTGGGGATTCCAGACGTAATAACGCATGATCGGCGGATCACCACTCCCCGGGTCTCCTCCATTATGGGCGCGAACCCGTTTGCCGGTAATGAGTTCGTTGACACCATCGCCGTCCAAATCCGCAAACACGAGGCAGTGCGCCTGCGAGAAGCTCTTGTCAATCAGGTGCTCCTCGAACTGCAGTTTCCCATCGGCAGCGGGGCCCAAACCGCGGCGAATGTAGATGCCGTACTTGTGTGCCTCACTTCCCACTATGTCGTTCACACCGTCCCCGTCCAGGTCTGTCACGAGCATGGGACAGGCCGCCTGGAGCTCCCAGTCGGGATGGAACTTCCAGGTCTGCGCCAGGGGATCTCCCTCCGGACGTTCATACCACCCGGTGCCAATGAGAATATCTTCGCGCTGGTCATTGTTGATGTCGCCAAAACCGATGCCATGACCATTTTGCGAGCCGATGACATGGCCGACCAGGACCGGTACGCTCTGCCGAACCTTCTCTGTCTTGCCACCCTGCTGCACGTCGACCTCCTTTTCTTCCGTGCCGAACTGCCAGAGAATCATGTCGGATTTGGGGTTCCATTGGTTGGCGATCCACTCAGGGGTGCCGTCACCGTTGATGTCAACCAGGTAGCACACTTCATTGGTCTGTTGTTTTGTGTCGACCAGAACGTGCTGCGGCCACAGCATGCCGCGCGCGAGCGCCTCCGCGCCGGGATTCTCGTACCAGCAGACGTTCCCCTGGGTGAAATCCATCGTGACGACGTCAGGGCGTCCATCGCCGTTTACGTCGTAGGCCCAATCACCGTTGGAACGTACGTACCCGCTCCAGTCGTCGATCAGTCGCACGGGACGCGGAACCCACTCGCCATGACGATACCAGTTTCTGCCGGCCACCACGTCCAGCTTGCCGTCGCCATCGACGTCGGCCACGTCGCACCCCTCGTTGGCATCGACTGTCAGTAACTTGACTTCGAACTTCAAGGGATGTCCTCCCCAGAGCGGTGAGCAAAGGAAGGCGCAGAGCAAGGTGACAAGTATCGTTCTGGTCATGGAAGAAGCTCCTGGTGAGGCCGCAAGATTCGTTGCCAAGCCTTCAGTTTGGTCGCTCGCCGGACGGTAATCAACCGGGCCATCTGTTTTCAACTCCCTCCTTTCCGGTCCGCCGTCGGCAACAGGTGTGGGACAATCCCCTTGCGGGGCCTACAATAGGAAATCTCTCACAGCACCCGTCAGCCGCGGTAAGGAAGCATGACCGACGACAACGACCCAACCGACACGAGCCGATTGGACGGCCGCGCCATGGCGCGCGCCGGCATTGTAACGCTCCTCGCGTTTGGCGTCGTCATCCTTGCCTGGCTGGCTTTGGGGATCCTGCTGTTCGCCGTGGCCGGCGATCGAGGTCTCGACGCTGTTTCCCGTTCCCAGACAGGGCAAATTGCCGCTCATGTGCTTCTGCTCCTGCCGATATTGGCCGGTGCCTGGAGACTGTCGCGCGAGGTGGAGTATCAGCTCGCGCGGCACTGTCTCGTATTCGGCGTCGTGGCAGCAGGTCTCATTGTGCTGCCGGCGATCCTATCGGGTGGCATCAATGGCAGCTGGTGGACCCTGCTCTATTACGCTGCGATTATCCCAACAGCGCTGGCGGGAGGTGCGATTGGCGCCGCAACGCGAGCACGACGGGCCGGGCGAGCTGGCGTGGCTGAACGGGCAGTCTGCCGGGGGGACGATTCCGGAGATTCGTTGTCCCGGTGAGACCCGGTCGCTCGGTGCATCCTGTCAGCTCTCTCCAACTGCTGAGAGAAACGGCAAGTCGGACGGCGCTGCGAGGTGACAGGTGGACGGGCGATGCTATAAATACGGATCGAATGTTACACTATTGCGAGCACGATCCGTGCGGTGGAAGTCTCGCCTGTCGTTCTCCTGAACTTCGCATTCGTACCGCAATCCATACCACCGAAGGAAAGTCGCATGCGCACACCGTATTTGAGGCTCGCAGTACTGGTCATTGCTTTCACTTGGTTTGGAGCGGATTTGTGTCTGGCCAGCGGTACTTTGGCGCGAGGCGAAGTCGAGCAGATTGCCGAGGAAGCGATTATCTACGGACTTCCTTTGGTGATGAACTATGGAGTCATGTACGAGTCGTTCATCGACAAGGAGTCTTCGCAGTATAAGTGCCCGTTCAATCAACTCCATAACGAGGCGAGAGTCTTTACGCCGCAGGACACTTCGGTGGTGACACCCAACAGCGATACGCCGTATTCGTTCTTCTGTGCTGATTTGCGGGCGGAGCCGGTGGTGTTTACGGTGCCGGAGATCGAGAAGGGGCGATACTACTCGATCCAGCTTGTCGATTGGTACACATTTAACATGGGCTATGTTGGCAGTCGCACCACGGGAAATGTGGCCGGACACTATATGATTGCTGGCCCGGCATGGCAGGGGAGAGACGTGCCGGCCGGCATCGATAAGGTATTTTCCTGTGAGACCGACTTCGTGTTTGCAATCTTCCGCACGCAGCTCTTCAACCCCGCTGACATCGAGAATGTGAAGAGAATTCAGGCCGGCTATCAACTACAGACGCTGTCCGCATTCCTGAAGTCACCCGCCCCTGCTTCCGTTCCGTCAATTCCGTGGCCCCAGTTTGATAAGAAGCTGGCCGAAAAAGATCCCTTCTCCTATCTGAGTACGGTATTGCAGTTCTGTCCACCGGTTGGTGCTGCAGAGGCAGAAAAGCCACTGCGCGCCCGGTTGGCGAGAATCGGCATCGAGCCTGGCAAGCCGTTTCCCGTTGAACGGTTTAGTCGCGACGAGCAAGCCGAACTATCGGCTGGCATCAAGCGCGGGCTGGCCAAGGTCAAGCAGCGCGTTTCTCTGTTGGGCAAGGATGCGAATGGATGGCGAGTCGGTGAAGCGTTTGGTGACCGCAGCTTCTTTCAGGGCGACTGGACTCTGCGGGCGGCGGCGGCAGTGGCCGGCATTTACGGAAATGATGCTGAGGAAGCGCTCTATCCGATGCTCGCGACCGACAGCAACGGAAACAAACCTGACTGCAGCAAGCACCGCTATACCTTGACGTTTCCTGCCGGTCAGCTCCCACCCTGCAAGGCGTTCTGGTCGGTCACCATGTATGACGCAGCGACGCAGCTGCTGATCGAGAATCCAATCAATCGGTACCTGATCAACTCGCCGATGCTCCCTGACCTCAAGCCGAACAGCGACGGCTCCCTCACGATCTACATCCAGAGAGACTCGCCCGGCAAGGACCGTGAGTCGAACTGGTTACCGGCTCCCCATGGACCGATCTACATGGTGATGCGGCTCTACTGGCCCGAGGAATCGGCACTGAGTGGTCAGTGGAAGCCTCCGGCGGTGCAGCAGGTGGATTGAGAGATTCGTTGCAGGATGGTGTCCACTCGGCGCCACGTTCGAGTCCGAGCGCGCGAGGCGCCCCACGCCCACGCCCAAGCCCGCAGGACGCCCCAGTCGTCTGGTTTACGCGGCTGTCCCAAATTGGCCAATCCAATGATCCCACGCGTCAGACCCGCTCCGCGCTTCGGCTGATTGCCCCCAGGTCCAAAGGGCTGAAATCCTCCAGCGTCGTCCTGTACTGACCGGGGATTCAACTTCGCGTAGCCCCAACCGGCATCGATCAACTGGCTCTCACGTGTGGGACGTCTCGTCCAGTCCTCGCTGGCCCGCGGGCCTCGCATCCATGGTGGCAGCGGATCGAACGCGGTGGGGTCCGGGAGAACTCTCAAGTGGCTCGCAGGCCAAGGCGACGGCAGTCTCACGACAGCCGTCGGCAGTTTTTTCCAGTCGCTCAAGATTGCCTGGTTTGTGTTTCGGGGTGAACGGCCGCTGTGGTCGCTGCGGACGCGGACAAGCGATTCACGTTTGCCGAGGACACAAAATGGGATCGACACTCGGAAGCGGTCGATAATAAGATCAGCGGCGCGTACGCGATGAGCGAGCGTCTATGGGGCGCGCTGGATCTGCAAGGCGGCGGCTGAGTTTCGAGGCCATCGCTCCATGCAGGCTGGGAGATGGTGGTGAGGGAAGACACCACCCTCGCGAGTTGCTCACCCGGGCTCATTTCAGGGAGGAAGGCGGTTCTTCGATGCGCGTGCAGCGGAGATCCGCGGCGAAGACTATGGATCATACAATCACATGGGGACGGCTCTGGAGTCGGGTCGCCACGTTCATTCTGGCACTCACCTTCTCAGTTGCTTCGGTGGCTGGTCAGAATACTTCCGACGACGATGCCCTGGAACTGCTGCCGCCGGCGAGCACGCAGCGCGTTCAGAAGCCAACTGTGACACCAACGGTGGTCGAGCCGGTTGATTGTCAGCAGGTGGTTGAACTGACCCGTTCAGGGCTGGATGATCAGATCATTGCCGACGTGGTTCGAGAGCGTGGGCTGTCGCGTCCACTGTCGGTCGACGATCTGCTCTTTCTACGGCGCAGCCGTGTCAGCAACGAGGTAATCCGGGCGATGCAGCAGATTGCCCCGAAAGCTGCGGTCTATGAAGTGGCGCCCACGGTAGTGCATGTCGAGTCACCGCCGCCACCGCCCGTGATTATTCGGACGGTGCCTCGCTATTATTGGGGATTCAGCGCACCCGTGTATGTACGTCCACCATCTCCACGGCCGTATCCGCATCATGGTCATCCCCATCCGCGTGGCGGCAGCCGTATCAGTTTCGGTTTTTCGTTCTGAAGTGATGCACCACCTGAGAGCTCCGCACGCCTGAGTTGTGGGTGTGTATCGTCTGCTGGTGCGCAGCGGGCGTAGTTGGACAGCGCCACTTCCACAGCTGGGTAGGATTGATCGCCGTAAGTCCGTATTCATCGGTGGCGATTTCTCGCTTTTTTTGATAAGTGGCGCTGTCCCATTCGGCATGAGGAAGAAGTAACTTCGGCGTATTCATTGTAGCCGCGCTCGCGCAGGGCGTGGGAAACCGCCCGGCGTCGGCATCGACAAACCGGGAAGTTGTCCTTTCCGGGGTTTTAACCCGGGGGAGTGTGTCTGTAAACCTTTTCCCAGTGGCAAGGGTGGGACGTTGATGGGGGCGGAACTCTGATTCCAGAAAATGGCCGAAAGGGTTAGAATCGGAGCAACTTCCTGGGATGTATCATGGGAGGAGGGCACACACGGTGGGCGCGAGAGAATCTGGAAGGGTCTCCGTATGTCGGGCGGAATCGGGATATCTGGTGCGAGTAGTCCCGCGCGGAACGGTTCAGGAAAGTGCCGCAGTGAGGGATTTCGTCTGCCGAGCATTAGATGAAGGAGTCCGCATTGTGTTGGACCTTTCCGACTGCGAGCATCTTGACAGCACATTTCAAGGATGTCTGGTCATGATGCAAAGGCACGGTGCATCAGCGCCCGGTTCTCTGCAAGTTTACGCTGACGACGCGGGACGGCACCGGCTCTTCGGCGTCTGCCAGCTGGACGTCTTGTTGAGTTTTGCCTCGGTCTGCCCGCGGTGTGTGAGCCCCCCGATTCTACTTCCCACGGTTCCCCTGGGGCGTCGGGAGTTGTGTGAGCATCTGATTGCATCGCATCACAAGCTGGCGGAACTGGGAGGGCCCTCTGCGGACGTGTTCCGGCGCATCGCTTGCCAACTGACGCGAGAACTGGCAGACCTCTCGAGTTGACGGAAGCTCGGCTGCTCGCACGACCGACTGCCACATGTGTGTTACGGGCTGCTGACGATGACTGAGACATTGCGAATTATCGCGGGAGAAGGGGAGGACGATCTGCGATCGCGTGTGTCGGACGCGTGCGACCGGATGGAGAAGATCTACGAACTGGACTGTTACTCCAAGATCACGGTGGTCCGCCACTGGTCACACCACAACCCGACCATATCGGGGGAAGTGGCCCGACCTTCGGCATACCGCTGGTATCTGCAACGGGAACTGCTCAAACTGGCATTGCAGGGGGCGGAAATCCAGGTCGAGCCGTCGCGAGCACGGATCGACCTCAATTCCCCTTCGCTGTTGCAGAAGATCGACGAAAGCGATCTGGACATCACACGCAAGAAGCTTTTCCTGTTCGGGCCTGAGCGTGTTGATCTGTCACTGCAGCGACTTGAACACTATACGGGCACCAGAGCGGAGAATTTTCAGCGCTACATCCTGCTGACCAACTACCGCATGCACATGGACGCCTTTGAGTCGATCTATCCCGATTGTGCCAAACCAATCCATCCGGATGTGCAGATGCCCGCTTACCATCACAGGACGGAGAACAACGATGGGGTGAGCATTGTGAACATTGGTGTGGGGCCATCCAACGCGAAGAACTGTACAGATCACCTGGCTGTCCTGCGTCCGGACGCCATGCTGATGGTAGGACACTGTGCTGGAGTGAGAAACCATCAGGAGATTGGTGACTACGTTCTGGCGTCTGGTTATATGCGGGGCGATCGCCTCTTAGATGAGGCGCTCTCCCCCTCAGTGCCAATCATTCCAAGTTTCCTGTTGAACCGTTACCTGGCCAAGGTGCTGGACGAATTGGAGTTGCCCTACCGACTCGGGGTGGTTTACACGACAGGGGACCGAAACTGGGAGCTCGCGCTGCGTGGCACCCTGGAGAGCTTGCAGGCGAGCCGTAGCGTGGCGGTCGACATGGAGTCGGCCACGGTGGCGGCCAACGGATTTCGATATCGCATACCGAGTGCAACGCTGCTGTGCGTGTCTGACAAGCCGCTCCACGGCAAGCCGAAACTGCCTCGGCAGGCCGCCGAGTTCTATCGGGAAACGAAGAAACAGCACCTGAGCGTCGCGGTGGCGGCCATCAACCTGGCCCGCCAGGAGTATCCTGACGGGCTGCCCAACAGCGATATCCGGGCTTTGAATGAGCCGTTGATCGGCGGCAATGGCACGTAAGGGTTCTCGGTTGATGTGACGTGCCGGCCCACGCTCCTGGCAGCACAAGCATGAGTCCCAGAAGTCGGCACAAAACGGCTGCTAGACCACGTGGATGAGTTCGCTTCATGACAGTCTGTCTCCAAGGTGCAGTGCGAAAATCGTCTGGTGCTGGAATCTGGCTCGGTCACATGCCGGGATACAGTGTCTCGTTGTAGAGTGTCGGGTCGGGATTGGGCCGGCCATTGGCATAGATACACACCCCTCGTGAACCGAACAGGATCACTTCGTCCCGACCGTCGCCCCATACGTCAGCGACGAGGGCATAGTAGTCGGTCAGACGGTCGGCTGGGGTCCGCGCATCGGTGTAGCACATCGGGAGCTCGTCGATCAGCGCTCCGTTCCCGTCGTAGATCATGACCGGGCGTCCCTGACCGTGGCCGTAGACGAGGATATCATGTCCATGACGCGAGTTGCTCCAGCGGACCGCCAGTGGCGCGATGGCCCAGGCGCCTTTCTGCTGCGGTTGGCTCCAGATCTCTCTTCCATTCAGGTCGTGCAGGTACAGTATCGCCCATGCTTCCGAGTCCCGGCGATGGGTGGACACGGGGGTGCGGTCAACCGATACGAGTTGCAGCGGCGAATCGCCACGAAAGTGCCCGGCAACCACATGTTGACATTCACCCATCGCTTGGTGCCAACGCTGTGAACCGTCCACCTGGAGGCTGTGCAGTCCTGCGTTGCCGAACAGCAGATGGCAGGACTGATCGGTGGTTTGCACAATGTAGCAGGCGTCCTGATGTGCCTCGTGTGCTTCGTGCGAGAACAATTCCTTGCCGTCGTGGTCCAGCAGCGCAAATCCGACGAATACTTCATCGCAGCCGTCGCCATCGACATCCGCGATGGCCGGAAAGTGCCCGGTCGAACCGCTCCAATGCCAGAGCTCGCGTCCGTCGTGGGCGATCCCCCACATGTTCCAGTACCGGTCTTTGACGACCAGATCCTGGCGTCTTGTTGTGCCGGTGAGGTTGGCCAGCAGAAAGCAATCATCCGCTGGCGCAGGCAGCGGCATCTGAGCCTTCTCACTCCCCGTGCTGCCTTCCAGCACGATCAGAGTTGCTTCACCTTCGTAGCGGGACGCACGTTCTCTCACGCTCTGTCCATCGTAGGCTGGAGCGGCATAGACCGCTTGACGCACATAAAGAACATCATTGCGACCGTCATCATCCCAGTCGTAGATCTGAACCGGCAGATCGGAATAGATGCGACCATTGTCCACCGAAGGCCGGCCCGTTTGCCAGAGAATCTGACCGGTTACCGAGGTGGCGGTAAGGCAAGTGATCGATCGTGTGCCGAAGTGGCTTTGCACGAATAGCAATTCCGGAGCGCCGTCGGCATTCAAGTCGCCGATGCGGACGGTTTCGGCGCCAAAATCCTGCACGTCCAGACAGCTCACCAAGTGCTTGGTGGGACGAGCGGGAAGGGACGACTCTTGCCCCATGGTGGCTCGATCGTTAACCAGCGCAGTTGCCCATACGCAGAGGCAACCTGTCAGCAGCGAGTTGCATCGCATGTCGCGGGTCCTTTGCAGTAACAGTGTTGGTGACGCGGTACCGAATCTCCGGTGCAAATGACTCTCAACTGTGAACAAGCGTGGCCGACTCACCGAGTTCCCCGGGGGAATGGATGAGGTACGCGCGATCGTCAAGCCGGAGGATGCACGTTCTGGTGGCCTACGGATCAAACCTCTGAGGGCGGCTGGGCGAGCGGTCACCCGACCCAAGCGTCCCCAAAAAGGGAGTGCTCCGCGGCGGAACAGAATCGATTGTATCGATTAGGCGAATTGCGCTTCAACAGCGTACTGGCCGTCTTCAAGGAACGGGTGAATTTCTCGTTGCCCGTTGAATTTTGGAGGACGGACGCCAGAATTGTGGAGGGAAGTCGGGCAAGAGGACAGCAGGGGCGGCTATTGAAGTGCGGGCAACTGGGGTGTCATCATTACCGGTCAACTCGATGCGCCTGGGGTTCCGGGAGTGTCGCCCTGACCGCGTCTACAGGGACAACGCGCCATGCATCGCGCACAACAGCAACTGGCTCTCTTTCAACTCATGGCGGAGAAGATCCCTGGTGTCGTTTGGGCTACCGATACCGACCTGCGATTTACAGCCTCCTTCGGTGGCGGTTTGAAGGAACTCAAACTGCAGCCGAGCCAGGTTGTGGGTACTCTGGTTTCCGAATACCTGCAGACGGTCGACGAAGACAACGTGGCCCTGGCGGCTCATCGACGAGCGCTCGGGGGACAGGAAGTCGACTACGAGTTCGAATGGCAGGGTCGCATCTATCTGACGCACCTTGAACCACTGATTGGCGCGTCGAATGCGATCATCGGCTGCCTCGGATTCGCTCACGACATGACGGAACGCAAACGGATGTTTGGGGCGTTGCAGGAGAGTCAGCGGATTCTGGAAACCCTCATGTCCAACTTGCCTGGCATGGCCTATCGCTGTCTCAACTCCCCGCAGTGGAACATGGCGTTCGTCAGCGAGGGGAGTACGCAACTGACTGGCTATCGGCCGGCGGAATTAACGAGGAACTGGGGGGTCGGCTTTGGTGAGGTCGTATACCCCGAGGATCGCCAATACGTCTGGGATGAAGTGCAGAAGGCGATCGAGCAGCACCGACGCTTTCAGCTCGAATACCGCATCATCACCGCGCAAGGCACTCAGAAGTGGGTCTGGGAGCAGGGAGTCGGTGTCTTCTCCGCGACAGGCGTGCTGGAGGCCGTGGAAGGCTTCATCACCGATATTACCGATCGGAAGCATGCACAGTTGGAGTTGCAGGAGGCACGCGACGATCTGGAACGACGTGTGGCGCTGCGCACCGCCGAACTGCAGGCAACCAACGTTCAACTGGAGCAGGAGGTACTGGAGCGACGCTCAGCGGAAACGTCCCTGCAACAGGAGCGGGAGGCCTTGCGACGCATGTTGCGGGCGAGCGATCGCGAACGCCAACTGATCACTTACGAGATTCACGATGGAGTTGCTCAGCGGCTGGTCGGAGCGCTGATGCAATTCGAGTCGTATCATCGGCTCGCGGAAGCAGATGACCAGCGCGCTCAAGCCGCTTTCGAAGCCGGCGTCAGATCGCTTCGCCAGGCTTCTTCTGAAGTGCGCGCACTGATGAATCGTACCACCACGTCGGTCCTGGAAGAATTCGGTGTGGCCACTGCCATCGCCGATTTCATCAACCAAATGCTGGAACGACCATCCGCACCGGAGATCACTTACAGCTGCACCGTCCGCGCCGTCCGATTGGCCCCGGTGTTGGAGACCGCCGTCTATCGCATCGCTCAAGAGTCGATCACCAATGCCGTCCGTCACAGTCAGAGCAAGAAAGTCCAGGTAACGCTCAGCAGTAGTGCGGATGAATTGGTCCTGGAAGTTCAGGATTGGGGCGTCGGCTTTTCCGCGGAGCAGGTGGCGGACGACCGCTACGGATTGGCGGGGATCCGCGAACGCGCTCGATTGCTGGGCAATTCGCTGGAGATGGAATCGGCGCCCGGGTCGGGGACACGAATCCGCGCCACCTTCCCGCTCGAATATCGCCCGCTCGAATATCGCCTGGGCAATCCTGGTGATGATGTCCAGGCACCCTGATCAGACGCCCATTACCTCCCCGTCAATCGTTCGTGCCTGGTGGTTCTGGGAGGACCTTCGACCACTGGATCGAGTCCCTCATTGGACAGCGACTCTTTGACATTCCTCTATCCGCCGAACCGCTTAGCTGGCTGCGACATACGGCGAAACGGACCCCACGAGAGCTCGCCTCTCGTGGTGAATTCGAGGGAGAGCTTGCACGACGTCGTCCACTCGGTATGCCTACCTTTCCCTCGAACCGCCGCTTTCCTCGGCGATTCGAGGGAAAGGAGGGCTGTTTTTCGGGGCAGTCGCCTCGAGCTGTCCAGCGGTTTCACCCACGGCACGAGGCCGTTGGGGTCCAGCATGTAGGTCGAAAACTGTCGCTGTCCAGCTATGATGGTGCAAGCAGTCCCCGAAGATGGGGTAGGCAGTCCAGAAGTTGGCGATCCCACTCGTAACTCCGCTCGCAGCCCACCAGTCGCTGTCCAAGTCGCTGTCCATCGAGTATCACACCGGTTCGATTGTGTGTAGGATGGTTTCTTGGCCGCAAGGCCTGGTCAACTCGCGGCGTTTCGAGCCGTGGTGCCGGCGGTACTGCGTTCGCCGGGCCGTTGCTCGCCGAGCCTGTCGAACAACATCTGCGGATGGCACGGCCGCGAAATGAAATCCCTCCAATATCATCCTCGTGAGGAGCCACTATGGGTCAGCATCATCAAGCAACTCGCCGCGATTTTCTCAAAACGGCCGGCGCGGCGTTGAGTCTGCCGTACATCATCACGTCGACAGCACTGGGAACCCAGGAAACACCGCCGGCCAGTGATCGCATCGTGATGGCAGGCATTGGCATTGGCAACATGGGAGGCGGAGACCTGGGGGCGTTCATGGGGCGTCCCGACGTTCAGTACGTGGCGGTGTGCGATGTGCGGGGGAAAGTCCGGGACGCGGCCAAAGGGAAGGTCGACGCGCACTACCAGAACAGCGACTGCCAGGCGTACAACGACTTTCGCGAGCTGTTGGCGCGGACGGACATCGACGCCGTGCATGTTGCTACGCCAGACCACTGGCACGCGATCATGGTGGTCGAAGCGTGTCGCAGCGGAAAGGATGTGTATTGCCAGAAGCCGGAAACTCGTACGCTCCGCGAAGGACCACTGATGATCGAAGCGGCCCGTCGTTACGCGCGAGTGGTGTCGGGTGGCAGCCAGCGTGTGTTGGAGGATTATCGCCCCATCGTCGACAAATGCTGGGGGGGAGAGTTGGGGACAGTCAAGTGGATCAACGTGAATGTGGGTCCACTCTCGCAGCCGTGCAATTTGCCTGCTCAGGAATGTCCGCCCGATATGGATTGGGATCTGTGGCTCGGTCCGGCCCCGTGGGCCCCCTACAATTCGGATCGGTGCGACGGCAACTTCGGCACCGGCGGTGGCAGTTGGCGCTCGTATATCGACTACTCAGGCGGTGGCATGACCGACTGGGGGGCACACCATTTCGGCGGCGCGACATTCGCCGTGGATGTGCGTGAGATCCAACCCGAGGAGATTGTCTACCACGATGAAGAAGGGCAACAGTTCCTCGAATATCGCTATCCGAATGGGATTGTGATCTACCACAATCGTCCGCACACCGAGAATCTACAGGTCGAAGGGACTCCGGGTGAAACCAGGCCGGCAAAACCGGTGCCGTCGTACAAGGGGTCCGGCGGGATTTACGGCGATTTCATTGAGTGTGTGAAGACGCGCGAAAGGCCCTTCCGCGACATTGAGTTGGCTGTGAACACCGTCGCATTGAGCCACCTGGGGATCACCGCCTATACGCTGAAACGCTCCCTGAAGTGGGACGCGGCCAAACAGGAATTCCCCGGCGATCAGGAAGCGAACCGGTTCCTGGATCGGGCGCGCCGTGAGCCGTGGCAACTGTAGGTCTGGCTGCCGTACTTCGTCTCCCATTAGCCTTCTGCCCAACCAAGGGAACTCGATATGTTGGATCAAGCTTTTGACGCACTGAAGACGTATGACTGGGGAACAGATCGCAGTCTGTTGAACCCGATTGATGATGCCGTGGTCACCACGCGTGATGATGCCGCGGCCAGACAGGACTTGGAGGATCGCCTGGCGGCCGTACTGGCGACCGATGTGTCGCGGGACGCCAAGGACTTCGTGTGCCGCCAACTCATGGTTATCGGTACTGGCCGGAGTGTCCCCGCTCTGGCCGCCATTCTGACCAATCCAGAACTTTCCCATATGGCCCGCTACGCGCTGGAACGTATTCCCGCGGCCGAAGCCGGTCAGGCGCTGCGCGAGGCACTGCCTCAGACTGAGGGGGCCGTGAAGATTGGGATTATTGGCTCACTTGGCGTCCGCGGTGACGCCGACAGCGTGGCCCAACTGGCCGCTTTGCTGGGGGACAGCGATGAGTGTGTCGCCTGTGCCGCCGCCTTTGCTTTGGGTGACATCCGCACGAAGGACGCGGCGAAGAGTCTGGGGGACGTCAGTGGGGCAACTCCCAAGGTGCAGGCCGCTGTGAGTGATGCTGCGTTGTCGTGTGCGGAAGCGTTGCTGGCTGACGGAAACAAGGTCGACGCGCTGGCAGTGTATAAGCGACTCAGTGCACAGGACCAGCCCAAGCACGTGCGTGTGGCAGCCACTCGTGGCGTGTTGGCCTGTGCCGGCAAGTCCGATTGATTTCCAGTACGCCCAGCTACTTGTACTTGGGTTGAGGAGAGAGGCGGGAGCAGGCATCAGACAGGAGAGGGATGACCGGATTGAGACCGGCGAGAGGCGATAGCCGCTGCCTCTCGTTCTGTCTCCGATTCTCTCACCGTTCTACTGGCTCCCCTCCCCTCTCCTCTCCTCGCCTGCTCTGGAAGCTATCGTCCGGGAGGAAACCATGACGTGTTACCGTAGTCTGCCTGGAATCTTGTTAGGTCTGGTGCTGCTGGGAGCGTTGCCCGCTGCGAGAGGGCAGAGCGAGCCGAGTGCGGAGGCCGCCGACGAGGCAAACGCCGAACTGATCCAGATGGTGGTCGGGTTACTCCAGGACGAGGACCAGGACCTTCGGGCACTAGGTCTGGAGCAGGTGCGGATGGAAGCCAAAGGAACGGTGGCTACCAAGGAGTTTGCCGCTCTCTTGCCGAAGCTCCCCGCGGACGCACAGGTAGGGCTGTTGCGGGCATTGGCTGAGCGGGGCGATACGTACGCCCGGCCTGGTGTCCTGGAGCGAATGACCGGCAGCGCGGATGCGGCGGTACAAGTCGCAGCGATTGAAGCACTTGGCAAGCTGGGAGAACCGGCCGACGTGACACTGTTGCTGGAACTGCTGCGTGGCAGTTCCGCGGAGAAGCAAGCGGCGGCGCGCACGAGTCTGACGCGAATGGCGGGAGAGCGCGTGTCGCCGTTGATCGTGACCGATATGACGACGGCCACGCCCGCTCAACGCGTGATCTTGATAGAGATCCTGGCCCAACGCCGGGCACTCGACACGATTCCGGTGATACTGACTGCTGCTCTGGACAATGAACCGACGGTGCGTGCGGCCGCCATGATTGCGTTGGGGCAACTGGCGGGTCCCGAACATCTGCCGGGAATGATTCAGGGCGTGCTCAGGGCGGAGGAGGGACGCGAACGCGTGGCGGCAGAGAAGGCGGTGATGTTTGTCTGCAATCGCCTGACCAACGAAGCCGCACGGACCGCCACACTGTTGGCCGCGATTAACGGACTCAAGCCGGAGGAGCGTCGGGAGATTCTGCCGACACTGGGGCGAGTCGGAGGGCCGGCGGCACTCAGTATTGTCGAATCCGCGATTGGTGCCGCCGATGAGGTGGAGCATGAGGCGGGGATTCGCGCTCTTTGCAGTTGGCCCGACGCTTCGGTGGCTGATCGCCTGGTCGAGCTGTACAAGGCCGATCCGCACGCCGAGCATCGCACGATGGCTCTGCGTGCCTTGATTCGCGTGGCTCCCTTGCCTGACGGACGCTCGGATGCGGAGAAACTTGGCCGGATTGAGCAGGCCATGGAGCTCTGCACGGATGATGCTGAGCGAAACCTGGTGCTGCAGCGGGCGTCGGCGATACGTACGATGGACACGCTGCGATATCTCATCCGGTACATCGAACAGCCAGCGTATGCGCAGCAAGCGTGCCAGTCGATCGTGGAATTGGCCCACCACCGCGATCTGAGGCAGCCGAACAAAGAGGAGTTCGACCAGGTGCTCGACCAGGTCATTCAGATCAGCCAAGACGCGACCGTCATTGATCGGGCCCATCGCTATAAGAAGGGGCAGACGTGGGTCCGCCCCAAGACGCCGGCCCGCAATCGGTGAAACGCATGACGTGGAGACTGCGAAATGTTCAAGCGACCCATGGCCGCATATGGTTTCATTCTGGTGATCGTGTGGCAGACGCTGCTGGCGGCTGACGAGCCACCTCAGAGTCGGTGGTGCGTGACGCAAGGTGGAGCGAAAGCCGACGAGGTGACCGATAATACGGCGGCCTTTCAGCAGACTCTGGCTGCCGCCGCACAGGCGGGCGGCGGGATTGTCGAAGTGCCGGCGGGACGCTACCGCATCCATGGCACGCTGTCGATTCCTCAGGGGGTGACGCTGCAGGGGACGTATCGCGTTCCACCCACCATTTCGAGCAAGTCCGACAAGCCGGATGGCTCCGTGCTGCTGGCCTATGCCGGACGCGGTTCTCAGGAAGGGCCGCCCTTCATTCGACTGGCCGGCCGGAATTCGGCCATCCAGGGGCTGATCGTTGTTTATCCCGAATGGCAGCAAAGCGAGGTGCCACCGGTCCCCTATCCGCCGTGCGTGCTGTCGGAGAATACGGAGAATGTGGCCGTGCAGGAATGCTGCTTCCTGAACCCGTACGAAGCGATCAAAATGGTGCGCGCTCATCGCCATCTGATCCGCAACGTGACGGGGTATCCCAGTTATCGCGGCATCTACGTGGACGAGTGCTATGACATCGGCCACATCGAGAATGTGCACCTGTGGCCGTTTGGCGTGGCCTATCAGGCAGAGGATCCCTACTGCAAGTGGGTCAACACGCAGGGCGTGGCCTTCGAACTGGCCCGTACGGACTGGCACTACGTCCTCAACACGTTCTGTTTCGGGTACGGAGTGGGCTACAAGTTCTCGCAGTCCCAGGCCGGCGCCACCAACGGCAATTTCCTCGGTTTGGGAGCCGATTCATGTCGGCGAGCTGTTCTGGTCGAACAAGCGCAGCCACCGGGCATTTTGATCACCAATGGCGAGTTTGTCGGACGCTGGAGCAGTACCGATTCGGTCTGCGTGGAAATCGGCGAGCAGATGGAGGGGAAACTGAGCCTGGTCAACTGTTCGTTCTGGGGGCCCATCGATCGATGCGTCTGGATGCGCAGCCCTTTCGGCCATTTTTCGGCCGATGCCTGCCATTTCGTACACTGGGACAATCGGAACGTCGGATCGCCGGCCATCCAATTGGACGCCGGCAAGGCGATCGTCCAGGCGTGCACGTTTGATCAGGAAGGGACCCAGGTTCAAACGGGAGCCAAGGTGCGTTCGGCCATCCTTGTGGCCAACCAGGCACACGGTGGTTTTCGGGTCGATAATCAGGGGGCGCGTCACGTGCAGATGCTGGCGAACGAACAGGACGCGATGGACGCGACACCCGAGGCTCGAGTCAACTACCGTCTGCAGATTGGCGCGGCGGGTGATGGCCGGTTCCTGCGTGGTTGGAACGGCCGCGAACGCCGAGGCACTGAGAAGCATCCTGCCACCATGCGTTGGAGTCAGAACGCATCTGAACTGACGCTGCCAGTCGTGATCAACAAACCGTATAAACTGACCATCGATCTGTCCGTTCCGCCAGCGGCCCGGTCAGAAGATGCGGGACTCTACCTCGGCGACCGGCGTCTGGCCACCCTGCCCGAAGATGGTGCGCCGCTGACCGTGGATCTGCCCCCCTCGGCGAAGGAGTGGATTACGTTGCAGTTGCGTTGTGCCCCTTGGGTGCCTCAAGCGGGAAACCCCAACTCCAACGATGACCGGACTCTGGGAGTCGCCGTGTCCTGCGTGACGATGGCCGCCGAAGGATCAGACACGCCCCTGTTCGATGTGAATCTCGGCGATTGGGTGACTGAGCCTTCCGAGTAGCGTTCACGCTCCGGACGCATCGCGCTGCGGGCGGATCGAAAGCTGTGGACGCGGCGCTCGGTCGGACGCCGTTTGCGCAACACAGTGTAAGGAAAATGAGCGCAGCGAAGCATCTCGTGAATGAAGGGTCTTGAGGGCTTCGCGCGCTCGAATAATGTACGGATAACGTTCGGCTTACGAGCCATCGCTTACTGTCCACAGCCCGCTGATCGGTTTAGAGCGGACCGATAGACAACGGGATCTGCCGATGGCCAAACACGACACGATAGCGGCCCGCACCGGATTGGCAAATAATTCTGGCTTGCTACCGACTGCCGCAGGAACCGAACGGCGTACTGTCGGTTCTCGCCGGAGGTGTCCCGGACGAGTGGGAGGCTCCCGGAGAAACGGCCGCCAAGTCACTGCGAGCCGACGCAGCATCTTCGGAGTGCTGCAATCCCACGGTATTGCCGCCGATTTCCGACAGTCTGTGTTCAAGTGTACCGGTCGAGGCCGACGACTCGACTGTAAATGTGATCGATTGGTATGCGAGCAGACAAACCAGCAGGCCGCCAGCGACCGCCAGTCCAGCCTGCGTGAGCGACCGCCACTGCATCTCACGGATCACGGCGTCTGCCCAGTGCGTCGCGCGAGCGGACGCTAATGAGGCGGTGGCCGAACCGCCGAGACCCCCCTTCGCCACCTGACTCGTCGCCAGTTGAACTGAGCGATCCAACAAGGTTTGCGAAGGCTCAGTTGCCGAAAGCTGATCTCCCAGCAGGGTCGCCAATAACCCAGTGGAGAGTGCAAGGCCTCGCTGGCTCAGGCGAACGCGAATTCTCTCACGTGCGGTCGACAGTCGGCTCGAAATGGACCCGATGGGACATCCCATCAACCGGGCCGCTTCGGCCTGAGTTCGGTTCTGCACACAGCAGAGCACGAAAGTATCACGATAAGCTCTGGGCAGCTGGCTGATTGCTTCATCCAATGCTTCGCGAAGCTCGCGTCGCTGCATCTCTTGATCAACACTCTGTTCCGCGACATTGTACTGCGACATAAGCGGAGTCCGCATTTCAACATCGTGTCGCTTGGCGATCTGCATCCGCGCTCGACAAGCGATGCGATAGGCCACGCCGTATAACCAGTTCCCCAGCAGGTCGGGCTGTCGAATCGATGCGGCTCGGCGAAACAGCACCAGGAAAGTCGCCTGAAACGCGTCGTCGGCCGCATGGTGGTCGCGTAGCATTCGACGGCAGACCCCCAATACTAATGGGCCGTACCGATGCACCAACGCCTCAAACGCACCCGCATCGCTCTGCGCAACGAATCGCTTGAGCAATTCTCGGTCGCCTTGCTCAGCGCAGGGGTGGGGAACGACCGCCAAGCGAGGTCCCTCTGAGCCGGTGTCCATTTGTGCACCCGTCATATTCCCTTTGCTCCCCAACGTCAGGTCTTCCGATAGATACTGCCACCGTTGCGGCGATCGCATGACGAAATCTGGCGAGAAAATCTGAAATCCTCCTGCCTGGCAGGATCGGTTTCCCTGAGATGACATCGCCGGCACCCGTCGACGGGAGCGGCTCCGCTCACACGCCTACCGCACGACAGACGTCCGCCGGAAACCGATGTGCAGTGGGGCTACAGGATGAGCCAGGCAGAAAACCCCTAAGCGGACTTGAAGCCGCGTCCCCCACGACCACACCTGCGATTTTATAGCAGCCCGCTGAGAGACGTCACCCACAGTTTGAATTGACGGAGGCTCCCTTGGAGATACAATCGCTCAACTCACTTCCACCCTCCCATAAACCAACTTCGATCCGAGTGTGCCATGGCGAAATGCGACCAAGGTTACCTCTGCGCCGTCTGCGGTGAAGAGGTCGAGCAGATCTCGGAAAGTGCTTTGTACTTGCGGTTTGTCATTGGCCAGATCCAGCCGGAGCTGTTGCACGAATATCCGGAACGCCACATACTCTGTGATCCGCTGATCGCGCAGTTTATTGTGGCGGAGGACTTTCTGCCGGTTCGAGTCGAAGGAGATTGGGATAAGCGGCTGGCCGACTCGCAGCATGTTCGACAGCAAGAGGAGCTGGTTACCCGCGGCTGGCGGAGGCTATGCGAACTGGCCAGGGAGCGTCCGCCATAAATCATCGACTATCCACTCGAGGAAGTGCGTGCGCGGTATTTCGCGGAGTGACGTATTCGGCGTATCACTGCGTGTTGACGCGCAAACCCCCCGGGCAAGTTGCCGCATCACGGTCGGCAATCACGGGATTGGCCACTGGAAATCTGCGGTGCGCGTGCCGTCTTACTTGTCCGTCGACTCTGGTGTCGATTTCGGCTGGCAGTAGCTCAACGCCAGCAGAGCATAGCCGGTACAGAGATTCGGATCACCTTCCAGCCATCGATCGTTCTGGTTGACCCACGAACCATCCGGTTGCTGACGTTCGATGATCGCGGCTGCCAGTTCAGCGCGCCAGTCGTGTTCCTGGCCAGCTTCATCCACGAATGTGTCTTGGCCATAAGCTTCGAGCGCTTTGGCGAAGGTGTTGTAGTAGTAATAGAGTCCGGCATTGCCCATGCCAGGATTCTCGCTCAGATCGTAGTGCTTTCCGATCCACGCGAGTGCGGCCTTGACGCGCGGATCTTCCGGGCCCAGGCCTGCATAGATCATGCTCTTGAGTCCGGCATAGGTCATCGATCCGTAGCTTCTCAGACCGCCGTTCTCTGTGGTTCCCGCCATGCTCGACCCACCCGCGGCAATCGTGTAATAGAAGCCACCATCGTTCACCTTGGCAGCGAACTGGGTCGTGTTGTGCTCTGATTCCAGGTTCTGGCAACGTGAAATGAAAATCAATGCCCGTTGCACTGCCTCATCATCTGCATCAGTGCCTGCTGCTTTCAAGGCATCCATGAAGAAGCTGGTGTTCGACAGATCGGGACGTTTGTGTCGCCCGTAACCCGCACCGCCATATGCCGTGTCGGAAGGATCCGTGTTCTCACCCGCATCCCATTGCTCCTGCTTGATGAACGCTTCGGCATGATCCAGCAGCTCCCGGTACTCTCCCTTGCCGTTGGCCAGTTCAAAGCAGATGACCGATAGACAGGTCTCATAGTTCCTGTAGTTTGAACCGGGAGGATAGATGCCGCCATCTTCCTGGACAAACTTCTTCAGGTATTCCAGGCTCCTCGCGATATGCGGTGCATCGGCGGGCTGTCTGTGTCGCAGCATGGCTGTCGTAATCAAAGCGGTCGGTCCAATCCCGGCAAAACTGCTGTACGAACCGTCTTCCGCTGCGCCTTTGTTACGCAGGTAATCGATCGCCTTCGAGACCGCCTGCCGATAGGCTGCCTGATCGACGCCGTTCTTCGGCGAATCATCGGCCAGTGCCGGGGCTGCGGCGAGCAAGACCAGGGAGGTAATCACAATACGAGACAAGTAGCGCATGCCGATGAAGGTCATCTGTGTGCTCCTGATTATTGTTCTGTTGCCTCAACAGCAAGAGGAAATGAGCCAGAAGATGGGAACCTGAAGTGGAGTCCGCGTGGCGACTCATTCACACACCGCCCATTCGCCGCGCACCCTTCCACCGCCAAGACTGTGGCCAGTGGTGACCACATGTCTAATAGTCTAGCGTACCCGCCTCGATGGGCAACTCGTCGGGTGGTTCGGCACCCGGTCGGCTGGCGCTGCCGCGGCAAGTGCTCAGTGTAGGGTGTTGCTGGTCTGATCGAGCGGACTTAACCGGATGATCATCGCGAGATGCTCATTGGAGGCCCAACCACTCCGTCTGCTGACGCCCGATCAGGCGTTGGTATGCGACAGTCGCATTGCATGGCGGAATTAACCGAGTGTTCTGCCCGAAATTGTACTTCCATGCCGCTGTCGAGCCACTTCGACGATACGACGAATTGCCCACGGCTGTCGATGATATCGACAGCTGTGTCGATTGTATCGACACCGTCTGGACAGTATGGAGAGGCCGACGGCCCTGCGTCGGGCCCTTGTTGGCGAACGACCTGGACATGCTGTCCCCTCAGGAAACTTCCTACGGCGATACTCCGCCTCTGCACGAAGAACCCTGCCCGCAATGGTGTGGGTATCGCGAGAGCCGATGCCGTCCTGCGGTTCATTAATAGCATCACCCCACGTGCCGATCGTGAGGCACGTGGGGCGCGGGCATGTGCGAGCAAGTCAGCGGTTCAATCCCACAAGTCTGCTTCAGAGCGTCCAGCCTTGGCGGTACTCGGTGTGGATGAGCGATTGAGCGGCCGGCGAGTTGGTCACTTGCAGGTTGGCCGAGTCCCATTCGAGTGCTTCGCCACTCCGATAGGCGACAACCCCCAAGAGCACGGCTTCAGTGAGCGCTCCGGAATAATCAAAATTGCAGGTGGTTGTGCCTCCTTCGCGGATGGCATCCAGCCATTCTCTGTGATGCCCGACGGAGGTCGGGATGAACGGTTCGGGCCGCTGGTAGTTTGTGAACGCATCCTGCGGCAGCAGCATGTGGCGTCCGTAGTCAGACAGTATCATGCCGCGCTCACCTACGAACAACTGGCCGCTACTCCACTCGATCGGCTTTCCATCGGCATCTTGGATCGTCGCCAGCAGGTCCGGTTTCTTCCCACTGTCGTACCAGGTCAGATTCACAGGCGGCAGGTCGCCCCGCGCTGGATACTCATAGTGGACAATGCACCACTCCGGAGCGCTGACCGGATCGACCGGCGGTCCTTCCGCTCGGATACTCACCGGGTTGCGCAGATCGAGTGCCCAGTGGGCCAGATCCATGAAGTGGCAACCGAAATCGCCGAGGGCACCGGTGCCATAGTCCCAGAAGCGGCGCCAAGCGAACGGATGCACGCCTTCGCTGTAAGGACGTGCGGTAGCCGGACCGAGCCACAGGTCCCAGTCGAGGCTTGGAGGAGCCGGGGTCCCGGTCGTGAATTTGGCTCCCGTGTACTGTGCGGCTGCCCACACATGCACCTCTCGAATCTTGCCGATCGCGTCGCGCTGCACCAGTTCCACCACGCGACGGTAGTTATCGCCGGCATGGATTTGCGTGCCCATCTGAGTAACCAGTTTGTTCTGGGCCGCCAGTTGAGCCAGCGTGCGCGCTTCCAGAACCGTGTGCGTGAGCGGCTTCTCACAGTAGACATGTTTTTTCAGGCGCAGAGCCATCGCAGCCGCCGGCGCATGCGTATGGTCCGGAGTGCCGACCAGGACCGCATCGATGTGGTCCGCTTCTTTTTCCAGCATCACGCGAAAGTCGCGATATTTTCGCGCGGCCGGATAGGGAACTGCTCCCTTGTCGAGCAACGCCGAATCGACATCTGCGATCGCGATGATGTTCTGGCCGGGTACGGCCATGACCTCTTCAATGTTGGCGCCGGCTCGGCCCGTGGAGCCGACGGCCGCAATGTTCAGGCGTTCGTTCGGGGAATCGGACTGGTCCGCACGCGACGGATTGACAAAGAACCCGCTGGCGATCAGTCCACTCCAGGCGGCGCTGTGCCGCAGAAAGCCGCGTCGATCGACGGTGTTTCGCTGTTTCTTGCCCTGTGTCACTACTTATCTCCTGTTCGGAAACGTGTGTCTTACGGCGACGAACCTATTCTGTTTCGGAAGGATTTCGATGACTTGTGGAACTGCCACGTGTTGTGTGCCGGCCACGCACGTGTTCTGTCCACAGACAATTCCTATTGTGGCACGTCTGCGAGGGCTGCGAAACTGGGCGAAATCGGAAAAGACTCCCGCGACGGTATATCGCAATTGCCCCGCGACGGCGATACGATCAAAGATGTTCTGTTGACGTCTTCGTGTGCCTGTTGAGGCAGCGCACACTGGCCGCCGCGCCATCGCGGTGCACGGTGAAGACCGGCGGCGGGAACCTTGAAGAGGGTACGAAACGCGATACCAGGTGCCGATGTATGGCGCTGGAGAACCGCCCACCGCCTATGAGGAGTTGTTGCCATGTGCACGCGTCAGATCGAATCCGGGAGTCCCGTCCAGCACTGTTGTTGTCCTGACGGCCGCGCTCAGTCGACAACAGCGCACGAATCATCGCACAGTGCCACTTCGGTACTTGCCGGCGGACTGGGGATGCTCGGATCGGCGCTGACGGGGATTCTCTCGGCGGCAACCAGCTCGCACGAACTGCTCATGCCGCCATCCCGGAATGCTCTGGTTGTCAAACCGGTGTTCAGTTATCCGCAGCCCAAGCGAAGTCCGCTGACCAGTTGGCGCAACTGGGGCGGGATCGAAACGCCGGAGGACGTGCGCGACGAGGTGGCTCGGATCGAAGGAGAACTGGAACAACTGAAGGCTAAGAGCGACTTCCCGCTCAGCTTTCTCCCGCTGGCAACCATCCGACGTCCCGATGAACTGGCCGCTCATAACGACGACATACGGCAGGCCGACGTCCTGTTGTTCTATGCCGGCGGAGACGGCGGCGGCGATCTGATGGCGAACGTCAATCACATCGATGCGTTGGGCAAACGTGTTCTCTTCTTCGTACGGCACAAGTCGGGACCGCTCTACTACTGGTACGAAGGAGCGATGGCTCGATTCCTGCACCAGCACACCGACGAGCTGGCCACGAAATCGGTCGGTTACGAGGATGTGGTCGTCGACAGCATGGATGAAGTGCTCTGGCGCCTGCGAGCTCACTGTGGGCTGAGGAACACGGTGGGAAGTCGGATTGTGGCGGTCGGCGGACCAGGTGGCTGGGCGCAGCCTGCCGGAATGATTCCCGAGCTGGCGAGCAAACGCTGCCAGCTCGACATCCAGACACTTCCCTATGACGAATTGAGCAAGTTGATCGAAACTGCGAGGAGCGACGCGGGCGCGGTGGAGTTGGCACGCCAGCGCGCTGACGCGTATCTTGCGCAGGCGGATGTAGCGTTGGAGACAAAACGCTCTTATGTGGACAATGCGTTTCTTCTGGACCAGATCTTCCGTCGCGTCATGGCGGAGGCCGACTGCCGAGCGCTGACGATTAACGGGTGCATGGGGACCATCATGCCGATGGCTCAGACGACTGCCTGTCTGACACTGAGTACGCTCAACGACGACGGGTATCTGGCATTCTGTGAATCCGATTTCGTGGTGATTCCGGCTGGAATTCTGCTGGCCAATATCACGGGGAAACCGGTCTTCCTGAACGATCCGACCTATCCGCACCACGGACTCATCACACTGGCACATTGCACGGCTCCGCGCAAGTTGAGTGGCGCTACTCAGGATGCGGTAAGGATCATGACGCATTTCGAGTCGGACTACGGAGCGGCTCCGAAAGTCGAGATGCCCGTGGGGCAAGTCGTTACGAATATCATTCCTGATTTCCGGGCCCAGCGGTGGGTGGGGCTGCGCGCCACCATTGAAGCGGCGCCGCTGCTGCCGATCTGCCGCTCGCAGATCGATGTGCGCTATGACTGCTCTGACAAGGTGTTGGCCGAGCAGATGCCGGGCTTCCACTGGATGACTGCCTATGGAGATCACTTGCGGGAAGTCGGCTATGCGGCTCGCAAGCTCGGCCTGACCTGGCAGCAACTCTCCTGAAGCGGACAGGTAGAATCGAGATGTCCGATTCGCTCGAATACCCGATACAACCTGATCGGACGCCAGGTGGAATCGAGCGTCGGTTGAGGCTACGGCTCGTCCATCCCGTCTACGTCGTCACTCTGGTGGCGGCGAGTATCTGGCTCTGCGGCCCCAATGTCGGATTGGTGGGAGGTTGCAGCACGTGTCAGGACCAGCTTGGCCGTCGGCTGACAAGCTCGTACCTCAGCACGAAGTCTTCCGATTTCGGCTCGTTCATCTGATCTACGTCCTTTGGCGACTCGGTTATGGATTGGTTAGGGTGCTGCAGCGGCCACACGTCGAGCTTGCGCGTAGGATCGGCACTTGCGGCGCATGGCGGACAGTGCGAGACTGTCCAGCCGTTGGAGAGCTGAGATCGCTCGACACTTGCTGCGGGGTCGCCATCGGCCTTCAGGTGAACGAATCCAAGGGCCAGCCTCTGGCAGCGAATAAGCACGCAGATTTCGAGATTTCCTCTGGCATACGACGGGAATCCTACGCATGAACCCAGATCGCGTTCACCGCTGGTTGCGATTAGAGATTGACCCGGTCATTCGCCGCGCCGATGAGCTGGTGGCGAGGGTGCAGCAGGATCTTCCCGCGCATGCGGGGATCATCCGGGCTGCGGCCGGCGTGGCGAGCTCCGCTCAGGAAGCGAAACGGGTGTCGAAAATGTTGCGGCGCTCGTGGGGCTTGCACCGACTGCCGGCCCTCTTTCTGGCGGTGATGCTGCTGCTCTTCGCCTGCTGGATCTACTGGCGTTTCTACCATGTGTCGACGCTGCTGGTCGCTGTGCCGCCGGAAGACGCGGTGCAACTCCAGGAGCATCTGCTGCACGACGGCCGGGTGGTGTTTCAGTCGGTTGAGACACAAGGGTCGCGGGAGAGCGTCAAGTTACTCAACGACGGAGCGGCGGATGTGGCGTTTGTGCAAGGCGGTGTGCCGGTGCCGCAGGAGCTGCCCCGACTGGTAAATTCCAGTTCGGAGGTTGTGCTGTACTTCGTGCGCGATGGAGTGGATCATCCTCGCGGCGTGAAGCGGATCATGACGTCGGCTCAGGGGCAGGGGAGCCACAGCGTGGCGCAGGCATTTGTGTCCCGCTGGAATATCCATCCGCAAGTGTCGTACAGTCACGAGTGGCGATTGTTTGAGGGAGACCCTGCCTGGCCGATTCCCGCCGACATCGATGCCCTGTTTGTGGTCAAGGATATGGCAGCCGACGCGACGCTCTTTGCTGCCGAACGACTGGCGGCAGCCGGCTTTCAACTCGTCTCACCCGAGCTCGGTGCTCACGCCTTGACACTCGACTATCTGAAACCGCGAGAGATCCCGCCGGGATACCTGGGACAAGCTCCACCGTTGCCTGACCAGACGGTGCGAACGTACAGCGTGGCTACTTACCTGGTGGCACGTCGCGATCTCACTCCACGACAACTGGCGGCCGCCGCTCATCTGGCTGAACAAGACGCGAGCGATTTTACCGCCGAGGGGTTCGAGCCGACGCTGAGTGATGCCGGCGAGGTGCTGCAGGGCCTGGAAGCATTCCTGAGTATTTTGATCTACATCGGCCTGGCGTTCCTGGCGCTGTTGGGATGGGAGATCACGACGTATCGCCGGCGATTCAATGAACTCAACACGCTGGTCAGTCTGATCAGCATGCACCAGAGCGATAAGGATGTGCTTGGCCTGACCCGCGACTCCCAGCGTCGCGAGAACCTGCTGTATCTGAGCATCTGCAGCGATCTGCTGGGGCTGATCAGCGTTATCAGCGGCTACTACGCGCAGGAGAATCCATCTCTGCTGTACAGCAACTTGCTCGAGATCATTCAGGGACGCTGCGACGGGTTGAAGCTGAACATCCAGATGAAGATTCTGCACGCGGCAGTTCCGGTTGTCGTGGACACCAATCCCCTGCACTCTGTCGAATCGGAGGCGCTCGCCGAGGCGGCGGAGGGGGACCATCCGGACGTGACATGAACGTCCCGTGTCTTTCATCTTTCTGTCGTACGATCTTCCTGTCTTCCTGAACGCATTTGCACCGGCGGCCGGAGTTCACATATCGTCCGGTTCCTCCCACACAGTATGATAGGCGCCGATTTCCTCGAAGTGAGCCAGCAGTGCGCAGTAGAACTCATGGCCGCCGAGCGTCGCACTGTCGCCGACGACCAGCAGTTTGCGGCGAGCGCGGGTGAGCGCCACGTTCATGCGTCGTGTATCGGCCAGGAAGCCGATTTCGCACGACGAGTTGCTGCGCACGCACGAGATCAGGACGGCTTCCTTTTCCCGCCCTTGAAAGCCGTCGACGCTGTCGATTTCCACTTCGTCGCT
>JBGSHS010000169.1:0-9706 GCA_041752115.1 Pirellulaceae bacterium | reverse complement strand
TACCAGAAATCCACCTGACATCCACGGCTGAGCCTGGAAGCTCATGTGGCTGGCTCCTGGGAAAATCAATAAGTAGAACAAGCTGCCCAACAGCATCGTCCAGACGACGAGCGTGGCTTTCCAGATGCCCGGCAACCAGCGATGCAAGGCAAACATTCCTGCCAGCAGAAGCAGGCCGAACACCAGGTTGGGTAGTGGTTCAACGCCGCTACCCTGAGCGACCAACAGCTTGAGCATTGTCGGGGCCAGAGTGAATGCAATCAAGAGAAGGACAGCGGAAATCACTCGGTCAGTAAATACCTTGCGAACCTGAGCAAAGAGGCCGGTGAGAGCCAGGACTGCCAGCAGTGCGCCGCCGATCAGGATCGATGCATAGATGTCACTAGCGGAGAAGTCTTGACTGGCGATGACGCCGATTAGCAGCACGGTGGCCGGGCCTGCGATCAGCGGCAGTCGGTGGCCCCAGAGCACCTGGATCACAAGCGTCACGGCGGTCACGATGAACAGCTTTTGCAGGTAGGGCGTCTGACTCACGGGCTCGGCAGATTCAAGAGAGGCAATGACGTGCCCGAGGATTATGATCGACGGAATGACAATCGCCGCCCATTGAAGGCCTAGCAAAACGGTCCTGCTCAGGGGTGGCCAGTCATCCAGTGCGTATCGGGGCGGGCTACCCTGCTTGTTCCGCACGTTCTGCCTCCTGTGTCTAGTCTTCATCCCGACGAATCCATGCTAACGCTTCGGCAGATCCTTGAAACCAACGATGGTGAGGTTCATGCCGATCTGCGCTCTGACGGATTTGTTACCCACTTTGACGTTGGCTATGCCGTTCCAATACCAGCCCAGCGAACCGGTCGAGAACTCCGTCACTTCGGCGGTCATGGAAATGCCGCTGATAGTCACTTCAACGGGCTGTGCGAACAGGTGCCCAGTTCATCGCATGAGACACTCTGTATAACATCGTGTGGTACATCAATCAAACTGCCGGCAACGAGACATCAAGTGGACGACTCTACGTTACGTCGCCTGGTTCGAAGCAATTTGAAGCCGTTGCGTAACGGAATGACCATCGGCGAGGCGTGATGTGCCCGGTGAAAGAATTGATGACACTGTAATCCTGCTTCGGCGGATTCCACCTGGTGATCGGTAGTTCGAGCCGCCTGATCGGATCACAATCGCTAACTGTGAACTCAGAAAGGGCGAAACGGACTCTCCGTGTATCGCGAAAGTCAGCGTTGAGGACGTACTGGCGAAGCGTGGAGCGATTGAAGGGAGCATAGTGGTTCGCGCGACAACTGGTGAAATCCGTTGTGCGATGAATGGGAAGAACGAGCCTTTGAGTCTCGACGTGGTCGCGACGAATGACGAAACAGACATTGGGCACTGCGAGATTCGCGGGCATTTTTCCAGTAGTGTGGCGGAGTCGTGGAAAAGGCTGTTCAGGCGAACAACAGTTGATTCGGGATGATCCGTAGGTCAGAGTCCATCCACGACGGTTTGGGCGGAACCTGAATAACAACCACAGTTTGCGATTTGTTTCCGGCAGTTCTTCGGGGCTGGGCTGGCCTTGACTGCATACGAATTCCGATACCCGTTTCGAGTCCTGGTGGCCGCCTCCTCGCTACTTTCTCCTCTCTTTTCCACGGAAGACGTCCTTAGAACAAGCACTCATCGACAGACTTTGCGCAGAACGAGACTTGGAAGGTCCGCCTGGCTCAACTGCTGGTCCTTCGGGGAGGTTAGCAACCGCGAAGCAGCCCAGAAATCGGTCATTTCGCCGAGCAGTGCATAACGCCACTGGTGTTATGCGCAGGCTTGGCTGCATGGGAGCATGATGCCTGAGGACAACGGCCCAAGAAAATACGCCAGGATTTTCTGGGGATGTGTGACCCCGCGTATGTTCCATTGTCGCACTGACTAATAGACAACACAGTCCGAAGGGTCAGGCGATGGACAACGAATCGGTCTGGGGCGAACGTAATCTCAATTCCGTCATGATCTTACGCGATTCGGCGGATCGCAGAGGTTTTCCCTCAGACGGTTTGTCACAACAAGTGCGACGTCCTCCCGTCCAATCGCAGATCTCGACCTGAGATCGCGAGACTCTCGCGCTCATGTAATCTTCCCGATGAGGTGTCTCAACGTGTTGCCGTCAGTCTTCTGGAATCGAGTCGCGTTGATATTCGCCGTATGCTGCATTTGGATTGCCGTCGTTTCGGTGCATGACGCAGTCCTCGTTTTGATCCATCGGGAGGTGATCGGTCAACTGGAGCGAAATCCATTGGGCAGATGGCTGATTCGGTTGCAAGGTGGTGACATCTGGCTGTTCGTATTGCTGAAACTTGCCGGTACGGCGCTCGTATGTTCTCTCCTGGTGAAGTGGTACCAGTATCGCCCTCGCGTCGCGGTGGCGGTTGCGGCCACGGTAGCCTGCTTTCAGTTGTGTCTCCTGTTGTATCTTCACCTGAGGTGACACGGCATGGTGCATCACGACGTGTGCGTCAATCGTCGGATCATTCCGCGGGCAGCTGGTTTTCTGACTGCGCACTTCAGCTGCCTCTGGTGTGCGTGCTATGTCGCGCTGATCCTGGTGGCCTTGGCAGAAGTCATTGTGTTACGGCAATGTGGGGTGGAAGGTGCCCCGTGGTTCTCCTCACGCCGCGTGAGCGTGGGTGACGTCTGTGTTTCGAAGGACAATCGGTGGGCAGCGGTGCAAATGAGTTTCCGCTGCCAGGACTCCGCGGGTAGGATCATCAACGATGTTGTTACGTACGATTTGCAGCGCGAAACTAAAGAGCGACTGCATCTCGAACAATACCGGCCTCGGTGTGTGTCTATTTCACCAACAGATCAATCCATCGCGATCGCCTCTGATGATAACTCAATCTATGTGTGGAACCGTCCCCTGGCTCGTGCGACTGGCGGCGACCCCAGCACAGGCTTACGTTTTCTGGGGCGTGTCGGTGACGAGGGGATCCAGCGACTGATTTTCTCCCCCGACGGTCGGAAGCTGGCCGTGTTCGGAAGACAGTTCATCCACTTGCTGCGATACGCCGACGGGAAGCTTTGCCTGCGGCTGGCCAATGACGACACATCCAGTCTGGCATTCTCGCGAGATTCCCGGCGATTGGTATTGCTCGGTCGCGACGGAACTGTGCGCAGGTGGGATACAAGCAGCTGTCAGCAGATCGGCAGCAGGGCATGGGTGGCCCAGTCGGTAATCCGGACTGCACTAGCAGCTGACGGAAGGCTCGCCGCCTTTGTGTGCGCTGACGGCAGCCTCTCGGTGTGGAGCCTGGAGTCCGGCAAGCAGTTGTGGCGCCATGGGGATTCCAGCCCTGATGAACATGTCGCCCAGGCCGTCGAGTTCTCACCACGAGGCAGTCTGCTAGTACATGTCGGTTGGACGTGCCAGCAGTATCGGATCAGCTGTTTCGATGGCCTTACCGGCCAGAGCCTCGGCCAGTCGCTGCATTGCGTCGCAGTTTTCAAAGGGATTGTCGCTGGCTCCGATGATGCCGTCTATTCATGGGACAGAATGGGAGTGATCCGCCGAGGGGGGCCTGAAACGGGTTTTCGCGAGCTCTGCCCAATATCGATTCGCGATCGGAAGTGATATGAGCGGCGAGGCGTTTGTGTCGAGTTGATCGTCAAGACGCCAAGTTTCACGTGATGGATCCGCGATGACGGCGCGGTATATTTGTGACTGGCGGGCATCAACGATGAACCGGGAAGGGGACTCTCCCAGCTGTACGAAGTGCTTGTGGATCGTCGCGGGGCATTGGAGTAGCGGCATGTTTCGTGATGACCGACAACCGGGCAGCCCTGGCGAGGAGTCTGCGGGGCAGGCATGTCAACCCGAACCCGACGAGATTTCACCTGTCGCTGGCGATGTGACCCGCGTCTTGTCGCAGATCGAACGCGGTGACGGTCACTCTGCCCAGCAGCTGCTGCCGCTGGTGTACGAGGAACTAAAGAAGCTGGCCGCTGCCAAGATGGCCCAGGAAAAACCGGGGCAGACACTTCAGGCCACGGCGCTGGTGCACGAGGCGTACCTCCGGTTGGTCGATGTACAGCACGCTCAACACTGGAACAGTCGCGGGCATTTCTATTCGGCTGCCGCCGAAGCGATGCGACGGATCCTCGTAGAACAGGCTCGCCGGAAAGGGCGTGGGATTCACGGCGGACGACATCAGCGGCTGGACTTGGATGATATGCAAGTGGCGAGTGCCGATGAGATGTCGTCACGACTGGATCTCATCGCCCTTGATCAGGCACTCACCGAGTTTGCGCAAAGCGAGCCTCTGAAGGCGCAACTGGTTCAGTTGCGGTTCTTCGGAGGGGTTGGCAACGACGAGGCAGCCAAGATACTGGCCATTTCGCCGAGCACTGCTAAACGCTATTGGCGTTACGCACGGGCTTGGCTGCATGCCAGATTGATGCCCGAGGACGAAGACCGGGAGAACTCAGCAGGATGTTCTGGAGTCATGTGACCCCGCGCGTCTCCCGTTGTCGCATAGGCTCATTAATAACTTGATCCGAAGGGTCAGGCGATGAACAACGAATCCGACCGAGTCGAACGTGTCTTCAATGCAGCTGTGAACCTGCAAGACTCCACCGATCGCGAGGCTTTCCTCAATGCAGCCTGTCACGGTGACCATTCGCTACGAGCCGAACTGGACAAACTCCTTCGTCACGATGCTTTGGCCGGCAGCTTCTTGAGCACACCCAGCGAAGAAGTAGCTGCCACCAGTCCGCTGTCCGAACCTGCGGAGCGTCCCGGCACGCAGATCGGCCCCTACACGCTGATCGAGGAACTCGGCGAAGGGGGGATGGGCATGGTGTTCATGGCGCTGCAAAAAGAGCCTTTCCGCCGCAAAGTGGCGCTGAAGATCATCAAGCCGGGAATGGACACCCGCGCAGTTGTCGCCCGCTTCGCGGCGGAAGAGCAAGCCTTGGCCATGATGGATCATCCGAACATCGCCAAGGTCCTTGATGCCGGCGCCACCGAATCGGGTCGGCCCTATTTTGTGATGGAAGCAGTTAAAGGTGTGCCGATTACCGAGTACTGTGACGAGAACAAGCTGACCACCCGCGAGCGGTTGGAGCTGTTCATTCCTCTCTGTAATGCCGTGCAACACGCGCACCAGAAGGGGATCATTCACCGGGACCTGAAGCCATCGAACATCCTGGCAACACTGCACGATGGCGTGCCAGTGCCCAAAATCATCGACTTCGGGATCGCCAAAGCCACGAACCAAGACCTGACGACCAAGACCCTCGCCACCGGCCTGGGGCACGTGATCGGTACGCCACTGTACATGAGCCCCGAACAGGCCGAGCACAACGGCCTCGACATCGACACCCGCAGCGACATCTATTCACTGGGCGTGGTGCTCTACGAGTTGCTGACCGGCAGCACCCCGATTGAGCGGGAGTCGTTCAACGACATGCCCTTGGAAGAATTTCGCCGGTTGATCTGCGAGCAGGATCCGCCGCGTCCCAGCAGCCGCATCAGCATTTTGGGCCAGGCGGCGACAATCATTTCCGAGTACCGCAAGACCAGCCCCAAAGAGCTCAGCAAGTCACTGCGTCACGAGCTGGACTGGATCGTGATGAAAGCCCTGGAGAAGGACCGCACACGACGCTATGACTCGGCATCGCGTCTGTCGGAGGACATTGAGAGGTATCTTGCCGACCGACCTGTGTCGGCGGGCCCTCCTTCGGCTGGTTATTTGCTGAGCAAATTTGTTTGGCGCAACAGGCGCGTCCTCGCTGCCTCCGCCGCGATCGCGTTGGCCTTAGTGCTCGGCACCTTCATTGCACTTTGGCAGGCCCTGAGGGCGGAAGCTGAGAAGGGACGCGCGCAAGCTACCCTTCGTATTGCCATTTCAGCTCTTGACGACACCTATTCGGCTATCGGTGACCGGCTGCCCATGACCGTCGCGATGACGGAACCGGCGCGATTGAAGCATCTTGAAAATGCCATCCGTTTCTACTCGGAATTCACCAACATTCATGCCGCGGACTACGATCTCCGCTATGATCGAGCGCGAGCGCTCGCACGGTTGGGAAGCGTCCAGTTGTGGCTGGGTAGATCTTCTGACGCGGAAGCGACCCAGCGCGATGCCATCAGGGAATTCGAGCAGCTCACCGCCGAATCGCCTTACGACCCCAACTGCCAACTTGAACTGGCGAAATGCTACGTCGATTTGGGAAATACGCTGCGATTCTCTGCCGAAAGCGCGGAGCTGTTCACGCGAGCTATCAGCGTACTGCAACTATTGCAGCCGGCGCTGGGCAACAACCGTGACTACTTCTCTCAGCTGGCTGGGACCTGCGGCGACTACGGATGGCAGAGGTGGTGCGCGGGGAACTTCAGAGAAGCTGAACACTATATACGGAAGGCCATTGGACTGTATGAGGCGATGCTGTCCGATGAACCGGATGACACCCAATGCCAGTACTATCTCGCGCAGACGTACAGCAATCTGGCGCTAACGCTGGTGATGACGGAACACGGCAAGGAAGCTGGGGAGTATTTCGAGAAGTCCATTAGCCTGCATGAGCAAGTCCTCACGCAACCCCCCGTCGATCCAAATCATCGCTGGCATCTCTGCTGGACGCTCAACGCTTATGGAGCATCACTGCTGCCGTTGAATCGAAACGCAGAGTCGCATCGCCAGTACCGCAAGTCGCTTGGACTAAGTTGGAAACTGATCGAGGAATTCCCTCATGTGCTGGAATACCGCAACGTGTGGCACGAGAGTTACACCAACCTTGGTGGGATGTTGTGGACGCTCAGACGCCGCGTTGAGGCGGAAGAGTTTTTCTGGGAGGTTCTGGACTTGCTGGGGGAACGAGCAAGACAATGGCCAACAATTACGGAATTTCAATATCTGCTCTTGGGCGCTCAGACTGACTTTGCCGCCTATTTGCTCAGTATCGGCCAAACGCCAGATGCCGAATGTCAATTCGCATTGGCCAGTGTGACGCTGGCCAAACTGCAGGACGATGACACGGATGACCCCTTCAATCTGGCGATCTTGGCCCGCGCCCACCATGGTCTTGGACTATCGCATTGGGTCTCGGGATGGCACCAGGAGGCGGGCAAGCATTTCGCAGCTGAACTGATGCTGCGTCGACGTCTGGCACCGGGCGACCCTGGAGAAAAGAACATCAAGAATCACGAAGACTTCAAAGGCATCAGCAATATGGCCTGGTTGCTCACAACCTGTCCTGACACACGTCTCCGCGACCATCAACGAGCCCTGGCCTATGCCGCGGCAGGACGCGACATTCCCACAGCAGAGATGGCCTTGTATGCATTTGGTATGGCCAGCTATCGGACGGGAAACTGCCTCGACGCGGTCCAGACCTTGTGGCGTGTCCGAATATGTGACAGGTACACGGCGTGCGCCTCCTTCCATCTGTCCATGGCGTTCTGGCAACTGGGAGATCTCGATCAGAGTCAATCGGCATACATGCGAGCCTCGGCGTGGATGGTGAAGAACCTCCCGTGCGATCCCGAACTAGAGCTGTTTCGTGAGGAAGCAGCTGCGTTGCTGGGACGACAGGATGTGCCCCCGTCAGTTTCGCGACGCGCTGTCGAGAATGGTGAAGTTCCTGACTACCGCCACGCTTCGGATCGTTCCGATCCGAAAGCCACTCGACTGTAATGTAGAACGCCGCGCGCCACGTGGCCGGGGCACACTGGCTCAGCCATTGCAGGATAGAGACCGCCTTCGTCGGTAGTCGTTCCCGCATGGAGAATGAAACCACGCACATACTCGGCCATGCAACGGCAACACAGTGCTCTGAGACGGGAACCACACAGTCGAGCTGACAGACCGCCAGAACGCAGGTCGCGAAATGTATCAGCTCAAGTATCCGACCGGGAATACGGACTTGGCTGAGGCGCTCGATGTAATGCCGAAGCAGCGTCAACGGGTGTTGGATGTCTCAGGATGGCGATTGCCAATTGGTGGACGCTATTGGCGCGGCCACGACAAACAACCCTGGTTCGTTGCTTCACTGCCTTTCGATCTACGGACAACGACAGTTCGCGGCGCGATGGAGGCGTTGGCGATTCGCCCACCCAGACGACCATAGACAATGAACTCTTGGCGAAATTCCGTTGGGCAATAACACACGCCGACTGCGGATTGGAGTATATGGTTCGATTCCGACCGTCTCCGCTTACCTCCATTCCGGAGGCGGAGCTCACTTCGGGAGCGGGTACCGCCACCAGTCTTCGGCATTGCTCGGGCCGCGGGAAGAGCCATTAGCTGCGAAAACGGAGTCTGCCTCAATATCGTTCGGCACAAGACTTGCTAGCCGGTGTTTTTTTGGACTGGGCTAGCTAGCGATCGGCAGATGCGTCATTTTGTGTGCATGTCGAACAAGCGGGTCAAGCAACCGAAGATCGAAGAGTCGGAGATCACCGGGCTCGCGTAGCAGATCGTCGCGACAGTGTCTGAGCTCGCTGGCCCGACGCGGTCACCGCTGCCTCCGACTACCGCGAGCTCGGCTCGTGCGGTGAAGCAGATGGTGAGCTACCACGCGGCACTCTCACTCCCCCCCGACCCCCACGAGCTCGGCTCGTGCGGTGAAGCAGATGGTCAGCTACCACGCTGTCTCCTCACCACTCCCCGACCTCCACGACCCCCGCGAGCTCCGCTCGTGCGGTGAAGCAGATGGTCAGCTACCACGACGACCGTATGGTGTAAACCGATCGACTAAAGCCTGGCCCCCCGGGCCAATTCCCGCAAAATCTTAGGGGAATTCAGCTCTGTGGGAATCCAGGCTAGCGATCAGCAGATGCGTCATTTCGTGTGCCTGTCGAACAAGCAGGTCAAGCAACCGAAAATCGAAGCGTCGGATATCACCAGGCTCGCGTAGCAGATCGTCGCGACAGTGTCTGAGCACGCTGGCCCGACGCGCTCAGCGCCGCCTCCGACCCCCGCGAGCTCGGCTCGTGCGGTGAAGCAGATGGTCAGCTACCACGCGGCACTCTCACTCCCCCCCGACCCCCACGAGCTCTGCTCGTGCGGTGAAGCAGATGGTCAGCTACCACGCTGCCCCGAATCAGCCGGCGTATCGAATCTCTGCCGTTTTTTCTGTAACGCATTCTGATATCGCGCGATTTTATCGATACAAGGACGCGCGCCGGTCGCTCGTACCTGTCGTCCAGCATTCGCAGGAGCATTCCAGCAATGGCCGGTCGCGTCACCCACCGTGACCAGAGTCGTGGCCGGTGCTGACCGGTTCGCGCGCTGCCTTCCTGCGGATCGCTGACCGCCATGGACACGCGGTAGCTCGGCTGTCGGCCATGCCAAGTCAGCTCCACGCGGCGTTGCGTACCGAGCCGGACTCGGCACCGCTGAAGGTCGCGTTTTGCCATCAGAACAACCTCGCACATCTGCTGCGACTCTGACGCGCCTGGAGCACGGGGGGCTACATCGGTGCGTTTGGCGAGTACTCGATGCAGGCGGTCGGGAATCGTCTGGCGGCGTAGCTCACCATCTGCTGCACCGCACGAGCGGAGCTCGTGGGGGTCGGGGAAGTGTGAGAGGGCGGCGCGGTAGCTCACCATCTGCTGCACCGCACGAGCGGAGCTCGTGGGGGTCGGGGAAGTGTGAGAGGGCGGCGCGGTAGCTCACCATCTGCTGCACCGCACGAGCGGAGCTCGTGGGGGTCGGGGAAG
>JBGSHS010000168.1:0-163255 GCA_041752115.1 Pirellulaceae bacterium | reverse complement strand
GACGGCAGCCACCACTCCCGCGGTCTGCGCGACGGCAGCCACCACTCCCGCGGTCTGCGCGACCGCGGCCACCAAGGAATGCACAATGGAGTCAGTCGGCACCGGACCACCGTCTGCCTGAGTCTATTCCACGGGTCGCCCAGCGGCTCGGTTCTTACTGCGCTCGATCGATTGCAGGGCCAGATAACGCTCACCGAACTTGGCCATGTTGTCGAGTTCCGTATCGTACTGATCGTAGTGGCGTTCTTCGTCGGCCACGAGATCTTCGAACAGCTTCTTCGAAACGGAATCGGCGTTCGCTCCACATTCGTTGGCCCACAGGTTGTACTGCTGGGCACTCTGTTCCTCCATCCGACGCGCCAGCTGCAGCATCTTGTCGACTTCGTGAACCGAAGCGACCTCATCGGCCCATTGCATCTTGACGTCCCCTTTCAGGAACAAGATCCGTTCAGCCAGTCGCTCGACGTGGAGCATCTCCTCGATCGCCGTCTGCTTGAACAAGCTGGCCAGCAGATCATAGCCCTGGTCATCGCAATGGAAGTGAAAATACATGTACTGGTGCACAGCCGACAATTCATCTGCCACGGCTTTGTTCAGCAGTTCGATACTCTGTTCGTGCATGGTCTTCCTTTCAACGAGAGCAGTTTCAACTGGCACGCCCGACTGCCACCTGCGGCTCCGATCGGGAACGTGCGGCCGGTAGTAGTTCCGTGTATATGGAGAACCGTCGAGAGGGTCTCCCGACGGACATTACGATTCCCATGTCCTTTCCCGCAGACGGGCCCGCACGGGATGGGGAGAATTGTGAGCCTCCCCAGCAGTTACCCCCGATTCTAGCAGGTTTCCCACGCTCGCGCCAGACGGCCAATCGCCCCGCCGCTCTCCCCTTTGCCGTGTTCATCTGGTCGAGCATGGGGCTGCTGGACGCGCCGGCAGGTCCACTCGCGAGCGGACCGACCCGGTTCAACGCTGCGACGACGGCAAACGACCTTGACACACAAGTCGGGTAGTGATACCTCCGCTCCAGCACAGACGATGGAATCCAACGAGGGAGAGTAGGTAATGTGGCGAACTTCCGCAATTCGATGTGGCGTCTTCTTGATCGCCCTGATTGTCCTGACCGCCGCCCCTGGCTGCCTGTCAAACGGCACCGGATGGAAAAGCCCCCTCCGCGGCTTCACTTCGAGCGACAAGGAAAAAAGTAAGGTGCGGTCGGTCAATAGTGTTGATGAATGGATTGAGAAGGACAGGCCTCAATGACCATCCACCTTGATTCCCAGTCTACTCGCGGCGATACAGCAGCATGTCTGACGTATGTGGCGTGTCGAGTGTGACGGAGATTCCTTGCATGAGTTCGGCTCCCGTGTAACGCTGTTGCGCTCCAGTTCGTTCGGATGCAATGACGTACGTGCCATCGGGCGTCAATCGGCGCAGGCGGATGGTGGCCGCTGCGTAGGGGCTTTCCTGCCGGCGAAACACCAGCAGCAGCCCCTCATCCAGGTCTGTGCGATGGAACTGGCTGCCGCACCATTCGCGTCGAGGGTGCAGGTAGCGAGCCCGATCCTCCGCTTGCCAGATCCAGGGATAGCCCTCTTGCTCGGACGCTGGTGAGGCGAAGTCAGTGGGGCATGGCAGCAGTGGATACCATGCGCCGACCAACAGATGCCGGACCTGTCGATAGCGATCGAGCAGAGCTTTGCCGCGTGCCGAATCGAACTCCGGCGCATCGGCGATCCAGCCCAGACAGAGCGAGGATGCCATGGTCGAGTGGAACGAGTAGTCATCAAGTTCCCGGAGGTGAGCGACCATCGTATTGTTGGGCAAGAACTGGCTGATGCCCCACAGGCTGGTCTGATCCACCTCGTTGTCGAACCAGTAGTCAGTCTTCTGATGCAGGTGCATCCGCATCACCGTTCCCAGATCAATGCGATTCCCGCCGCTGGCGCATTCTTCCAGGAGTGCATCGGGCCAGGTACTGCGAATGCGGTCCCAATAAGCGTATAGACCTTCGATATAGCGGATCTCAGCGATCCCTTGGCGCTCCTCGGCGTCGTCGTGTTGCCAGTAGGCCAGCGGATCCATGTTGAAATCCTGGCGGTAGATGCGGAAACCGGGGAGCTGCATGAAGCCGGCCACGATCTGAAAGAAGTGATCCTGGACTTCGGGCAGAGCGAAGTTGGCCAGCAGCGTGGGATTATTCTCATCCCCAGTGCTCAGACACCACTCGGGATGCTCGCGATGGAACTGAGTCCCCTTCATCACGCGTTCGGGCTCGAACCACAACCCATAGATCATCTGGTGGTCCTTGGCGGCCTGAGCGACAGGGCCCATGCCTTCCGGGTAGTTGTCTTTACGTGGAGTCCAGTTCCCGGCGCCGGCCGGCCAGCCGCCTTCGAACCAACCCGCATCGGTCAATAAGGCATCGAGTCCGAGCGCGGAATAGGCGCGAATCAACGAGATTTGATTATCGGCAGTCGTTTCGTTGAGCCATCCGCCGCCACGCGTGAAGCATGTGTTACAGAAGGACACCGGCAGCAGGGGCTGATCACCGCGGCGAGCGCAGTAGTGCGCATAGATGAGTTGCCGGAACGTGGCACTTGCTTCATCTGTATCCCCAGGCCAGTGGACCATGACGACGCGCGGCGAGCGCACCTGTTCCTCGGGACGCAGGCGAAAATGCGTCTTCTGCATGCCGGAACGGACGCTGACCTGGTTGCTGCCACGCGACAAAGCGATCTCACTGCGCCACGTTCCCGACCACTCCAGCCCCATCACGACAGAACTACTCTCCGTGGCGATTTTCCAGAACGGAGCGTTCTGCTGGCTGCTGCGCCCATGTCCGGAACTGAGAGTAACCTGAGCGTCCTCACCGGCCAACTGATGCACCAGAGGATAGAGGTGAGCCGGATTGGGACCACCGCCGCAGAGAGCATGAACCTGAAGGCTGCCCGGATGCGTGTAACGCTGATCGGTGAGCAGGTCGACGACCTGCACATCCTCAATCAAACTGCTCTCTTGCGAGCCTTTGTTCTCGAAGTACAGCACCCAGTCGAGCGCCGGGAAATCGTCGTAGCGAATGGTTTCCCAACGCACAACCAGCTGTTGTGGGGATGTCCAGGTCGTGACCATTTGGGTGCGGTGGTCATCCAGCTCCTGCTGCTCGCGCGTCACCGGCCAATCGATCAGCAGTTCATCGCTGGATATGGAATCACACCGGAAGGAGAAAGGAAATGGCCTGGTGATTGCTTCGCTCCTCACCGGAAGCTCATCGAGGCGCAGCGTGCGCCCATCCTGCAGCACTATCGAAGCGTCGCACCAGTCGGCGTGATCACAGCTCGGTCCATCCTCACCGCTATCCACGATCAACTCCAACGCAGCAGCGGCCGGAACCGGCAAATCAAGACGCACCGCCGAGCTGTGGCTAGTCAGCACGTCCGACGTGAACAACGGTTGATCGGCCGCATGAACCGAAAACCGCACCGATCCGCCACTCCCTGCAGTGCGGTCGTTATTGTCGACTCCGACCCAGGCCCGAAATCGCTGGATCGGAGCGGGAGCGACCACGCGCAGATGGCTGTGCGCGTGGGCTCCCAAGCCGTAATCGAACCAACGATCGCCCAGGCGCAGTCGAGTGACAATGCACGAACGATTCAGCTGGAGTGGCTCATAGTCGTTGCGGAGAACCTCCAGACGTCCGGATTCTGGAACGGCCTGTTTCTCCTGCGGCAGCGTCAGCTGTTGACTCAGCCACCGATTCGTCTGAGGCGTCAGGATCGACGGTTCCTGGGCGGCCAGTGTGGCAGCCTGAAACAGCACCGCAGCCGCGATCAGGACGACAAAAAGTACGGCAGATTGACAGATTCTTCGGGTCATTGGTATTTCCTCGAGATGGCACATCGACCGCCATTCACACCGGGGTTGAGCCGGCCCGTCATCATAGCTCGGCCTGTCAACGACCCAGGGGCAGCGATTCGGTCCTTTCCAGTTCTCTCTCTCAATAGTCTGAACGACTACCGGAGCCGCTTGTCCTTTTCAGCCGACGGCACGAGCACTTCCAGCAGTTCCCGATCGATTTCCGCAGGGCTCGCCTCCCCAAACGGTTGCCGATCGGCATTCAACACCGTCAATGTTTCGTTGTACGACCAGTAAGCCCAGCCGATATCGCACTCTTCAAACGCATCTCGCACGTCCTGCAGATACCGATAGCGATCAACCGGCTCGATCGTGCGCTGATAACAGCCGAATTCCGCGCACCAGATCTTCAGACCGCCGCCATGTCGGGCCCGCCAATCGGCCAGCCGCCGGATGCTGGCCAAGATTTTCTCCCGATTCCAGCCGGCCTGACCGTATTCCCTCAACAGGCCTTCGGCGGCAGGACGCCAGTCGGCCGGCGTGTGCGGTATTCGCTGCAGGATGGTCGGCAGCCGGTCGTTCATCAACTCTGCGGAACATGGATAGGGGATGGAGCCAAGGTGGGACCACAGCGGCGGAGTCAGCCATTCGCCTCCCTGCAACGTCAAGACGAACGGATCATAGAACGTGAAGCTGTAGGCTACGTTGGGATCGTCGACCGGCTGCGTCGTAAGTAGTCCTTCGATCCGCCCGACTTGATCACCCGCCAGAATCAGCGTGTGCTTGGGCATAGCACGGCGCGCCGCTTCCCACATGCGCGGCTGAAGCCGATTCCAGTCGAGCGTATTGCCACCCGGTTCGGTCATCAACTGCAGCACCAGTTGATCTGGGCCCCAGCCAGCGGCAAGAAATCGAGCTGTCTCTTCCAGGAATCCCAGGAACCGCGCGAACTCTCCCTCGTCACTCAGAATCTTCGTCTTGAACTCCCACTCTGGGTGAATGCAGACAACGACCGGTAGGCCTTCCTTGACTACTAGTTCGACCATCTCCTGGAGATACCATTGCCTGGCAGGATCCAGATGACCGCCTTCCATCAACGGTTCCGGATTGACCAGAACCTTGATCGAATCGAATCCCATCGACTTGATCAACTGAACATCCTGCTGAGTGAACCGCATAATCGACTCGGGCGGAATGCGGCGAAACTGACGGTCGATCGAGATACCGCGTTTCAGGTCGAGTGCCAGCCTGGCCGCCGGCAGGGTATTGGCTCGTTGACCGTCATCGTCCAGAGCTGTCGCAATCGATCCTGGCAGCAGGAACAGGAGCAGGCAGGCGGATGCTGTTCTCACGTGGTGCTCTTTCGCAGGAGATGGAGGGGACGACCGCTGTCTGTCGTCGAAGAGCATTGTACCAGACCGAATTGCACCGCTGGTACTACGTCAGGAGCATAAACCGCGTCGTCGCAACCAACTTGGCAACGTCCGGCGATGAGGCCGTCAGCTCTCGGCACGGTATCGAACGGTGTGTTGTCCGTTCGTGTCGGGAGCGCCCGTTCGACACGTTTCCGAAACGCCGTCGACAGCAATCGTACGTGGTCCGTCGCGAGCGAGGATTGGCCGAAGGGGGGGAATGGCGTATACTTTGCTAGGTGAGCCAGGTCACCGACTGATGGCAGATTGTGCGAGGAAGGACAACGGACATGACTCCGGAAACGAATCTACTGGGAAAACTGACTTATCGGGAATACGTCTGCTTTCCGGAAGATGGTCGACGTCACGAGGTCATCTCAGGAGAACACGTCGTGAACCCAGCTCCCGATACGTATCACCAGACGTTATCACGCCGTATTCAGTTTCAGTTGTACTCACAGATCGAACAGAAAGGACTGGGGCAGGTGTTTGATGCGCCGACAGACCTGCAACTGTCGGACCATGACATCGTGCAGCCCGATTTGATCGTTGTGCTTCGCCATGTACCCAATATCATCACTCCCAAGAAGATCAAAGGCGTACCCGATTTGTTGGTGGAGATCCTGTCTGAGTCATCTGCTAACAATGACCGTGTTCTGAAGAAGGAGCTCTACCGCCGTTCAGCGGTTCCCGAATACTGGATTGTTGATCCTGACGATCACAGCATTATGCAATTCGTGCTCCAGGGGAGTGAATACGTACTCATTGGCCGCCAGACCACCTCGATCACTCCGCGCACGATCAATGATGTACAGGTCGATCTGACGCAAGTGTGGTAATCGCCCCGGGCCCCGATCGTGGGCCAATCGACGCCCGCCAGATAAGCGATCGCGAGTCTGCAGCACGCCCCCGCCAATAGTGAATGGGGCACGGTCACTGAGCATCCGCACGGACCGCGATCTCCCACGCCCAGACAGTACGAGGGGGAATTTCCATTTCGCGTTGAAAACTCGCCGGGCCAGTCGTTGCATCGTCGGCCCCGTCGGCCGTAACGCGAGTCACTTGAACATGTGGCGCAGTGATGCCCGCGGCGGGTGCATCAAACGACCATTTCCCCTTCTGCGGCTGATCGGTCACATTCGCAAAGATCGCGACCGTCGTTCCTTCACGCGGCAACTGCCAACAGCCAGTCAGCACTCCGTCGGTCTCCACCCACCATGGGTCCTGCCACTGCCAGTCTGCCCGCACTCGCGCGGTAACACCCTGCAACACGGGTGGCCGTAGCATCTCGCCGGCGAAGAAATATCGTCGCAGTTGCCAGCGCAAACGCACCACCTGTCGCAGAAAAGCGGCGCTATCAGGCTGATTCACCACGGCCGGACTGATCCACCCAATCTGCTCGCCATAGACCAATTGCTGTGCCGATTTCATGCGCAGAGCGAGATCGGCAGTCGCCCCACCTCGGTAAGCCCGACCAAACATCTGAATGGCACCGCCATAGACGGCAGGAAACGCGGGGACTTGACCGTCATACTGCCAATGCCAGGTGAGATACCCGTCGAACCACTTCACAAACGGTTCCCCATTACATTCGGTGGTCAGCATGCGATCGGGCGGCATGCTGCTTCGCATCTGTTCGAGCATCTGCCAGTATCCTTCGTTCCACCAGTGACCGCCTCCCAAGGGATGGCCGTGGGTCGAATCCATACAGGTAACGGGTGCCGCCGCCGCAATCTGATCGATGTAGACGCCGTCCACCTGATACTCCTGGAAGAGCCGTGCAACAATGCTATTCACTTCGTTCTGCCAGGTATCTGTGGCAGGGCACATCACGGCCAGTTGGACCGGACTGCCGTCCTGTTCCTTGCTCCCGTACGTTTCCGTGAACGGCTGGCCCGACACCTGCTTGGATGCTGCCGCGAGTGCCCGCTCGGTAAACTCGCCATCTTCCACTCCGCGGTCGCGAGTGTCCCACAATCGGCCGTTGATGTACGGCATGACGTACACGTTGGATTCGTGCAACTGCCGAACCCCCTCGGCGAAATCATCCTGAGGAGGAAAATAGTGTGGGTAATCGTTATCAAACGGGATCTTGTGCCAGCTGTACCAGTGGAATCCGACGGGCACTCCCATGAACTCGGCAAAACGTTTCACTTCCTCCGCACATTGGGCGGCGGTCCCGCCTGTCTGCGCCCAGACGCACAGTTCGCGCATCCAGGCCGGCGTATCACCTCGACCGTCGCTGCTCAACAGAGGATACCAACGGGCGTTGCTGCGCACCCAGTCGCGATACAGGATGGCCGCGTCAAACCAGTCTCCCTGGAAGAGCTGCCAGGTTGCTTCTCCTTCGAGTTGGAACGAATTGCCGACCTGCCCCATGTTCGGTACGGGCATTTCCGCTTTCAACAATACGGTTCCGGCCGACTGGGCAGAGCTGGACGACAGAGTCTTCGTGCTGCCCAGCGGATCGTGCAGAGCCCAGTACAAACCTCGCCGAGTGGATCGATCGTAGGCCGCCATGAACTGCATGGATGTCCAGCCGCTCGGATACGCCCCCTCGAACGAGAAGGTTCTATTCCACACGTAAGTTTGTTGCTCGCCGCTACCACGCGGGATCAGGAGAGCCGGCTCGTCCCCCGGCGTGACGAGTTCCAATTGCGGAAAGGTGACCTGCCACAGACTCCACGGCCCACTCTGGCCTTTCGCCTGGAAATGCCAGCGCACGGCATGACTGCCAGCGTCCGCCACCGCTCGCACCGTGATGGCAAGTGGGCCGAGTTCCGCCGCTTGCGGGCTCTTCCATTGCAGCAGCATTGAGCCGGCCACCGTGGAGTCGACCGATACGTGTTGCCAGTGTCTGTCGGCCGTGACGGTCCGCAGTTCTTGCGTATCCGCATTACGCAACGTGACACGGAACAGAGCAGCCGGATGGGCTGGAAGATGTTCATGGCTGGAGCGGGTGTCAAACAGACTGGCCAGTTTCAAACTATCACTCTCAGCTTGAACCGCCAGTCGCAGCGTGCCCGCCTCGAGAACATGCCAGTCTGCGGGTACCTTACCTTGGAGTGCGTCGTCGATCGCCTTAAGTGATCCGATCGCCTCCAGCCGATTGGCGACGGCCACACGCCAGCGCTGTGCCGCTTGCTCCTGGCCAGAGAGTTGTTGCGCCTTGTCGCTCGCCTGCTCAATGGCCACGCGAACCCCTTGGGTGGTGAGCGTCGCGGGGAGCACCAGCGGGAGCTTCTGTTGCCAGGCGGCTACCTCCTGTTGTGGCTCATCGGCTGATCCCACCCAGATCCACGCCGAGTAACGGCGTTGCGTCTCTTCCCACGGCTGCCACGACCGATCCCCTTCGGCGTGCAGGTACGTGCCATACTGGCCTCGCCCATCATGTACCAGCACGCAGCCATCGCCGAACATGCCGATCGCATTGCGGTCGTCGACCAAGGCCGCCCACTGGCTGTTTCGGTGCGAGCTATTGTTGCCGATCAGTTCTCCCGACTTCTCCGGTGCGGCGCCGGACCAGTGCATGAAATCACGACCAGGGAAGATCAATTCCAGGAAGTGCACTTCGTTCCAGCGAGTCGGTGTCTGTTGCTCGATCTTCGCGGTGACGTAGATCAACGGAACGTCATGGAAATAGTACCAATCGTACGTTGCGTGCGGGCGACTCGGTGGCTGCGTGCCGTCTTCACGGCAATACGCTCCCTGCGTCCGGACGACGGTGCAGAGCGGTCCATCACCGACCAGCGTCGCCGTTGCCTGTCGATCGTTGCGCAGCAGATAGCCACCAAGCTCCGCATGGTGCAACCGGTCATTCCAGCGGAAGTCGCTGAACTCCTTTCCCGTCGCATCGAACGTCAGCCCGGAGGGAAAGCCGGCCATCGCCTGCGGATCATAGCGGATCGTGCACTGCGCGACCTTGACGGCCCCCTCAACAGGAACCTTTCCCTCGAGCGGACTACCCGAGAAATTCAGCAAGACCTGCTGACAGGGCGGGCCGGGCAACTGAAGTACCAGGAGACCTTCCGCCGAGGATGCCGAACTCGGCACAAACTGCGCGGCGATCGGCACGCCATCGGTGGCCCGTGCAGCCTGAACGTGCGCCAACTCGTGGAGCTCAACGTCCTCGTGCTGCAGGAGGTTCGTGAAGTCGATTGGCACGAGAACAACTTCACTGCGGGGAACCTGATGGAATTGCAGGAGCAGTTGCCCGGCGCGGAGGGGAATCGAAGCAGAACCGATGGCCAAGAGGACAAGGAGCTGCACGCACCTGCGGACGGCGGCTCGACACCACCAGGACTGCGGAGCAGTTCCCGATCGCCATCTCAGTGAATGCGCCGACTCGGACTTCATGATCGATGCAGTGGGTTGCATACAAGAGGTTCCTCATCGCGAGGCGTATTCTGGGGGGAAGCGGAGGCAGGAATGCCGGCAGACTATTTTATCCAATGAGAGGAGGCGATTTGAATCCCCAGTCAGCTGCGCGAACGGAGAGGGCGGCCTGACCGGGTTGTCGATCTATTCCTCGCTCAGACGCCGTGCCAGGAGATTCAGGAACAGGCCGACGTCGGTCACGATGCCGGTCGATTCGGTGCTGCCGCGATCGGCCAGCTTGGTGACGACGTCGGGAGAGATATCCACGCACACCAGCCGCACTCCGGCCGGTGTCATATTTCCGGTGCCAATGGCGTGCAACATGGAGCTGAGCATGATGATCATGTCGGCGCTCGTGATCGCTCGTGCGTAAGCGGCCTGCGCTTCGTACAGATTCATCAGCGTATCGGGGAGTGGTCCATCGTCGCGGATCGAGCCTGCCAGCACGTACTCCACGCGTTGCGATGGCGAAGCTTGTGGCCAGGGCGGGTCACGCACTGAAGTGCGTGCTGCGTGCGTGCTACATGCGTGCGACGTCCCAAGAAACGAGCACGGCGTTCCCGTCGACGGCAATCGCCCACGGAAACGCCGACTTTCGTTTCTAAGATCAGACGAGCGAACGACCGAGTGTTACCCGCCGCTCGTCATGTCGACATCGAACACCGCTTCCTGTCCGCCGATTACCGTGCAGGTCAGGCCGCTTTCCGCCGCATTCTGATACTTCTTGGGGAAATACTGCTGGCCCGCCATCACTTTGGGTTTGGCGTTTGCTCCCTGCTCCATGAACTTCTTATACGCTTCCGGGTCCGAGGGATTCGGAAGTGGTCCGGCAGCATCCGCAGGGGCCACAATGGTCACCGAATAGGTTCCTTCAGGAATATCAGGCTTCCCGTTAAACAACAGCGTATAGGATCCGTCCGACTGGATGTCCCCAGTAGCGGGAAAACTCTTCTCCTTGTGCTCAAATTGAATCTTGCAGCCGGAAGGGAGTGTCTTTCCATTGTAAGTCACCTTCCCTTTCACGCTGCCAGTCGGCATGGAAGTCGTTTTGTTTCCACAACCACTGAACACCAGCAGAGCGGGAATAATGGCCAGAACGACTAAGCACTTCCCAATGCGAATCGCAGGAATACACGTCATGGTAAACTCCCCGAACCTACGAACGTCGTGAGGGCCAAATCAGTTGGTCAGATCCAGAACTCGCCCGTCATCACGCGTCGCGAAAATGCGGAGCGTAAACATATTGATGTTCTCATTAACGAACGTCACGCTTCCGTCAGCCAATCCAGCCATGACCCCAGTGGGATGTGCCGAGTAAACGCCATTATTCTGCCCGTCATTCGCTCCCACTCCCGGCCAGGCGGTGCCGACCGAATTGGGCGGATAACGAATCGTGGTGCAGTTGAACAACCGAGCTGCCAGGCTCGCGGTGGGATTGCCTCCCCAATGATCACGCACAGCCTGTTCCACCGTGATCGGCCAAGGGCTTCCCATCAAGAAACCGTGTACCGAGTTGACCTGCTGGTCCTTACGATTATACGCGTCGTTGAAGACGTAGTTGGAGCACTCGCTAATCATCATCGTGTTGCTTGTGCCATCCGTGATCATGCCGATGTTGACGTACTTCGACACCGTCAGCACGCCACCACCCGAGATGATGCCCTGGTTAATGATGCCATTGCAGCAATCACAGCAGGCCGCCCAACCATACTGCTTGTTCACAAAGCCGTTGCCATCGGTTGCGCCCGCGATGCCCGTGTAGCTGGGCCGAGTAATGTTGTAGCTGCCGGCGTTGACCATGACTTCCAGGGGAGTCGAGGGACAAATCAACCCCTGCAGTTTGGCGTTGGCCCACGCCTGACCATTGATCGGACCGGCGGCGACACCGTCATAGGCCCAACCAGGATGATCTCCCGCCCAGGTCATTCTGTCATAACCGGCCGTCTGTTCCATGTAGGGCATGACGCGAGGGATCCAAGAAAGACCCCATGTCCAGTTCTGGCTGGCCTGTCCACCCGTGGGAAACGTCTTCGCCACATCGTGGTAATTGTGCATGGCCAGACCTAATTGCTTCAGATTATTGGAGCACTGCATACGTCGGGCGGCTTCCCGCGCCGCCTGAACTGCCGGCAGAAGCAGAGCCACCAAGATGCCGATAATGGCAATCACTACCAGCAGCTCCACCAAAGTGAAGCCCAATCGTTTTCGCTGACGAACCACCATGAACCACCTCCCGTACTGGAAATTGAAGTAAACCCGAAGTATTTCCGCCGTGATTATCGCGTTATAAACCCCGCCTGTCAAAGAAAAGAGTGCGCAATCGCGCCAGATACCACAAGATCTGCCGAATCTCCCATATTTAGCCCCCGCTTTCCCAACTGGTCAAGCTCAATACGTGTCGAATCACCTCGGCTCCAGAAATGGCTGCTGCACCCCCTCGACGATCAGAACCTCTTGATCCACCCCCAGATCGGTGAATGTTTGCCTCGCTCCCGACGGCCAACGAACTTCCAGCTGATCGACCCGCTCAGCATCCCCCAAACCGACGATGCACTTACGCTGATTGGTCACCATGTAACCTCCACCTGCCGAAACTGGGTGTGACCAGGTCCGTCCGCCGGCGGTGAACCGGAGCGTCGCCCCGAACGCATCCCGACTCCCCTTACGCCCATGGAGCGTGATGGCCAACGAATGTCCAGCCTTCTCGGTCCGGTTAGCTAGCAGTGCCACCGGCACGTCCAGATGCAAAACGCACACATCCGGTTTTCCATCTCGGTCAAAGTCCAGGATCCCCACAGAGCGTCCCAGATAATCGTCCTGAAAATATGGCCCCAGCGAGTCACCGGTCAGTTCCACGAACCGGCCATTACCCAAGTTCTTGAGGAACTGAGGCGGAAGAAGATCAGGAACACTCGGGTCGTACGACCGGTCGACGTGTCCGTTGGCCTGAATGATGTCCGGCCACCCGTCCAAGTTGGCATCGATAAACTGCGCTCCGAACGTGAGCATAGAGAAAGTCGGCACGCGAAGCCCCGCGGCTCGAGACTCGTCCGAAAATGTTCTCGCCCCGTTCTGCAGAAACAGCGTGTTGCTATCGTGGTAGAATGTCCCCAAATACAGGTCGAGCAGATCATCGCCGTTGGCATCCGCGACGGTCAATCCCATGCTAGCTTGGCTGGTACCGGCCGCGTTCATGGCGATCCCTAGCTGCACCCCCTTTTCGACGAATTTGAGCGGCTCGCCGGGACGCTGCACCTGGTTGGCGAAATAGAAGTCCGGTGTGGTGTCGTTGGCGACGAACAGGTCGAGCCGCCCTGTGCCGAGAAAATCGGCGGCCACGACGGACAGCCCTTTTCCATCCGGGTTGGTGATTCCGCTCTCCTCCGTCACGTCTCGGAATCGGCCGTCTCCCAGATTCATGAACAGCCGGTCCTGCTCAGCGTGAAACAGCGTTGGAGCACATCCCATGGCCTGCCCCTTCTGACCGCACCCCTTGGCCAATGCCTCATCCAACAGCACATAATTCACGGTGTAGATGTCGGGGAACGCGTCGCCATTCAGGTCGACGATAACCGCACTGCAGGACCAGATGTTCTTACCCCCTTCGCAGCCGGACTCGTCAGTCACATCGAGAAACGTCCCGTCGCACATGTTTCGCAACAGCCGGTTCCCACCAATGTTCGCGACATAAATATCGGGAAAACCGTCGTCGTTGTAATCGCCAATCGCCACGCCGCCACTGAACTCCCCCTCTCGGAGGCCAGCCTGCTGCGTAACATCGACGAATCGGCCGCCTCCCACGTTGCGGAAAAGCCGGTCGAGGTATGGGTTATTAGGTCCGCGGTCGCTCCATGGCCCGGCCTGAGCCAGGTAGAGATCGGGCCAACCGTCGCAGTCGTAATCCAGCACACCGAAACCACCTCCCGGGGCCGTCATGATATGATCGGGACCGTAGGTCTTGGTCGTAGTGTTGAAATACTGGAAGTTCAGTCCAAGTTCCCCCGCCACATCCACAAACTGAACCGTTCCCTCCTCTGCCGACTGAGCCTCGACTTGTGCCTCTTCCTTGCCCGGTTCAGGCCACTCCGGCAGGGGATAACTGGAGATATCAAAGGCGAGGGCACGCTGCGAGTCGTGCAAAGTGAAGTGTTCCGAAAGAACCCACTCGTGATTCGGCTGAGACAACATCTCGCGGGCCCACGGCGTCGTTGGGTCCAGCAGCAGCGCGACATTACACCACCCCATGGACTCCCAAACGTTCCCCAACTCCTCGTTAATCGTGGCAGCTTGCCGCATCAGTTCCAAATCGGGCAGGTTCTGCAGCTGATTGACGGTGAAGTCCAGTTTGGACAGCAGCCGGGCCCGCTCAACAAACGGTTCGGCCGCTTCTGGCATCCCCTCCGCGATCAGGACCTGTGACAACTGGAAGTTCGAGCTGACGTGATTGGGATGCAGTCGCAGTGCTTCGAGGAAGCAGCGGACCGCCGCACGTGGCTGACCATTGCGGCGAGCCCAGAGGCCTCGGGCATACCAGGTGCGAGGATGAGAATCGGCGACCTTGGGCACTTCCGTCTGCCAGCGGAGAAATGGAGCGTTGCCGGGCCTCTCCAGCAGCAGTTCACCGAGTCGCGCCCAGGCTTCCGTCTGCTGCGGGTGACGGGCAATGATGCTGCGAAAGATCTCCTCGGCTCGGTCCATGTCGTCGTATTTCAGCAGAGCGATTCGTCCTTGTCCTAACAGCACGATGGGATCATCGGGAACAACCGACAGACAATCTTCAATGTACTGCGGGTCGTTGATCAGCATATTGTCGATACCACCAACCATCAGCAGTTCATCGCGTCCACACTGACCAGCACGAATGAGGGTCTCGGCCAGCGGAAGGGCTTCCCAAGTGCGACCTTCCATCTGCAAGAGCACTGCCAGACGGAAATTGGCGCGCAGATGTTGCGGGTTGACTTCCAGTGCCCGGCGCAGCGCTTGCTCGGCCTCCGTAGCGCGAGCCGCGTGGAACAGACGCAGGCCCAGCTCATATTGAGCGTCCGCGTACTCCGCCGGCCAGTCGGGCGAAACTCGTTGGAAGTAATCCACAGCTTCTTCCGTGCGGTTGCGGCGGGTAGCCGCTCGCCCGGCCAACACCAAGGCCTGCGCGCATTGCGGATCGTCTTCCAGTGCAGTCTGGCACAGCTCTTGGGCCTGGACAAAATCCTTCTGCAGCCAGGCGTGGGCAGCCTGTCGCAACAGCCGCGTCTGACTGTTGGGCAGCAGGGCCGGGCGGATGGAGACGGCGGCGCCAATCACCAGCAGGGCGACCATCCAGGTCCGAGGCTCGCGCATCGTCCTGCGATCAACGTTGGCTGGAATGGGCCCCGTTCCGACCTGCATCATACACCGCCCCTCGCGTTCACGACCGCTCGGTCACCACGCCCCACACGAGGAATCCCAGGCCGGCAATCAGCAGCGCTACGCTGCTGGGCAGAAGCACCTGGCTGGCAAAGATGCCATGCGGAAACCCGATCAGATGAGCGTGCGAGAAGGCCTGCTCGGCCGCCAGAATCAAGATGCCGCCCGTAACTGTTCGCATCGCGCAAAGTCCTCGATGTCTCTTCGTAGTACGACCCGCACCTTTGCCCCAATATCCTAAAACTGATGCGACAATGCAACAACGCGCGCATGACTTTTTCGCCAACTGCCGGATAATCTGCCCCCAATGGTCTGGCCCATGGGATGGGTACCAGGCGAGCGATCGTGGGGCGTGATGTCGTGGATCTGTCTCCCACATCCAGGAGCCAAGCAGGTGTCGGTGACGACAGCGAAACGGTCTTTCCATCTGTTCGTCGGATCGCCGCGTAGACCGACTCACGCACCCAGACGTCGCACGTCATTGATATCCGCTCACAAGATCGAGATAATACCGCCGTGCCCCCGCAAGCGAGAGGCGAGCGCCCCTGGGTGATCGGTGGTCATAATCCGGAGGCTGGCTGGCAGTCCAGTGATTCGCTCTCGGCGCTCGATTCTTGGGCTCTCGGAAACTTAATCGCCATTGACCAAACGCATCTGGGACAAAGGCACTGCATGTCGCGCGCTTCACTCACGCTCGAACAGCTGATCGCGCTGAACGACGAGATCGCCGCTATCGTGCGGATGGGCGTGCCACTGGAACTAGGCTTGCGCGAGCTGGGAACCGATTTGCCGGGACAACTGGGGCGAGTGGTAGAACGGCTCCAGCGGGACCTGGAGGCAGGACAGAGTCTCGACGCGGCCCTGGCCCATCCCGACCGCGGCTTCCCTCCTGCCTATCAGGCGATTGTGCTGGCCGGCTTGCGAGCCGGACGCCTGCCGGCGGCTTTGCAGAGCCTGGCCGAATCGGCTCGTCGCGTCGCGGAAGTCTCACGCAGCCTGCGGACGGCGATGTTCTATCCGCTGCTGGTCGTATCGCTGGCCTACCTGATCCTGGTGGCCTTTGTGGCCAAGTGGATTCCCCTGCTGATCGGTTTCTACGACGACGCGTCCCTTCCGGCATTGCCCTTGCTCAACGGGATGTCGGCGGTGAGTCAGACGGTCTGGTGGTGGGCGCCCCTATTCCCGCTGGCCGCCGGCGTACTTATTGCCCGTTGGTACCACAGATCGCGCCACGCGACGGAGCACTCGCGGCCTGGAATCAGGCGGCAAGCGCATTGGGCCACCTTCTGCGAACTGCTGGCGACACTGATCGAACACGATGTGCCACTGCCCCAGGCCCTGCCATTGGCCGGCCACGCCTGCGCCGATGCGCAGCTTTCTCATCAGAGCGAGCAATGGGCAGAGCAGTTGAAGCGAGGCGAGGCGATCGCCTCCGGTTCGTCGGCGACCGACCAATCGTTCGGTTGGCTCGCCTGGCTGCTGCGACAGGGTCAGGATCGAGCGATCTTGACGCGACAGTTGCAGCGCTCCGCGGAGTCCTATCGGGCAGAAGTACTGAAAGCAACCCGTTGGTGGATGCACACGTTTCCACTCCTGGTAACCGTGGCCATGGGCGGCACGAGCGTGCTGGTCATGGCCCTGCTGATCCTGGGACCGTGGTTCCATGTGCTGTATCACCTGGGCGACGTGGGATAGCAGCGTCCGACGGGCCTCCGAGCACACAGCTTGCAGGCCAGTGGCGTTCCCAGAGAACAGGTTGGAGAGGGTCATGTGGTGGCGGGCCGGACAACAGAGAGCCCTAACAAGCGACGAGTCGCAGCAGTTGGTCGAGCGGCTGGTCGTCGTGGTCGAGTCGTCGCTTCCGATCGGTGCTGGACTGCGCGCGTCCGCGGGCGAAGTGAAGAGCGGCCGGCTGCGCCGGTGCCTGGAACATCTGGCCGATGGGGTGGAGCGTGGGGAGAGCCTGGATCATGTCCTGCAAACGCAGCTGCAACATGCGTTCCCCAGCCTCCACGCCGTGCTGCAGGCCGCCATTGCCAGTGGACGATGGAGCCAGGCACTGAGCCAATACGCTGATCAGCAACAGGTGCGCGGTCAGGTGTTGAGTTCGTTGCGGAGCACCTGGGCGTATCCGCTGACGCTGCTCGTCGTGACGGTGGGCATGTTCTTCGCCTTCAGCCTGTTTGTCCTGCCGGATCTGATCAGTGCGGGGGACGTTACGGCAGTGATGGATTGGTGGTGGATGGTGAGATCCGAATCGCCCGCCGAAATGTTGCTGATTCGGTGGTGGGCACTCCATGGCGCGTGGTATGTCCTGGCCGTTCTCGCACTTTTCGTGACAGCCCTGCCTGTATGCCGCGTGCTTCTCGGGCCTGCGAAATGGCAGCAATGGAAGCAGGCGATGCCCATGTTCGGGCCGGTCTGGCGGTGGCTGGGAATTGCCGAGTGGTCACGTCTGGTCAGCCTGTTCCTAGCCTGTCGCATCCCTTTGTCAACCGCCTTGCTCTTAGCTTCGCAAGGTGTCACCGATGCGCGGATGCGTCGCGTCGGCAGGCAACTTGCGCAAGGTGCCGAGGAAGGGGGTGGCCTGTCGGGCCTGCTGCAAGTCGGAGCTGCATTGCCTTCGACTCTGACGATGATCGTCCGGCACGGAGAGCAAGGTGAATGTCTGGCCGAGTCGCTGACCGCGGCTGCGGAGTATTTCGAAGAGCGAGCGCGGTTGCGGCTGTCTGTCATTCGGTTGGTCTTTCCTCCGTTGATGTTTGTGTTGATTGCCGTGCTCGTCGTTGTCTCTTTCGGGGTCGTCTTCAAAGTCATTACGGAGATGATCAACTGGCTGGACGTTTGGGGTGGGTTTTGATGACGAAAGACAGCTTCTATCAGCTGATTCCGCTGAGTTTATTGGCACCGGCAGTGCTCGGTGGAGTACTGGTCTGGGCTTGTTTTGTGGCGCGGACCCGTCGCCGGCAGCTGGGCAGTGATATCCTGTTGAACATCGTGGAAATCGTCGGTTGGCTACTCTCTGTCGGGAGCGTCCTTGGGCTGTTCTTCGTCGTCACGGGTCTGATCATGCTTGTCCCGATGACGGTCGCCTTCTTCGCTGCGATTCTCGTCGCGCGGCGATTCCGCGACTCGGAACAACGTGCGCTGACTGCCCTGCTGGCGATCGCTGTCGAACGGGGCATTCCCCTGGGGATGGCAGTTCGGTGTTTTGCGGAGGAGCATCAGGGGCTGGGTAACCCTCGCCTCCAGTACCTCGCGGATCTGCTCGACAGCGGCATGTCTCTACCGCATGCGAGCCGGCGTGCGCGCGTGCGGTTTGGCCCCGAAACTACCTTGGCGATGCGATTGGGATGTCGAGCGGTCAACCTGGGGCCGGCCCTGCAGCAGTCGCTGCACCGCATGGCCAGCACCGATGCGCTGAGGTCCGGGCTCTTTGAACGGCTGCTCTACCTGCTGGTTCTGGTGCTGTTTGTCTCTTTAGGTGTGCTCTTCTGGGAGGGCACGATCTTTCCGTTAATCGAGGAACTGCATACCGAGTTCGGCACGAATCCGACGCCGTTTGGGGCTGTCGCCTTTCGCTGGCTTGGTTCGCAAGCTCTCTTTGACTTCCTTACTCCCCTCTTGGTCTTGATGCTGTTCGTCTGCGTGCTGCTTTGCCTGGGCTATTACCTCGAATGGATTTCCTGGTACCCGCCCCTTTTCCGACGTGTCTGGTTTCCTTGGGACAGCGCCAACGTGCTCAGCGCCATGGGAACGCTCGTGAAATCCGGGTACTCAGTGGCCACGATCCTGAAGTGGCTTTCAGCAGACTATCCCAGGCGAGCGATCCGCCGTCGGCTCGTGCGGGCCGCCAGGTATGTGGAACGGGGACAGGCATGGAGTCGATCGTTGCAGCAGACCGGTTTCATCCACCTCGGGGAAGCTGCCGTGCTGGAGGCTGCCGAACGAGCCGGCAATGTCCCCTGGGCGCTGGAGGAAATGGCTGACCGCGTCTTGCGGCGCGGAAACGTGCGAATTCAGCGGATGTTCGACCTGTTCTTTCCCCTGGCAATGCTCTTGTTGAGCCTGCTGATACTGTGCCTGGCACTCATGCAACTGCTGCCGGTGTTTCAGCTGATCACGGACGGTGTCTCTCTGATATAAATGCCACGTTCCCCCAGTGTGGAGCCCCGTGTTGCGGGAAATTGCCAATGAGGAAAACTCCACCTTCCACAAGACCCGTGGTCAATCGCATTTCATGTAGGTGCCGTCACCTCTACCGGCAGCGCGATATTTCGACGACCACGATGGCAGTACAGCGCAGCGCCGTCTCACGCAAGTGCATGTCGCGCAGCGCAAGTACTCTGTTGGAGGCCACTACCGCTCTGTTCGTCATGGCCGTGATATTTGCCATGATTGCGCAGCTAACCGTCTTCTCCGCTCGGCAATGGCAGCGGAACACGCAGCGACGCCTGGGCCTGCAACTCGCCGCCAATACGATCGATCAGTTGATGGCCGCTGCCTGGGACGAACTTCACGTGGGTGACAGCAGTGACTGGGAAATACCGGCCGAGACATCAACCATGCTGCCTCAAGCCCAGGTGGCGGTGTCGATTGTGGCGGTCGAGGACGTGGTGTCCGCCCGGCACATCCGCGTGCAGGTATCGTGGAGTGACGGTCCGGTGGCACAACCTCAGCGAGTGTCGCTCAGTTCCTGGCGTTTCGCCACGCCCCTGGAGGCTGCCCCATGAAACGACGCAGAAAAGGCTATTGGCTCCTGGAGCTGGTTTTTGTCGTCGGTCTGACGGGAGTGGCTTTCAGCCTGCTGGCCGTCGCACTGCAAACGCTCATGCGAGCAAGCTTGCGAAACCAAGACCTGTTCGTTCAGCAGGCCACGTTGTGGCGACTGGACCTGCAGTTTCGCACCGATGTGCACACAGCAATCGATGCTTCCGCAGCAGCCGGATCGGAGGCAGCTGACGAGCTCCAACACGTGTTGCTGCTGCAAGCCGATGGGAGGATGATCGAGTATCGTGCGGACGAGAACCTGGTCCAGCGAGTCATTCGTAACGGCGAAGTGGTGGTGCATCGAGATCGTTTTGCGTTGGACCGTGGCTGTGGCGCACGTTTTGAGCTGCCTGCCAGGCAGAATCGGCGACCAGCAGTCTGCCTGCTGATCGGACGCGGCGGTGGTCGTTTCAACGGTGGTCGCCCCTCGACCCCTTGGGGACGAACTCAAGCGATCGTGGGAGGAAGCCATGAGACTGCTGAGGAGAGATTGCCATGAGTTTCGGTCGAGGCATGCGAGCGGGGCGCCCTCCCCGAAAGGGAGCGATTTTTGTCGGCGTCTTGGTTGCACTGGTACTGGTCGCCTGCCTGATGTGGGCTTTGACCAGGAATCTGCTCAGCGTGCAGCGTCAGACGCTGAGACACCAGTGGAGTCTGCAGAGTTTGATCCTGGCGGAGGCCGGACTTGAGCGGGCGAAGGCCCGGCTCGAGCGTGCCCCCGACTATGCTGGCGAACGGTGGGAAATTGCCGCCGACCCCCTGGTCCATCGCCCGGCTGCGGTCGTGGAGATTCGGATACTGTCAGATAACGTCTCGCATCAGCACCGCATCACCAGTGTGGCTCGCTTTCCCTTGGCAGCCAACCAACCAACCGTGCAACAGCGGTCAGTGACCATCCCCACTGCTGTCCCCGCGGCGGATGCGATACGTTCACAATCCAGTAGTGCCCCTTAATTCGATGTCCGGTAATCGCAAACTATCAGTCGTTACAGCACGAACTGATGATCGCGATGAGCCCTATGAGATACAATGATGATGACCCGAGAACAAGTGAAACTCAGCATGAAAACTGCTCCTCGCTCCGGCTTCACCCTGGTGGAGTTGTTGGTCGTGATTGCCATCATCGGCATTCTCGTGGCGCTGCTCCTGCCGGCGATTCAAGCGGCGCGCGAATCGGCTCGGCGCATGCAATGCTCGCACAATCTCGCGCAGCTGATCATCGCCACCCATAATTACCACTCCACGTACCAGGTCTATCCGGCCGGAGTGGTTGACCAGGCCGCTCCCGTCGCCTACCAGGAAACGGGCTATCACCACGGCTGGATCGTACGGTTGCTGCCCTACTTGGAGGAAGTGTCTGCCGCCCGCCAGGTCGATTTTTCGGTCGGAGTCTACGCGCCGGCAAACGTCGCCGTGCGCGATCATCAGATCAGCATCCTCAATTGCCCTTCATCCTATCCTGGCCAGATAAGCCCCGCCCACAGCGCATATGCGGGCGTGCATCACGATGTGGAAGCGCCAATCGATGAGACGAATCATGGCGTGTTCTTTCTCAATCGCTTTCTCAGCTATGACGATGTCGCGGACGGTCTGGGCTATACGCTCTTCATCGGAGAGAAGATCGTCGAACCCTTCGATCTCGGATGGATGTCAGGAACGCGTGCGACGCTGCGCAATGTGGGCGTGCCGCTCAACACGACCGGTCTTGCGCCGGGAGGCTCGCAGATTTCCGATTTGACCATGATCCCCGTTGATGCTGCCTATCGGGACCTGATTCTGCCCACGGGAACGGCCGTGGGAGGGTTCAGTTCCATGCATCCGTTCTTGGTCCTGTTCGCCTTTGGGGACGGCAATGTGAGAGCCATTTCCGAGGACTGCGACTTGCGTACGCTGCAACTGCTGGCCCATCGCGAAGATGGTACTCTGGTCAACCTGGATTTCTGAACGCTCACAGCATGAACCAGACAGCTCCCAGAAAATCGGTTGGTTGTTCCCTCATGTCGCTGATGCTGGCGACCAGCGCAATGGCCGTGCTCCTGGCGATGGTTACCGCCGTAGTGCGATCGGAAAACCCGGATGCGCCACGTCGGACGGAACAACTCATCGCTCTGTTTGCCGCAACGATGCCCTTCCTGGGAATGCTCATCGGAAATCTTCGATTCCAGCGTCTCGTGTACACCATCTGTGGCGGGATCATCGGCTTGGTGATTGGTGTACTCTTGACTGTGCTCGTGAAGTTACCCTCCTCAAACTTCCGGCAGCTGCTGATCATTACGGCGATCGCCACCGTGGGGCTGTCCGCGTTCTGTCTGTTCCAGCGAAAAAAACCGAGCCCGGGCGAATCGCCGTTCCAACGGACACAGGATGCTCAGGACGCAGTCGATGTTGACGAAGACGAGTCGTAGCACGCCGTAGCACGCACTTCAGTGCGTGACCGCCCTGTCCCAGGCGTTACCACCGCCCAGCGTTTCCCTAAATCCATCGCGCGCCTCAAGCCCGCACTACACACTACGTGGCACTCGATCGGCTGGACAGAGTACATTATTGGATGTCTGACATGTGCTTCAGCCAACCGGTCTGCCCTGATGGAGAATCGCCATGCGCCGTCCCCTGCTTGCTCTTTCCGCCATTCTTCTGGCCGCGTCGGGCCTTCGGGCGGCAGAGCCTGTGTTGAAGCGGTCCGACGTGGTGTTCATGTACCAGGCCGATGTCGCCACGTACCAGCAGTACAACGCTACGGTCCTGGCCTGGGGTGGCAAGCCGACCGCTCAGTCCAAAGCAGCAGCGCAGCAGGCCGGAGTCAAGTTCCTTGGGAGCGTCGGAATGGTGACGGAATTTGCCCGCTATTATGAGCGGTTTCCCGAGACGTATGACGAGGGGCTCTGCCGCGACGTGTTTGGTCAGCCGGTCAAGGTGCCGTGGCTGACTGACCATCAACACAAGGGAATCCCCTTCTGGTGGTGCTGCACTCATCAGCCCCAATTTCGCCAGTATCTTCGCGAGCGTGTAGTGGAGACGGTCGAGGCGGGCGCGGACGGAGTGCACATGGACGATCACATGGGCACCTCGGGCGGATTGTGGCTAGGAATCTGTTTCTGCGATCGCTGCGTGCATGGATTCCAGACGTATCTTGCCTCGCTTCCGCCCGATGAATTACACGCGTTGGGAATCGAACAAACGACAGCATACGACTATCGTGCAGTGCTGCGTCAGTGGCTGAGTGATTCCGAATCGGATCAGGCCAACACAGTCACTCGACACCCCTTGTGGAACCAGTGGTCGATCTACCAGGTGCGGTCAGCGGCCGCCTTCATGCAGGAGTTACGGGAGCTGGCCGCGACCACAGCGGGTCGGCCCCTGCCGATCGGAGCTAACGCGGGGCTGCTCTGGCCCCGCCACCTGGCCGACTACCAGGCCATTGATCTGTTCAGCGCCGAGACGGACCATCATGCAGCCGGGCTGAAGTTCACCGACCTGCCACTGGTTGCCTACCGGATGGCCGATGCGGTCGATCGTCCCTACGCGGCGACTGCCAGTGGCGGCGATTGGGCCTTCATCAAGGAACACGACCGTCCCGGTCTGGTGGGTGGCTGGATAGCGCTGTCGTATGCGGCTGGTCATTGTTTCATGGTTCCGCATCGCCAATGGTGCTACACACCTGAAAAAGGGACGCATTGGTACCAAGGTCCTGCGGAGAAGTTCGCGACACTCTACCAGTTCGTACGCAACAACGCTCAGCTGCTCGATGGATACGCGACCTATGCCGACGTGGCGGTCGTGATGCCGTATGCCTCGTTCGTCAAGGATCCCGGCCGGTGGTTCGATCTGTGCGGCCAGTTGGCCGCTGCCAATGTATCGTACCGCCTGGTGCTTGCCGGTGATGCACTGGTCGATCATCCGCTGACTCCGGAGTTGCTTGCCGAGTGCCCCAGGCTGTTAATTCCACAGCAAGAAGGGCTGCTGCCTGCTGATCGTCAGCTGGTCGAGCAATATGCGGCTCAGCGCCGCACCTTCACTACAGCCGCCGAAGCACTATCAGCCATCAAGCCGGCGGTACGAGTGGATGACGATCAGCCGGTGAGAGTACTCTCACGCGTCCAATCCGGCTCTGCGGTGGTGCATCTGCTCAACTATGCCTACGACGCTCAGCAGGATGACGTCACACCGCTGACAGAAGTGGAGGTCGAGGTTGACCTGGCGGCCCTCGGCGTGCCGACCGCGACCACCTGCAACTTCGTGGCGATCGACGGCACATCACTCACGCTGCCAATCGTCGATGGCAGGGTCGTCGTGCCGCAGCTGGGGCTCTGGGGTCTACTGGCATTCTGAGCCACGATGTAAGACCGAACAGGGCTCACGCCAAGGCGCAAAGGCGCCAAGGATGCGCGGATGGTTTCGAAACGGAAACCACTTTTCGAGTTTCTGGCGGAGCAAAAGAGCAGCCGTTCTCTCTGAAGCTCGCGTCCATCCCAAGTTGCTTTTCTTGGCGCCTTTGCGCCTTGGCGTGAGCTTTCTGCGTTCTGCTGTGCGGACGGGCCCGCAACGCTCCTCGGCACGAGGATTTCGGCGATGCAGGTCGACTGATTGCATTTGTCTTGAGGAAAGCGTAGGTTGGATCGGTCGTACGAGCGCGTAGACGAATTCACCGGTACACAGGACGCAGTGGTGGTCATGAATCGAGTCGGCAGACTGTCAGGCAAGCGAGCATTGGTAACCGGATCGGGAACAGGAATTGGACGTGAGATCGCGTTGGAGTTTGCTCGGGAAGGTGCGGACGTTGTCCTGCACTATGCACACAGTTCGGGCGGAGCGACGTCGGCCGCGGCGGCCATTCGCGACTTGGGGCGACGAGCCGAAGTGTTTCCAGCCAATTTCGATTCCGTGGAAGACGTGCAGCGCCTGGCCGATTCGGCCATTGAGTTTCTGGGTGGCATCGATTGCCTGGTCAACAACTCCGGAATCACGCTCAACCGGCCCTTCTTCCAAGTGACACCCGAGCAGTTCGACCTGCTGTATCACGTCAATGTTCGCGCCCAGTATTTTCTTGCCCAGCGTGTGGCTCAGGACATGTTGCAGCATGGCGGCGGAGCCATCTGCAACCTGACCTCGATTCACGGACTGCAAGGCGCACCAGAGCACTCCGTCTACGCCGGCACCAAGGGGGCGATCATTGCCCAGACCCGCACGCTCGGCGTCGAGCTGGCACACAAGGGCATTCGACTCAACGCCATTGCACCCGGCTGGGTGACGGTCGAAAACTACTTCAAGGCGATCCCCGGCTTTAACGAAGATGACGCGGTCGAGTCGGCCAGGAACTCGGTGCCCGTCGCCCGGGCGGGCCGACCGCTGGATATTGCGCGTCTGGCGGTCTTTCTCTGCTCGGACGATGCCGAGTTCATTATTGGCCAGACGATTGTAGCCGACGGCGGCACCACGGCTTTGATGTCGCTGATATCCGACTTCCGCAACGAATCACTCAATCGCTTTGGAACCGGATACGTGCCCGGTTTATAGACCTTCAGGTTCTGCGTGCCGGGCGGATTGCAGGTCCGCGTTGGGCGGAGAATTGGCGGTCGCTCGTGACTTGAACCTGCCGCGATTCGCGAGGGTCAGTCGTTGAATTCCGTAGCAAACCGAATCTGAGCGAGTGAAGTGGAGACGAGGCCATGAACCAGCATCTGGTCGAAACGCTCCAACAGGCAGGGAAACCCTCGCACGTGTACCGTGCTCCCGACGGTTCCCAGTTGCTGGTACTCCCCCATGGTGGGCGAATCCTGGGGCTGTTCGCGTTTGATCATGACGAGAACTTCTATTGGACGCACTCGTCGCTCGATTCGCCGGAGACGGCCGAGGAGTTCTACGCGGGCGAGCAGTGGCATAATTCAGGCGGTGACCGCACCTGGCTGGCACCGGAGGTCGACTTCTTCTTCCCGCATTTCCCCGCACTAGATGTCTACTTCCAACCCCGCCAACTGGATCCCGGCAACTGGCAACTGGAACGGCAACATGATTCGGTGCGCCTCGTCAACCGGCTCACCTGCCGCCTGTCGCGCTCTCAATCCGAAGTGGAAACGGAGATCACCAAGTCGCTGCTGCCGGCAGCCGATCCGCTGCGTTACGAAGGCTGCCAGAACCTGGCGTCGGAAGTGCAGTACGCCGGCTACACGCTCCGGACCACGCTGCAGATCTCAGGCGACGACGCCCAGCGGCAGGGGCCGGTGGGCCTGTGGAATCTGATTCAGATGCCGCACGGCGGAGAGATGTTGATACCCACCTGCTGCCGTAGCAAGCCCCGCGTGCTGTTTGGCGAAATCAGCACCGACGATCTGGTCAGCAGTGAGCGTGTGATCCGCTACGCGATGCACTCGCCGGGGGAACAGAAGATCGCGGTTCGCGCTCTCCCGTCGACGGGGCGCATCGGATACCGATATCCGACCGCGCATGGATCGTGGGCTCTGGTTGTCCGCAACATCTTCATCAACCCGTCAGGCCAGTACGTCGACGTGCCGTGGGACGATGTCGACGACATGGGCTATGCCATCCAGGCGTGCCATGTCCACAGTGGACTGGGCAGCTTCAGTGAACTTGAATACCATGTCCCCGCCGTCGGGGCGGGAACAGGACGCACCTGCTGTGAAGACGTCTCTCAGACCTGGGCCTACCGAGGAAGCCGGGAGGCCATCGACCAGATCGTTGAGAGACTGCTGATTTCTTGATTGCATGAGGAACTTATGAAGGTTGATCTAACAGACCGGGTGGCCTTGGTCACCGGCGCTGCGCGTGGCATTGGCCAGGCGATTGCCGATGTGCTGGCTGCCAATGGAGCGATCGTCTATTACTCGGACGTCGATGCGGAAGAGGTCAAGCGTTCTGCCGCCCGTGTTCCTGGAGCTCATGCGGTGGAGATGGATGTCACCAAGGAAGCTCAAGTGCAACAGGTCGTCGACCAGATCGTGGATGCTCGCGGCCGCATCGACATTCTGGTCAACAATGCGGGAGTCAACACGTTTCGCCATCGCGTGCCCATCGATCAGTTTCCACGTGCAGAATGGGACCGCATCGTCCAGATCGATATGACCGGTTTGTATCTGGTGAGTCGCATCGTGGGAGGCGTCATGCGATCCCAGGACTGGGGCAGGATCGTCAACATCGCGTCGATTGTCGGCCTCGTTCCACTGCGACTGCAGTGCGCTTTTGCGGCTGCGAAAGCGGGTGTGATTAATCTGACCAAAGCCATGGCGCTGGAACTGGGGCGCGAGGGCCTGACGGTCAACGCCCTGGCCCCGGGGTCGATCCTGACGGAAGGAACCAAGCAACTGCTCTATGGCGAGGATGGGTTGTTCCGGGAAGCGGTACAGCGCATGCTCGACCACGTGCCGCTCGGCAGGCCCGGCACAACGCAAGAAGTGGCCCATGGCGTGCTCTTCCTGGTCGCCCCGGAGGCAAGCTATATCAATGGAGCCGTTCTGACCGTGGATGGTGGATGGACCGCCGGCTATGCGCGCGAGTTCTGACCGCTGCTACGGACCCCTGCTGGCCCCGCTGCGACAAGCCCAGCAGACGCCGATCTGCTGAGAATGGCAAAGCGATCTGCGACGCTAAAGAAGAGAATTGAGGAATCAAAATGGCTAAAATTACGATGTTTCAAGGCTATCAAGGTGAGAAACCGCCGACCATTCCCAAGCCTCAGACGCCCCCTGACCCGGCGATTCTGACGGTGCAGGAAGGGGTACCGGTCGTTTACCCCGGCTGTCATGGCCTGGGCGTACGCGTCGTACATCCCGTCAACCCGAATGCTCCCGCCAAGAACCTGGGGCTGGTCATGTTCTACATTCCGCCGCACGTTGTGCTGGAACCAGGTTCGCATGAGACGGAGGAAACCTATGTGATTATGGAGGGCAGAGGACGGATGACATTCGCCCATTTTCAGCGGGATGTCAGCAAGGGAGACTTCGTTTACTTGCCGCCTTGGTGTGTGCATGGGATCGAAAACACGGGTACTGAAACGCTGGTCGTGCTGATTGCCACGTCGCCGCCAAACCCCTAGTGCAGGCCGTAACATCCGAGCGTCGGCGAATCATCCCCGCAAATCCGCGTCGGCCCCGTCCGGTTGGTTAAGCCCAGTCGGTCGCGTCAGGCTGCGAACTGCCCGACTCACTGGCTCAGGCAGCGGTTAAGTGCTTTTCGTACGGTGAGGTGCCTTTCATGCAGATGATCACACGCAATGCCGTCCGTGACTGGAACGTTCCGCCTCGCGCCATGACTCTCTGGTGGCTGGGCCAGTCCGGGTTCTTGATCAAGAGTCCGCAAGGAAAGGTCATCACTGTCGATCCCTACCTCACGAATTCCTGCAAGGCGATTGGCGATGAGTTCGGGTTCGACATGGATCGAATGGTTTCTCCGCCACTTGCGCCGCACGACCTGATCGACATCGATTTGTATGCCATGACACACAGTCACGGCGACCATCTGGATCCGGAAACGCTGGCTGGGTATCGTGCGGCCGGGGGCACAGGGCCCTACCTTGTGCCAGCTGAAACCGTTGAGAAGCTGAAGCAGTCAGGTGTGCCGACCGAACAGATCATCATGACCTGGCCCAACAAGGTGCACCAGGTGGGCGACCTGACGATCCGTGCCACGTTCGCCATTCCGTTGGGAGCCGATGATCTGACACACGTCGGCTATATTGTCGCCGTGGAAGGTGGAGCAAGCGTCTATATCACGGGCGATACTGCCTACCACGAACTTCTGGCAGACGGAGCGGCTCCCCATCGCCCCCACATCCTGGCAGCCGTCATTAACGGGGCCTTTCGCAATATGTCGCCCGCCGAGGCCGCTCGGCTGGCGCGACTGCTCGATGTGCAGTTGGCCATCCCGTGCCACTACGATCTGTTCCCCGACAACTCGCTGCCACCGCAACTGTTTCGGACTAACCTGAAGATTGAAGGGATTGGCGAACGCTACTGTCAGCTGGAACAAGGCGTCCCGTTCACATACCAGCCGCCGACGACGTAGCCTTGGCCGATCTGCCGGACGGTTCGGCGGTGTTGCGTGGCGCCGACCTGTCCTGACGGAGGCGACCGACGACGGGGGGCAGTCGTCGCGGTCAGCCGCCAGCTCCCTGCTTGATTGCGTCACTTTTCGACCGGTTGAGTCAACAGCTCCACTTCCTGCAAGACCAGGCCGTAGTGGCTCCCCGGCGGGTTCGCCTCGATCTTCATCCCGTTCCAGTCCGTGGCGAAGTTCCCGGAATAGCAGAGCCACAGGCGAGTCCCGTCGGGGCTGATGAATTTCGAAGGGAAATTCAGGAAGTAAGCCTGCTCGCCAAACGCCCGCATATAGGTCACTAACCGCCAGGGACCAGTTAATTCGTCAGCTGCCAGAATGTACGAGTTCATCTTGGCCACGGTCGGCCATCCGTCGGTGACGCACATCAGATACTTCTTGAGTGGCGGGTTGAACGTAACGGTGACGCAACCCATGTTGTTCTGCCACTCCAGCAGCGGCTTGATGGACGCGAAGTCGCGCGTCCAGATCGGCTGACCCGATGCATCAGGCCCGGCATAGAACTCGTAGCTCCCCAGATCATTGATCGTGTCCGGGCTCGGCTTCACTCGCAGCAGGTAAATCTGGTCTCCCGAAATCCAGCTGTTGTTGGCATAGCGTGTCGGGTAGAACTTCTGGTCCGAACCGTGCGCCACCAGATACGCTTTGCCATCGGGCGAATACTGCATGTTACGACCGAAGTCGACGAAATGGGGCGAGCCGATCTTGACGGGACCGAGGAACTGCTCGGGTTCCGGAAACAGCGGCCGATCGGGACTGTGCGGGGTATCGGTCCAGGTCTGCCCGAGATCTCGGGAAATACGAAACCCGGGCATCGGGCCGAGGACCGGCCAGTTGTAGACGAAACCATCGTGCGGGGTCTGTCCCTTCGGACCAAGGCAGTAGGTGCCGTAGTACCACACACCATCGTGAATGAGTGAACCGCAGGGATACCGACCTCCGTATTGGCCCGGATTTCCTGGGAACATCCCCAGGCTCTTGATGGTCAGTTGCAGGGGATTATCGCCCACCAGAACCGCTTGACCGGTGCGAGCGTTTGCTTTGCCCTGGTTCTGCCAATCCGAATCCGAAATGCTCAGATCCTGGCCCACTGCTCCATCCGTGAAGGGTGAATAGAGATTTCCATCGGCCGCCCATGTCGGATACCATGTGTCGGCCACGCGGTAGTCGCTGCAACGCCCCAGCAGCCGCAGACCGTGCAGATCACGAGATGCTTCAAACGGTATGCCCTCGGGCGGGTCCGAGGGCCAGACGAAGCTCGGGAAGGTAATTCCCTCGGGCGTGGCCGAAGTCACGGTCTGAGCGTCTTGAGCGGGCGCATCGTGGCTCAGCAATGCCGCAATCAACAGGAATCGAACGAGTGACAGTGAATAGCGCAGATGAATCACGGCCCCCTCCTCTCCCATCTTCTTGTCATCTCATCTTTTTGTCTTCCATCCAGCCGGCGACGACTCGACGGCCTCCCTGGTCTGCCGCGCCACCCACTCTAATTGCCCTTGAGATATTGTCCGAGTCGGACGAGTTGCGAATGCGTGTCGGTCGGGATATGCCCATTTTCCGTGTCGATGGGTACATTGATCGTAATCGCACCGCCAACCGACTTCACGTCGTCGACAAACTGAAACAGCTCCTTGTCAGTGTAGTGACAATATTGGTTGGGCACGGCAGGGTTGAACGTCAGGTCGATCGGCAGCAGGCAATGCCATTGCACGTTGCCCATGTATTGGGCACTTGGCATATAGTATTTCGCCTCCTGCCCGGCTTTACGCAGCTTGCGGTTCGCGTCGACCAGAATGCCTTCTCCTGGCGGGTAGACGAAATCAGTTCGGATCTTACCGTCTTCCAGCAAGTGGATTTCACCCGCGTGATAGTCTTCGATCGGACAGATCGGATCGAGCTGGCCGCCTGACGCACAAAACTCGGCGCCGCTGAATGCGACAACGGAATCAGGGTTTCCCGCTCGACAAGCGTCCATCTCGCGGCACCAGGCCGCCTCATCCTGTCGGCCGCAGCTGTCGAACCACCAGCCGTCACAGAGCTTTCCCAGCTTGAGTGAATAGTGGCGTATGAACTCGTTGTGCCGCTGGGCATAACCGTCGGTACCCAGCCCCAACAGCCGCTTGACATTCGGGTCAGCGGCCGTGTGCGCACCGGGAGTGTAGATGATCATCCGCTTCCCACGCCGCTCCAACTGCTGTCCGATCTGGGTGATCAGATCGCGCTGCGGTGTAAGGCCCGGTTCCAGCTTGTCAATGAACTCGTTTTGACTCGATAGATAGCCGGTGCCTTGGTCCAGGGTGAAGATCAGCCAGTCCGCACCGGTGGCGTCAAACTGCTGCAGGTAATGGTCGAGATCGAAATTGTTAACGATCCGATTCAAATCAGCCGTACGTTCTTCCGGCGTAGCCCCCTGCGGTGCAAGCAAGTAATGCGTCATCACACCGAAGCTGCCTTGAGCCATCCAGGCAGCTCGATTGGGTGAACCATCAGGCTTGATGGACTTGACGGTTGTCTGTGCTGAAGACACAGAGCCCAAGATCAGCAGGATCGCGACCGTTGCAGGACAAGAGTTGAGAATTCGCATGTTGATACCTCGACGTCTGGCAGGTGGGAAAGAGGGGGGAGCGGTGCTGAAACAGCGGCCAAGGCCTGTCCCAGCCGATCCCATTGTCTTACCCGAACGACGGGCCGTTGGCCAGTCCTGTCGACCACGCAAGTGTCAGGTTGGAATCGAAACGGAGAGATCGCTATACTATGGTCGCCACCGGACGGTCCGGATCGTACGAGCCGGGGTAGCGAATTCGGGCCCCCCCGTACGCCCACGCGCTGATGATGGCCGAAGACGCCCCCCGGGACTCGTTACTGCCGGCTTGCTCGTCCAAACGTGACCGGCCGGCGAGCAATCATTGCAGAGGGCACGACACGCCTGCACCTCTCACCTTCCCGCGTTGCCGTCAAACGGTCGTACCATTGTCAGCGGAGCTTTGAGCTCGATAATCCGCACGATCGTCAGACCCCCTCCCTCCCACAGTGTCGGCGTGCTCCCAGAGCACCTTGCCGTTCTGCATGACGTAGATCCGTCCAACGTGCCCTTCGGCACCAGACGGCAAGCCTGTCCACCGTGACCTATCTTTGAACAGTCTGTGGCCAGTGAACTCGACGGTGAAAGTGGTTACTCACGCACCAACTCCTGCCTGGTTTCCGCCGAAGCACACCAGAATCAACAAGGTCAGACAAATGACGATGCCCCGCTTCCTTGATGATCCCGCGTTCAAAGCACTGCGGGTTGGAGAGCTCGACCAATATCACCGAGCGGCACGCCAGCGTGAACTGGTGGATTTCAGTAACACCGATTTGCGGGGGACCGACTTCCGCAAGGTCGACCTGAGCAACCTGATTGTGCGGAACGCTTACCTGCGCGACGCCGACTTCCGCGGCTGTGACATGCGCCATATGGATCTGGACGGCGTCTCGATTCACAACGCCAAGATCAGCGGAGCCTTTTTCCCCAAGAACGTGACGGCTGCCGAAATCCGCATGAGTTTGCGGCATGGCACTCGCATCCGCACCACGGATTCGTAGATCTCGCCGGCCGCCGGTGAACGATTACGGCGTGAGGCCATCGGCAGGCACATCATCCTTGTTCGGCTTCGCATCCGCAGTCTGCGCATCCGACTGGCGTTTCTTGGCTTCGGCCAACTTCGCCTGACATGACTCCAGTTTGACCTGTGCCTTCTGCACCTTGCCTTCTGCTTTCTCCACCTTGCCTTCCGCTTTCACCACCTTGCTCTGCATTTTGGCAGTACGCTTGGCCCGCTTCTGAGCCGGATCCTTGGACGATTTCTTCTCTTTCTTCATGATGGGAAACTCGCAAGGAGATAGGATGAAACGCCGGTCCGCACAACTGGCAACGGAGTCAACTCACCTGCCGCCCGCTCCGGGGCAAAATACCTCCGGGAGTTAGGAATGGCCTCCTCGCTGTCACAGAACATCAACGACGTCGCGTGATGAACTGCACGCCACTTGCAGACTCGTCAGTCCAGCACGCAGGTGATCAGCGGCAGCGAACGGCCAGGGGACAGGACAACGTCACAGACCAGCGTGGCCGGTGCCCCCAACAGGCCGAGTCCCTCCTGATGGCCTGCCGGCATCCTACCAGAAGGTGCTCGCAGAAACAAGTTTGAGCGACCGTTGTGGGACGAGGGAAGAACAACTCCGGCGTTTCTCTGGTAGCCACGTTCGCGCAGAGCGTGGGAAACCGGCATACCGCGGAAAGGATGCTTCCCGCGATCCTGTGTGGGGTGTCACCTGGCGCGCTCACTTGCCCTGTGACTTCACCGTCACCGTGATATCGGCGAGCGAAAACGCGAGGGTCGTTTGCCGCGTCAAAGGCGTTATCGGCAGGCCGCTCCAGACCGCGGAGAGGGGTGATCCTTGTCAGCGATCCCCACACCGTGTCCTGAGGTGTGATAGAATGGTGCTTGTCATTCCCGGTGGGGAGCGACAGACAGTGTTTCCCCTGAATTCCCTCATTGCTAAGGTGAACCTGCGATGTGCCGCTCGTGTTCAGAAAACCGTTGTGAGGCGAAGGTGGATCGTCGACATTTCCTGACGGTCGGAGGCGTTCTGGGCGCCGCTGGTCTGTTATCTGAGTACCGGTTATCGAGCGAGTTGTCGGCTGCTGAAGCGGACACCGCGTCACCCTCGAAGCAACCAGCTCGCGTCTTGGTGGTCTTCCTGTATCCGCCCGCGGACGTCGTCTCGGCAGGGGCGATGGAGGACGGCTGGCGAAAGCACCAGTGGTTCACCTGGCCGGGTAATCAGTTTGAGCCGGAGCAACAGCAGGCCAAGTTCACCGACCAGATTCGCTCCATCGCTGCGAATTTGGGAGTCGAACTTCAATTCGCTCCGTCGGCAATCTACCAGGAAGCGACGATTTCCGAGTTCATCGAACACGCGAAGACAAACCCGGTCGACGCGGTGCTGGTAGTCAACTTCTGGAATACCCTGTCGCCGGCAGCCTTCCGCATCGCCACCGAATCGGCTCCGACAGCAATCGTCTATCACAGTGTCGGCGCCAATCATCAACTGCCTCCGGAAAACCTGCGAAAGGCGGAAGGAATATACTATATCCACTCGATCGAGAACTGGGGGGAGATCGAGCGCGGCTTGCGCGCGGTGCGAGCACGCAAGATGCTCGCACAAGGTCGATTACTGCGGGTGTCGGGCCAGCAGCAGACGGTGACACGTGACACGGAGAAAATGCTGGGAGTCGACCTGGTTTCGGTTCCTGCAGAAGAATTCAATGCGATCTTTGACAGCGTCGGAGACGATGACGAGTTGCTCCGCGATGCCATGCAGTTCAAGCACCAGGCGACGCGGGTGATGGAGGTGGAGGATCCGTTCTTTGTCGATGCGATGCGCGCTCACCGCGCCGTCGGCGAGATCATGAGGCGTTATGAGGCGGATGCCATTACGATCGAATGTCTGTTCCTGAAACACCGTAAGCCGTGCGTCAGCTTCGCCATCAACAACGGCAACCTGATCCCCTGCGGATGCGAGAATCATCTGGATGGCACACTGACGTTGATGTTGGGGCGCTGGCTGCTCGATCGAGCTGGATTTCTGCACAATCCCGAGTTCGATACGAGTGAGAACCGTTACTTCGGGGCGCATTGTACCTGTGCCTGGAAACTACATGGTCCCGAAGCGGCGAGTCAGGATTACCTGGTGCGACCGTTCTTTCATCAGGCTCCGAAGACGCCCGCCTTGGACGTGCAGTGGACGCCGGACGATCCGGTGCTGCTGACGAAGTATCTGAGTGGCCAGGACACACTGAGCTGCTTTGCAGGAAAAGCCCTTTACTCGCCGGCATCGCCTCCTACCGGCGGTTGTGCGACTCGCGTGCTAGTGGCATTCGACGACATAAAGGACGTCTGCGACGTCTATCGCGGCCCGCACCCGATCTTGTTCTGCGGCGATCGCAACGACGCGAGGCTCTTTCGAGCCTTTGCCCGGATGTACCGCCTGAAGCTCGAAGGCAACATCTCCTGATACGGAAAAGAAGTTCCTCATGCAGCTACCCTGGAAAATTGCCGCATTCCTGTGCCTCGCCGCGCCAGTGGCAGGTGCAGAGAAGCCCAATTTCGTGTTCCTGGTATCGGAAGACAACTCCGTTCACTACATGCAGCTGTACAGCGCATGTGGCGCGGCCACACCGCGCATTGAACAACTGGCCGAAAGCGGGCTGGTGTTTGAGCACGCTTTCTCCAACGCCCCGGTCTGCTCCGTGGCTCGCACCAGCCTGATCACCAGCTGCTTTGCTCCGCGCGTCGGCACGCAGTTTCATCGGCGAGCGGTACCGGTTCCCTTGCCCGACGGGCTGCGTATGTTTCCTTCGTACCTGCGGCAGGCCGGCTATTTCACGAGCAACAACGACAAGAAGGATTACAACGCGATCGAGGGAGATGACGTCTGGACGGAATCGTCAAGGCAGGCCACCTGGCGTCATCGAGCACCGGGGCAACCGTTCTTCCATATGCAGAACTTCCCCGTAACGCACGAAAGCTCGCTGCACTTCCCCGAAACGGCCTTGGAGCACGAGCCGACCGAGACCGATCCGGCCGACGTCAAGGTGTTCCCCTACCTGCCCGATACGCCGTTAGTACGTTACACGCACGCACGCTATCTGGATCGAATTCGTCAGATGGATTCGCAGGTCGGACATGTCGTCGACCAGCTGGCCGAAGACGGCCTGTTGGAAGATACATTCATCTTCTACTTTGGAGACAACGGCGGAGTCCTGCCGCGCAGCAAGGGGTTTGCATATGACAGCGGTCTGCATGTGCCGTTGGTGGTACGCGTGCCCGAGCGGTGGCAATACGTGGTTCCTTGGACGCGAGGAAGCCGAGTCAGAGGATTTGTCAGCTTCGTGGACTTCGGTCCCACCTTGTTGCATCTGGCGGGCGTGGCCGTTCCGCCACAGGTCGATGGGCACCCGTTTCTGGGAACCAGTGTATCGGCAGTGGAAGTGGATGGTCGCAATGAAGCGTGGGGATATGCTGACCGGTTCGACGAAAAGTCAGATCTGGTCCGCACGCTGCGCAAGGGGCGCTTTGAATATGTAAGGAGCTATCAACCGGCCAACGTCGACGCGCTGCAGAATAACTATCGCTATCAGATGCTGGCGTACCAGCAATGGCGAGAACTTGCTCAAGCTGGAGAACTCGACGCGGTGCAGCAACCGTTTTTTGAGCAGCGAGTTCCGGAAATGCTGTTCGATCTGCAAGAGGATCCCTACGAAACGAGAAACCTCGCGGGAGACAGCCACTATCAGGCGGTATTGGTCGAGATGCGTCACAGGTTGGGCCAGTGGGTCCGGGGACTGCCCGACTTGAGCTTCTACCCGGAGAATCACCTGGTCGAGGCAGCCACCTCCAACCCCACTCAATTCGGCCAGACCCGTCGCCAGGAAATCATTCAGCTGATCGACCTGGCCGACACGGCTCTGGGCGACTTCGCCACCGCGCATGATGCGATCTCCCAGGCGCTTGGATCGGACAGTCCTTGGGATCGCTATTGGGGCCTGATTGTTTGCAGTACGTTCGGCTCACGCGCCGTAGAATTCGTGCCGCGCGTCGTGGAACTCTCCCATGGCGATGCAAATCTGCTCGTACGCACCCGTGCCGCCGAGTTCCTGGGATTGAGGGGAGCCGCCGATCCAAGACCGATGCTACTGGCAGCCCTGGCTGAAAGCCGCCAGCCGCAAGAGGCTGCGCTGATCCTCAACACGATCGTACTGCTGCGCGACACAGAACCGGGCTATGAGTTCACTGTAACTCCCGAGTGCGTGCACGAGAGCTTGCGCGATGCTGACAGTGTCCAACGACGACTGCAGTATCTGCGGTCAGAGCAGCAGGAGTGACGTTGCCGGCGACTGGTCCGCGAGTTGACAGCTCAGCCATGCTGGAAAAGGGTTGATTACGGCGAGGTCCCTGTGGCCTCATCCGATTCGTCCGGCAATTCGTCCGATTCAAGGTCCTCCGGTTCAGGGTCTTCCAAATCAGCGGGAATGGGTCGGCTGGCCAAGGCCGCTAGTGCCTCGTACTCCTGGCGCGTAATCACCAGAAGGCCCGTCAAGTCGTTGGCCTTTTCCACCGTCTTTCCTTCCTTGTCCGTTTCCTGCGACATGGCTTTGATCTTGCAGGTCGCGGTTTCCTGACATGAGCTGCAACGCTTGGTCTCGACCTGCATGCGCGGGTATTCCCAGACCGGAACCGGGTCGAGGCTGAACAGGCCCTTCAGGTCACCGTCCGCCAGGCCTCGCAACTCCTCCATTTTCTCGGGGACCGCCAGCCACAGCTTCTCACCGTCTTCTGCCCATCGTCGACACCGTTCACAGAAGACCTCGTCGGCAATCGCGGTGCGGCCGAAGTTGGTGATCAGACCTACGATGATCGCTGCCTCCAGAAACCAGCATATCCACAAAGGAATACCCGAGAAGGAACGCCCACCCATTTCGAACCAGCCATTCTGGCCAATGATCTGTATGATGTTCCAGTCAGCTACGGGAGAGGCAAAGACAAGCGGCAAATCGCTCCAGGCCACGACAGGGGGATTCTCCCGACGCATGAGGACAAACAGGAAATAGGCCCACGCACTGTACAGGGCACAGAGTCCGACCAGCGCCCCCAGCAAACCGGCCACCGCTTGATTGCGGCACTTCGCCGCTCGCGCGGCCACAGCAACGACCATGCCCACGGCCACCGCATATCCCATGACGAACAGAATGGAAATCCAGCCGGCGATAGGGGAGTAGACCGTGATATATGCATAGGCCAAACCAAGGACCAGGCTGGCAAGGATCCCCGCGAGAGGAACTATGAGCAGTGAACTTCCGATGGCTCCGGAATGCTGGTATTTACTGGGAGACAGATTCAAAGAACACCTCACTGTTGGCTGAATTCTGAACTGGCAACCACATCGATCAGAGCTCGGCAAAATCCTGCTGAGTGCTCAGGTGTTGACGAGTCTTCCGGTCACGAAGTCTACCAACTCCCGCTGGTAACCACAAATTGTTTCCCTCAAGTGCGTGGGACTCGATCCGGTGGACGCCAGTCGACGATTGATCGACTGGTGTACCGTGGACATCGAGCCGCTACAATAGGTGTTTATTTCGAGTCTTGAACGCGCCCTTGACTACCATGCACACATCAATCACCGCCATTGGCGAAGTACTATGGGACGTCTTTCCTGACGGAGCTCGGTTTGGCGGAGCGCCGGCCAATGTGGCAAGCCAGGCCGCAGCCTTGGGAGCCGAGGGGGTCATGGTCTCGTGCGTGGGACGGGATGATCTCGGACAGCGGGCACTGGTGGCCTTGCAGCAGCGTGGCGTGAACACCGACTGCGTGGCGGTAACAGCCGAGTTTCCCACGGGAGTGGTCGACGTTCAGCTCGACGCGGCGGGAAAGCCACATTTCACGATTGGCGAGCCGGCGGCCTGGGACCATCTGACCTGGAGCGATCGGCTCGAAGAACTGGCTCAGCGAACCCGTGCCGTCTGCTTCGGCACACTGGGACAACGCCACACTGCGTCTCGGTCAGTGATTCAGCGGTTCGTCGCAGCGACCGACGCCACCGCCCTGCGCGTGTGCGATGTCAATCTTCGTCCGCCATTTGTGGATGCGGGTGTTCTGCGTCGTTCGCTGGAACTGGCCAACGTGCTCAAGTTGAGTGATGACGAATTGGACCGCGTTGCGGCGATCTGCAACTGCGCCGGTGCGGAAGCCGAAGTCCTTGCCCAGTTGCGGGATCGCTGGGACCTGCAGCTGGTGGCGATCACGCGGGGGAGCCAGGGAGCGACGCTGTTGGGACGCGAGGAGCGGAGTGACTGTGCAGGGATCCCGGTGACGGTGAAGGACAGCGTTGGAGCGGGAGATGCGTTTACTGCCGCCCTGATTTGCGGGCTACAGAACAACCAGCCGCTCGATCAGATCAATCGGCACGCGTGCCGGGTCGCCAGCTACGTCTGTACTCAGAGTGGTGCCACACCGCTTCTCCCCGACGAACTGCGCAGCGTGTAGCGAACCGGCAGGTAGCATACACTCTGCCACAGCCTGATTGGCGCCAACTCTGCCGGTGCTGCTGCTGGGGGTGACATCTCATCACATGCACTGCCGACGCCGTCCCACAGCCGGCACTGGGTGCAGCGATAAGCGACACGGCTCAAGTCCGCTACGGGCGTCTGAATCTCCGGCCGCTTCAACTGGCCGCCGACACGGAGGATTGGCCAACGAGCGTGTCCTCAGGACCGCCGAGGAACCCGTAGTACTGCAGGCCCTCGATGATTCCGCCGGCGCAGCAGGCGTTCGCGAAATACACTCGATGCGCTTTCGAACGCCGCAGCGATTCCAGATCGTCATCGTGATTGCCCACTACGATGCCGGCGGTCTGTCCAACCAGCATATCCTGATCGTTACCCGAGTCACCTGCCGTGACTACCCGGTTGAGCGGGATGTTCCATTTTCCCGAGAGATAGCGGACCGCCTTTCCTTTCGAAGCACGGTGGGGCAGAACGTCGAGAAACGTGCCGTGTGAGAAGATCAGTGAATAGGCGGTTCGTGCTTCGGCCAGCGCACCGTGGATTCTGGCCAGCGCGTCGTCCGGATCGGCGTCTTCATCCAGATTGTAGCTGATTTTGAACTCACGCTGCGTGTGCGGTTCCTCCTGGAGAAACAGAAACGTGAGACGATCGAGAGCTTCATGGATGCGGTCGGGGCGCCATTTGCTACGCAGCTGACTGGCCCATCCCTTGTCTACCTGCAACTGGCTGCCATAACAGATTTCCGTCCCCACGGCGGTGATCATAACGTCAGGGGAATCGACTCCGTTCTGCTGCAGCACTTCAACTGCCAGCTCCAATGCCCGGCCGGACGCGATGCCAAACCCCATGTGATGACGGTGTTCGGCCACGATCTCCTTGAGTTGCTCCAGAGCGTCATTGTCTCCCAGCAGCGTGTTGTCAATGTCGGTGATCAGCAGGCTATCGAGCGAGGCAAGTCGCGCACCAGGTGCTCGAAGTCCAAAGGCCGACGGCGTCTTCACCGGTGTGGAGACCACGTCTTTGAGGCAATCCAGATACCGCTGGCAGTGGTTCTCCCAAGTGTAGTGACGGCGCACCAGGTTCACACCGTTGGTGGAACACGTCTCCCAGATCTCCTGGTCGGTAAGTAGTTTGAGCATAGCACGAGTCAGTGCCTTGCGGTCCTTCACATCGACAATCAGGCCGCTCTGGCAGTTCACGACGATATCCTGAGGGCCTCCGTCTTCGGTGACCACGAAGGGGAGTCCGGTGGCGGAAGCTTCAATAGCCGTCAGACCAAAGAGCTCGATAAAGGCCGAGTTGACGAAAATCCCGCGACTGGCTGCCGCCAGCCGATACAGCTCCGGAACATCGAACTCGGAACTGTGGTCTTTGGGAATCGCCAGCTTGCCGTAGAGGTTGAAACGGTCCATGGCCAGGAGCATGTCGGTCAGCACCTGCTTTTCATTGTCCGGCATCGACTCGATATCGTCGCGAATGCCGGCGAAGACAGCCAGGTTGGCGATGGCCTGCAGTTCCTTGCTGCGTCCGTACGCGTCGATCAACGCGCCGATGTTCTTGCGCCGGTCAGGACGACAGAGAGCCAGAATCAAGGGCCGCTGGGTGTTGATATGGAACCGGCCGAGTTCCTTGGTCATCCGGACTCGCGCCTGCTTGAAACGCTCGTCGATCTCCGGGTGCGGCATATCGTAGTCATAGTAGGGAAAGAACCTCGCCAGATCCGTGCCAGGGGGTATGACTTCAAAACGCAGACCCTCGTCAATGAAGTACTTTCCCCACTGCTGGTCGCGCTCGTGACGCGTACTCGTGATCACCAGATCGGCCACGGAGAGACAGTCTTGCTCCACGCTGATCCGCCGGTCGATGTTCAATTCCTTGACCGCTCGCTCCTGCGTCCAGCCGTCACCCAGCAGATACTCCAGCTTGGGCCTTCCGAGCGAATGGCCGGTGAACACGAACGGCACGTCGAAGGCTGCCGCCACCTCTTTGGCCACGTAACCTGCATCGGCGTAGTGGCCGTGCACGACCGCCGGGTGCCGACCTTCGCGACGTGTGAACGAAATCATGGCATCGACGAAATCGTCCAGGAACGGCCACAGACGCTCTTTGCGCAAATACCGACCACCGCCGCAAGCCAGGCGGATCAGGCGGCACTTGGGAGCCAGTGGCTCAATCTTCCGCGCATAATCACTCGACACACGCTTGTCTTTGATCCGGCGCGTAAACAAATCGACTCCTTCTACCCCCGGGAATTCGCTCAGAGCCCGGACGAGTTCCAGGACATATCGCACCTGGCCGCCGGTGTCCGCGTCACGTCCCATCTCCACATTTTCGCCGCGAATCAGCCCGTGAACACTGACCAGTTGAAGGTACATGCGTCTATCCCTCCTGCCACATGGATTGAGTTCGTGGACGGTACACCGTGTGGTAAAGCGTATGCGCGTATCGATCAAGCGCCGTGCGATTCATCACGTCAATGTGATTCCAGTAGGTATAGATGTTCGCCAGACGCAGTACCTTCTCGGCATGCCGGTTCCAGGTATAGACGCTGCGGACCCGCTGCACACCAGCTGCCGAAAATGATTGCCACGTGTCTCGCTCGGTCACGATCTGAGTCAATGCTCCGGCGAATGCCTCATGATCGTTCGGATCGACCACGACCCCGCACGCGTCGGGAATTACGATCTCAGCAGGACCACCGAAGCAGGTCACCACGACCGGCAATCCGCAGGCCATTGCTTCGATCACGGTCAGCCCGAACGTCTCCATGAACGCAGGCTGAGCGAATACGCCGCCTCGATCGGCGACCATGCGGTAGATCTCCCCTGTCTCCACCTTATCCAGTCGTGCGGCACACCAGCGGAACTGGCCGTCCAGCGAGTAGTGATCGATCAGGCGATAGACTTGCCCCACCTGATCGATCTCCTCCTGGTCAGTGGAACGCGACGCGTCGACCAGGGAGGTAATCAACAGGAGATTCGCTCTCTCTCGCAGCGATGGGCAGCGGCCGAAGATCTCCACCAGTCCCGACAGGTTCTTGATCTTGTCAAGCCGCGCCATGGCAAAGACCAGCGGGAGTTCAGGATCGTGTAGCCGCCCGACACAGTCCGCGTTCGGCTCCGCTCCAAGGAAGCGTTGTGCCAGACTGCGCTGCACCGCCTCCACGCGTCGCTCGACCTCCGTATGCGGAAAAAAGTACTCTTCGCTGGCCCCCGGAGGCACGATGTTGTGCCGGGCCAGCCGCGGATTCAATCCCGATTGCACGCGATAGAGGCCCGGCAGGGAGAACAGTTCGTAGGCCTCGATCATGCCCATCTCGGTCGACGTCCCCCCCACCTCGCGGCAGGAACTGGACAGGATGAAGTCGGCTGAATTGTACGAAATCAGATCGGCAGTGAACTGCATCGAGAACCGATATTCCCGCTCCATCGCACTCCAATACAGGTCACTCAGAATGTACTTGGTCTTCTCCAAAGCATGAATGCATGCGCAATGAGTCGCGTTCAAGTCGTCGGCGAGCCGGTAGGCTACCAGGTTCCCGTCGGTATAGTGCCCGATGATCAGGTCGGGTCTGTCCATTAACTCCGTGACCACCAGCTGCTTCGCTTCCTCGGCAAACCGCTCCAGGTACGGCCAGATCTGAAAGCGAGAGATCCAGTGGTTCACGATCTCGTCATTCTCTTCGCGAAACGGCGCCCGTACGATCCAGCTGTCTTCGGTCCCCGCGATCTTCTCGCGAGGGATATTGCAGGTCGTTCCTTCCGCGTGCGGAATCAACCGCGTGAGAACAATGACTTTCGGCGACGCCTCAATGCCGCTCGACCGAAACTGCTCACGCATCTGATACTCCAGTGCGCGTGCCTGGTCGAGCACGTACGTGACCTGGCCGCCCGTGTCAGGCTTGCCCAGCACGTTCTCCTGAGCAAACCAGCCATGAGGCGACACCATCAGGATCGTCCGCGTTAAGGGAAGTCGGCTGAGCAGTCGCTCAAAGCGAGCCGGATCGGACGATTCCAGCACCTGTGACAGGAGCGCCAGGTTCGTGGCGACGTCCTGGGCTGTGCGCCCCCACCCCGCTTCAAACCCGTGCGTCCGCAGATCGTGCGCAAAACACTCGTACGGTTCCTCCAACGAGTAGTCCTCCAGGATGGCCCGCGCTGCCACCAGTTCCTCGAGCAGGACTTGCGGCGCCGTCAGATGATCATTCACCAGAATGCTCACGCCTTCGAGCTTGCGATGCCGCAGGAAATCCAGCAGCGCTCGACGAAATACCTCGGGATTCTGATAGAGCTGTGCCGAGAGGTGGCGGTTGAGAAAGGAGATCCCTTCTCCCATTTCCGACGCCTCCCGGACTTTCGGATAGTCGCGAAAAAATGGTGAGAAGTCGATCACCAGCCCGCGTCGAGTAGCCTCGTGATGGCCCTGCACGTGGGCGTCCTTGATCTGCAAGAATTGGCCGCGGTCAATCTCCTCGAAATGATCCAGCTCCGAATGGATCCGCACGATTTCCTTGCGCCCGACCCCCGGCCGCAATACGGCGCAGACCGAATCACCATCCAGAATCACCTCCGGGCATCCGCGAAACATGCGTCGCAGTGCTCGTCGCGTCCGCTCGGGCAACGAGCTGTTCTCGGCCAGAAATCCGTTCAGGTGCTTCTGCACCTGATCGCTCAGAAAGAACGTCTCACCCGAAGCCTTAAGCGACGCGCCAAAACGCTTCGCGGCCGCCACCAGATCGGTTGTTTTCGCCGATCCATGCTCACCCTCCCCCGCCTCCGCCGGTGGTACAACCGCGTGTCCAACTGTCCGATGCTTGCCGGGTCCCACCTTGCGGCTCAAAACACCCCTCCCCTCTCGTCAAGATTCGTGTCATCCATCATGTCAGCCACGCGCTGCAGCGTGGCGACAATCTGCATCCGCTCCCACTGCCGCAGGCCAGCCAGCCGCTGCTGAAAACCGCTCTTGAGCAGCTTCGGAGCACCAGCCAGGAAACACTCACCCTCGGCCGTCAAACAGAGGCTGACACTGCGCCGGTCGCGGTCCCCTCGAGCACGCCCGATCCAACCTCGCCGCTCCAGTCGATCCAGGATGCCCGTCACGGTCGAGTACCCCAGATGAATCTCCCGAGCGACCACTCCTGCCGGAACCGGCTGCAGCCGCGAGATGGCCCAGAGCGCTGACAGCTGCGGTGCCGTCAGGCCGTAGTCCTGCAACAGCAGACGCGACTGCAGATCCATCGCCCGTGTGATTCGGCGTAAGGCCACGAAGAGCTGATCCTCCAGACTCAACTGACTGTCACCTCCCCCCTCGACCTGCGAGGGGGGCGATTCTGCAGCCAGGGACGGTATTGCCGTCGACGGGGGCTGGCTCGTCACAGACTTCCACTCCAGAAAAATGGAACGTTACTGCCTGTTAGTTCGTTCACATAAGTTTCCTACACGAATTAACAGCAGTCAACCCGCCCCCAGCGTGGTTTCGGTGAAATCGGCAGATTAGCCGCAGAAATCCGGTGGGAGCTCACCGAACTGGGGTCGATAATTAATTTGCACGCGAAATGATTCTGCCGTGTCACGCGAGCCACCGTGTGCGAGAAAGGAGGTAGTGCGGATGTGAGCCGCCGCCATGACTGCGAGAATCGCCAGCGTTGTCGCGCGACCTCTACGATCACAACCGGATCGATCGAGCCGACATGGCTCCCATGTCAAGACGTCCAATCCGCTCGCTCGGCCGGTTCCGCACGCGGCCCCGGCCGGTCCGAAGCCGCTGCCCCCTTCAAGCTGGAGTATCGCGCACGTTAGAACGGCACTTCGTCATCGTCGGCTTCAGCCAACTGGCTGTTCACATCCTCGGTGCTCACAGCGCGCGAACTGCCGCCGGTGGAGGTGAAACCGAGCGCTTCGGCGGTCAGGAAGTACTTCACTTCACTCTGCGCGTCGCGCTGCCATTTCCGGCCGCTCAGGCGGTACTCGACATCCACTTCGTCGCCGACTTTCAGCTGGTCGACCTGATCGCATCCATCCTGCATGAACTCCAGTGGAATGTAGTTCACGAAGCGGCCTTTATCTTGTTCGAGCACGACCAAGCGTTTGCGAAAACCTTTCTGGCCATAGGTCCGTGTTTGATCGATGAAATGCACCACTCCGCGCAACTTGCCGTCGCTCATCGCTCGCCCTTCTCACAAACAGGAGTGACCGGTGACACCGTCTCGGGAAAAAACCTCACGCAGCCCGCTGGCAGGTTAAGTTCAGCGCGGCGGACAGCGGGCAGAAATCGACCGTAAAGCAAAGCTTATGGTAGCGTTCTGCGGGGATAATAGACAGCCCTGCCAAGCCAGAACCGGGGGGCGTTGGGAGCGGGTTCGGTGGGCTAGTCAAACCGGCCACGAACGCCCTAAGATTCGGGGAGGGCCCGGGCCGGTTCACCGGTTGGCGGCGACTTGCTCAGGCGCCGGCAGTTCGAGCGGCTCCAGCACTCTGTGAGCTTCTGAGGTAGGCATGTCACCGGTCATCACGGACGCGGTTGGTTGGCTTCGAGAGTCGGACAGTCAACGTCTGGAACAGCTTTGGCAGCGGGCCGATTCGGTGCGTCGTCAATGGGTCGGCGATGCAGTCCATCTGCGAGGCTTGCTGGAAATCAGCAACTACTGCGATCGATCGTGCTGGTACTGCGGGTTGCGCCTGCCGAATCCCCACATTCCGCGTTACCGGATGACGGCCGATGAGATACTCGAGGGAGCGCGGGGTGCCGTGTCGCGCGGCTATGGCACGCTGGTGATGCAGGCCGGCGAGGATCCCGGGCTCGACGTCGAGCAACTGGCACAGGTCATCCGAATCATCAAGGCAGAAACGCCGCTGGCCGTTACGCTCAGCCTCGGAGAACGGACGGAGGACGAGCTACGCTTGCTCAGGCGCAGTGGGGCTGATCGATATTTGCTGCGTTTTGAGACCTCCAACGAGCGGCTGCTGGAGACCATCCATCCGCTCAAACCGGGGGAGCAGCAAGAGCAGCGGCGCGAACTGCTGGGGCGTCTGAGGGAGTTCGGATTTGAAGTCGGCAGTGGCGTGATGATTGGGCTGCCGGGACAGACGCTGTGGGATCTGGCTCGCGACATTGACCTGTTCCAACAACTCGATCTCGACATGATCGGCGTGGGGCCGTACATCCCGCACCCTGACACACCGCTGTACGGCATGACGAATCCTGGGTCGACGGTTCCTGAGGAACCGAAGGAAACGACGGACCCGGGAGCTGGCGAACCAGCCCGAGCGGATGAGCTGACAACGTACAAGATGATTGCTCTGGCGCGACTCGCCTGTCCGCGGGCAAACATCCCAAGCACGACGGCGCTGGCAACCATCAATCCTCGGCGCGGTCAGTTGCAAGGGCTGCAGCGAGGCGCCAACGTGATCATGCCGAACTTGACTCCGCAGAAGTATCGGCGTGACTACGAGATATACCCGAACAAAGCCGGCTCCGAGAAGACACCCGACGAGAGCGAAGAGGTGGCTCGGCAGCAGCTGGCGACCCTGGGCCGACCCATTGCCTGCGGTCGCGGCGATTCACCGAACGTGGTATTCCGTCGCCAGATGACCGGAACCGGAACACTGGAGTAGGCAACATGCATGTGGCACGATCGCTGAGTCAGCTCAGCCGCAATGCGCACGACTATATTAACGACCAGTACATCAGGGACTTGCTGGAACAGACGCCCGAACTGGCCCGAGTACGCGATGTGATTGCCAAGAGCCTGGCGAAGGAACCGTTGACGGTCGAAGAGACGGCGTGGTTGATTCAGGCGAAAGATCCAGAGGTCGTCGAATCGGTCTTCGCTGCCGCCCGGCAGCTGAAGCGGGACGTGTACGGCAATCGCATTGTCCTGTTCGCTCCGTTGTATATCGGCAACGAGTGCATCAACGACTGCGAGTACTGTGGTTTCCGCTCATCGAACCGAGAGGCGATACGTCGCACGCTGGATCGGGACGAGCTCCAGCGGCAGGTGGCCGCTCTGGAGCAGCAGGGGCAGAAACGCCTGATTCTGGTATTCGGCGAACATCCACGGTATTCACCGGAGTTCATTGCCGAAGCCGTACGAACTGTGTACGAAGTGGAAGTGGGCCATGGTGAGATCCGGCGGGTCAACATCAATGCGGCACCGATGGACCACGCTGGATTCAAGACGATCAAAGAGGCCGGGATCGGCACCTATCAGATCTTCCAGGAAACGTATCACCACGAGACGTATGCACGGGTCCATCCGGACAAGACCTCCAAAGGTGACTTCCTCTGGCGTCTTGACGCGTTGGACCGAGCATGGGAAAGCGGGTGCGACGACGTCGGGATCGGGGCCTTGTTCGGTCTGTACGACTGGCGTTATGAGGTACTGGGGCTGGTAACGCACGCTCGGCATCTGATGGACAAGTTTCACTGCGGGCCGCACACCATCAGTTTTCCGCGACTCCGACCGGCGTCTGGCGTCCAGATGGACGAGCGCTGGCTGGTCTCCGATTACGAATTCAAACGTCTGGTGAGCATATTGCGGCTGGCGGTCCCCTACACCGGTATGATCCTGACGGCACGGGAGCCGGCCGACGTGCGACGCGAATTGCTCGGTTTCGGCGTCTCGCAGATTGATGCCGGCAGCCGGATTGAGCTGGGTGGATACACCGAAGCGGGCGACGCGCAGCAGCAGGTACGCGAGCGCGAGCAGTTCGAACTGGGCGACATCCGATCGCTTGATGAAGTGATTCGCCAGCTGCTGGCGGACGGCTACATTCCCAGTTTCTGCACGGCCTGTTATCGGCTGGGACGAACCGGGGAGCAGTTCATGGAGTTTGCCATTCCCGGCTTCATCCAGCGGCTCTGCACTCCCAATGCCTTGACGACCCTGCAGGAGTATCTGGTGGACTACGCGTCACCGGCAACACGCAAGGTGGGAGAAGAGCTGATCCGGCAGCAGCTGGCCCAACTCCCGGACAACGCAGCGAAACACGAGCTGATCGATCGCTTGAAACGTATCGCCACGAGCGAAGAGCGGGATTTGTATTTCTAAAAAACTAGGCAGAAAACCGCAGAACAGGGCAGAAGGAACCGCAGGATGATGCGGGAAGAAAAAGCATAGCGTGAGCGACAGTCGAGTGATCGCCCGGGCGCTGCAGAATGTGGTTCTTCCAACTGGTCACTGAGCATTCCTGGTTCGATATTCTGCGGATGAGCCGCCTGGGTGAGCAAGGCTACTAACGGTTCAACCGCAGTCAGTCGCTGGTCGGTCTAGGGCGTTTCTCTTGCTGTCAGAAGTGCTGCCGATTTGCTGCGATGTTACTGGGGCTGGCTGCTGGACACCGGCCCGTCAAACCGGGCGGTGGCCAGCGATCCACAACGTTCACACGCTGAGTATCATGCATGGGCGACACATTCCGCGTTGAATCCGACCTGCTGGGAGACCTTCAGGTGCCGGCCGAGGCGCTGTTCGGCATCCACACGCAGAGAGCCATCGAGAACTTTCCGCTCAGTGGACGACGTGTGAGCCGTCATCTCGTGCATGCCTATGGCCTGGTGAAACTGGCTTGCCTGCGCACGAATCACGAGCTGGGATGGTGGGCAAAGGAAAAGTACCAGGCGATGGAATCGGCCTGTGAGGAACTGGCTGCCGGCAAGCTCGACGAGTGCGTGGTGGTGGATGCTCTGCAGGGAGGCGCGGGCACCTCGACCAACATGAACGTCAATGAAGTCATTGCCAATCGCGCGTTGCAGCTGCTGCAGCGGCCGCTGGGTGATTACTCCGTGGTACACCCGCTGGATGATGTGAACCTGCACCAGTCCACTAACGACACCTATCCCACGGCGCTGCGCGTCGCGGCCATCGGCCAGTTGCGTTCGCTCGAACGGGATGTCACTACGCTGATGGAAGCGTTTCAGCGCCAAGAGAGGGAACTCTCTGGTGTCGTCAAAGTGGCACGCACGCAACTGCAAGATGCGGTTCTCACCACCTTGGGACGGACCATGGGCGCTTACGCCGAGGCATTTGCCCGCGATCGGTGGCGAATCTACAAGTGTGAGGAGCGTCTGCGCGTCACCAACCTCGGCGGTACGGCCATCGGCACGGGGTTAGGAGCACCGCGTCAGTTCATCTTCCGCGCCATTGATCACCTGCAACAGATCACCGGTATGGGATTGTCGCGATCCGAGAACCTGATCGACGCCACACAGAACACCGACGTGTTCGTGGAAGTGAGCGGCATGCTTCGCGCATTAGGCTCCAATCTGCTGAAGATCAGCAGCGATCTGAGACTGCTGGCGTCCGGTCCCGATGCCGGCCTGGGAGAACTCCTGTTGCCGGCGCGGCAGGCAGGCTCTTCGCTCATGCCAGGCAAAGTGAATCCGGTGATTCCGGAAGCGGTCGGGCAGGCCGCACTGGTCATGGCTGCTCATGACAGTGCCCTCGTGAGCGCCTGTTCGCTGGGGAATCTCGATCTGAACCAGTTTTTTCCACTGATCGCCGATAGCCTGCTGACCAGCCTGGATCTGGCCCGCAATGCCTGCCGCATGTTCGCACTCCGTTGCGTGGAGGGGCTTGTGGCGCGAGCCGACCGGTGTGCGAAGCATGTCAGCGGTGCCACAGCCACCGCCACCGCCCTGGTCGATGCACTCGGTTATGAAGCGGCGCAGGCCGTGGCCGCGCAAGCTCAACAGACCGGTCAGCCGATCCGGGACGTCGTCGTTGCCGGTGGGCTGATGACCGCCGAGGAGTTTGATTCGGCGGTGGCACCCGATACCGTGATGCAACTCGGCTCGCGGCGAAGGAAAGGGATCGAGGGAGGAGCGACATGATGCGGACGCCTCGGGGAAATCGACTTCACATCGCACTGTTCGGCCGCCGCAACGCCGGCAAGAGCTCGCTGCTCAATGCCCTTACGCGGCAGGATGTCTCCATCGTGTCCGACGTGGCTGGAACCACGACCGACCCCGTGGAGAAACCGATGGAGATGCTGCCGATCGGTCCGGTCGTGTTCATTGATACTGCGGGGATCGATGACTGCGGAGCTCTGGGAGACCTGCGTGTGCAGAAAACACGCCAGGTGCTCGATCGAGCTGATGTGGCACTGGTCATCTGCGCGGCGGGTGAATGGACGCAATTTGAGGCGTCCATCGCCGGTGAACTGAAGCAGCTTGGCACGCCCGTCGTCGCAGTGTTCAACAAGTCCGACCTGCAACGCCCGGACCGTTCGCTACGGGCACGACTGGCGGATGATGGTCTGCCGGTGGTGGAGACGGTGGCGACCACCGGTGAGGGCGTGCTGGATGTGCGTGAGGCCTTGATCCAGGCGGTTCCCAAGGACTATTTCGATCCGCCCACGATCGCAGGCGATCTCGTCCCGGCCGGAGAGCTGGCAGTACTGGTGGTCCCGATCGACATGGAGGCGCCCAAGGGGCGACTGATCCTCCCTCAGGTGCAGACGATCCGCGATCTGCTGGACCACGATGCCTACTGCATGGTGGTCAAGGAGCGCGAGCTGCGTGACGCGCTGCATCGGCTGATACGCCCCCCTGCACTGGTTGTCACCGATTCGCAGGCATTTCTGCGCGTGGCGGCCGATACACCGCGTGCGGTGAAAATGACATCGTTCTCGATCTTGTTTGCCCGCAACAAAGGAGACTTGATCGAGTTTGTACGTGGAGCGATCGCGATCGACACGCTGCAGCGCAACTCCAAAGTACTGGTATGCGAAGCCTGCACGCACCACCCGATCGGCGATGACATCGGACGGGTGAAGATCCCGCGCTGGCTGCGGCAATACGTGGGAGGCGAACTGGAGTTCTCGCACTACCAGGGACACGATTTTCCCGACGATCTGGCACAGTACAATCTGGTGGTACATTGCGGTTCCTGCGTCCACAATCGCCGCGAGATGCTGTCGCGAATCTTGAAATGCCGGCGGGCGGGAGTGCCGATTACCAATTACGGCATGGCCATCGCCTATGCACTCGGCATCTTCCAGCGTGCGCTGGAGCCGTTTCCTGCGGCGCTGCACGTGTTCGAGCAGCTGCGGCGGCAGACGGTGTGAGCCTGAGAGCGGTCGCCGGGAAGAGGGAAGACCGAAAGGTGAAGGACAGAAAGGTCGGTGATAGCCCGATCTTCCTGTCCTTCGATTGTCGCGTCTCTCTGCCCTGAGCCTCACACCGGGCTGCGCTGTTGGTACTTCGTGTGCAGCAGGTGATGGGATTTTTCGCCGAGCGGCTTGCCGAGGAACTCTTCGTAGAGTGTGGCGATGGCGGGGTTATCGTGCGATTTGCGGAGCGTCTTTCCTTCGTCTTCGCGATAGATGGCCTGGATGCGAGCCAGCCGAACCGCGTCGTCCGTGAAGCGGGGTTGTCCGCCGCCGCCGATGCATCCGCCCGGGCAGGTCATGATCTCGATGAAGTGATATTGCTTCTGGCCGGACACAACGGATCGGATGAGTTCATGAGCGTTGTCCAGACCATGTGCCACGGCAACCTTGAGAGTCACTCCGTCCAGGAAGGCCCAGTCAGCAACCGGGTCTTCAATGGTCAGGGCTGCTTCCTTCACACCCTCCAAGCCGGCCACCGGAGTGACATGCAGGTTTGCCATCGGCAATTCGCGACCGGTGACGATTTCATAGGCGGTTCGCAGTGCCGCCTCCATCACGCCTCCGGTGTTGGCGAAGATATCAGCGGCTCCCGATGAGAGCCCCAGGGGTGCATCCATCGCTTCGTCGGGCAGCGACTTGAAATCGAGTCCGGCCGAGCGGATCATTTTGCCCAGCTCACGCGTCGTCAGCACGGCATCGACATCACGCGTCCCGCTGGCGCACATCTCCGGCCGACGGCACTCCGACTTCTTGGCCGTACAGGGCATGACCGACGCCACAAAGATCTGTTCCGGCTTCAGGTTCAGCTTGTTGGCGTAGTACGTCTTGGCCAGGGCGCCGAACATCTGCTGGGGAGACTTGCAGGTCGACAGGTTGGGCAGAATTTCGGGATGGAAATACTCAGCAAACAGGATCCAGCCTGGCGAGCAACTGGTGAACATGGGGAGCGCGACCGGCTGCTTGTCGACCAGGGCGCGCCGCAGGCGCGACAGCAGTTCGCTCCCTTCCTCGAGAATCGTCAGGTCAGCAGCGAAATTGGTGTCGAATACGGCGTCGAAACCGAGTCGCCTCAGCGCCGCGGTCATCTTACCGGTCACCAGCGTCCCGGGTGGATACCCGAAGCATTCGCCCAACGCTGCCCGGATCGCGGGTGCCGTTTGAACCACGACATGCTTGTCGGGATCGTCAATTGCATTCCAGATCGGATCGATCAGATCCTGTTCGGTGATGGCTCCTACCGGACATACGGCAGCGCACTGACCGCACTGCACACACGCCACGGTGCCCAGATCCCGATTGAAGGCTGGTCCGATGGCAGTATCGAATCCGCGTCCTTGCGCCCACAGAGCTCCGACATGCTGGGTTTCGGCACACACACTGACGCACCGCCGGCACTTGATACACTTGCCGTTGTCGCGCACCAGGCCGGGAGTCGACGTGTCGATTCTCTTGCGCGTCTTCTGTCCCTGGTAGGTGACGGAGCGGATGCCAAGTTCCGCCGATAGTGCTTGCAGCTCACAATCCTCCCGCCGGTCACACGTCTGGCAGTCGCCATCGTGTTCGGACAAGAGCAGCTCAACCACCAGCCGGCGTGCCTGGCGTACTCGGCGGGTGTTCGTCTGCACCTTCATCCCTTCGACAACCGGCATCGAGCAGGAGGAGGCGAGGTTCATCATCCCTTCGATCTCGACCACACAGACACGACAAGCACCGATGGCCTGTAGCCGCTCGACGTAGCACAGCGTCGGGATACGAATCCCCGCCTGGGCCGCCGCATGCAGAATGGTCGTGCCGGAAGGAACGGTCACCGGAATATTGTTAATCGTCAGGTTGATCATTTTATCCTGGTCAGTTGTTTTGATCATGAGTCTGCTTTCTACGGATGTACCGCTTCCTGGGCCGGCTCGCCAGCGCCACCACCATTCCCGTTGCATCGACGGCCGTAGTCACAGCGCAAACACCGCTGCGCCTGACGCACGGCCACCGACTTGCGCCACGGCTGTTCCACTTCGTCGAAGTTGTTGCAGCGCCGCTCGATCGGTATCAACGGCAACTGCTCGCGAGGCTCGTCGACCGGTCCCGCTTCGGGATCGAAGAACGTGTCGACTTCGTGCATATCGCGCCAGAAGGCATGCTCCTTGCCCGTCAGATAACGATCGATCCCCACCGCCGCTCGCTCCCCAGCCGCCACAGCTTCCACGACCGAGGAAGGGCCACTGACGGCATCGCCGCCGGCAAAGATCCACTTCTCGGACGTCTGGCCCGTTACCGGATCGGCGATGATGAAGCCGCCGGAGCGCGTTTCGATCGACACCTCGTCACACAACCGCTTGGAGTCGAGCTCCTGGCCAATGGCGACCAGCACGTGGTCGGTGGGAATCACAAACGCTTCGCCACCCTCTTCCGGACGACGGCGGCCGGAACGGTCAAACTGGCCAAGTCGCATCGGTTTGCAGCGCACGCCAGTGGCTTTGCCGGCGTCAGCGACAATGGCCACTGGAGCGGTCAGCAGCTGCAGTTTGACCCCTTCGTGCAGCGCTTCCTCGATCTCTTCCTTGTAAGCCGGCATGACTTCGCGACTGCGCCGGTACACGACGGTCACCTCTCCCGCCCCCAACCGAATCGCCGTGCGGGCGGCATCGATGGCTGAGTTGCCGCCACCAATCACCACCACTTTGTCGCCGACCTTCGCGGAACCGCGGAGGTTGTATGTGCGGAGGAAACTCAGCGCGTCGGTGATCCCTTCGGCATGATCGCCGGGAATACCCAGCTCAATGCCCAACGGCGCCCCGACGCCCAGAAAGACCGCTTCGCAGCCCTCGGCACGCAACGATTTCAAACTGAAGTCCCGCCCGAGCGCCATGTCGGTCAAGACCTCCACCCCCATGTTCTCGACCATGCGGACTTCGCGGGCCACGATTTCTCGGGGGAGCCGATACGCCGGAATCGCCTGGACCAGCATGCCACCCGGCCTGGGCTCCGCTTCATAAACCTTCGGCTGGTATCCCATGCGAGCCAGGAAGTAGGCACAGGAAAGCCCTGCCGGCCCGGCTCCGACAATCGCGATCTTACGTCGAGCGTTGTCGGGATTCTCACGCACTTCCGGCAGCTGGATCGTCACTTCCTGATCGACCATGTAGCGCTTGATGCCGCGAATCGAAACCGATTCGTCCAGCGTCGCGCGCCGACACTTGTCCTCACAGGTGTGGAAACAGACTCGCGAACAGATCGCCGGAAACGGATTCCGCTCGCGATGCAGCTCCAATGCCTCGGCGCAGCGGTCTTCCGCCACCAAAGAAACGTAGCCGGGAATATCGACGTTGGCCGGGCAGGCGCTCGAACAGGGAGCGTAGACCAGGTCGGGACACACGCCCGCTCGGCAATGCTTGTCCCGAATGTGCTCGATGTACTCGTGCCCAAAATGCCGGATCGTCGACAGAACCGGGTTGGGAGCAGTCTGGCCCAGACCGCAGAGCGACGATTCCTTGATCGCCTCCCCCAAGTGAATGAGCCGGTCGACGTCCGCCTCCTCGCCCTGTCCCGCGCAGATGCGATTGAGGATCTCGAGCATCCGCTTCGTACCGACGCGACAGGGAACGCACTTGCCACACGACTCCTCCTGGACAAACTCCAGGAAGAACCGCGCGACGTCGACCATGCAGCTGTCTTCGTCCATCACGATCAGGCCGCCAGATCCCATGATTGCGCCTAACTGCGACAGCGATTCGTAGTCCAGCGGAACGCTCAGATGCTGCTTCGGTATGCAACCGCCGGACGGTCCGCCCATCTGAGCCGCCTTGAACTCTTTGCCCGATGGAATCCCACCGCCGATGTCGTAAATCAGATCGCCCAGCGGCATGCCGATCGGCACCTCCACCAGGCCCGAATTCTTGATCGTGCCGGCCAGCGCAAAGACCTTGGTTCCACGACTCTTCTCCGTGCCAAGCTGTCCGTACTCGGCGCCCCCCATCAAGAGGATCGTGGGAACGTTGGCGTAGGTTTCGACGTTGTTGAGCAACGTCGGCTTGCCCCATAATCCACGCTGAGCCGGGAAGGGAGGACGCGGTCGCGGCTCGCCTCGATTACCCTCGATCGACGTGAGCAACGCCGTTTCCTCGCCACACACAAACGCGCCCGATCCCTTGCGGATTTCCAGGTCGAAGTTGAACCCGGTGCCCAGAATGTTCTTGCCCAGCAAACCCAGCTCGCGAGCCTGACGAATGGCGATCTCCAGACGCTCCACGGCCAACGGATACTCGGCGCGCACGTAGATGTAGCCTTGCTGGGCGCCGATCGTGGCAGCGGCGATCGCCATACCTTCCATTACCGCATGCGGATCCCCTTCTAAAAGACTCCGATCCATAAACGCACCAGGGTCGCCTTCGTCCGCGTTGCAGACGACGTACTTCACCTCCCCCTCCGCTTTCCGCGTGAAATCCCACTTCCGCCACGTCGGAAAACCGGCTCCTCCACGCCCACGCAGACCACTCTTGCGCAGTTCCTCCAACACGGCCTCGGGCTGGCCGCTGTGGAGCACCTGAGCCAGCGCCTGATAACCACGCCGACCGATGTAATGCCGAATCTGCTGCGGATCGATCTCCCCGCATTTGCTCAACACGACCTTCGTCTGCCGCCGGAAAAAGTCGATCTCAGCGACGCTGGCTACGTGCCTGCCGTCAGGACGACGGTGCGTCAGACGATCCACGACCAGGCCCTTGCCCAGATGCTCGCGCACGATCGTCGAACAATCCTGTGGCCGTACCTTCTCGTAAAAAACGTCCCCCACCACCAGGACCGGGCCGCCCGAACAAGGCCCCAGACAGCCGACTTCGCAGATCTCCGCTTTCGCCGCCAACCCCTGGCTGTCCATCTGCTCCACCAGCGACTCCTGCACACGACGCGCGCCAGAAGCAATACAACTCGCACCCATGCAGATGCGAATCGGCACCACGCCCGAATCGGCGCGCCGAGCCTGCTCGTCGCAAACGGCCGTGCACAACTGAACCAACTGATCCCTGTTAGCGAGGAACTCACTCATATGTTCTCACCGGTCCCTTCAGTATTGGCATTGGCAGCGACTTTCGTTTCCGCCTGACGGTACTGTTCCAGAATGTTCGTCAACTGTCCCGGCCGCACGCGCTCGTGCACGTCATCGTCAATCATGATGACCGGAGCCAAACCGCAGGCGCCAAAACATCGACCCACGTCCAGTGAAAAGTTCTGGTCCGCAGTCGTCTCCCCCACTTCCAATCGCAATGTGTTGCGCAACGAGGCAAGGACGTCCTTGCCTCCCCGCACGTAACACGCCGTCCCCAGACAAACTCGTATGATGTGCCTGCCACGCGGAACGGTCGTGAAGAACGAGTAAAATCCGACCACACCCGCCACTTCGCTGTACGACTTGCCCAACGCAATACTGATCTTGCGCAAGGCCACCTCGGGCAAGTATCCGAAGATCGCTTGCGCAATCTGCAGAACCGGAATCAGAGCACCCGGAACGTCGCGGTACTGATTGAGGACATCGTCCAGCTGAGCCAGACGCTCCTCCTCCGTTGCCTCATGACACTCCTTGCAGTGTCCGGTCTCCATGGTCATGGTGTTGCCTCGTAAAAGGGGGCGGAGTTGATCCGAAATACCGAAATACGCGGGGTGATGCGCGGACTGGGACCCGTCGCTATGCGTCTGCTCTTCTCACTCTCCGTATTCCCGAAGAACCTCAATGCCGCACTGAAACGGGAGTTGAAAACCAGCCCGTCAGGCACGTGCTGATGGTGGTGTGAAAGGTGCGGTGGGGCATACGTCCCTGTCTGCCTTGGGGCGGGATGACACCGTGCGACTCCCAAGTAAGCACCCTTGTGCATTTTGTCACTAACTTTTTCCACGGTACTGACTCGGGCCGATTTGGTCAAGCACGTTGGTCACGGATTGCAGAGTGGAAGCTCTGGTTCGGCAATGCAAACGCGACATAATTGGCTCATTCACTTTTCACAAATTCCTATGAGAGAAAGTCACGCTTTCGTGGATGGTGCCCGCGCTCCACACATGATGCGAGATGCGCACTATCTTGCTATGGCGTTTGCATGAGGATGACGCGGCGCTAAACCGGGCCGCAGATCTCCGAGCAGTGGCGTCGAAAATCACATAGTGAATTCAGCCGGCTCAACACACCGCTCGCAAGAAGTACACTTCCTAGCCGCAGATTCTGCCACTACCGGTTGTCAGCGCTCGTGAGAAGTCTCCGACGCGCACGGAGGCTTCGGGGAGCGCCGTCCGGAGCGTCCATTTAATGTCGGTTGTGACGGTGCCGGAAGTTGACGGTGGGCGCACCATTCGCATCCGGATTCCGTCGGGGTGAAGTGGTCGTGTGGTACGATCCGGCTGTCAGGGAGACCGCGCCGCATCTGGTCGCTGACGACAGATTGTCACGGCAAGCCGTGTGGGTCGGACGGTGATTGAGGCCCAGATGATGCCTGGCACGCAGGCTCTTGCGCGACCGACGGCGCTCGCGGCTCCACCCAACAGGCGGCTGAGCACCAATGGCGCAGCGTCACCCCTCATGCCGCAACCCGTTCGGTGGAGGTTACGGCGAGAGATCGGGGGGACGGTCCGACCTCCGGCCGCTAGGGCGGGGTGTGCGGAACCGGCAAATAGCGGGCCCGGCTTCCGGCAGCCGTCGACGCGGCTTGAGAGCAAACGCTCAGAACCGCTCGGATCGAGGTAAAGCGAGTGCGTAGTGACGGTTATGCCAGGTGGGGGTAGATCGGCCGGATCCAAACAGGGCGGTTGGCAACTTCCTTTGCTGCGGCGTCGCCATTAGGATGGATTGATTGTGTGTTCGGTCGCCGGTGCGCCGGACATCCCGTCTGGACCAGTCTCGTGAGACTGTAATGTCTTCCGTTCGAACCCAGTCAAGACTCCCCTCGGATCGCCTGCTCAACGTGTTGGCCGATTACGAGCGGTACTTGGTCGTCATGCACGACAATCCCGACCCGGATGTGATCGCCGCCGGTTGGGCCATTCTGACGCTGTTGGAGGAGAAGTTCGGCAAGCCAGTCCGGCTTATCGGGGGCGGCGCTATCGTGCGTGCCGAGAATCGCCACATGGTGGAGATTCTCAATCCACCGATCGAGCTGATCAGCGAAGTCGATTCGGACCGGGAGACAGCGGCGATTCTGGTGGACTGCGGACTGGGAACGACCAACCACCTGGTGACGCGAGCGGGGATTGAGCCTGTGGCGGTGGTGGACCATCACAAGAACGGCAACGGAGCGGGCCGGGTCCCATTCAAGGATATTCGCACCAATGCGGCTGCGGCAGCGAGCATTGCAGCGAGCTATCTGCGGGAGCAGGGGATCGACCCGGGAATGAAGCTGGCCACCGCCATCCTCTACGGCATTCGGACCGAAACAAGTGGCGGCGAGACCGCTCATTCGGCACTCGATCGGTCGATCGTGCGGTGGCTGACGGGTATTGCCGATCCGGCATTGCTGGCGGAGATCGAAAACGCGCCGCTGGAGCCGGAGTATTTCAGTGATCTGGCACTGGCCATGCAAAACACTTTTGTGTACGACGATACGGCACTCTGTTTTCTGCCGCGTGCGACGGGAGCGGAGATTGTCGGGGAAGTGGCCGACCTGCTGGTACGCTGTCGCGGACTTCGACGCGTGTTGTGTGCCGCAGTGATCGGCGACGATCTGATCATTTCGGCGCGCACTGGCCGCACGGGCGGTGACGCAGCGAAGTTGCTCCGTGCGACGCTCAGCGGACTGGGAGGCTGCGGCGGACACATGCATCGTGCTGGTGGGAAGATTACGGGTGCCGCTTCACAGTCGAAGGTCCGTGCCAGCCTCCAGGACGAACTTCGAGAACGCTGGCTGGCAGCCTGCCAGGTGAATCGCCAGCGCGGTACCAGGCTCGTCGCTCGCCGCGAGATCTTTGAGAATCTCTGAACTATGGGAAGTAGTCGACGAACCCAGGTATCGGCAGCGGATAATTGCCGCTGGCGTCGGGCTGGGTCGCAGGGGGCATATCGAGCCGAACGTCGGCCAGCTTCGGCTCGAACTCAAAATCGGCTGCCAGCATCTGGTCCCACGTTACCTGTTTGCCGGTATAGCTGGCAATTTGTCCCATGATCGCCATATACGTGCTGTCGATCATCGTATCGGCATGATTCAGAGGTGTGGCGTTGCGGATCGAGTCGATCAGCAGTTGTTGCTCCTGCGTATTCGCGTTGTTCTGCGGGCCTTCGTAGCGCCAAGGCGACTCGCCCTCAATGCGACATGCCGTCCAATAGCAGACTCCCTTGGTGCCCATGATGATGTCATCCCAGTTGGGATAGCAGTTGACACGCGTCTGGCAGAGGGCGGTAAGTCGCGGTCCGCTGGCGAACTCATAAACCACGCTGCTGTGATCGAACATATCGCCGTAGACCTCGCCAAAGGAACTGGACCTTCCCGCCAGTCCGAAACACCAGGTCGGGTTCTGTTCGTGCAGCACCCATCGCATGCGGTCCAGGTTGTGTACGAGTGACTGCGTGACGTCATCGCCCGACAGCCAGCGGAAGTGGTACCAGTTGGCAAACTGGTACTCGACCTCCGACAGGTGCGGGTCGCGCGGCACGAGGCCGTATGGAGCGCGCAGGAACATGGACTGGATCGCCACGATGTCGCCGATCGCTCCGTCGTGAATCCGCTTGACCTGCTCCTGATAAGCCAGACTGTATCGGCTCTCATGTCCGGAGACGACCGAGAGGTTCTTCTTTCTGGCCAGTTCGCACAGTCGCCGCAGTCGGACACAGCCGGCCGGGTCGATCGCGTGCGGTTTTTCAATGAACACATGCTTGCCCGCCTTGATCGCTGCCTCGGCGTAGAACGGATGAAACTTCGACGCACAGGCGATCAGCACCGCGTCGCTCGCATCGATCACCGTCTTGTAGCCCTCCAGTCCGAAGACGCAGGTGTCGTCCGTGGCCTGGAACTGATCCGGAAAGGTCGACCGAAAGTAGTCTCGCTTGGACTGCATCCTCGTTTCGAACACATCGGTCATGGCGACGAGTTTGACATCGTTCCCCAGAGTCAGCGCGTCGTTGGCGGCCCCGCTGCAGCGGCCACCGCATCCAATCATCCCGATCCGAATCTCCTGCGCTGCCGAGGCGTAAACGCCTTGAGGAAACGCCAACCGGCCTAACGCCGCCGTGGTCGCGGCCAGAGCCGATGCCTTCAGAAAGCGGCGTCGCGAGCTATTCTGGTTCGAAGGGGAAGGAGAGGGTACGTTCATCGGTGGGCTCCGCAGGCAAGAACTTGACTGGAGTAAAGCATTCCCTTTTCGCCAGTTGAACGGCTGGCCAAGGGAACCGCAAGAGGGAGTGTGTCAGCCGCCGAAACAGTCAGACCTGCCGGTTTATGGTGCGAGTTCCAGGTCAGCCAGATAGATGGCGGTGATCGGCTGCCCTCCTGCATCCGTTTCGTGGGACGAATACCACGACATGATCGCCCGCGTCGGACTCAAGGCTACGAACCCCGGATAGGAGTTGTCGCCGCCACTGGGTAACTCGGCAAACGGGTGCAGCTGATCGTTGACGAGCCAGTACATAACCGTTTTCGGGCCGCGATCGGACGTCGACTGACGTCCACCCACGACATAACGATCCCCCCACTTCGCAAGCAGGGGACCACCGACATACTGGTCCAGCTCCCGTCGTTCCCACTGATCGTACGGGGGCAGTGATCGCAGGAGCTGCGCGGGAGCGCCGCCTCGCCGGCCAACGGCCAGGATCGTCCCGTCCGGTTCAAAGAGAAAGGCCGTCTCATCGCCTTGCTGCTCCTGAAAAACAGCCCGCTTGCGCCAGGTGAGGCCGTCGTCACTTTCCAGCATCAGCGACTCAACTTGATTTCCTTCGCCGCGCGCCGCGACTTCAAACTCCTGCTTGCGGCGGCCACAGAGATACGCCTTGCCCTGGAACGCGGCAGCTCGCCAGATGTAATGACCGAACGTGCCTTCCAGCATGACCGGACTGTGCCACTGCTGTCCATCGTCCGACCAGGCTGCGTATCCCAGATGCAGGTTCAGATCATAGTCGCTGACGGGAATTGTTGTCTTTCCGCTGTACCACGTCCCTGTGTAGATAAACAGACGGTCCTGGAACACCAGGAAATGCGGATCACGCGTGTCACGCAGATGCACATCAAAACGGTGCACTTGCTGCCATGATACAGCGTCCGGGCTGCGCAGAACGATAATCGACGCGGTCGGGTGCACCATGTGACCGTCAGGGCAACTGCGGAATGTCAGGTAGAACATGTCTCGGAACCGAACCAGATCGGTAAAGGCGTTGTGCTCGCCATTGTGAAAGGCCCGACGGATGTTCGTGACCTTGACCTCTGGCATGTCGCTGGCCAACCCGTGGCTGCAGCAACTCAGAGACAGAGCAAACACACTCAGCAGACACGTGGGAAGCGTAGAGAAACGCAGATGGTTCTTCATGGCATTGTCCTCACAGGCATACGATGGCGGGAGTATGGGCCGCCTGCCGCTCTCAGGAGCGACCTGGGCACTACCAGCATGCTACCCGATCCGAATCCCGGCCGCACTTGACCGGCGAGGAAACGGCTCGACAAACTTGCACGATTCGGTCACACCTGCAAGCAATGACGAAGGACCCAATGACGAATGACACAGTACCCCATGACGAAGGGAATGGCGAATGGCGAAAAACGCTTACAGGAGAATCCACCTCAGCCGGCTGCCAGCTCGATTGTGGATTCGTCGATCGTCTTTCGTCATGGGGTACTGTGTCATTCGACATGGGGTGCTTCATGGAGGCTATTGGCTCAGTCGTAGCTCACCTCACCCCTCAGAGGCTGTGGTTCTTTCGGTTTCGAGATACGTTTATCCCCCGTTGGGCGAGCCTTAAAACCAGACACCCTCTGTTTCTGGGCCGTCTGGACCGCAGAATATCGAACAAGGAATGTTCCAGGGGCAAGGGGCAGAAAGTGACGCGATTCTGAGGCGTCAGGTCGGCTCTTCTTCCTTGGACATTCTGCCGTTGGAGCTGGGATATCCTGTGGTTCTTGCACCCAGAGCGGGATCAGACCCACGGCCCCTCACGCCGAGTCACTCGGCGCCTCACACGATGACAGGCCCGTGGGAAGTGGAATGTGAATAGGGAATGCGACAATGCGACAATGCGCATTGAGAGCAGACACCGTGCGCTCCCGACCGCATCACCATGGAGCACTGTGGCATTGTGGCATTCCCCATTTCCGCACCACTTCGTTGCGGCGGGTCCCTATCCGCAGCGGCCAGTCGCGCCGTTAGCAGCTGCCGGCCGCACAGCCTCTCACGATTTACCCCGCAGGCCTCACGTCAGGTACCGAAGCAGGGCGGAGGCCAGGCTCAACGTCAGGAAGAACCCGCACATGTCGGTCACCGTGGTCAGGATGGGGCCCGACGCGAGTGCCGGATCCATCTTCATCCGACGCACGACCAGCGGGAGCGTGCCGCCGATCGAAACGGCAATCAATGTGTTGGCTGCCAGCGCGATTCCCACGACGGCCCCAAGCCACGGATTGCCCTTCCACAGCCACACGGCGAAGGCGATCATCAGGCCGAGGACCACACCGTTGAGGATCCCCACGACGGCTTCCTTCCACCACACACGGAGGATCTCGTGCGGTCGCACGAGTCCCAGGGATAATTCCCGCATGCTGACGGCCACCGCCTGATTGCCGCTGCAGCCGCTCATGTCCGAGATGATTGGGAGGAAGACGGCCAGAGCGATCACTTGGGCGAGCGTATCCTGGTAGAAGGCGATCACACTGGCCGCGATCGCGTTCAGACCGATGTTGATCGTCAGCCAGGTCAATCGACGTCGCGAACGCAGCAGCACGGGCATCGAACGCAGTTCTTCCCGGAAAATGCCCTGGGCCTTGCGATAATCGTCGGCATTGCGATCGGCCAGCGCTTCGTCGACCGCCCCGCGGCGCACGACCCCCAGCAGCTTCCCGGCGGCGTTGGTCACGGGGACGCCGAAGAACTGATGTCGCTCAAACAGGTCGCGCAGTTCATTGAGCGAAGCCAGGTCGGAGACGGTCAGCGGCTGCCGGATCATTAACTGGCTGATCGGCTGGGTGGGGCTGGCCAGCAGCAGATCGCGGAGTCGCAGGACTCCGATCAATCGATCGTCGTCCTGGGTCACGTAAGCATATTGGACTTCGTAATGGCGGTACTTTCCCGCGTTGACTCGCATATCCTGAATGACCTGTGCCACGGAGAAACGGCTTGGATAGGCCAGGAATTCGCGAATCATCAGTCCGCCCGCGACAGCGTCGTCGTACCGCGCGAGATTCCTGGCCTCCACGGCAGCTCCCGGCTGCATCTCGGTCAGAATCGCCTCCGCGTGCTCCTCGTCCAGATCACCCAGGATGTCTGCCTGCTGATCGCTGGGCAGCTCCTCCAGGATGTCGGCCACGGCATTGGGAGCCATATCTTCGAGCAGTTCCACCGCCTGGGCATCGGGCAACTGCTGGATCAACTCGGCCGCGTCGACCGGCGCGAGCAGGCCAAGGAGTCGAGACTGGTCCTCGTCATTGAGTCGCGACACCACCCACACCGTCTCGCTGGCCGGAAGCGACGTGAGGTACCGTTCAACGTCTTGTACGTTGCCGGACTGAAGCAGTCGTTCCAGTTCCTGCCACGATGGTTCGTGAATTTCCATAGCTGCAACTCGCATCTTCGTGACAGATTCGGCCTGTCCTGCCCGATCATCAAGAGGTGGCTGCGTGCGTTTCCGCCGCCCAAGGCAGGACGATTGTACGACCCGTACGCCCGATTTCAAGGTAAGCTTAATCGACCGCCGCTGATCACCGGACCAGACAGTGGGTGGTGAACTGGCGGGAACGGGCTCAGAACGTCATCAACCTGGGAAGATGCCATTCCCGCCACGAGCAACGATCACTAACTTGGGTGGCGACTCGGGGTGGTACGAAAGCCTGTACGTGACCGCAGGTGGGATGCTACACTGGCACCCGGTACTGTGCATCATCAAGGGAAGCCACAGGCTCAACCACAACGCGGCCGTCAGGAGTAGCGTCTGTCTCGATGGGGAGAATCTCATCGGGATCGCGGTGGCTCTGCCTGGACTGAAGACCGGCGCGGGCGCCTCGCGCCGCAGCGGATCGACATCAACCAACGAACTGGACCGCGGGATCGGCAACAGGGTGTATTGACGTGATGCGGCGCAATTCCATCCGAACGCGACAGAAGCTGGGCAAGTACCGGATTGAGGGGAAACTCGGCTACGGCGGGTTCGCCGCGGTCTACAAGGCCGTCGACACGATTGAAGGGGTACGAGTGGCCCTGAAGATCCCGCACGATTACCTGCTCACCGACAATGTCCTGGAGGACTTCCGCAACGAGGTACGACTGGCGGCACGGCTGAAGCACCCCAATATCCTGCCACTCAAGAATGCCGACTTCGTTGACGGGCTGTTTGTGCTCGTCTATCCGCTGGGGGAACGGACGCTGGCGGAACGCATCCAGTCGCGTCTTTCGTTGAGTCTGTCGTGGGATCTTGCCGAACAGATGCTCGCCGCCGTCGCGTTTGCTCACGAACAGCGGATCATCCACTGCGACATCAAACCGGAGAACCTGATTCTGTTCTCCGATGGGAGGTTGATGTTGACCGATTTCGGGATTGCCAAGGTGGCGCTGCGGACGATTCGAGCGTCGGGGTCGGGAACGGTCGGCTATTGCGCTCCGGAGCAGGCCATGGGGCAGCCTTCCTTTCATTCCGACGTTTTTTCGTTGGGCCTCGTACAATATCGGATGCTCAGCGGGCAACTGCCCGAATGGCCGTTTCACTGGCCACCTCCCGGTTACGATCGGTTGCGGAGGCGTATCCACCCGGACTGGATCGCCGTGCTGCGCCGCGCGATGGAAATGGACCCGTACAAACGGTTTCCCAATGCCGCAGCCATGCTCTCGGCAATGAAACGCATCAAGACGCGGGCGCTGCAACATCGAGCAGGTAAGTCGTCGGGCACATCGCGCAGCGATTCCAAGCCGAACTGGCGTACGATGCAGCGCAGGCAGTTCCAGCGGCTGTTCGGCGCTGCGCTCGAGACACGCTATGCCTGCTCGCGCTGTGAAGGACCGGTCTCCGAACAAATGGCGTGCTGCCCCTGGTGCGGACACGATCGCAGCCGATTTGACGGCGAGTCGCGGTTGCCACTCCAATGTCCACGCTGCCGTCGTGGCATGAAACTCGACTGGTCCTATTGCCCCTGGTGCTATGGCAGTGGCTTTGAGGTGGCCACAGCCCGCAAATTATCGGACGTGCGGTATACCGCACGCTGCAGCAACGCGAACTGTTCTCGCAAGCTGTTGATGCCGTTCATGAAATACTGTCCGTGGTGCCACCGCAAAGTCGTGCGGAAATGGAAGATCGAAGGGTCGTCGGAGACCTGCGGCGCTTGCGGCTGGGGCGTGGCCGGGGAGTTCTGGAGTTATTGCCCCTGGTGTGGCAAGGAGCTCGGAGGAAAAAATAGCCGATGAACGGAGACCGGCCCGGCACATGCCGCACCTACTTCGAGCAAGTCATGACCGATCCCGACATCCTCTCAGCAGGTGGTGGCACGGTATGCGTCTTCTCCACGCGCTGCCCCACCAAGACATCCGCCAACGAAGATGCGGCCGCCGTCTTCCCGCTGGATGACCACGCGGCGGTCCTGCTGGTCGCAGACGGCTTGGGTGGCGGACCGGCCGGCGAACAAGCGGCTCGACTCGCTGTCGACGCGCTCCGCTGCTCGCTGCAAGAAGCCCGAGCGGGCCAAGAACACTGGCGCACCGCCATCATCACGGGCTTCGAACGAGCAAACGACGATGTGCAGGCACTCGGCATCGGAGCGGCGACGACCTTGGCGGTGGTGGAAATCGGTCAAGGGCTCGCGCGACCCTATTATGTCGGCGATTCGGTCATTCTGGTCGTGAGTGGACGCGGGCGCGTCAAGCTGCAGACCGTTCCACACTCCCCCGTCGGCTACGGCATCGAAGCCGGATTGATCGATGCCGACGAGGCGATGCACCACGAACACCGCCACATCGTCTCGAACGTGATCGGATCTCCAGGCATGCACATCGCCATCGGTCCGCCCGTGCGTTTGACCCGGCGCGACACCGTGTTGGTCGCCAGTGACGGTCTGTTCGACAACCTCTACAGCGACTTCATCGCACAAGGAATCTGCAAAGGCAAACTCCTGGCGGCCGCCCAACGGCTCGTCGCCGAATCACTCGAACGCATGCAGCAGCCTGCCGAGGGGCATCCCTCGAAACCCGATGACCTGACCTTGATTGCCTACCGCCCTCAGTCAACTGCATAGCACGTCTCGTACCAGCCTTCTGGCAGCACTTCCGATCGAATCAACAGGTACCGTTCGTCCAGTCCACTGACAAACGAACAGGGACGATGGCCCGGTGGATGCCACTCCATCCAGGTTCCTGACGCCGCCTCGATCATTTGGAAACGGAGCCCCCCCTCCGCGGTTCGTTCGATGGAACAAAAGGCTGCCTGCGACGCAACGTGTTGTCTCGCAGTCAACAGCAACAGGGTCGTCGGAGCGCCGCCGGGGTAGGCTAAGAACGGCCCAAAACTCCGGTGATCTCCTTCCACCGTCGGCCAACTGGCCCGCAGCTGCCGCGCGATCGGTTCGAGCACGCGGATGCGAATCGCTGCCATCGACCGTTCCCGCCCATACAGATCTCCCAGGTTCTGCCGACGGTCCAGGCATGTCGTGAGAGAACCTGAACTATCGGCCATTGCGGGGAGTTCCAGAACCCCCAATGCCATCAAGACTAGCAGTGCGATGCGGGATTGATGCATAATAGTCATTACGATCACGAGTGGATGGAAGTAGAATCGCGGTCATCGCGGACTGAAGTCGATGTTACGATGATCGCGGACTGAAGTCCGCGCTACGGGCAGCAAACGGCGTGCCCACCAGCCATACCGGGCAGCCGTCAGCTGTATCAACGGTGTGGCCGCGATACGGTGCATGGAAGCGGCTGGGAGGTGTGGTGATTCTTGCGACCAGCTTGTCGATTTGCGCGTCTGGCCAGCTGGTGAACACGGTTGCATCCATGAGGACCGTTGATGCAAAACGACAGCAACAACTCCAGCGCGTGGCTCAATCACAGGTCTCGCGAACTGGATCGGCAATTTCGACAGCCTCGCAGGCCCCTGACGGCGGCGAACTGGCTGATTGGCTGCCTCTGGGGACTTTTCTCGGTCAGCACCGCCGATGGATATCTGGGCCCCCAGGCAATCGTTGCCGCGCCCACGGGAAGCACCCTGTACGTTGCCTGCTCTGACTCCCGAGAGATTCTGTGGGTTGATGTTCCGTCCCAGCAGGTCTCGCGCCGTCTGGCCGTAGCAGCGGAGCCGACCGGGTTGGCCGTGTCGGCCGATGGAAGTCGGCTCTATATCGTGTGTGCAGCACCCGACAGCTGGGTTTTCATCGTGGCGGTCGAATCAGGGGAAATCATCGGTTCCATTCCAGTCGGTCACACAGCCATGAGTCCTGTTCTGGCCCCGGACGGCCAGCGACTGTATGTATGCAATCGATTCGACAATGACATTTCTGTGATCGACCTGGCCTCGGCCCAGGAACTGTCGCGCATCCCGGTCCTGAGGGAGCCGGTGGCGGCGGCGATCACACCTGACGGGCATCGTCTGCTGGTAGCCAATCATCTGCTCCATACTCGAGCTGACCTGCAGGCTCCCAGCCCCATCTCGGCCGCCGTTTCCGTGATTGACACGCGGACCAGCGAGTCGGTCAACATCTGCCTACCACACGGCGCCAGCAGCTTGCGCGGAATTTGTGTTACTCCCGACGGCCACTACGCCTTTGTCACTCATCTGCTTTCCAACTTCGAGAATATTCCATTTCGAGTCGACACCGGCTGGATTAATGTCAACGTTGTGAGCGTGCTGGATCTGCACGCGATGAAGCGGGTCAGCACGATCGGCACTGACGCGATGATGAAAGGCTCGGCGAATCCTTGGGGTATCACCTGCACGGCAGACGGCTCGCATGTGTGTGTAGCAGCGGCGGGAACGCACGAATTGTGTGTGATTCCGACTTTGGATCTGGCAGGAGACCTGGCCAAACGAACCATGTCTCCGCTGCCTGGGGCCTGGCCGATTTACCCCAGTCTCGGCGAGTCGCTCTGGCGAAATGCAGAGCTTCCCGGCAAAGGGGCACGCATGGTGGCGACGATCGGCGATTACGCCTATGTGACGCAGTATTACAGCGACAGCATCGCCATCGTGGAACTCACACGCCCCAAAGAAGGACCGGTCAGGCAGATTCAGCTCGGACCTTTGTGTGAGCCAACACGGGAGCGACTTGGCCAGCAGCTGTTTGAGGATGCGACCATCTGCTATCAGCAGTGGCAGAGCTGTGCCAGTTGTCATCCGGATGGCCGCGCGGACGGTTTGAACTGGGATCTCATGAACGATGGAATCGGAAATCCCAAGAATTCCAAGAGCATGCTTCATTCGCATGTCACTCCGCCGTCGATGGTGACGGGCGTGCGCGCGACTGCGGAGATTGCCGTGCGGTCCGGGCTGGCTCACATTCTGTTTGCCCATCGATCGGAGGAGCAGGCGGCGGCGATGGATGCCTACCTGAAGACACTTCAGCCGGTCCCCAGTCCCCGCCTGGTTAACGGTCAGCTGAGTGAAGCGGCATTGCGCGGCCATTCGCTGTTCCAGAGCGAACGAGTCGGTTGCAGTCGCTGTCACCCTGCGCCGTTGTTCACTGACCTGAAGTCACATCGGACTCGGTCGAGCGGATCGAAGCAAGGGGAAGACCTCTTTGATACGCCGACTCTGATCGAAGTCTGGCGCACGGCACCCTACCTGCACGCGGGTCAATCCCTCACGCTGACAGACGTGTTTCTGGAAGCTCGGCACGGACTTGGTTCGATCGACGGTCCGGAATTGACGCAACAGGAACTGGACGACCTGATCGAGTACGTGCTGTCGCTGTAGTTGTGTCAGCAATCGCCGAGGTGGAACGTACGGGAGTGGCGGTTGGAGCAGCCGCGTATCTGCGCTGCAAATACGACACCTTTCCTCGGCAGATCGATCAACAGCATCTTGCCGAGCTGCAATCGATCGTGGGGGAGCGAGACGACTGCGCTGGCAGCTTTGAGCCGAGCCGACACTAAGCCCCCCTCTGTGCTCATCACATGTCAACGCTTTCCTTCCGTGCCATCTCCTTCTGCCCTGTGCCTCGTCTGCTTGACGCACTCCATCTCACATGAACGGTCCCATTTTCGGGAGATCGAGGAAGCGGCTGGTCAGCTCGACCACCGACGGCTGCTCGGCCAAGCGGCGAGCGATCACCAGCAGCAGACGTCCTTCTCCGGCGGGAACAACTTCCACGATCGTCTCCCCGTCCGGTTGACCCGGCTCCGGTGCCTGCTGCAGCTTCGGCAACTCGATGTCAATCAGCGCTCCCGATTCCGACTCGACCAGCGTCTGCAGATTGGTGATCCAACCGGTCTTGTCGGGCAACCACATCAAGTCGCGCTGCTGGAGTCCATGCTGTCCAGCGTAACCTTCCGCTGCCGGCGGGAGTCCATCGACCGTCCGGAGCAGATCGCCGTTGATGGCGCTGAGATGCAACAGCATCCGTTTGGGATCGGGAGCCGGCACATCCCATAGCAGTGCAAGCTCCTTGCCATCATAGCTCCAGGCAAGTGCTCCGGCTTTCATCTCTCGATAGTCGGTCGACAGGATCTGGTTGCCGAGCAACTGGCCTGTTTCCAGCTCGTAGGCACACAGTTCCAGGATGTGACAGGGCTTCCCGTTGCTTTCCGGAACGCGAGGGTGCGCGACGATCACGTACCGACCGCCAGGACTCATAGCCGCCACCGGTGGCGTTTCGGATGACCTTTCCTCAAAAGGAATCGCCTGCGTCTTGGCGGACTCAAAGTTCCAGACCCAACAGCCCTGTCCGGAGATGCACAGCACCTGGTTCCCGATACAGTCCTGCAGCACATACGGGTGTGACGGGTCGCTCTCAGTCGCGGGCAGCACGCGGCTCGCGAGCAACTTTCCCGACTTAACCGACATGACTTGGATCTCCTCCTGACCATCCTCACTCGGTCGCCGAATGGCCACAGTCTGTCCGTCGGCAGACATCACAATCTGGTCGTGATCGACCCGTTGGACCTCACAGGTTCCCAACACCAGACTCGTCGCCAGGTTGTGAATCTGCAGCTGACAGGCTGAATTCCCGGCTGCAGCCGGGAGCGAGATGGCAATACAACCGGTCGCGCTCTGGGGAAGATAGCAACCGGTCACCGCGGCGATCGACAAAGCGGCGTCTTTGATGGGCGGCAGCCTCACTCCGTCGGCTTCCAGCCGCCAGGAAATGCGGGGGATCTCCAACTCGGGTCGCAGTCGGGCCGCATAATCCTGCAACTCAATTCGTTCCACTCTGCCACGTTCGATTTGTTCGCGCAACTGCCGCTGCTGTGCATCGTCCAGCACCGCCAGTAGTTCTTCCCCCATCTTCTCGGCCTCGGCGTACCACTTGTCCAGCTCCAGTTCTCCGGATGCAAGCACCTCGTCCTTGGCCTTGAGCTGGACCGAGATCTCCCCGATCTTCGTCTGCTGTTCGGCGGAAAGCGAGAGCTCAGGGGAATGGTCGCCAAACAGTCCCGTCAGCAAGAGCCCGTCGCTGGCAGCGAGCTGGACCAGATCCGCCACTCGGCTACGCAGTTCTCCCGTTGCACCGGATAGCCCGCTCTCGTCGCCGGACATTGGATCGTCGAGCGACGAAGAGCCATCAGCCTGAGACATCTCCTGCGCGACTGCCATGTCGTCGTCCGTTCCAGCCGAGTCGGATGAGGACTCGGCGTCCGCCCTCCCCTTTTTGACGTCGCCAGTGCCTTCAGTCGTACCGTGGTCCGGCAGCGCGGCCACGTGAGGAGCTTCTTCATCGGCCCACGGCATGTGCTGTGGCAAAACGATGGCCAAGGCCGCAAGACAAGCGAGCGAAATCAAGGCTGCACTGAGCAGCATGAGACTGCGCCGCTGCGCGGCATGGTGGTGTCGCAAACGGACATTGGCGAGCGTTTTGTGTGGATCAGGCGAATGGATTTGCCACGGTGCGTCACCGGTGGGAGACACACGCGATTCGTCCAGCGGCGTGGGTTCGGCCGGCACGATCGGACCGTCGCCCGCGACTGGCTTTCGCACGGGCGGTGCCACCACCGGTGGTTCCATAATCCCGCCGTCTTCGCCCACCACAAAGGTGCGTCCGCATTTGCACTGGATACGCATTCCCAGCCAGTCATCCGGTACATCCTTCTGAAACCCGCACTGGCAGGCTACCGAGATGCTCATGGAAATTCCTCCGTCGTAGCGCGAACTTCAATCCGCGATGCATGTAGCGCGAACTTCAGTCCGCGATGCATGTAGCAACAACCGCTCGCCACTCACTGGGGTGGCCCGTTGCCTCTATTCTACTATGACCTGCCTGGCCTATGACAACACCCTTACCGCGTAGCGTGGGCGTGAGACTAATTCGGTCTTTGCCCAGATTGCCGTCACGAACTGTCTCATCAACAATCGAATGCATGGCTTGGCAAGGGATATTGTCGTTGCAACTGCCATCTTCCTCATCCTGCATTCGTCCATCATCGGAGGTTCCCGTGAAACTCGAGTACGCGATCGGCGTGATCCTGTTTTCGATGCTTTTCCATAGTGCGTGCGGACAGGACTCCTGGCCTCGTCTGCGCGGACCGAACGGCGAGGGCCTGAGCAGCGCGGCTGGTATCCCATCACACTGGAGCGATGGCGACTATAACTGGAAAGTGCAACTGCCGGGCGCCGGACATTCTTCGCCAGTCGTCTGGGGCGATCGGATCTATCTTACGGCCGGCGACAGCAACACGGCCCAACGGATCGTCCTCTGCCTGCGCACCTCCGACGGCGGCCTGATCTGGCGACGCGACTTCAACTCCGAAACATTCGCGCAGCACCCTTCCAATGGCTATGCCACAGCCACGCCGGCCGTTGACGAGCAGGGGATCGTAGTGACCTGGACCACTCCGGAGGAAGTTCTCTTGATGGCGTTGGCCCCGGACGGTCAGACCTTGTGGCAGAGGAGTCTGGGGCCGTTCGTTGGACCACATGGCAGCGGGAGCTCGCCGGTCATTGCCGGTGATCTGGTGGTGCTGGCCAACATGCAGGAGGATATGCAGCTGTTGGGGCGGATCATTGGCCAGGAGAACCCGGACGGAGCGATTGGCAGGAGCTTCGTGATTGCCGTCGATCGAAAGTCGGGTGAAATTCGTTGGCGACTGGATCGCAAGACCACGTTGGCGTCGTATTCGACTCCTTGCCTCCGCATCAATGCGGAGCGACAGACAGAACTCATCCTGACCAGCACCAGCCATGGCATCACAGCAGTGGACTTGGCCACCGGTCAGGTGAATTGGGAGGTGCCCGACCTGTTTACTGATCGATGCGTGAGTTCTCCGATCACTGTCGGCGAACTGGTCGTGGCCGGGTACGGACACGGAGCCAGTGGAGAGCTGGTTGTGGCGGTGCGTCCCGACGGCCGGGAACGCGGGAAGGGTGAGATCGTTTACGACGTGAAGAAGTCAGTTCCACTGGTTCCCACCCCGCTCGCTTCTGGCAATCTGTTGTTCCTCTGGGCGGACAGCGGTGTGGTGACGTGTTTGCGGGCTACTGACGGTGAGTTGGTCTGGCAGGAGCGTGTGGGGGGAAATTTCTTCGGCTCGCCCGTGTGCATCGACGGCCGGCTGTATTGCATTGACAAGCAGGGGACGGTCGCGGTGATTGCAGCCGCTGACACGTACCAGCTCTGGGGCCGCGTCGAACTGGGAGAGCCGAGTTTTGCCACACCGGCAGTAGCAGGCGGTGCGCTCTATCTGCGCACCGCCTCTCACTTATTCTCGCTCGGTCGTGGAGCGAACAACCCTTCGCGACAGCCGTAGCGCGAACTTCAGTTCGCGAGCCGTAGCGCGAACTTCAGTTCGCGAGTCGTAGCGCGAACTTCAGTTCGCGAGCCGTAGCGCGAACTTCAGTTCGCGAGTCGTAGCGCGAACTTCAGTTCGCGAGTCGTAGCGCGAACTTCAGTTCGCGAGTCGTAGCGCGAACTTCAGTTCGCGACCGCCCTGCCGAACGGCCTGATCGTAACCCTTGGACGGCGCAGTGAAGCACTTAAGTGCGTGCTACGGAGCGAGAGAAGAGAGTAGCATGGGGTCCAGGCGGCCATCACGGCCGCGGGTCTCCTTGTGCTCTACTCTCTCCTCTCCCAGCACTCGCTCGTTCTGCTTGTTTCTCGACTCTTCTCGACTACGCCGCACCGCCTTCTTCTTTGAGCTTCAGGCCCATCAACGTGGCGAGATCTCCCAGTGCGGTCTGATGATCGCCATAGAACACCACGCGATGGAGCAGAGTCATGGTGTCGCCCTGGATGACGTCGCCACCCCAGTCGAGGAACAGTCGGCGTGCGTCGGGCACGGACTGAGCGAACTGAGTGCGGCAGGCCAGCGGACTGGTGCTCGTCTCGATGATCTTGCCGGGCGTGTAGAGCAAGGTGTCAAGATTGACGAGTTTGGCGCACGTGACCGGCTGGTCGACGCGGTTTTCGACCTGCAGCGCGACGCCGCCGCGACTGTCGGTCTGCGTGCGAATCACGAACGGTCGCCGCTCGCCGTTCGGTCCGTCAAGCTTGGTGGCCGACGTACAATGGAAGTGGACCATGGAGTTCTTGGCTGTATCGATGACTGGATCGGTAATGAAGCCGGGAACGCCAAACGCGTAGGCGAACATCAGCATGGTGAGTGTCGAGTCGATATCGCCTTCGCACGCTCCGACATAGCCTTCGTCGTTGAGCTTGCTGAAGGTCAGACAGCCACGCGGATTACCCATGCAATGGACACTGCAGACCGCCTGTGCCTGCTGTTCGATCATGATCTTGCGAACAGCCAGGTAGTACCGAGCGGAGTCGTAGATCTCGGCCCGAGTCGGTTCGACAATCTCCTGAGCCGGCTCGATCCAGTATTTTTCGGCCTCGGCCACCGCAGCCTGCGGATCGATCGCGTTGAAGACTTCCAGCACCTGGTCGTTGCTGATCGTGATGAGGTCGGCCCCCAGTTTCTCTTTGACCTGAGCGGCATCGCAAGCGGCGGCGGTGCCGTGTGGCGGGCCGATGGCGATGATGCGAGTGTTCTTCATCTTGGCCGGAACACGCAGCATGCCCACCGCTCGATCGATCTCGCTCCAGTCGCTCGAGGGGAGCAAGACGACCTTCTTGCCCTGCTTGTGCCACTGCGGGAAATACATCCAGCCGTGTCCGCTGAACGGCTGCGAGAAGAGCACGGTGGGGAGTCCGACATCAACCAGCTTGCTCAGAACCGGCGCGTCGCCGCCATGGCCCGACAGGTGCACGATCAGCAGGCCGTCAGCATCTTTCAGATTGGCCGCCACCGCTGCCACATCGGCCGGTGGAACCAGGTCGCCACCGACGAACTTCACGTCACCGAACTTCTGTTCGAGCTGCGCGAAGTACTTGTTGAATTTCTCGATCTCTTCGGTGGGGCGAGTCAAATAAGCATCGCCCGTCCGACCGGCAAAGATGCGGTAGATCTTGGCCGGCGGCATGGCAGGCCAAGCCGTTTCACCATCCGCGGCCGAAGCACTGCGACTCATCAGATGCGATGCCAAGAGTGCTCCACCAGCTGCCGTGACGCCCATGAACTGACGACGATTACATCCCTCACACATTGTCGTTGCTCCCGTGAATTGGGGAATGTGGTGCGTTAATGACACTATTGTCAGAAATGCACAAACCAGTGTCAACGACTGGTGAGCGGCCCTGAGACTGTCACCGTGGCCTGTTTGGCCTGACGCATCGCGTCGACGTATGGCTCGGGCAGCTGAGCCACAGGCCACCACTGTGGCTGTTCGGTATAGATCCACACGTACCGGTCGAGCGTCCCGCTCAGTGTCCAAACGCAGCATAGTACCAGCAGGCAACATCCGCGTCTCATGGCCGCAACCCATTCCCTGATCATCCTTGTTGCCTTCGTGCCCTTCGGGTTATTCCCCCTTCATCCCCCCTGCACCAGTCGCACCATGGCTTCATAATTCCGCATGGTGGTGCTGGAGATCGTTCGGCCGTAGGGGGACGAACTGGGCAGGAGCACGAAGCCGCGTCCGTCATCGGACGTCCCTTCGTCCAGAGCCCGCTTCACCTTTTCTTCGAACCGATCGAGTGGCAGCGATTCGATGTCGGCGATTTCCAGGTTTCCAAACAGCACCAGTTGTCGGCCGCAGCGATGCTGCACTTCGCGCAGCGCCATATCGCCGTGCGGGGGCGGTTCAATCGGATCGAGTCCGTCGGGCTTCATACCGGCGATCATATCCAGCACATCACGCAGGCGGCCATGCGAATGGATCCGAGCGTAGCCACTATGAGCCTGGATCGTCCGAATCATGGGGCTGACATACCGCACCACGTATTCCTGGAACAGTCGCGGAGGGAGGTACGGGGAAGTGGCATATTCAGGGCCATAGATCCGCCACAGCCGGCCTGGCAACAGCTGGCTGACCTGCTGCGTGCGATGGTCAATGGTGCGAGCCATCTTCTCGAGCAACTGGTGGAACAAAGCCGGCTCGGTCAGCGCGATGATCGTGTACGTTTCCATCGAGAACAGAGCGGCGGCAGCGCAGAGCGGATCTTCGGTGTCGACCATCACGATACCGCGGTCGCCAAGCGCGGCCTCTTCGGCCAGCAGCGGCGCAATGTCGATGGTCTCCGTAAAGGCCTCGTCCGGGATCGTCAAATACGCCTGCAGGTCATCCGTGTCTTTGAGCAGATGTTCGATGGTCCAGACGGTGTCGAGGTCGCGGTCGCGCCGAGTCAGCTGAGTCATGGTGCGCCCGGCCACTTTCACCGTGGTGCGCGAGAACCGACAGAAACCCTCTTCCCACGACTCGTCGGCAAAAAACTCCCGGCGGACCGCTCCGCCCGCCGACCCTGTGGGATCGATCGACCGAGCTCGCACGGGACTCATCAATCGGATGATATCTGTTTCCTCTTCGGCCAGTTGGAGCAACGGCTGCCAGTCGGGCGAATTGTAGATGTTGTACGGATCGGGATCGTGCGGATCGACCTTGAAACCACCGATCTCATAGAAGTTCACCGCCGGCCGGTCCACCGTCCCGCCGCGCAAAGTGGTCATGAGCCGTTCACGTCTGCTGAGCATAGGCTGCCATTTCCCTGCGACATCGCCAAAGGGGTCTCTGACCGGTTGATGCCCCAAGACTGTTCTCAGAATCCCGCAGAAAACCACAGAATATCCAACAACCAGCCGCAGAATGAAGAAGGAAGAGGATGCCTAGCCTGAGCGATCGTCGGATGATCGCGAAGGACGGCAAACGTGGTTCTTTCACTTGGAAATGGGACACTCCCTGTTCGATATCCTGCGGTTCGCACACGTCGATGGCCCACGCTGCCAACTGTTCAACCTTAGTGAGTAGCTGGACGATTCATGTTGTTTGCCTCGTTGTTATACGCCATTTTGGGGACAAGTACAAACTCCCTCACGACGGCCTTCGCGTCGACCGCGGGTGTGGCGACAGGTCGCGGACGAGGTGCTTCAGAAGCAGGACTGCAGATGCGGACGTGCCACAACGCACGCCGGCAACCGGCGGCTCCATCTCGCGCTGTCCACCGTCGAGAGGCAGCGGCGCGCGGTTCTTGCGGCGGCGGTGGCGGTAGTCAGCTACAGGGGGCGCACGACGGATGTGCTGCGAAGGTAATCAAACAGAGTGTGCTCGGAAAGGACGCCTCCCCCCATGCCGCTCTTGCCCACCCCGGCATACGGGACCCCGTGCGGGAAGAGGTTGTGCGCGTTGATCCAGCTGTTGCCCCCTGCCATCGCTTCCGCCACTCGCGCGGCACGACCTGGATCGCGAGTCCAGACGCTGTTGGCCAGACCGTAATCGGTATCGTTGGCCATCCGCACCGCCTCCTCTTCGTCGCGAAAGACGGCCAGGTACGCCACTGGGCCAAAGATCTCCTCGCGGGCAGCGACGTTGTCGAGCGTTCCTGCCAGCAACGCCGGTTTCACATAGTGTCCGTTGTGGCCAGGTACGCTCGCGGCGCCTCCCTCCAGGAGCAGTCGAGCCCCCTCGTCCTGCCCTCGCTGCAGATAGCTCAGGATGCGACTGCGCTGCTTGTCATTCACGACCGGACCCATTTGTGTGTTTTGATCAAGCTGATAGCCAACCACAACCTGCCGCAATCGATCCACGCAGCCCTGGACAAACTGATCATAGATCGACTCGTGGATCAGCCAGCGTGTGGCATCGCAACAGACCTGCCCGGTATGGAAGGTAATGGCCTCGGAAAGTTGCTTGACCGTCTGGCGGACGTCGACATCGTCGAACACCACAGCGGCTCCCTTGCCACCCAGTTCGAGTTTGACGGGAACCAGGTTCTTTCCGCAGGCCTGTGCCACGAGCCGCCCGACTTCGGGCGAACCAGTAAACGACAAGCGTCGGATGCCAGGATGGGCGGAAAGTGCGGCCCCCGTGACTTCTCCCAATCCGGGAACGACATTGATCACCCCGTCAGGAATACCGACTTCCTGAGCCAGGCGGGCCATGTAGAGTGTTGACAGAGGGGTGTCTTCGGCAGGTTTAATGACCACTGTGTTGCCGGCGGCCAGGGCGGGAGCGATCCCCCAGCCGGCAAGCAGAATCGGAAAGTTCCACGGGAAGATGAAAGCGCACGGTCCCCAGGGATGCCTTACCGTCCAGGCTTCGTGCCGAGCCACCGCCAGAGGGCTGCGGAACTCGATGTGCAGCGCCAATTCCGCGTAGTAGCGCATGGTTGCGACGAAATTGCGCACGTCTCCCTCGGCCTGCGCGAGTACTTTTCCCGAATCCAGCGATTCGAGTTCCGCCAGCAGGCGGCAGCGATCTTCCACGGCATCGGCAAGTCGGTGAAGCATGGAACTGCGCTGATTGGCTCCCAACGCAGCCCAAGGAGATTCGGCGAAGACTCTGGCTGCCGCTTTCACCGCGCGATCCACGTCTGCCGGCTGCATCGCGCTCACCTCAGCCAGCCGCTCCCCCGTGCCGGGATCGTGAGTCGCAAATGTCTCGCCGTCGCAGGCGTACACTTCCTGACCATTGATCCAGCCCCCCAGTGGCTGCCTGGACAGGAACTTCTCGACTTCAGGCGAATGCGTCGTAGCAGTGGTCATGGCTCCGTTCTCCTCAACGAAAGTGGGCTTGATCGCACCTGTAATATACCGATTTGGGAGTGTGGCGGCAAAACAACCTGCCATCCGCACGGTGGGCGGCAATTCTCTGAGCGGTCGTCCGGCCAGGTCCGCATGGAGAGTAACGCCGCTTCGCCAGCGGGCTGCGGATGCCCACGGCGGGTCATTGGCTCCGGCTGTCGGTTTCCGTGGAAGGTGGGTCGAAAAAGATATCCAGAAGCCGTAGAATAGCGGCGTGGATCATGAGGTCAATGTATCGGAATCATTTGGTCAGGAGTGACATTCCGGTGCATCCGTTGTCCATCATGTCGTGCGAGATGTCCCCTTGAGGGCCATCGTTTGCCACGGATTCGCCGGCACACACATTTCGAGCATCTCACGAGATCTCGTTCGTCCAGGAGAAGCATGATATGCAAGCAGCAATTGAGCTACCGCAAGCGTTCTCGGTACGCGATGAAAACGAGTTCTATCCCATCCAGCATCTGCTGGCGCGGCTGAACCCGCAGTTGATCGTCACGCGCGTGACCACGGGACGCCACGTGAATGGAGGTCCGACCGTGGTCTGGGGCCTGGTGCACCTCGACGACCAGAAACCGACTCAACGGGATGTGGAATCGGCCCTGAAGACGGCCGGATTCGATACGGAGCGCAACAGCGCGGTCCAGGCCTGCTGTGTATGGGGTGGTGAATCGTAACATCCCCGGTTCGCTTCCCGCCGCTTGCGAGGTAGCTTGGCGCCGCGATGGTCGTGCCGAAGGAAGACAAGTTGAGCACGGCGAGTGTCACCGCGCAACAGATTGATTTCCTCTGTGTCGCGACCTCCCATGCGTTTGGAAGGATCAGTTCGGTGTTTTGGAGGTTCCATGATGTGGACGATTCGACAGGCAACCGTGGATGACACGCAGACCCTCACTGCCCTGCGCCTCCGCTTCCTCGACGAGATCGGATATGGCGGCGAGGGGGTGGGCGAGGCAGTTGAGAAGTACTTTCTTGAGAGCGTTCCCACCGGCGACTTCGTGGTGTGGCTGGCTGAAGAGCAGGGGCAGGCAGTGGGGACCAGCGGGATGGTGATCGTACGCAAGCCACCCCACGGCCGCAACTTGACGGGCCGTGAAGCCCACGTCATGAACATGTACACAATCCCCGAATATCGGCGCAAGGGCGTGGCGACGGCCCTGCTGGACGCGATGCGGCGCTATGTGGTCGAGTCAGGTGTCAACTGTATTCGACTCAATACAACCATCGGCGCCACTCGCGTTTACCATGCACTGGGGTTCCGCTCCGATACTTCCGAGATGATGCTGCAGCTCGATCGTGAGTGACGCGGGATCCGGCTCACCTCCCCTGCTCCTCGCCGCCAGGTGGCCGCATGTTACTCGAGGAATGACCGGCGGAGCGTTCCGGTTCCAGCAGAAATCTCGGACATATCGCGTCTGCCTCTTCTTCCTGCCACACGAAAGACCAACCCGCTTATGAATCGGCTCACCTGGTTAACGTTGTCGGTCATGATCGGGTCGGTTTGTGTCGCCACGCACACGCGATCCGAAGACCACGTGCTGGCGACTCCGGTGTCGATCGATCCCGATCGCATGCAGGCGGTGTTTGACGAAGTGAAGACGCCGTTCAAGTACGGAGTCGTGATCCCCGCACCTCCCGGCAAGATGATCGACTGCCCCAACGTCTTTCGGTACCACGACCGCTGGTACATGGTTTACATTCAGCTGGAAGACGATCCGGTCGGATACACCACACAGCTGGCAACCAGCGCCGATTTACTTGAGTGGCAGCCGCTCGGGACGATTCTGCCGCGTGGCGAGGCGGGAAGCTGGGACCAGTGCCAAGCGGCCGGGGGATTGGCCCTGTTCGACGTGAACTGGGGGGGGACCAATACGCTGGGGACGTTCCAGGATAAGTACTGGATGTCATACCTGGGAGGACATCAGCCCGGTTACGAAACACCGCCGCTGTCGGTGTCACTCGCCTGGACCAGAGAACCGAACAGCGCACAACCCTGGCAGAAACTGCCCGAGCCGGTCCTGCGTCCTGCCGATGCCGATGCACGCGCGTTCGAACGAGACACCCTGTTCAAAACCCATATCATGCACGACCCACAGAAGACTCTGGGGGCACCCTATGTGATGTTCTACAATGCGCGCCATCCACAAGGCACAGAACGGATTGGCATCGCTGTGTCAGGCGATATGACGCACTGGAAGCGTTACGGCGACTCATTTGTGCTCGAAAACTGCCACCCTGACCGAACCACGAATGTGATCAGCGGTGATCCGCAGGTGACGCGCATCGGCGACCTGTGGGTCATGTTCTATTTCGGAGCGTTCTGGAAGCCGGACGCTTTCGATACGTTTGCCTGCTCCCGAGATCTGGTGCATTGGACCAAGTGGGATGGGCCCGATTTGATCAAGCCGAGCGAGCCCTGGGATCAGCAGTACGCCCATAAGCCCTGGCTGCTCAAACATGATGGCGTGGTGTACCACTTCTACTGTGCGGTGGGAGATCAGGGGCGCGTAATTGCCTTGGCCACCTCGAAACCGCTGCAGACCACCAAGTAAGACGGTAGCCGAGGAAGTGCGACCGCATCCGTGGTTCTTTGGATGCGGCTGCGGAGTGCAGAGATCGGGCGGCAAGTGACATCTGTTTCCGGCAGCGTTCCTCACTCGCAACAGCAGGTCGTCCGTTGAACAGCCATTTCCAACCACTCGATTGGTTCATCCTGGTCGTCTATTTCGCCGTGACGATGTCGATCGGCTTCTACTTCTGGCGACGCAGCCGGACGACCGAAGGTTTCACAGCTGCCGGCCGCGCTCTGCCTGGCTGGGTCTGCGGACTTTCCATCTTTGCGACCTATTTGAGCAGCATCAGCTATCTGGCCCTTCCGGGCAAGTCGTTCGTAACGAACTGGAACCCGTTTGTGTTCAGCTTGTCGATTCCACTGGCCGCCTGGATTGCCGCCCGCTGGTTCTTGCCCTACTACCGAGCCAGTGGGGAGGTGTCGGCGTACGCTCTGCTGGAGCATCGTTTCGGCGTCTGGGCACGAATCTACGCCAGCGTCTTCTACCTGCTGACGCAGATCGCGCGGATGGGAGTGGTCATGTACCTGATGGCTCTGCCGATGGCGGTCATCTTCGGCTGGGACATCCGCATCGTCATTCTGGTCACCGGTGTTTCCGTCACTGTCTACTCGTTTGTGGGCGGTATCATCGCCGTGATCTGGGCCGATGCAGTTCAAGCCATCGTGTTGATGGCCGGGGCCGTTGTCTGCCTGCTCGTGCTGCTGCTCAACGTCGACGGCGGCCTGCCGCAGGTGATTCGCACTGCGCACGAATCAGGAAAACTCAGCCTCGGCGAATTCGGCGCAGGCAACTTCCAAGGTGTGCTGTGGTTGGACGGCAGATCGGCGACGTTTCTCGTGGTACTGCTCTACGGCCTGTTCAGCAATCTGCAGAACTTCGGGATCGATCAGAGTTATATCCAGCGTTACATTGCGTCGAGCAGCGACCGGGAGGCCCGCAAGAGCGTGTGGCTGGGAGCGCTGCTCTACGTCCCCGTATCGGCACTGTTCTTCCTGATCGGCACGTCCCTGTTCGTCTTCTATCACGCTCCCGAACATGAAGGCGAGATCACGGAGGTCAAGCAGCTTGTGGCGCGGCAACGCCTCATGCAGCACGGAGTCAATCCACAATACGACAACGTCGAACGAACACGGTTCTCAACCGCTTACCAGCTTGAACTGGACGATCAGGCGACAGAACTTACCAGCAAGGACATTGGCGATCGCGTGTTTCCACACTTCATCGCGAAACACCTCCCGCCCGGCCTTACCGGCTTGTTGATTGCAGCCATCTTTGCGGCCGCCATGAGCACGATATCGACCAGCCTGAACTCGTCGGCTACCCTGCTGCTGAGCGATTACTACCAGCGGTTCATTCGTCCCAAAGCCACGCAGCGGCAGTCCATGCGCGTGCTCTACGCTAGCACCGTCGCGTGGGGCGTCCTGGGCACAGCCATGGCTCTGGCACTGATTCGGTTGACCGAGAGTGCTCTGGATATCTGGTGGACCCTCTCCGGGATCTTCGGCGGCGGCATGTGCGGACTGTTCCTGCTGGGAATGATCAGCCGCCGTGCCAGGAATCCGGCAGCGGTTACCGGTGTGCTCATCGGGATCGTGACAATCCTCTGGATGTCATTTCCCAAACTGGTCGAATTCCTCATGGCCCAGAAGCCGGACGGACCAGCCGAACAATGGGGAGTGTGGCTCAAGCAGGCGAGCCAAAGCTGGAGCAGCCCCTTCCATGCATTTCTGATTCCCGTGTTCGGCACGCTCGCAATTCTGCTCGCCGGGCTACTGGTCAGTCGGCTGAGGCGAACGGGCCAGTGACCGTAGACAATCCCGGGCCGGAACGTCGGCGGGCCCGGGGCCGATGCCTTGCGAGCGCGCCTCGCGGTTTGAGTGAGCAAGTGCTCACAGGCTCTCTGGCTATGCGGTAGGCTCGGGTACCAGAGGCATGGCGCGATGAGGAAAGCAGACACCCTGCCAGGAAAGCCGCGTCGCGATTCAGGCCACGACAGGCCGATCGACAGTGGAACGGGAACAGGGAATGCAACAATGCCTCACTGCGACAATGCGGAATTCCAGGAGACAGGGGAAAGCACACACCCTGCGCCTGGCAGAGGGAGGGAAGGCAGACACTCTGCGCCTGGTGGCGCCGCGTCGCGATTCAGGCCACGACAGGCCGATCGACAGTGGAACGGGAATAGGGAACGCGACAATGCCACACTGCGACAATGCGGAATTCCAGGAAAGCAAGCCACAGACAGGAAAGCAGACACTCTGCCAGAGGAAAGCCGCGTCGCGATTCAGACCACGACAGGCCGATCGGGTCGGCGACCGCCGTCGGCCACCAGTCGGGCTAGGCGAGCCAAGCCCGACACCAGACCGGGGAAGGGATCCTGGCATTCCCGTGACTGCAGCCGATCGCTACAATTCTCCTGTTGTTGCCCTGGCAGCCGGGAGCCGGATCAGCCAGATTACCGCTGGCGGCAGAGTGGTGGTTCTGGCCGATTCCACCCGCGCGGGCTGGGATTCCCTCTATCCCCAGGCGGTCGCGGCCATTGGACATCGCATGGTGACCATGCGATCCAGGCGTATCGGCGGCAGACGATGACGCCTCCTGGTCACTTCGGCCGGCGGCAACAGGTCCGATTCTTGATTGCTAGCGTCTACTCACTATGCCCCATCGGCAAGCACGTTAGTGGTTGAGCACTCCCTTGCAGAAACAACTTCGCCTTGACATCCTGCCGCAACCAGATAACACGACGTGCGGGCCTACCTGTTTGCATGCCGTGTACCGATATTTCGGCTTAGAGCTCCCGCTGGGCCAGTTAATTCTCGACGTACCCACTCTACAACATGGTGGTACGCTGGCCGTGCTGTTGGGGTGTGATGCTCTGCAGCGCGGCTTCGACGCGTCGATTTACACGTACAATCTGGAAGTATTCGATCCCACTTGGTTTCGGCCGGGAGGGCCGGACCTGATCCAACGACTGAGAGCTCAGATGGCGGTCAAGGAGTCCCCTCGACTGCGGACAGCCAGTTTGGCCTACGTCCAGTTCCTACAGCAAGGCGGCACGATACAGATGCAGGATCTCAACGGCGCTTTGATTCGCCGCTACCTTAACCGCTCCATCCCGATCCTCACTGGTCTCTGTTCCACTTACTTGTACACGGATCCCCGCGAACTGGGGCATGACGGCCGGCCGGATGATGTGCATGGCTCAGCCACTGGTCACTTCGTGGTTTTGTGCGGGTATGACAAACTGTTGCGCAAGGTCTCCGTGGCCGATCCTTATCTTCCCAATCCTTTCGGCCTCGAGCATTATTATGAGGTCGGACTGGATCGACTCATTTGTGCCATTCTGCTGGGGGTCTTGACCTATGATGCCAATCTGTTGATCATCACACCGCACCGAAGAAGCACTCGCTGAAATCTGGTTCACATGGCTGTCTGTGGAGATAGGCGGCCAGCGCATGCAAGGAGGACCTGATGACGATTCTCGTAGTTGCCAGTTCGCCGACCGACTGGCCTTTCGAGATTGCGAACGTCGAAGTGGTCGACGCTCGCTCCTATTTAACGCATCCGGAGTTCAGTGAACGGCGAGGGGCGAAGGTCATCAATCTCTGCCGCTCCTACCGCTACCAGAGCACCGGCTACTACGTGTCCTTGCTGGCGGAGGCCCGGGGGCACAAACCGTTGCCGAACATCGCCACGCTGCAGGACTTGAAGACGCAGGCCATCGTCCGCATGGCATCGGAAGAGTTAGAGGAGCTGATTCAGAAGAGCCTGGCGCCGATCAAGTCCGACACCTTTACGCTCAGCATTTACTTCGGCCGGAACACTGCCAAGCGGTATGAGCGTCTGAGTCTGCATTTGTTCAACCAGTTCCAGTCTCCGCTGTTGCGGGCGGAGTTTGCACGGGACAAGAAGCAGGGATGGCAACTGCGGCGTGTGGTCACGATTGCGGCCAACGAGGTGCCTCAGGCGCACTGGCCATTCGTGATCGATGTCGCGACCAAGCACTTCGCCGGGCGAGGCACCAGCGTCAAGCGCAAGACGCAGCCCCGATTCGACCTGGCCATTCTCCATAATCCCGACGATCCGGAACCCCCCTCGGATGACGTCGCTCTGCGCAAGTTCGTCAAAGCGGCCGAGTCGGCTGGCATGAGTGCCGAGATGATCACACGTGATGACTACGGGCGCATCGCTGAATTCGATGCTCTGTTCATCCGCGATACGACGAACGTGAATCATTACACGTACAGGTTCTCTCGCCGAGCGGCCAGCGAGGGACTTGTCGTCATCGACGATCCGCAATCGATCGTGCGTTGTACGAACAAGGTCTATCTGGCCGAATTGATGAACCGGCACAACGTTCCCACACCGCGCACGATCGTGGTGCACCCGGGCAATGTTTCGTTAATTCCGCAGCAACTGGGATTCCCGTGTGTCTTAAAGAAGCCGGACAGTTCGTTTTCCCTGGGCGTCGTCAAAGTCGAGACCGAAGTGGAACTGGAAGTGAAGCTGCGCGAGTTCTTCACGAATTCTGATCTGGTCGTGGCGCAGGAATTCGTGCCCACGGTCTTCGACTGGCGGATTGGCATTCTCGATCTGCAGCCGTTGTTTGCCGCCAAGTACTACATGGCCAAAGGGCATTGGCAGATCGTCCAGCGGGATGGCCCGAATCAGCGCCGGTATGGGCGCGCCGAAACGGTGCCGGTCGAACTGGCTCCGCGACGCGCCGTGAAAGCAGCCCTCAAGGCGGCCAATCTCATCGGGGACGGCCTCTATGGTGTGGATGTTAAGCAGTCGAACGGCCATTTCCATGTGATTGAAGTCAATGACAACCCGAACGTGAATTACGGCTACGAAGACCGGGTACTGAAGGACGATCTGTATCGACGGATCATCGACGTGTTTCTTCGGCGCGTCGAACACCGCAAGGCACGCGTGGGACGCTAGACAACCGCGCGTGAGGCGGCAACGTCCGCCTGAATGACGCCGAGAGAATGACGAATGACGAATGACGAAATACCCAATGACGACTACCTGATGCCGAACCAATTTGCCACCAGCCCCTCACGCGACTCGACTCCACGTCGACAATTCGCTTTGCGGACCTCGTTCGTCGTGCGGTACTTCGCCACGCCTCCTTGGGACCGGCGTGCCACAGGAACGCGATCGCCGGCTTAACAGGATCTCTTCAGCGACCACGTTGTTACTCACTCACCACTTCTCTCCGCCACGAGAACACCCGCTGTGAACCAACCGGCACCCCTCCATCTGTTTCAGGCCTACGGCGTCGAGTTGGAGTACATGATCGTCGACCAGGACACGCTTTCAGTCCGTCCCATCACCGATCAGGTGCTCTGGGAAGTGGCGGGACGCTACGAGTCTGAGGTGGAAATGGACCAACTGGCCTGGTCGAACGAACTGGCCCTGCACGTGATCGAACTGAAGACCAACGGGCCGGCCGAAAGCCTGGTCCCACTGCCGCAACGATTTCAGGAGGATGTGGTCCGGATCAACCAGCTGCTGGCCCCTCGAGGCGCGCAGCTGATGCCCACAGCAATGCACCCTTGGATGGATCCACACCGGGAACTCAAGCTCTGGCCGCACGAATACAATGCGGTGTACGAAGCATATAACCGCATCTTCGACTGCCGCGGGCATGGCTGGGCCAACCTGCAGAGTGTGCATCTGAATCTGCCGTTTGCTGGTGACCGGGAGTTTGGGCAACTGCACGCAGCGATCCGCCTCCTGCTGCCGCTCCTTCCCGCGCTGGCCGCCAGCTCACCCGTCCGCGAAGGATCGATCACCGGTCTGCAAGACACCCGGCTCGATGTTTACCGTACCAACTCAGCACGCGTTCCCTCATTGACGGGCCTCGTGGTGCCCGAACCTGTCTTCACGCAGTCTGACTACCGGCGCGAGATCTTTCAGCGGATGTACGATGACATTGCTCCGCTGGATCCGGGCGGTACGCTTCAGCATGAATGGCTCAACTCGCGAGGCGCCATTGCCCGCTTCGAACGCAACACGATCGAAATCCGAGTGCTCGACATTCAGGAGTGTCCTCAGGCCGATATTGCCATCTGCCATGCGATTGCCTGCGTGCTGCAGGCGATCTGCCAGCAGCGATGGACCGACACTGCAGCGCAGCAGTCGATCGACACTGCTTTGCTGGCGCGGATCCTGTCACAGACGACGCGAATGGCTGAACAGGCAGTGCTCCAGGATGTCCAGTATCTGGCTCAGTTCGGTTATCCCGAAAGCTGCTGCACCGCCAGGGAACTCTGGCACCATCTGCTCGACCAGACGCTGGGGATCGCGTCAGGCGGAAGCAGCTCCGAGTTCTGGCGAGAACCATTGCGGACGATCCTGGAGCATGGACCGCTTTCGCGCCGAATCACTGCCGCCTTGGTCGACAACCTGCCAAAGCGGCTGATGCCCGTCTATCGCAATATCTGCGAGTGCCTCTCAACAGGTAGGATGTTCCTGATGTGACTATGCAACTCGTATTGTCGTGTGAACACGGAGGAAATCGCGTTCCACCCTCGTACGCCCGCCTCTTTCGCGGCCACGGCGATTTGCTGGCAAGTCATCGCGGTTTTGATCCCGGTTCACTGGAATTGGGCAGGTTCCTGTCGCGTCGATCGGGCGTGCCGCTCTACGCAGTCACGACCACGCGTCTGCTGATCGAGCCCAATCGGTCCCTGGGACATCCTCAACTCTTCTCCCAGTTCACGGCTCCTCTCGGCACAGCCGAGAAAAGGAAACTAATCGACCACTATTACCTCCCCCATCGGCAGCGAGTGGCGGACGCCATCTCGGCCATCACCCAACGTGGAATTTTCGTGCTGCACCTCGCCCTGCACACCTTCACGCCCCAGCTCAACGGGCAGATTCGACGAGCAGATATCGGCCTGCTCTACGATCCGCGCCGCCGGCACGAAAAACTCCTGAGCGCGGCGTGGCGCACGCGTTTACGCGACCTGCGAAGCGACCTGCGAGTGCGCCGCAACTACCCGTACCTCGGCAAAGCGGACGGTTTCACGACCTGCCTGCGCCGCCAATTCGCAGATCATCTCTACGCCGGAATCGAATTGGAGGTGAACCAGGCCTGGCTGACCGACCGGCCACGATGGCGGAAGCTGCTCGATGTGCTGGCCGAGTCTCTGCGCGACCTGACGACGCGGGCCACGCCGGCGGACGATCGTTGATCACGTTGGCAGTGCCGCAGCGTTGGCCGGTGGACAGGGCACGCGAACTCGTATCGTGGGAGATGCACTCGGACCTGCACGGATGGAAGATGGAAACAGCTGCAGGTCGCGAGCTGAAGCTCGCGCTACACGCAGCTAGAGCGTGCGGTACGCACAGCGACGCTGCAGCCACAGAATGAGGCAGCCCACGATAATGGTGAATGGACCTTCCACAATGGTCCAGTGGGCCGGCATGTCACTGGCGTAATCGATTCCGAACAAGGTGCAGCCAAGCAGTATCGAAAGGATGGCAATGAGCCGGATCAGGGGCGCGTGCCGGCGCACGTCGCTGGCTGCAAACAGGCAAATCGTGCCGAACATCGCGTAGAACATCGACAGAGATCGAGCTAAGTAGCTCACGATCGGCGTGTGCGGCAACTGACCCAATCCCATGGTGTCGTGGATGGCGTTCATCCAGTTGTAAGGGAAGAAAATGGCAGGAATCGCACACAGTGCGGCGTAACCGATGATGCGCAGAATGACGGCAATCGCCCATTCAGACTGTTTCATAACAGCAGGCTCCTCTGAGTTTGACCGTCATTGTATGCGGCGCGAGCCAGACTTGGCCAGTGTCCTGCTCGATGCAGTCAGCCGGTCGAGACACGCCACGCCGCCGTTGCACAAACCAGATTCTCACGACGCACCAACCATCACCCTTCGCAACGCGGCAAGAATCACTTCGGCGGTTACCGTTTCTCACGCTCTGCGCGAGCGTGCCTGCAAGAGAAACGCCGAAGTTGTTCTTCTCGTACCTACCAGGCTGACTGGTGGCAATGAGACGACTTCGTCGATCTGCCGGGAGGCAGAGCTTATCGCAGGGCGGAACCACGGGACATGAAGCCGTGTGTGCGAGGAGCCCACTTCATGTGAAAATTGACGATCTGCACCTGCCGGAAGGGAAGATGAGAAACCACTCCACGCACATCGAGATCGAGCCGGCAACCTCCGCTCATCCATCCCCATGTTGGATTCAATCGGCGCTGCCAGGTGCGCACTCGCTCGTCACTGGACAAGCCATGTTCCAGAAACAGGAACTGACCGCCCGGTTTGAGTACCCGATATACTTCACCCACGACCGCCATCACATCCTGTACGCTGCAGAGCGTCAGGGTACTGACGACGGTATCAAAGCAGGCGTCGTCGAAAGGCAACTGTTCGGCCGCGGCCACGTGCCGTTTGACCGCTAATGGCGAGCGGCACATGCGCCGCTGCAGACGGCGATGCATCCCCGGGTTCGGGTCGATCAAGGTCAAGTGCCGCACGTGGGAGCGATAGTGAGGCAGGTTCAGGCCGCTTCCCGCCCCGATTTCGAGCACTTCTCCGTGGGCCGGCCCGAGCACCTCACTGCGCAGCCGGCGCCAGTGGGCCCGGTCGATCAGCCAGTCGTGCAAGGCCGGGAACAGATACGTCGAGTAGAACCGCATGTCAACTCAGATCTCGGCGACGCGTGCAGAGGAGGACGCCGTTTCGCCCAAGGAAGACTCACCTGGCGCGTGTCGCCAGGTGAGCGCGTTCTCGGCTCCGCAAATCCGGCCGTCGCAACTCATCCGCGGAAGTACAGGTAGGCGGCCAATATGGCCCCCAGCACGACGAACGAGGCTATCACATCGAGCGCTCCCCAACTGCTGCGTGTCTCACGCCGCTGAGCATCCGTCACCGTCCCATAGGTCAAGCCGGAGATCTTCTTGTAGTCGGGCTCCGCCGTGAGATAGCTGACAACGATCATCGTGACAGCGCATACCAGCAGAATCAGGATGCTGTAATACTGGAAGAACATGCTATTGACGATCCAGAGCAGGGATCCTTCGGTGTAGGCGAAGTTATCGATCAGCTTCACGGGCGTATCGACGACCAATCGGAACAATCCCAGCAAGAAGCCCACGATCAAGGCGGCCAGGCAACCAGCTCCATTGAGCCGTTTCCAGAAGACGCCGAGAAAGAAGACCACGAAGATCGGGGGCGCGAGATAGGCCTGCACGCCCTGCAGGTAATCGTACAGCCCTTTGCCTCCCTGGATTACGGGAATCCAGGCCAGGCCGATCAGCACCATGACGACCGTGGCAACACGGCCGATTCCCACCAGCCGCTCCTGGGACACTTTCGGATTGATCTTCGAATAGAAGTCCATCGTGAACAGGGTGGCCGACGCATTGAATACGCCTGCCAGCGAACTCATCAAGGCCGCGAGCAGCCCGGCAACAACCACGCCTCGGACTCCCACCGGCAGCACGTTCTTGACCAACAGCGGGAAGGCGGCCTGGGCCTGGTCCCGAATCACCTCGCCTTTCTCATCCAGGATCTCGGAACGAAGCACTTCGTTGTCCCCGCTGGCAGCCAGGGCGAAACAGATCATCCCGGGGATGATGAAGATGAACACCGGCAACAGCTTCAGAAACGCGGCACAGATCGATCCGCGTCTGGCTTCACGCTCGTTGGGAGCTCCCAGAGCACGCTGCACAATGTACTGATCGGTACACCAGTACCACAGCCCGATCACCGGAGCACAGAACAGCATGCTGAGCCATGGATAGGCGTCATTGAAGTACCACGCCATACGCCCAGCTTCCTTGACCGGCGCCCACGTCGCCTCCACTCCGGCGGGAACGATCGGCTTCCACAAATTGAACATCTCACTGCCGCAGATCTGCCGCAGTTCGGTCCAGCCCCCCAGAGCTTTCAGTCCGAACACCGTCACTAGCAGGGAGCCGAGCACCAGAACGAGCGTCTGCATCGCTTCGGTATACGCGACGGCCCGCAGTCCCCCCAGAACGGTGTAGATACCGGTCAAGACAATCACCAGGATCGAGCCAATCCAGAAACTGTTCATGCCCCACAGATTGACATCGGGCAACAACACCGAGAAGACGATTCCTCCGGCGAAGATCCCCACGGCGATCTTCGTCACAACGTAAGCCACCAGCGTGATCAGCGACAGCACGAGTCGGCTGGTCGGATTGAAGCGTCGCTCCAGAAACTCGGGCATCGTGAAGACGCGCGAACGCATGTAGAAGGGCACGAGCACCCAGGCGAGCACCAGCAGGCACCAGGCATGCAGTTCGTAGTGAGCCATCGCCACCCCGTCCGTCGCTCCGGAACCAGCCAGTCCGACGAGGTGCTCCGAGCCGATATTGGAGGCGAAGATGGATGCTCCAATGATCCACCAGCTCAGATTGCGTCCAGCCAGGAAGTAGTCGTCCGCCGTATCGCGGCTCTTCAGGATCACCCACCAGGCCAAACCGAACAGAGCCACGAAATAGAGTCCTACAACGATCCAATCCCAGTGCTCCATTTTTCCGCGCCTTTCAAGAACTGTCGGGGAGGTGGTGCATCGTCCGCTGTCGAAGAGCCGGGAGTACCTCGGCGGCCGGTCCGCCGCCAGGTAAATTCGCCACAACGCACCGGACGCCAAATCCGATCTGTGATGTTACTGTAATCCGCGTGCCAGGTGGTAGTACATTTCGTTCCAGCGCAGCTCCTGCTTGAACCGTGACAGGTCGACGCCGTCGGTAATAGCGACCATCTCGATGTTGGCCATCTCGGCAAAGTCCTCCATCTGTTCCAGCGTTACTGCCTGGGCAAAGCTCGTGTGATGGGCACCTCCCGCCAGGATCCAGGCAGCAGCAGCCACCTCCAGAGTCGGCCTCGGCGTCCAGAGCGCGCGGGCCACCGGCAGTCTGGGAAGTGGAGCATCGGGAGCCACGACATCCACCTGGTTGACCACCATGCGAAACCGGTTTCCCAGGTCGATCAGCGAGACGTTCAGAGCCGGCCCGCTCCGCGCATCAAACACCAGCCGCACCGGATCCTCCTTGCCGCCGATACCCAGCGGGTGAATTTCGCACGAGGGTTGTTCCGCGGCGATGGACGGGCAGATCTCCAGCATGTGCGCCCCGAGCACCTTCGAGCCGGTCGGATCGAAATGATAGGTGTAATCCTCCATGAAGCTGACGCCCCCCTCCAAACCGCTCGACATCACCTTCATCGCGCGCACCAGCGCCGCGTGCTTCCAATCTCCCTCAGCACCATAGCCATATCCGTCGGCCATCAGCCGCTGCACCGCCAGCCCCGGAAGCTGCCGCAGGCCGTGCAGATCCTCAAAGGTATCCGTGAAACCGGCAAACCCTCCCTCGGTCAGAAACGCTCGCAATCCCAGCTCAATACGCGCGGCCTCTTCCAGTGATTCACGCCGGTCACCGTCAGGACGCAGCGCCGGTGCCATGCGATACTGCTGATCATACGCAGCGCACAACTGCTTGACATCGGCTTCCGAAACCTCGCTGACATACCTGACCAGATCGCCGATGCCATATCCGTTGACGGCAAACCCAAGCTGGATCTGCGCCGAGACCTTGTCCCCCTCCGTGACCGCCACTTCACGCATGTTATCGCCGATGCGAGCAATTCTTGCCCGTTGCCAGTCGTGCCAGGCCGCTGCGACTCGCATCCACTGGCCCAAACGCTGCTGTACCACTGGATCTTCCCAATGCCCGACCATCACCTTGCGGTTCTCTCGCAGACGACTGCAGATGAATCCGAACTCTCGCCCGCCATGGGCCGATTGATTCAGATTCATGAAGTCCATGTCGATGGTCGACCAGGGAATATCCCGGTTGAACTGCGTGTGCAGGTGAGCCAGCGGGCGCTGCAGCGCCGTCAGGCCGGCAATCCACATCTTGGCCGGCGAGAACGTGTGCATCCACGTCACCAACCCGATGCAATGCGGGTCTCGATTCGCCTCCAAGCACAACTGGGCAATCGCCTGCGGTGTCGTGAGAACCGGTTTCGCCACCAGCTTAATGGGTAGTGAGGCGGAATGATCCAATCCGGCCACAATCTGCTGCGCATCGGCTTCCACCTGCTTGAGGACTTCCGGACCGTATAGATGCTGGCTTCCTGTGGCAAACCAGACTTCCAGGCGATTGAATTCGGTCACCGCTCATTTTCTCCCTGCGCTTGGCATGAAACAAGTCGTTCCGGATACCATCGTGGACAGCATGCAATCCGACGCACTACGCTGCCGGGGCGCCCCGATCCTTGCCGGAAGTTCAGTTCCGGGTGCTCTCACAAGCCCTCCCCGTCAATCCTCTCCCGCTCGGCAGCAGGCCCTACTGTACCTCATGGCCAGGGCGGTTGCCCAGCATCGTCTCCTTACTTCTGACCGTAATACGCGTGCGTTCCGTGTTTGCGCTGATAGTGTTTTTCCAGGACGTACGCTTCCAGCGGGGGAGCGTCGGATCGCAACTGGTACGTATCAAGGACCATCGCCGCCACCGCCTCCAGGGCCACAGCGTTCTGAACCGATTCGGCGGCACTGGTGCCCCAGGTGAACGGCCCGTGACCGGCCACCAGCACGGCGGGCATCGCCACAGGATCCAGGTTCTCGAATCGCTCAACGATCACCTTCCCCGTGTTTGCTTCGTAGGTCTCGTCCACTTCCCCGCGCGTCAGGGGGCGGGTGACCGGGACATTTCCGCAGAAGTGATCGGCGTGGGTGGTCCCCAGACAGGGTATCTCCCGTCGCGCCTGGGCGAATGCCGTGGCCCGCCTGCTGTGCGTGTGCGTAATCCCGTGAACCTGCGGGAAATGGTGATAGAGAATCAGATGCGTAGCGGTATCTGAGGAAGGGCGCAGATCGCCTTCGACCAGCTTTCCATCCAGATCGACTACCGCCATGTGTTCGGGCAACATCTGATCGTACGGAACGCCGCTGGGCTTGATGACGACGAACCTTCCATCGTCACTCCGCGCGCTGGTGTTACCCCACGTCAACGTCACGAGTCCGGCCGAGACGAGATCCAGATTCGCCTGGCATACTTCTGCTTTGAGTTGTTCTAACACGGCATCACCCGTTGGAATCTACCCTTGTTTGAGGGACGAAAGGGGCGTTCAGGGGGGCCGCATCAGGAGCAATGCGACCTGTGACTTCTCCGGGGCCTGACCGACTCGAAACGACCGTGCGCGATTCGGCAACACCTCGCGAAATGTCGAATGACGAAGTACCTCATGACGAACGTCCTATCCGATTGCCGAACCAGCCTGCCAGAAACAAATGGGGAACTTGTTTCCGGTTCGACGCTCGGGCTTGTTTCGTCATTGGGTGTCTGGTCATTCTTCACTGGCAGCAGCGCCGCGCGAAATCGCGATCGTCGATCTGGAGTGGGGAGGACGACAGCGACCTGTCACGCTCGCAGGTCAGCCCCTTCTCTCCCTTTCGCGTACGGCAATCAACTTCTTCATGACCTGGCCGAGTTGGCCGGCATAGTCGCGAGTACCCAGCGCATCGTGCAGTTCGCGGTACAGCGCATACAGCTCGGCATAGACCCGCACAGCTGCCTTGTTAGGACGATAGTAGTCTGGTTTGGTACCCGTCATCTTCCGCTGCGCCGCCTCGACCGACTTGTGAGCTCCACCCACCACGGCACCGAAAATGGCCGCGCCCAACGCGCAGGTCTGGGCGCTCCGGCTGATCTTCATGGGCCGCCCGGTGACGTCGGCATAGATCTGCATGACAAAGGGATTCTTCTCTGCAATGCCGCCGCAGTTGACCACTTCTTTAACCGTAACGCCGTATTCTTCCAGTCGATTGATGATCATCAGCGCACCAAAGGCGGTGGCCTCCACCAGAGCGCGGTAGATCTCCGGAGCCGTTGTGTGCAGCGTCTGTCCCACAAGCAGGCCTGACAGGAGTGGATCGACCAGAATGGTCCGATTTCCGTTGTTCCAATCCAAGGCGAGCAAGCCGCTTTCACCCGGCTTGAGCCGAGCGGCGACTCTGGTCAGATTCACGTGAGGATCACCCTGGCTCGTGTACTCGGCCGGAGCAAGGTGTTTCACAAACCAGTTGAAAATGTCGCCCACAGCCGACTGCCCAGCCTCCAGCCCGTACATTCCCGGGATGATCGATCCCGGCACAATCCCGCACAGACCGGGGATGTCGGGCAGCGACCGATCGATCGGTGTCACCATCATGTCACAAGTGCTCGTGCCGATGATCTTGACCAGTGTACCCGGCTTGATCCCAGCACCGACGGCCCCCATATGTGCATCAAAGGCTCCAACCGCCACGGCGATTCCCGCGGGAAGGCCAACCTTCCGTGCCACCTCGGCCGTCAGTTGACCAGCCGACTGGTCCGAACATTTCGCAGGGGCCGCATAATGATCACGTAGCGATGCCAGCCCCGGATCAACGCTCTTCAAAAACGCTTTGCTGGGTAACCCGCCCCACTGTTCGTGGTACATGGCCTTATGCCCGCCGGCACAGATACCGCGCGGCATCGTATCAGGGTCCAGGTTGCCCGTGATAAATCCGGGAATGAAGTCCGCCAATTCGACCCACGAATACGCAGCAGCAAAGACCTTTGGCGCGACGCGTTTGCAGTGCAGAATCTTCGACCAATACCACTCGCTGCTGTACGAACCGCCGCATTTGGCCAGATAACCGTCCCCGGACTTGGCAGCTTGTTGGGTGATCTCCGCTGCCTCAGCATAGGATGTGTGGTCCTTCCACAGCCAGGCGTGCGCGGCCAGGTTCTTCTTCATCGCAGGCTGCAGTGCCAGGGGCATGCCATCTCGATCTACCGGAATGGGAGTCGAGCCGGTCGTGTCAACGCCAATGCCGATCACGTTCTCAGCCGAAAATCCACGCTGCTTCGTCGCCGCCTGCACCGCCCCCTTCACGCTCTGGTAAAACCCTTCGATGTAGTCGGCCGGATTCTGCCTGGCCAGATTCGGATCCCCGCGGTCCAACAGAATTCCCGCCTCACCGCTGGGGTAGTTGTACACACAGGTAGCGATCTCACGTCCATCCTGACCATCAACCACGAGCGCTCGCACACTGTTGGTTCCGTAATCGACCCCAATCGCATAACGCTTCTCGACACTCTTTGCCATGGCTTCTCACCTGCTGGTAGACGGGAGGTTTACATCCGACAACATCATCTCTCCAAATCTGCTCGGACGCCAGCACCCTATCCGCCAAAAAATCTGCCAAGACAGCCTCGATCGGACCATTCGCTCACGTGCCGTAGGTCTGGCCCGCCTCGCGGAGAATCCGACAGAATACCGCAGAATTTCGAACAACCAGACTGTCGTGGTCAATCGCCACGTTGTCATCAACTGACAGCCGTCAACGATCTTCTGCGTCGAGCGGCCGCTGGCTCCCGGGCGTGCAGGTCGCTGCGACAGCATGTCGGCATTCTGCGCGCGTTGTCGCCGTCTACTCACGGATCTGCACTCGTCCGCGTCCCTGCGTTGTACCTGGCCATTCCGCCGCCATTCCGCCGCCATTCCGCCGCGCTGGGAAATCTGCGGCTCGCTATCCGGTCCGCCCGCCGCTTCCCGTGGGCGTGGCAGAGTCCGACTGCAGAAGAAACTCGATCAATTCGACTTCACTGCGTTCTTCCGGCGCGTAGCGCAGCAGTGCGCGCTGGGCGAGCGTTGACTGGCTGGCGGCAGCGGGCGCAGGCTCGCCTCCCAATCGGCGAAAAAGTCCTTGTGCTCGCGGCGAAGCGGTGATTGCCACCGCCCGCACACATCCTCGCTCGCGCAGGCGGGCCAGGGTCTCTGTCAGCAACAGTTGCCCGTGCTGGGAGTCCTGATGGTTCTCCGCAATCACAAACCCGCCAATCTGCAGTGTTTGGGCTTCATCTGGTACGGCCGCGGTATGCAGCTTACCGATCACGACCTCGCGGTGTCGCAGCAGAAGAGTCTGCGGCAACAGCCGTGCCAGCTCGGCGCGACTGAGCGGGTGGACGAACGGCGTCCCGCAGGGAGTGAGAAATTGCTGGGATTCGGTGTGCAACCGCTCGATTTCGTCCAGGTCTTCCGGCCGAGCGTAGTCGACGTGGTGCGTCTGCCGCCGCTCGATCATCGTACCGACGCCGGTGCGTGTCAGGATTTCATCGAGCAGGCGACGGTACGATACGAGGTGAACCTGATTGACGCCTCCAGCCACCGCGCTGATGCTGGCGTGGACCTTGGGTACCAGGGTGCTTGACAGCACGAACTCCCCGTGATGATCCTGACGCTGCAACAGACAGAGCAGTTCTTCCAGGTCCGCAAAACTCAGCTGTCGCCGACCTCGATGCGGATGCGGCACTTGAATCCCATCCGAGTGCATCAGGAAGATGAGTTTTTGCGCCTGCAGAGCGACGGCCAGATCGGCGGCCAAGGATACCGATGGAACATGCAGAAACTCGCCATAGTCATCTTCCCCTCCGAAGCCGACTACGGTCAGTTCGCCCCGCTCGAGTGTGGCGCGCATGGTCGACAGATCGAATTGCGTGGCAACGCCAGTGCTGCCATGTCCGATCCGGCGTTCAACTCGGATAGCCGACTGACCGATCACGCTCGACGGGATCCGCTCAGTCGTACAGAGTGTCTGCAGTCCGGCGAGGATCCTGGCACGTTCCCGTTCGATCCGGGGCAATGCCAGTTCCGGAATGATCAGTCGATTTGTTTCAGGATGTGGTGCGACGCCGTAATCTTTGCGCAATTCGGACGCGAACTGCGTTCCCTTGCCAAACACAAACAGAACGCGAATTCCATGACGCAGCAGGTCTTCGACGCCCTGCAGGACGGCGCGCGTCGTGTCGGGATTCTCGACCGCATCATCTTCCGCTTGCAGGACGAACGTCTGGCCGGCGAACTGAGCGTAGTAGTGACTGTAAACCATCGACCTCCCTCGACTTCACATCGTTTCGGCAGCCGCGATTGCTCTTTCCCGAATACGTCAGCCGGGTGTCGCCGAATCGAGCAGGCTCCTGCTGGCAGGCGGTCGGCCGTGACGCGACCCCATTCTAGCGGCGCCACGGGGGCTTGCACCACGCCTGTCAGCAGGTGACGTGATTCCGGTGACGTGATTCCGGTGAAGGTCGGCAGACGTTATCATAGGAGCACACGTCGAGGCGGGCAGCGACCTGCCGCCCACTTGAACTCCCGCTACCATCCTCCCGGGTTGGGTCCCTGAGTCTCCCGGGCTGAGTTATGGGGAGGAGTGTGAAGAGAACCTTGTCGGGCGAATTCCCGAGTCACGATCCAACGGCATGAACTTTCGGAGTGAAATCTGCCATGAGACATCGATGCGTTGGTGCCGGTCTCCTGATGGTCGCCGGATTGCTGGGGATGAGCATCGGTGGATGCGAACGATCCGGTTCCGGGGACGGCACACTCGTGATCGGTTTGACCGTGCCCTCGCTGACCCATCCGTTCTTCATCCATCTCCGGGACAACGTGTTGGAGGAGGCCAAGAGGTTGGGGGTGAGAGTCATCACGGCGGACGCCGAAGATACCGCGGCCAAGCAGATGTCGATCGTGGAAGATTTCATTGCTCGTGGGGTCGATGGTGTGCTGATCTCACCGATCGGCACGGACTCACTGGTTCCGGCCGTCGAAGCGCTCAATACGGCAGGAATCCCCGTGGCCACGGTGGACCGCAAGGTCAGTGGCGGAAACGTCCTGGTGCATGTGGGGGCCGACAACGTGGAGGGAGGTCGCGTCGCGGCTCGATTTCTGCTCGCGCAACTCGGAGGCAAGGGCGAAGTGATCGAATTGGAGGGGACTCCCGGCGCGTCTCCGGCCATCGACCGAAAAGCGGGCTTCCACGAAGTGATTGAACCGAGCGACATCCAGATCGTGGCGAGCCAGACCGCCAACTTTCAGCGCGCCGGCGGCCAGACGGTGATGGAGAACCTGCTGCAAGTTCATCAGGACGTCCAGGGCGTCTATGCGGCCAACGATGAGATGATATTGGGGGCCTTGGAGGCCATGGCAGCCGCCGGAATCGACCCTTCCACAGTCATCACCGTCGGTTACGATGCCATCCCTGATGCGCTTGATTACATCCGCCAGGGGCGTCTCGACGCCACCGTGGAGCAGTTTCCCGGCCGTCAAGCCAAAGTGGCACTGCAAGCTCTCGTTACACATCTCCGCGACAAGTCGGCGCCGGAGTCTCCTGAGATCTACATCAAGCCGGTTGTGATCACAGCGCAGAATCTGGACCAGGCCGAACACCAAGGGCAGCAGGCGAAGGAGTGACGAGTGCCTGGCATACCTCTCGTCTCGATGGAGCAGATCAGCAAGGCGTTTCCCGGTGTCCAAGCACTGCAGCAGGTCGACTTCGAGCTTCTGGAAGGCGAAGTGCATGCGTTGGTCGGTGAAAACGGCGCGGGAAAGTCGACCCTGATCAAGGTCCTGGCGGGAGTTCATCGTGCCGATGCCGGTACGATCCGGCTGTCGGGCCGCCCCGTTGACCCGCGTTCTCCCCGCGAGATGACGGAGGCCGGGGTGCGCGTCATCTATCAGGAGCTGAATCTGGTTCCGGAACTGTCGGTGGCTGAGAACCTGTTCCTTGGGCGCGAGCCGACACTTCGCTTCCCGTTCGGGATTGTCAACTGGTCGGCCATGCGCCGACAGACCACCGAGATCCTGAGCCGGTTCGGGCTGAAAGTCGATCCTCGCACTCCGGTCGGGCGGCTGGGAGTCGCCTGTCAGCAGATCATCGAGATTGCCAAAGCCGTATCGTGTAACGCCAAAGTCGTGGTGATGGATGAGCCGACGGCGGCACTGACCGAGCGTGAGACGGAAAAACTGTTCACCATTATTCACGAATTGAAAAAGCGGCAGGTCGGCATCGTCTACATTTCGCATCGCCTGGAGGAAATCCGTCGCATCGCGGATCGCGTCACCGTTCTGCGTGACGGAAAGCACGTGGCGACAGCGAAGCAGACGGAGCTGCCCGCGCAGGACATCATTCGGCACATGGTGGGACGCAGCATCGACGAGTACTACCCGAAGGAGGACGTGCCGAAAGGTGGCGTCTTGCTGGAGGTCCGAGGGCTGACCCGACACGGCGTTTGCCGCCAGGTTTCCTTCAGGCTTCACAGCGGAGAGATTCTTGGCCTGGCCGGCCTGGTCGGATCGGGCCGAACGGAGATTGCCGAACTGATCTTCGGACGACGTAAGGCCGATGCGGGGACCGTGAGCGTGGCGGGAACGCCGGTCCGCATCCGTGCTCCTCACCAGGCGGTGTCGCAGGGGATCGGGCTCATTCCCGAGGATCGCAAGAGCGACGGGCTGGTGCTGGAGATGTCGGTGTTCGATAATGCCACCCTCTCCATCTTGCAGCGCACCTGCGTTCTGGGCGTCATCCGCCACCGGGCGTTGATGCGGTCGGTGGAGCAAGTGGGCAAGCAACTGCGACTCAAGGCAGCATCCCTGGGACAGCACGTCAAGCATCTCAGTGGTGGGAATCAACAGAAAGTCGTATTGGCCCGGTGGCTACTCCACAACTGCCAGATCTACATCTTCGACGAACCGACTCGCGGCATCGATGTGGGGGCGAGGTCGGAAATCTACCGTCTCATGGAAGATCTGGCAAAACAAGGGGCCGGCATCATCATGATTTCATCCGATCTGCCGGAAGTGCTCTGCATGAGCGACCGCATTCTCGTGGTCAGCGAAGGAGCCATTGCAGGCGAACTGCGGCGTGACGAAGCCACACCCGAATCGATCATGCGGCTGGCGGTGCGGACTGATGGAGGTAAGCTATGAACAACTGGCTGGGCCACGCCTTCCGACAGTACGGAATCGTGCTGGGCTTTGTCGGAGTGGTCGTGGCATTATCGATTCTCGAGCCTTCTTTCCGCACGACGAACAACCTGACCAACGTCATGCGACAAACGTCCGTGATCGGCGTGATGGCCGTTGGCATGACCTTCGTCATACTCACCGCCGGGATTGATCTGTCGGTTGGTTCGATTCTCGCGCTCACCGGAGTTGTGTGTGCGGATCTGGAACGTCGAGGGTTGCCGGTCATTGCCGTCGTCGCCGTCACCTTGCTGCTGGGAACGTTCATCGGCACCCTGAACGGCGTCATCATCACACTGGGCAAAGTGACTCCGTTCGTCGTGACTCTGGGAACCATGAGCATCGCGCGAGGGCTTGCCCATATCTTCACGAACGGGCAGCCGATCAGCGGATTCAGCCCCAGCTTCCGCTACATCGGGTCGGGAGAACTGTTCGGGGTCGCGGTCCCCATTCTGATCTTTGGAGCGACCGTGCTCGCAGCCGCCGCCATTCTCCGTTACACCACGCTCGGACGGTACACCTATGCCATCGGAGGCAACGAAGAGGCCGCACGTCTGGCGGGCGTCCAGGTCGATTATTACAAGGTCGCGGTCTATGCCATCGTGGGATTGACCGCAGCACTCGGCGCTCTGGTGCTCACGTCACGTCTCAACTCCGGCGAATCAATTGCCGGAACAGGTTATGAGCTGGATGTGATCGCGGCGGTCGTGATCGGTGGCACCAGCCTGATGGGAGGGCGAGGAAGCGTATGGGGCACCCTGATTGGAGCGCTCCTGATCGGCACGATTAATAACGGCATGAACCTGCTGATGATCTCCCCGTATTATCAGCTCGTCGTGAAAGGCCTTATCATCGTCGCCGCCGTCCTGCTGGATCGCCTGCGGGAGTAGTCTCGGCCAAGAGGGCCTCAAACCGGGCAACATCCCGCGTGAAACGATGGTTTCCGGGCGAGCAGTCTGGTCAGGGGGGGACCACGATTACTTTGACAGTCCTTGTGCCGCCGGATCTGACAGTCACGTGCACCACTCTTTTCCTGCCGCGGGCTTGTAGCACGCAATGGGACATACCTCGGCCAACGTCTGGCACAGGATTTGTACCTGTTTCCTTACACCGCCTCCATCCGCTGGAGGCGGGCGGCCGATTCGGTCACGACAACCCTCACTCGAGAGTGCGACCGACCACGAGCCGCTACTGCAGCTGGGAATGGTCCTGTGAGGAGGTTCGGTCATGTTGTATTGGGCGTTACTCTTTTTCATCGTCGCCGTGATCGCGGCCGTATTCGGGTTTGGCGGCATCGCGGCTGGAGCAGCCGGTATCGCGAAGATCCTGTTCTTCGTCTTCCTGGTGCTCTTCATTATCAGTTTGCTCGCCGGCGGAATGCGCCGACCGATTGCCTGATGGGGGCCGCGGATGGTGAGCGCAAGTAGACAGAGAAACCAGCCGGCAAGGTGGTCGCCCCTGAGCAGAGACGTGGTGCATGCCCCGCTCTGCTGTCGCAGGGGGAGAGCCTTTCTGGCTGTTTCTCTGGCGGGCCCGCGGGCTGGCGGGTTCCCGTAGCGGAGCGACCTGCACCGCTCCCTCAGCCATGGCCATCCCAGCCTGTCCGGTTCGCTGCTGGACCATCAGCTCGGTGGCGGGATCGCGACATCCAACGAGGCGTAATAACTGCGGCACTCGGCTTCCCGCCCCCGCACCACGCGTTTGTGGGCGAACTCCCCAGTCGCATCTGTCACCACCGTGCACTGATCGTGTTCGCCATCCTTTTCGTAGTAGATCACGACCCAATCATGCGTCTTGTTCAGGTCGTGAGCGCGCTTGGTGTTGGAGTACAGCAGCGTCACATCCCATTCTCCCACCGTGGTCCGCATGATGGGCAGCCACTTCTCGCCGGAAGGATTGAAACGGCGTGGTGCGACCCGAGGCAGATCACCCTGAGCCGCTCGCCGCCGGTACTCCTCATCCAGCTCCAACAAGGTCTTCACGGCGGGAGGATCACCGGCCGCTGATCCGGCCAACTCGCTGGTGTTCGACCCGGCTGCTGGCCGGCTCAGGAGGCTGGTCAAAGCATGCCGAATGCCAGTCAACCGCTTACGTCCCACTCCTTCCACGCGGGCCAGCCGGCCGTCGTGCGCGGCCAGCTCCAGTTCCTCGAGCGTTGTGATTCCCAGTTCATCTTGAATGCGATCAGCCAGCTCCGGCCCAATGCCGGGAATCTGCATGAACAACGCCTCGGGCACCAGTTCGCTCTGAAGTCGTTCTGCCATGCGCAGTCGGCCCGTCTCAATCAGTTCCTTCAGGGCGCCGGCCAGCCGATTTCCTACCCCTTCAATCTGTCGCAGCTGAGCCTCTCCTCCGTTCCGATAGAGCGTACTCACTGGAGTCTCCAACTGACGAATATGATCGGCCGCACGGCGGTCACTGCGTATTCGGAACGGATTCGCTTCCTGCAGTTCCAACAGCTTCGCAACTCCCTCCAGGCTGGCGGCGATTTCTCGGTTGTTCATGAGCTGCCTTCTTCGGGTGGAACTGGGGGTGAAGCCACGGGCCAACTGTCCTGCTGCAGCAATCTTCCCGTCGCCTGTGGGTCGACCCGGCTGTGGACCAGTTCCAGCCACGTAATCAGCGACGTTTCTTCGTCGTCACTGAGCACCTCTCCCGACTCCCGCCACCCTCGATTGCCCGATGTCAGCATTTGCTCGACGTCGGTGTGTGCATTGACCCGATACTCTCCCGCCGCTGGGGTGCTCCTGAGCAGCTGTCGCACCCTGGTTTCCGCTGCATCACTCCCCTCGATCACGGTGGCCTGCAGGAGATCGCAAATAGAGATCGTACCTACTATGCGGTTCTTCTCCACCACGGTCAGCTCATGCACCTGGCGTGCAATGATCTTCTCGGCCGCTTCCCACAGCGTCGCAGCGCCGGCAATCGTTACCTCACCTGGATGGCTTTCGTCGCGGGCCGGCATGTCGGTCTCCTCCTTGCCACACATCTCGTGTCTTCGCTGGGTGCATGCTCGCTGGGTGGCCGCCGTTGGCACGGCGCTCTGAACGGAAGGCCTCTTGACAGCGAAATCACTCATGCCCGTGCAAACGACATGCCGGTCACCTCTCGCCTCAAAGGCCGCCTGCGCCCGGTCGTCGGCTCGCAATCTCCGCGCCCACGGAGACCACACCCTCCCTCATCGGAGCTCGTCGCCGGTCAATCTGACGTGGCATCTCGCTGCCCATCTCCGGCACCGGTCTGTCAGCGTGGGGCAGCCGCGATCGACCGGCCCAAGGCAGGAGACCAGTAGCCGTTTCAAGGTGCTCGAAAGCGACTCTTCCAGCTGCCCTCATGAACCGAGCAGCTTCAGCGCCATGGATCGCTCGGTGGTCATCGGAGAACGACAACGGCAGGAAGAGCCGTGTGGCGCGCGTCCTCCACAGCACCTTCCCAAGCCGCAACTGGTCCGCCGTGCTGCTGCGCCCCCTCTGCAATACCCGTAGCAACTCCGATATTCCCGTCAGCCCGTAACAAGCTGCCAGGTCGTCCCAGCTCTCCATCCACTCCGCCAACTCCTCCGGTTCCACCTCCCCGCAGTGAGTTGCGCCAGGAACAACTGTCTGAGCACGATCATCCACAACTCTTCTCTCTCACTGGCAGAAACGAACGTGAAATGACGTGTGTTCCCAGATAGCGATAACATTGCCGCCCGTCGTCCAACTGCTGGAGTTCATAGACGGCCACGGCTGAATGGGAGGCTTGCCGGTGCCCGGACAAGAGCCGCCACGCCGCTGCCCACAACGAGTCCGCCTCGGTCACACTCCGTATCCCGAGAAACGGGTCCAGTGGCCTTCCCAGCTTATCCGTCTGGCCGTCCACAGGACCACCAATGAACTCGACCTCGCAGGTCATATGCACTGCCATGACCAGTCTCCACATAAGACGTTCTACTCAGCTTCCAGCTTGTGGAGTTTGGCAGCACTTCTCGTACCAACCGGTTACCGAGAAGTGCGATTCTTGATCGGCGGTGCGCCAGCGCACCCCCGCTCGTCGGAGCATGCCGACACCCTGGAAGACCTCGCGACAGGTCGTCGCAGCGAGCCACTCCAGCCCCTTCCCTTCGTCGCCGTCCGTTCTCTGATGGTGGCCGTCGGTCGGCTTCACCTCGCGGCGCTTGGTCCACCCAACGGCGCAGAAATACTCCTCTCGCCGCCACTCGTGAGCCGGTTGTCCGTGAGCAAGATGTCGGGGGCTGGCCCTTCACCGGCTGGCCCTTCACTAGCTAATAGCTCAGCAGGATGACCACTGCTGCTTAACGGTGAGCAGTCTCACTCCACGAGGTCGATTCGAGCCCGCTCTCTTGCCAGGAAAAGGGTCGTGCTCCCGGCACTGCAAGGACGAGCCGTTGTGCATGGCTCGATGCAATGGCGGACAAGCGTACCTCATGCTCGCTCAAGTCGTCGATCGACAAATCGACCGACTGGTTGATCTGGAGTCGATCTCCCGCTGCCGGGGAAACAACGAGCATGGTCACACCATCGCGCGAATGGTAATAGGCAGCAGGTCGACCGACCGATCCGGAGGGGGTGATGCGCGGAACCGACTCCGGGAAATCTGCCAGCGAACGAATACCGAGCTTCACTTGACGCGCTGCGAGTTCCAGGACCACGACCTCCAAAGATGGATCAATCTGAAACCGGTCACCGACATGCTTCGTTGCGGCATACATGCTTCTTTCCTTTTCCCAACTCATCCAGTGGGATTCGCCAACGTCCTGATGCTAGGGAGAGCCGCCACAGCGCATTCCCGGTACATCAGAGCGGAGGAACGCCGCAGAGACATCTTGGATTGGCACTGCCCGTGGAAGTGAATTGCTGAGAGGGTCGGCAGGAATCGACCGCCGTGTTCGCCCCCGTTACCATCCGTACTGCCGGGAATTGCGTTGAACCAGCTATTCTCTCCGGAGCGATGCCTGTCGCCTATTCGCGCTTCTCCCAATTGGACGTTGGGTTCTTTTCCCAGTCGGCGTTATGAGTGCCAGTCGGCACTGTGAGCCCGGCGTCGCTCCCTATGGGACTTGCGTCCCCCACCGCTCCCCCTGAGGTGTCGCAGGAAGCAGTTCTGCCAGGGGTGAATATTTCGCAGCGGTCGCCTTCCAGACGCTTGCGGCCTGAGCACATTTGTGAAACACTATTGTCTCGGGGGGGTGGTACAGTTTGTGGCTGGGAATTTGCCTGCGGCCCACGTGCGGCATACGATGTCGGTAACATGTCATGGTGACGTCCAGGGGAGCCATCGGGAGGTCGGACATGTCACAAGAACAACGGGGGTTGCGGCCAAGAACGCAGGTCTCTTGATCACTCGCGCATGATGGTGATTCAGCGAGCTTCTGTGGGTACAGAATTCAAGGCGAAGAGGCCCGTATCTTCGAGAAGCTTCTCAGGGTTGCCAGGAGAATACAGGGGTGCCACGACAGCCTGCATTGGAACCGAATCTGGCAGGTTCAGGGGGCAGGATCAGGTGACCTTGCCACGAGACTGGTAGAGCCGGTTACCCCTGGCGGCTCGCGTCCGCTCTAACCACCCAACCAGGGGCAGATGCGTCCTGCCCGTGCCGCCTCCGCACAGTGGCGGAACGAACACTTTGAGGGGAGAGACGTGTAGCATTTCCTTTCGGACCGTCACGATAGCAGACGAAACGGAATCGGACTACCATGACGTCACAGCAAAGATCTCGGGTGCTGATTGTCGAAGATCATCCGATCGTAAGGCAGGGTTATGCGCAGCTGATCGGCAATCAGCCCGATCTGGAAGTGTGTGGCTTCGCATCAACTCACCAGGAGGCCATCGCGCAGACCAGGGCTACGAAGCCCCATCTGGTGATTGTCGATATCACTCTGAAGGAAGGCCACGGGATCGAAGTCATCAAGCAGTTGGCGAGCGAATCCAGCTCTCTGAAGATCCTCGTCATCTCAGCACACGATGAGAAGATGTTTGCTGAACGCTCGCTGGAGGCTGGCGCTCTGGGATACATCAACAAGCAGGAAGCAACGGAAAAACTGATTGACGGGATACGTGCCGTTCTCTCAGGCGAGGTCTATCTCAGCGAGTCCATGGGGCGGAAGCTGCTGAAACGTCGTGTGGGGAATCGGAAGCCCACGCTGGAAAGCAACGCGTCGTTCGAGCAGTTGAGCGATCGTGAGATGGAGGTGTTTCAGTTTATCGGTCGCGGATTTCGTACTCGGCAGATTGCGGAGCAGCTCCATTTGAGCCCGAAGACGATCGAACGCTATCGCGAGAACATCAAGGCCAAACTCGACCTTTCCGATGCGACGGAGTTGCTTCAGCGAGCCACACAGTGGGTGCTCGAAAACGGTTGACCACTCCCCTGCTGGATGCCGCCGTGACCAGGAGGCGATGATCATCCGGCACCTCAATCAACTCGGGGACACCGCACTCCCAGTAGATCGATCACACCGACGACTCCTGCCACGTGCCAGGCACCGCCGACCGCTGCCCGGCAAGCGAAATGGCTGGAAATCATTCCGGTCAAGGTAACAGTGCCATGCTCCACTCCCACTTCCCCGTCGGTGGCTGACAATCGGCTGCCCCATGCCAGCTGTTGAACCGCCCACGGCTCTTCCTTGATCCGTCCCTGCGAAGTTGTCACGGAGTGTCTCCGGGCTGATTGGATTCGGCGGAAATCGACTCCACATTGCGCGACATGATTTCTTTAAGTTTCATAAGCCGACTATCTCCCTGGTGTGCTTCCCTCGACGTCATCGCCACGGCTTCCACCCTTTCCGATGAACAGGTGGAGGTAACCGCAGGAAGGTTGCAAATGCCATGCCACCGACCAGCACTCGGCAACACACAGAAGGCTTGCCGACGGGCGACACCTTCGCGTCACCGATGGCCGCTGCAAGCCGGCAGAAAAGCGGGCGCGGCCGGGATCCTGCTCCCTTGTGGATTTTTTTTTTGCAGACGTGGCATCTTTCGACGTTGCCGACGTGCGTTGGCGAACCTCGCTCAGGCGGTTCCCTGCGGGTTGAAATAGTCTGGCTCCAGGCCGGCTTTCCACTTGATATTGCAGCCGATGCTCGGTCTCTGGTCCTGAGCCACCTGCTGGCCGGCCAGTACGGCATCGATCGCTCCTCGCACGTCAGCTCCGGTGATAGGGATTCCCGATTCGGGCCGGCTGGAGTCGAACTGTCCTCGATAGACTAGTCGCTGTTGGCCGTCAAACAGAAAGAAGTCAGGCGTGCAAGCGGCTCGATAGGCTTTCGCAACTTCTTGATCCTCGTCGTACAGATAGGGAAACGAGTATCCTCGCCGCACGGCCTCGTGAATCATCTGTTCGGGCGAGTCCGCCGGATGGGTGCTGACATCGTTAGAACTGATGCCGACTATGGCGACACCCTTCTGCTGATACCCGCGAGCGAAGTCAGCCAATGCATCGGCCAGGTGTTTGACGAAGGGGCAGTGATTGCAGATGAACATGACCAACAGTGCCGGGGCACCGCGGAAGTCGCTCAGCGATACCGTACGACCGTCCACATTGACAAGCGAGAAGGAAGGCGCCTGGGTTCCAAGCGGCATCATCGTACTGGCGGTCTTGACCATTTTGCTTGAGTCTCCGTGCAGATGAAGTGAGGGGGTACCAGGTGGCATTCACCTCGCCCCTGCCGGGCCAGGTGAATCGCCCTGCTCCCTCACTCGCCAGGTTGGTGGGATCCGGTTTCGGCGTACTCAGGATATCATTCTGTAGTGCGGCACGGACGTTACGCAAGTTGACCGCAGCCCGCTCGTCAGGTCGCAGGAGCGAGTTGCCTTTCCTACGGGAAACAGCTGGACCGCGCTGATTCAATACCGCCGGTGCACGAAAATCATACCGCTTCGGCGAGTCGGATGAGGAGTGCGTTCTGCTCATACACGTGAGACCGCGTCACGATAGAGCAACTCCATGGCTCGAGCAAACGACTCCGTGTTACACACAGGGCAACTCAGGAGAGCCTGACGCAGAGATCGGCGAAGCACCTGCAGTCGAGCTCCCACATCCGGGTCACTGGCCAGGCGGATGGCAACCTGCTGGTATCCTGCGAGATCCGCCGCCACGAACGACCCACACGGCGACCCGCGCATCAGACTGGCGCTGGTGCGTGAAGCCCATCGGTCCCCGGCAAACGTGACGACGGGAACGCCTTGCCACAGCGCTTCCATCGTTGTCGTTCCACCATTATAGGGAAACGTATCCAGAGCAATATCGATGGCATTGTAGTATTCGAGGAAGACCCGATGCTCGGCACGCCCACGAAACTCCACGCGACCTCGTTCGATTCCTCGCGACTCGAACTGAGCTGCCAGGTAATCACGATTGCAGACAGACCCCAGCATGACGTTTCCGACGAGCAAACGGGATGTCGGCACGGCATGCAGGATGGTGGCCCACGCGTCGAGCACCGGTGCCGAGATCTTGTACTGCGTGGCAAGACAACCAAACGTGATATGGCCAGCTCGACAGCAAGGTGGTGCGACAAGGGGCGGCGCGTTGTGCGTCACGTGGAAACTGAGGTAACTCTGCGGCAAACGCAAGACCGTCTCGGAGTAGAACGGCTCTTCCTCCGGATAGACTGTGTCCGCATCACCGACCAGGTAACCGATTCCCGAGAGCCCCGACGTGGCATACATGTTGAACCAGGCCACCGTGACCGGGGCTGGCGACGTGAGAAACAGTCCCAAGCGAGCCGGAGTGCTATAGCCGTTCAGGTCGACCAGCACATCAATCTGTTCATTCTCGATCCATTGTGCCAGCGCCGCATTATCCAGTTCAGCGGTTTCGTGCACGCGATCGCCCGACTGAGGAAGGTATCCAGGCAGACCGCGTTCAAGGCCCGTGTCGGAGAACAAGTGGATCTGAAACGCCTCGCGATTATGGCGGTTGATAAGTCCCCAGACTGGCTTCATATAGTTTTCATGATCGAACCAACTGGAAACATAACCGATACGCAGGCGACCGGTTGATCGTTTCCCGGTCCTGCGCGAATGGACCACGCTGCTGTGCTCACACAATTTGGAGGCGAACGTGCGACGCATCTGCAGCACGTCACTGTGGTCGAAAGCCCAATAGCTTGGAGCGAGGATAGCCAGCGACAGCCACGGGGCGAGTGAATCACAATGAACGGCAGACCGCTGGAGCTGAGTCACGGCCCCTGTGAGGTCGCCAAGCTTATGAAGAGAGCGGGCGTACTCGTGGCACGCCTCCCCGTCCTGACCTTCAATCTCCAAGTATCGCCGGTAGGCTCCCACGGCCTGCGCATGCTCACCAACCTCGGCCAGCAGCTGAGCCGCCTGCTTCCATACCGGCCCCGTCGCCAGTTCTAGATCCATCAGGCGTGACAACTGCCGCAGCGCACTGACTCGACTTCCAGCCTGCTGGTAGGCGTCGGCCAGCGCCTGGAGAAGCAGAGGATTGTCGGGGTCCAACTCAACCGCGCGTACCAGCGTCTCGACAGCACTCCGAACCTCCGACTGGTCGCTTTCGGGCAGGCGTCCCGCCGGGACAGACATGGGCGTCAGGTCGTCCGATTCATGGCCGTCAGATTCCATGGCTTCCTCATTCGCTTACCGTATCTTCAGCGTGGGCGAGTCACAGTCGGTACCTGCAGGTCCACAGGAGACGTCTCCGCGTTCGCAGCACATGCCATGACAGACAACAGACAGGCCGTCCAGCGTTCCCGTGTACTCATCGGTGAAGCCAAGCCGCTGATAGAACGGAACGAGCGAAGGCCAGCACAGCAGGTAAGCACCTTTCTGCTGATCGGCTGCCCAGCGCAGTCCGTCATGAACCAAGGCCGAACCGATCCCCCGTCGTCGCAAATCGGGACGCACGGCCAATACGGACAGATGCACCGATGGTCGGCTGTGAGCCGCCAACATTCGCTTGACAAACCGATCGAACCACCAAGCACGAGAGAATGCACCGGGCTGGAGCAGGTAGGCAGGAAGAAGGGCCGACCAGACGCCGATGGCATGGTACCACGGTGGCGAAGGAATATGGGGAGTGGGAAACCAGAGGGCTACTCCAACAGGCTCGCCATCGAGCGCAACCTGCATGATCCGCGACGCGACTCCGACTGTGCCAGAAAACCACAAGAAGGTTCTTCGCAGGACGTAGCGGCGCAGCCGTGGAGAGGGGAACAGGTACTGGTAGATTGGATCGTCGGTGAAACTGCCGGCCAGCAACTCGGCGGCCGCCTTGAATGCCGGAGGACTCAGCGTTTCGCAGTGGTAGAGATCCGCCAACGAGGCCATGAGGTTTCCTCAGCCGGGTTGCTGCTCGACAAGGCGCATTTATGATCATAGTCGTGATACGCGGTGAAGTCTTGTATGTCGCCAGGAATTCGTGCCTCATGAAAGACCAACACTCTCAGGCTGTCAGGGCAAACGCCGAGCCATCCCCCCCAACTGCCCGCCAGGTCCCCTGGCGACGCATCTGTGTCGCCTGGTTCTGCTTCGGCCTGTCAACATTCCTGGCAAGCCTCATCCTCTCGTTGCTGATCGGCATCGGCCTGGTCGGATTCCTGGTCGTGCTGGGCGTGAGCGAAGAAACGGCGAGGACCATTCGGCCGATTTACGCGTTCACGTGCGGATTTGCCTTGCCCGTGCCAGTAAGCTTAATATGTTTCTGGTGGTCGGTTCGGCGATTCGTTCTACAGACTACCACTGGTGACCCATGAGTGAGATCGCGTTCTCATCCGCTGGTTGCCTGCTGCCAACCGTCCGCCGAGTCAATTACTCGATGATCCAGAGCCTGTCCTTTTACCAGGAGAACCGCATGTCAAATCGCACCGCGACAACTCGACGACAATTCCTTCAGACTACGGGAGCCGCTGCGGCCGCGATCGTGGCGGCGCCTGCCGTGTTGCGTGGAGCGACCGCGGCAGACGACCCGGTACGTGTGGGGCACATCGGCGCCGGAACGCGAGGCTGGTCTCTGATTCAAGAAACGGCCGCCTCGAAATCGGCTCAAGTTGTGGCCATCTGTGACGTGTACAAACCGCATGTGGAGCGAGGTGTCAAAGCGGCTGGCGACAAGGAGGTCAAGACCTACACGGACTACCACGACTTGCTGGCCGACAAGAACGTCGAGGCGGTCATCATCGCCACTCCCGATCACTGGCACGAGCAAATGGTGATCGACGCGGCGGCTGCCGGGAAGGCGATCTACTGCGAGAAGGGTCTGACGACGTCCGTGGAATCGGCCAAGCATATGCGCGATGCCGTGCGGAAGAACAGCACGGTATTTCAACTCGGGCACCAGGGCCGGCAGTATCCCGCCTACGAGGCTGCACGCAAGCGGATTTGCGATGGGGAAATCGGACCGGTGACGCTGATCAAGACCGGCCGGTACTTCAACGGTACGGCCGAACACGCTCCGTGGCGATGGTACGGCTGGTATGCCGAATTCAATCGGCCTGATCCGCGACAGGTGCTGGCCGATCTCGACTGGCCGAAGTGGCTAGGCGCGGCCCCTTCCATCGACTTCAACGAACGGCACTTCTGGCACTGGCGCTGCTACTGGCCCTACGGAACTGGCCAGGCGGGCGACTTGCTCTCACACGAACTTGACCAGGTCCAGTGCACCTTGGGGTGGGGAATACCCGACACCTGCATGTGCAGCGGCCTGAACGCCTTCTTTCAAGACGATCGTGAAGTGCCCGACACGTGGCTGGCCAATTACACCTTCGAGAAACACAATTGCTCGCTCATGTTTGAAGGCTGCCTGAATTCGGGACGCCAGCAGCCCCCCGAATACATCGGCAAGAACGGTCGACTGATCTTCAATTCCATCGGGCAGGACGCTTCCCATTTCGTCATTTACGACGATGGTCCGGCCTACCCGCATATGAGACGCGACGCGATGCAGCCCCGCTTCAGCTATGATCCGGCCACCGGGCCCCAGTGGCCCAGCCACATGGACGACTTTCTGCAATGCGTCCGTACCGGCGCACGACCCAAATGCCATATCGACGAGGCGTTTATCGAAGGCGTGACCTACTTGATGAGCGTCATTTCCTACCACGAAAAACGCCTCGTCCGCTGGGATGCTCAGAACGAACAGATCGTGTGACGTCTCGCCAGAAGCGAAGTGGTCTGATGCCACCGAGCGCGCTCGTTGATCTAGCCCGCCAGCCTCCTTGTTCCAGGTCGCAGTGCGACCTGGAGCAGGGGAAGGCAGAAGAGCACCAACTGGATCGTGACCAATACGCTTAACAGCATCACAACCACCGGCGCCACGCCCGTGCTTGCGTAAATCCCTGCTCCAAACCATGCTCCACTCGTTACCAGACTCAACGCTAAACATGCCTGCCCCAGCCGCACACTGCTCAGGCGACGCATGTTGACGAATAGCACCAGCAACAGCAAGCATGCGATGACCGCGATCGCCCCGATCTCCTTCGGATGCCAGCTCCAGTATTGTCCCCATTCACGACGTGCCCACCAAGCGCCGAAGATCGTCCCCGAAACACATCCGCCCAGCGCCATTGTGAGCAGTAGCTGGAGGTGACGGACAAATCGTGTGCGGAACAGCTCAGCTCGTGATTGCGTGATCATGCAGCGCACGATGGCGTAGGCTCCCGACAGTGACACCAGAAACGCAGTGCAGTATCCAAAGAGAATGGCCCCCAAGTGGATCGCCAACAAACCGTCCTGCCGGCGTGCTGCAACCCACATGGCCAGCACAGCGGAACCCGCAACAACCAGTACAACCATGACGCTGTTGGCCCAGAGGACGAGCGAGTCGCACCGGCAGACGTGACCATTCTTCGCGAACTCGCCACAGATTGCGTCCCATTGACCGAGCCGCTGCAGAGACGCTTCAAACGCTTGCTGCTCCGGTCTGCCTGCGGCGACAAACGCCGCCGTCTCGTCGCGCACGTGAGATTCCAGCTCCTCAATCTCGTCGGCCGAGCAGCTGCCGCTCCGCGCCATCAACGTTTTCCAACGCGCCATCTCACGATTCAAGTCAAACATGGCGATTTCTCCCAGAGTGCCTGCAGAACGCGGTGAGTGAGCTGCCACTGCAAACGCTGTTCACCCAGCGCCCTCTCGCCGTCCTTCTTGAGGCGGTAATACCGCCGCCGCTTGCCCGACTCAGCCATCCGCCATGACGATGACAACAGTCCCTGCTGCTCCAGTCGCCGCAGCACCGGATACAACATTCCGTCTGTCCAGGTAATCTGCTCGTTCGACAGCTCCCGGATCTCCTGGATAATGGCATAACCGTAGCTTTCACCGCGACTCAGAATCGCCAGAATCATGGGGGTTGCCGACGCGGCAACCAACTCCTTCGATTGAGACATGACACAACCTCCCAGTGACTCCGATACATAGCAGTGCTACGCAAGTTATACATAGCACTGCTATGCAAGTCAAGCGTTCTGTGGGAGTGATGGGCCGGAGCCCTGCGGACTGCGACCGGCACCGGCTTCCCGGCCAGGCGATGCGAGCGCCTCTTTCAGGCAACAGCCTGGCTGGGCAGCGCCACTTCGCCAAATCGGCAATCAATAGCCACCGATGAAGAGGACTTACGGCGATAGATCCTATCCAGCTTGAGACGTGGCGCTGCCCAGCTAGTGACGCGCACGACGGTGGAGCCAGACGCGGGTCCAGACGAAGGCCGTGGCGAAGCAGATCAACAGGAAGACGACGACGGCCAGCGTATCGGCGGTTGACCGGTCAGAAGGCATGCCGAGCAATCGCTGGAACATGAGCTGTATGAAGGTGAGGTCGGCCTCGGGGCTTCCGAGGCGAGCCAGCACGTCGGCGTGGTAATCGGTGCAAATGCAGTAGCCCCATCCGTAGACGGCGCCGAGCGCAAACCAGGAGAATGCCGTCAGGCCAAATGTGGCCAGATGCAGCCGGCGAGTCTGGCGAAACATCCAGCCGGTCATGTTGAACAGGACCAGGGCAACGTGTCCCCAGAAGAGCATTGATTCTTGCAGGATCAGCATGGTCTCCGTGCCGTGATCGGGTGATTGAGACTCTGCGGTACCGACAATCCGCAGCAGATGATCTGCTCACTAGAAAGGAGACCTGTCGCCGATGGATTATTCCTGTAGATCGAGCGAGATTGGGGACCGCCCAATAGGGGCCGCCCTGCCGGGTATTCCTGGGGGCCGGCAGGACGACTGGTGCGGTGGAAGTGGCGGCTCGGAATTTCTGCAGTGGTGTGTCGGCGAGCGCATTGCAGGCTTCTCTCGCTCCGCTGGGTGCTTGATCCGGTCAGCCGCATCGGCACAATGAACGATGCGGTGGATTTGCTCGATCTGTCCCGAGAGGAGGTTTTTTGATGAAGAGATCACTGGGTGCCAAGACACTAGTCTATCCGACACCAACCTGGATTGTGGGATCTTACGATGCGCAAGGGAAACCGAACGGCATGACAGCTGCCTGGGGTGGGATCTGCTGTTCCGATCCGCCGTGCGTCGCGGTTTCGCTGCGACGAGCTACCTATACCTTCGGGAGCCTGATGCAGCGTCGGGCTTTCACGATCAGTGTCCCATCGCAGAGTCAGGTGAAGTTGGCCGACTATTTTGGACTGGTCAGTGGTCGCGACACGGACAAATTCGCTGCTACGGGGCTCACTGCCGTGCGGAGCGAGCTGGTCGACGCTCCCTACATCGCGGAATGCCCCATGGTGTTGGAGTGCGAGATTGTCCACGTTTTCGAACTCGGGCTTCACACCCAGTTTGTGGGGAAGATCGTGGACGTGAAGGCCGAAGAGGCCGTGCTGGATGCATCGGGCAGTCCCGACATCCTCAAGGTTCTGCCGATCATCTTTTCGCCAGGCGACCGCGTGTACTACGGTGTGGCATCGACGTTGGGTCATGCGTTTGCCGTTGGCAAAGAGCTTTGACACACCAATCGGACGCCATGGCGGCCCCCTGCAGCATCCTGGGACAAGCTTCCCTCTCGATACGCGCTTCGGCGTGCACCGTCCACCACCGGCAGACAGTCAGGTCCGCGGCGCAGCGGCAACTGTCGTCCGATTCGCTCAACGCACATGCAAGGCCTCCGTGAGCATGTCACCAACGATCGGCCGTACATCTTTCAGGTGCGTCATGGGCTCCATATGCAGGTTGATCCGCCAATAGACGACGAGGGGCCACATGCGTACGATTAGGGCGCACTTAGATCGATCCCTGTCCGCCGGTCGATCGATGTCCGGCGGCCAGACGGTGCGAGGATCGTCGGAGATGCCGGCTCCCGACTCGGTGTGGCTTGACGGCGGTTGGATCAGACGCTGGCATCGGTGGCCGCTGCGTAATACGATCGCAGCGGCTGCAGCGGTCAAGAGATCCGAAATCGGCACTTAACAGTGCAGGACGGACCGACCATGCAGAGGCGAGGCAGCGACCTGGGCAGTTGGAACAAACCATGGCAGTTCTCGCTGCGCGTCTTCATCGTGTGGACGATGTTGTGTGGACTGTTTGTTTCAGTACTGATGTGGACAAGTCCAGTCGTGGCGATGATCTGCTCGATCCTGGTCAGCTTCCTCATCGTCCTGGCAGGGTTCTACCTTCAAACTCGCCTGGCTTTGCATGGAGCCAGCGTGTTGGTCCTGTCACTCGCGTCGTTAGTGGCGCTGCGATTCACTCCGGCCACGCATGAACAATCGGCCTGTTTGCTTTGCGGCAAATACCGCTCGGTCCGCACAAACCTGGGTATTCTCTGGGATGAGAGGCAAGCAGCGAGTGATCTCTCGGCTTGGTACGAGCGAGTTCGGCTGCCCGATCACGTACACTGTTGGAGTTTCGTCAGTTCGACCCGCCAGGAGTGGGGCGGCAAGGTACGCAACTTCGATTCGTTTGCGGGACAGTGGCAGTGGCTCCGCCACCTGCGTGAAGTGGAACCGATGCTCGATCGGTGCACGTTGGAGGATTTGGCAAGCCAGTACCGTCGCCTGGTAGACGAATTTGTTGCCGCCGGTCAGACACCTGGAGCCTACGCGAGATTTGCTGAGCAGTGCGAAACGCTGCTGCCGGTCGATGAGGTCTTTGCCGAGCGGTAGCGCCGGCTGAGGGCTGAATGCACGGACGCGATTGGTTCCAGGCAGCGGCAAGACGCCCGCTATCGCATGCGGTACAGGTGCGCCGCATAGGGCTCGAAGTCATCTTCGAACCGGCCGTCGACCACGGGGAGCGTACGCGATTCGCCCAGCACTTCAACTTCGCTCACCACCCGCTCGCCCGACAGTGTTACCGCAATCGATGTGGCTTGACTGCGCATCGCGACGGCAAACAGATAGCGAGCTCCATCATACTCCTTGCACATGGCCGCGACAGGCACCTGCAAGTTGGAGCTCTTGACATCTGCCGCATCCGACAGAGTGGGACTGTTGAGCACCGGGGCGAGTTCGCGGACCTGCCGGTTAATATCCGTGACAGCCGCCAGCAGTTCCGGATCCTCAAGCACTGAGGCTTCGACGAAACCTGGCTCAAACTGATGGACGAAATAGATCAGACCACGCGAGCCATGAATCAGCGACATCCACACCTCGGAGCGGATCTGCTGCGGAGTTGGCTTGACCTCTCGATTGCTGATCCGGCTGCATTCGATGCAATTCCAGACGATCTTCTCGTCGTTTGACCAGCGACGCAGGCGCTCAACTCCTTGCGCCACGAACTCCAGTTTCCCGGCGACGGTGGGGTGGTCGTGCACGGCCGGATAGATATCAAACGAGACGATATCACAGCCCTTGATGTACTCGGCATAGTCCTCGGGATGATTGCGGCGTACCCCCCGGCCAATGTACTGGTCGAAGGCAACTCCCTGGCCCAGATTCAGCAAGATGGGACGAGTCGAATCGCGGCCCTTGAGCTGTTCGTAGTCGGCCACGATCGTCTCGGTGGAAATCGGTGGCCCGTACCCGTTCCCATCGCGACGAGGCTGCGCGTTGTCAGGTTCATCGCCGTGCATCCAGCCCACAATCACGTCAGCGTTCTCGCTCGTAAGCCCTACTCGGTTCTGGTCACAAATCACCGGCATACCGGCCGCCTTGAGCTGCGACAACTGTTCTTCCGTTGGTCCCTGCCACAGCCCCACGTACAGGTTGATACCCGCTGCCTGAAACTTCTGAGCGTTGCGAGGTGCCTGCAGCCAGACGGCGATCGGAAAGTACGCGGGATTGTGGGGTGGTCCTTGTTTCCATTGCTGATAGACCGACGTACCCGATTCGGCGGCCTGCTGCCGGGCGTTCTCGCCCCGGAGTGGAGCCGGAAGCATCGACAGAGCTAACAATAATCCCAGGACGGAAGTTCGACTCATGGTTTGACTCCTTGTATTGGGCGCAGCGTAACGCACTGTTGAGCGCATCACAAGTAAGCGGCGGCGGATTGGGTCGGTGCGTCTTTCAAGCCAGTTCGACCGCCAGTAGTCCCCTCCGGTCGCACTGTGAACGGAGCGAGGTACTCCGGATCGGAGCATCGACAGGATGCAAGCCTGCATCTGGTGAAGAGTGGAGGTAACCGTTCACGGTCCGCCAAAGTCGCCTTTCGCTCCGCGCAAGTAGCGATTCTTTCGCGGAGCGAAAGGAGACTTTCTGTGCCAACTCGCGGCCAAATCAACGTCGTTCTGTCAACGGTTACAGAGGGGAGACTAACAACTGCGGAGATCGTACCGCCGACCATCGCTGTTTCCCACGCATTGCGATAGGTGATGTCACCCCAAAGAATTGGTTCGTGCAACCCCACGCGGGGGCGCTGCCACAGGACGGATTCCCAGGCCGTGCTCCCCGGTTTCAGTCCCCTTGGCCGGATTCGTCTCGAGCGAATCGTTTCTGGCGACGCTGAAAACGAGTGTCAGCGTCGACTCTCCTTCGCCGGTGCTGTCGCGACCTCGGTTCGTGGTTGCCATGAGACCTGCAGTCGATTGAAAGCTCCCGTTAAGTGCCGACTCCGCCACTCAGCTTAGCCAAGAGCCGTGGTGACGCGAATCAGCGCCCCCCTCTGCCAGCGGGAAGCGATTTCCACCCGCACATCGGTAGGTGTTCCGAATAAGCGTGGTGACCGATGGGAAAGATCTGTTATGATCATATTCGCGTCGGCTGTTGGGTGCGGCCAGTTGTCGTCGGAAGAGGCTGAGGTGCGCTTCGTGGTCGTCGGACCTCCACGACTCTTGACGGTGAGGAGCGAAGCGTGAAACATGTCATACCCTCTCGCATGGTGCTGCTGTCAGCACTGTTGCTCACGGCCGGTTGCGGTGAGCGCGTGTCCGAAGTGGCAACGAGCCAGACGACGAGTTCCGTTGCGGGCGAGGTAACTACCAAGGCGGAACCGGTTCAACACTACTCCGTTGAGCTGGTCTACGTCGCGCCGGATGGCGTGGAGCAGGCCATGGCGATGACGGATCCGGGCGTGGCAGAGGTCGGAATGTCGGTGACCGAGCCTTCGGGACAGACAATGCAGTGCGTGTTGCAGCGCCTTTCCCGCGGAGAGGGTGACCAGCTGAAATTCTCCTACACGATCGGGACGGTCACCCGCTCCAAAACGTTTGGTTACGCCGGATCACCGATCCCGATTCGAAAGGACAAAGCCGATGACTATCAAGGCCAGTTCGTGGTGCGACCTGCGGAGTCAACTCCGTAGCAGATCGGGTGGAGACGCTCGACGAATCTCAGAACGAGGGAACCCTACTATGATGGAAAAGTGCCTGCGGAAAAGTCATGTATTGATTTGTGGAGTGATCGTAGCATCAGTGTCCGTTGTGAGCCTGGTTAGTGCGGCCGATTGGCCGCAGTGGCGGGGGACTCAGCGTAACGGCCTGTCGTCAGAGACGGGATTGCTTCCGAGCTGGCCCGAGACGGGACCACCGCTGGTGTGGCAGGCGAGCAATTCAGGAAATGGATACGGTGCGCCGGCCGTGGCCAATGGACGGCTCTATGTCACTGGCAATGATGGACTGGAGAACGAGTTCATCAAGTCGTTTGATGCTGCCAGCGGAAAGGAACTCTGGACCACTCGCATTGGCGAGGTTGGGAACCCACGGCAGCGCCCGAATTTTCCGGCGGCCAGGTCGACTCCGACGGTGGACGGTGAAGCGATCTACGTCTTGGGATCGAACGGTGATCTTGCCTGCCTGGAGGCAGCGACTGGTAAGACTCGGTGGAGTCAGAACGTTCGCCAGCAGTACGGCGGAGTCCCTGGTGAATGGGCCTATTCAGAATCGCCGCTGGTTGATGGCGAGCGGGTCATCTGCGCTCCTGGAGGTCCAGATGCAGCATTGGTAGCACTCGACAAGAGCACCGGAGACGTCGTCTGGAAGACGCAGATTCCCGAGAGCAAGGCGGCTGGTTACGCCTCCGTGATTGTGGCTCAAGCGGACGGTGTGAAGCAGTACATCGCTTATCTTGGCATGGGCCTGGTGGGTATTGATGCGGAGTCAGGAAGACTGCTCTGGCACACCGCCAAGACCAGTGGTATTGCCAATATTGCCACTCCGGTGACAAAAGGCAGCTTTGTTTACAGCGGCGCTTCCCGCACGGGCGGCGGTTTGGTCGAGATGGTCGCCGCGGACGGTGGCGTCTCGGCGGAAGAGGTCTACTTCAGTCCCAAACTCCCTACAGCCATCGGCGGATTTGTCGTGGTGGGAGATTATCTCTACGGCTGCAATGGCCAGACGATGCAGTGCGTGGAATTCAAGACAGGTGAGGTGAAGTGGGAGAATCGCAGTGCGGCACCGGGATCGCTCTGCTACGCCGACGGGCGTCTCTATCTGCATGGCGAAAACGGCGAAGTCCTGCTGATCGATGCGACGCCCGAGGCCTACCGCGAGGTCGGACGGTTCACTCCACCTGACCGTCCGCAGCCGGCCAACGGCATGGAGAAATCGTGGGCTTATCCTGTGATTGCCAACGGAAAGCTGTTCATCCGCGACAAGAACATGATCTGGTGCTTGAGCGTCGAGCGCTGAGTCGGATGTTAGCGTTGCGGTCATCACAAGTTCTCCCATGAGCCGGTCAATTCGTGGCCGGCTCATGGCATGTTATCTGCCGAATCGCTGAGCATTGGCTGCGTCTTGTCCAGTTGCATCCATCCGAATCGCAGATACTCAATATCCAGTGTCCGCTGGGGCATAGAGAGGAGTTCCACATGTGGTAGAATGGTACGCGTCGCCCCAACTCCACCCTCGGGTCAAGGGCGGCATCTGCCCGTGTCGAGGCGGCGACGAACAACAGCACACGCGACCGGTCGCTGCTGACCTCACACGTGGAAGTGAGACCGTCGGACAAGCCCCTCATCCCGCCTGAGAGCCACGGAGAATGTTCATGTCAAACGCACACTGGAACCGTCGTCAATTCCTGACCAGCGCGGTCGGATGTGGTGCCGGCCTGATCATCCTGAGCAACAGCCGCAGTGCTCGAAGTTATCAGGCGAACGAAAAGTTGAATCTCGCCATGATCGGTGCCGGCGGACGCGGCGCCCAGAATCTGGTTGAGGTGGCCGATCAGAATATCGTCGCGTTGTGCGACGTCGACCAGCGCACCGCCGGACCTTCTTTCGAAAAGTACCCGCAGAGCAAGCCGTATGCCGACTATCGTCGGTTGCTCCACGAACTGGATCAGCAAATCGATGCAGTGGTGGTGAGCACGACCAACCACGTCCATGCGCCGGCGAGCATCATGGCCATGAAGATGGGGAAACACTGTTACTGCGAGAAACCGCTCGCACACAACGTGTACGAAGCGCGCCTCGCAGCACACGTGGCTGACCAGCACAAGGTCGCCACTCAGATGGGCACGCAGATACACGCCTCCGATAACTTTCGCCGTATCGTCGAACTGATACGTGGAGGAGCCATCGGGCAGGTACGCGAGTGCCACTGCTGGCTGCGCGGCGGCGGAGGCGCAGCCGATCGCCCCACCGATTCACCACCAGTGCCAGCCGGACTGGACTGGGACCTCTGGCTGGGACCGGCGCCCGTTCGTCCGTACCACCCCTGCTACGTTCCGCACGATTGGCATTACTGGTGGGACTTCGGTGGCGGCGCATTCGGCAACATGGGATGCCATTACTTTGACCTCGCCTTCTGGGCGCTCGAATTGAAACATCCGGCGACCATCGAAGCATCGGGGCCGCCGCCACACGTAGAGAGCACTCCGGCCCAGCAGCATGTCCGCTACGAATTCGCTACACCAGCCCCCGGGACAGCCGAGCCTTTGGTGCTGACCTGGACACATGGAAGCGAACCACCCCAGATCTTCCAAGAACACGCTTTTCCCGAGTGGGTTTGGGGGGTCTTTGTCGGCACCGAAGGAATGCTCCTGGCGAGCTACGGCGAGCGGATGCTGTGGCCTGAGTCGAAGTTCCAGGACTACATGGCCCCCGCTCCGACCATTCCACCATCGGAAGGTCATCACCAGGAGTGGATCAACGCCTGTAAGACGGGTCGTCCGACGAGCTGCCATTTTGGTTACGGTGGAACGATTACCGAAGCAGTACTGCTGGGAAATATCGCCTATCGCACCGGCCAGAAACTCCAATGGGATGCGGCGCAAATGGAGATCACCAACTTCGCGCCGGCCAATGACTTGCTGCAACGGGACTATCGCAAGGGCTGGGAGCTCGCGTAGTCGTTCATACTATCAACGGTCGGTGGACCGGTCGGTGGCACGAACAACCGCGCGCCTTGCCCCCTTGCCTTATGCCTGTGCGACAGATAGCTTCGAAAAGGTATTCTTTAACTCTGCGGTCGTTCTTCGGACTCCCTGTCCATTTCTGCTGCAATCCGAGAGGGATCATTGCTATGGCCACTACCCACTACGCTGTTCTCACGGCAATCGTGCTGGCTCTGGTCAGCATCGGCTGCTCGACTCAAGAACCGGCACCTGTCGCGAACGAACCATCGTACGCGGACCTGGTCGTTACTTATAACGCCGAACTTACGGCCCTCGATCGACTGGAAGGCAAACGCAAAGAGATGATTACCGAGTACGAACAGCGCAACATGCCCAAGCCGGAAGACGCCGTTCGCGCGATTACCGATGCCATCAATACGGCCACAAAGAGTGGTGAGTCGGCCGACGGCGCCCCCCGTCGATCCGCAGGCCATGCTTGACCAGGCGGTGCAGAATGCGGAAAAGGCTCAGCAAGTTACCTCACAGCTGCTGCAGGCTGTCGCACAGCCCAAGCCTGGAGAAGGGGGCGAAGCAGGGAAAGTCGAATACTCGCCCGAATTCCAGCAGCAGCTCGCCGAACTGGACAAGAAAATCACTGAGCAACGCGAGCGCGTCGAACGGGCGCGGGAAGCTCGCGATGCCGCAGAGGCAAAACAGAAAAAGTAGGCCGTTGGACAACGCAGTCAGCGGTCCCGCAGGTCACTCGTGCTCAGCGCAACGGTGCTCGTGCTTGTAATCGCAGGATGTCTTCCCTCTCGCGTCTTCCCGCCATCTTTGCCTTGGCGTGATGCCTTTTCCATCACCTCAAGGCGTGTGTGATGCTTCCACTTGTGCCGCCTGGTACGGCGTGTTGGCCGCGGCGGCGTCGATGAACCCGTAGTATCGTCCTCGCCAATACGCATCAATAAATGCGGCGCCTCCCAACTCGCGGCGAGTGTTGAATTCAAACTGCAGCCACAGGTTTGCGTCGGACCAGGTCACGCCTCCATCCTGAGAGACTTGCAGCCCGCCCGGTGTGGCGGCAAAGACCCATTGGGTGTTGCGCGGCTTGAACACGTATTCCACACGTGGCAGCCGCATTCCTTCCTCGTGCTGTCTCCATGTCCGACCGCCATCCTCGCTCTTCAGCACGCCACGCTCTCCGGCGGCGAACATGGTCTTGCTGTTGGACGGATCAATGACCGCCCGATTCAGCTCGCCACGCACTCCCAACGCCATGACGCCGAGGAAGCCACTCTCCTGGAGCGTCTTCACGACCGACACGAAGTCATTGGTCCAGGTTTGCCCGGCATCGGCCGAATGTTGGACGATCGACAGTGGTCCCGCGGGGGCTTCACGTGACTGATAAGCGCTCACAATGTGCTCGGGATGCGCTTCGTCCACTAACAGCCACGGATAGTTCTCGGCATACTCGCCGATTCCACGCGAGGTCGCTCGCGTCCAGGACGGCTGATCGAGTCGTCGTGTGAAGAGGGCGTCACTCATCAGCGCGTAGATTCTGCCGGAATCACCTGGAACGACGACGAAACACCCGTCTCTCTCCGGCAGGCCGCTGGTCAACAACTCCCAACTTTCGCCCACAAATTCTTCGCCCAAGTCACGGCTGCGAAAGGCACTCCTGGTTGTCGAGACGAAGAGTACGTTGGCATGCTGCGGATCAAAGGCGATGGACACTGGAGTGCCCCCATCGACTGGCACGGGGAGTCGTCGCCACGTGCGTCCTGCCGTCGTGGTCATGTAAAAGCCATCGTCGGCCGCAGCAGCCAGAATCCGCGACCGATGCCCGACGTCGATATCGAATACTCTCGGCTGAAAATCGACCGTGATAGGCGACCAGTTTTCCCAATTCGCCGCTCCATCGCGTGACTGGTAGATCTCACCTTCCTGCCCTACGGCATAGATCACAGCGGAATCTTCCGGCGACACAGCCACGTCAACCACCAATCGGCTGAGCCACCCGTCCGAGCGCAAGAGATTGCCTTTCCACAGGTATTCGTTGTCCCAACTCGCCTGATAAGTGGCATAGGGCGCTCGGCGTTCGGGAAACAAGCTGTTCATCTGTGGCCGCTGCGTCGTGTCGGTGGGAAAAGTCCGCAGCGAAAGGAGCGCGTCGCGCAGGGCCGGATCCTTCTCCGGCGCATCGGGCGCCAAGCCATAGTAGATGTAGGTGAAGAGGCTTTGCCCATCATGGACGTGGTTTGCCCAGATCCCGTCAGCCACTTTGCGAAAGGCTTCCCGCAGCTGCGGATCCTGCTCAATACGCATCAGCGCCTCGAGATGACAGAGCACATGCTCTGCATCGTCGAAATCCTTCTCCGTGCGAAACGACTCGAGCTGTCGCACTCGGTACTGCTCGATCAGGCGATCGTAGACAGCTTGGAACTTCTCCTTGCCGGTGGCGTAATGGGCGAATTTTGCCCCGGCAATCGCCATCATGACGCGTGTGTTAAGTGTCTTCCCGTCGGTGATCCCGAGAATGGGAACGGCGGGCAGCGACCGATCGAATTTGGCAATCTGCAGGTCGTTATCGACCCAGTAGCTTACGAGCGCGTCAATCGCCTCTCGTGCCCGATCCTTCTGCTCGCCGCGAGCCGCCAGCGTATAGTACTGGATGAGTCCATGCACGGCATCGCTGTAGTTATGATGGCTCGGATCTCCCACCCAACGATACGGCTGACCATCCACTTCACCCTGCCGCCAGAATGCGAGCTTGCCCGCCCCCTCGGACCGCTCTGCATAGACTTCCGCATGCCCCAGCAGGTAGCCACGAGCCTGCAGGCCGCGCCGGCCAGTCACGCGCTGACAGCGGTAGACCGCTTCGAACACTTCATCAGCGCGCTTTCGTGCTGCTTCAATCGCGTCGGGTGGCGCTCCGCTCTTCTCCAGCACGGCGGTCTTGAAAGAGAGCCCTGCCAGGTAGTTCGACGTCCAGCAGACGGCATGCACGATGTCGGCAAACGGATTAGTGGTGTAGATGTCCAGCGCGGCTCCACGAAGTGGGATCTGTACCAATGATGGGTAGAGTCCCTGGATATTGTGCCTGTGCTGGATATTGGCCTCGATTCGCGCCTCCTTCTCGCAGAGCGGTGCCAGGTGGGACGTGTCATCGGCGAATCCGGGGGAAGCGAGAATCAACACTGCAAGAAATGCCCGAGTCATGTGGGTCTCTCCAGGGGGTATCGAATCCATTCAACGATACAGCGCCACAGTGCGGACTGCAAATCCACGTGATTACGGACGACCGACTTGCAGACAATAGAGGGTGCCCGACTTGGGAAGGTTGTCACGCACGAACAACCGACCAGCGGAGAGGGCCGGTAAGGCACGCGTCGTATGATCCGAAACTCGGGCTTCCGCCAGCGGCGCGAAGTGGTCACGGTGAGGCACCATCAACAGCAGCGTTCCATCCACTTTCAGAACCAGCAACTGCGAATCTGCCAGAATCAGATGCGCGGCGCCGAATCCAGACTCCTTCCAGCGGACCTTGCCACTTGTGGCCTCGACGCACCGCAGCTCCGGTGTTCCCACGTCTTCACGCCCGTGCACGCCGTACAAGTCTCCCTGGCAGTAAACCGCCGTGTTGTACTGGCTGGACATGACCTGGTCGTTGCCCCAGACATCCTGGGGAGTGGGCTGATCGATGCGTTTGAGCACACAGCCAACTCCATAGGCAGCACTGAGGAACAACTGACCGTCAAACACCAACGGCGTGGCGGCATTGACCGTCGGCCCCCGTCGGCCAAAGGGAAAGCGAAAGCGGACTTCACCCGACTTCGGATCGATTGCCACGGTATTGTAGCGTGTGGCGAAGATCGCGCACGGCTCGCCGTCGAGCGTGGCGGATGTTGGTGAAGCGTAGCTGGCTTCCTCCTTCGTCTTGTGCCAAACCGTCTGACCGGTATCAAGCGAGAGAGCAACAATCCCCGCATCGGGTGATCCCCCAGCATTGACCAATAGCAGTGATCCCATCGCAATCGGAGTGCTTCCGAAGCCGAAATAACCTTCCACCGCTCGAAAGTCATCGCGCAAGGCTCGTGACCACTTCGTGGCACCATCCTGCCGTGCCACACAATGGAGATCCCCATCGGCCCCCAGCAAATAGACGTTGACGCCGTGAACCAACGGAACGCAGCGTGGCCCGTTATCGGGGTTGATACCTCCCTGATAGCTGGCCGGAAAATCGGTTCGCCAGATCGCTCGGCCGGACGCGGCTTCGAGCCGTTCGACGACTTCCTGATCGCCCCGGCGGTGGAAGATGTAGACTTCGTCGCCCACAACCGCCGGACCGGCAAAGCCGGTGCCGATTTCGTACCGCCAGAGAACAACCGGACCGGAGGCAGGCCACTGGCTGAGCAGCTTTTCGTCCTCCGCGTGTCCGTCGCGGCCAGGGCCCAGGATTTGAGGCCAGTCTCCGGCTTGGGCGGGTCGGGACGACAGAAGCAGCAACGTGATCACCACGACAATCGCCGTCGAACGTCCTCCAACGCATCCTTCGCCCCAAGACGGAACTCTGTCTGTGCGGCTCGCCATGACTGCATCCTCCTGCTAAGTACGGATGCACTACTTTAGACCGCGGTGGACGCTTGGCAACTCGATATTCCCCCCGAGCTGGCAAGAGTCGGGCTTTCTCGTCGGCTGCCTTGGCTTGCCCCTGCCGCGTCACCTCGATTCCTCAGGGAGCCGAGACCGATTCCTGGCCAGTTCCAGGAAGTTGGTCATGATTTGTCGCGACGTCTCCGGAGTCCCCTCCATCTCGATATGGAATTGGGCAGCGTAAACGGGATAGTCTCTCACACGCAAACATTGGTTTTCGGTCAGCGCTCCTGGGCCGTTCGTAACGAGGCGGGTCCAGCCGTTTGGGACGTGCGCGATCTGGCCTACGTGGCTCTCCATCACCTCGAACAGCTCCGGCAGGCCGGCCAACGCCGCGTCGTCGGCTACCTTCCGCATCTGGAACCGGCCCCGCTCGCCAATGTTCGCCTGGTAATCGCCACAAGGAGCCGGACCGGTATGGCCAATATGGGAATAGACACTCAACAGCGGCTGCGCCGGATCGCGGCAACGCGGGCAGTCCCACGGTTGATCGACACCCGTCTCTTCCAAGATGGCCAGGATTTGGGCACCGCCACAGGAACCCCAGATGGGAATCGAACGCTGCTTCACGATCTGTTGAATACCCCGCCACGGTTCGCGGCTGCACTGGCACCACTCCAGGAAACTCCCCGACAGAAACAGGCAGAGTGGCCGAGGTTCGACCTTCACATACTCAGGCGTTACCTCGCCATGCCAGACGAGCTGAGCAGGCACTTGCTCCCATCCGGGACACTGGCGCGCCAGATCGATAAACCGGGTGTCCGTAAACGTCTGCTCCCGGTCTTCGAAGGAGCCGACCGATACGATCCAGTGGTCGAAGGGAATCGCGGCATCCGTGTCGGCGTAGAATTCAACTTCGCGCAGCGTGGCTGCCGAGCCGTCGGCGAGGAAGACCATACAGCGCAGATAGGTCGTCTCCAAAGATCGTTGGAGGCGATGTATGCGAAACAAACGTGTTTCATGACATACGACGGTTTCGCGAAGTGTACTCCACACCACGCCATCATGACTCCATTGCCACGCATAGTTGCGCGGTGAATTCTGCAGCCGAACAGGATGATCACCGTTGATCTGCAGAATGGCCCCGACCCGCCGCGGTTCGGCAAACTGAATCTGCCACCAGCATTTCGCGGCCGTCGACTGCCACATGTGGTGCGGCTGGCACGAGAAGCGATCGCCATCGGCGGCGCCCGCTGTTGCATAACCGTCAGCAACTGCCGACGCGGTCATCACGCTCTGAGCAGCGACGGGGATCGGCACCAACAGAATCAGCAGAATTGCCTCAATGCAACATGCCATCGTCCCGAGATGTCGAAGGGGCATCGTTCGCCTCCCACCGCTTCCTGTCACCCAAGCAGACCGTGTCACCCAAGCAGACCGTGTTTCAACTGCCAGGGAATGGTCGCCCAAGCCTCCGGCGCCGGCTTGCCGACCCAACGTCGAATCCCCCACTCCGCCCTCAGAGACACGACGAATGTCCCGCCAGCGCTTTCGCGCTCGCCGGCAATCGTTTAGGATGGACTCCCGCCGATCATTGTACAATTCGCATCGCGCGAAAGGGGAATCCGGCAGGGATTTTTCGAGAGCGGGTATTGAGATGTCACGTCGTGGGCCGAACCACCTGTGGGGAGCTTGCTGGTTAGCATTTGCAGCGGCTCTGCCTGGGACTGCTCGATGCCAGGATCATGTCGCGTTGACGATCGAGTCGCCGCAGGAATACCAGGTTCTGCAGCGTGACGAGTGTAATCAGGTCGTTGTTCCGGTGCGTGTCCGCGCGCCCGGATGGGCCGACCACAGCATGCGCTGGGATTTCTTGGTCTGGCGCAGCGGAGAGTTTGTGCCGACCGTGGCGGAGCAGTCGTCGCCTGCTGTAGCTCCCGACCTGCTTCAAACAGAACTCCGCGTACCTGCCGGTGGCTGGTACCAGTTGGTGGTACGAGGAACGAGTGCGGACAGTAGCGTAGTGATTGAAGCAAAGCGTGAGCACTTTGGCGTCGGCGAAGTGTTTGTCGTGGCTGGACAATCCAACGCTGCGAACTCGGGGGCTGTTCGCCAGCAGACGGAAACCGAGCAGGTCAGTTCCTTCGACGGCCACACGTGGAGACTTGCACACGACCCGCAACTCGGTGCAAGTGGTGACGGGGGGAGCTTCATGCCTGCCATGGGCGATACCCTGGCGCGGCGGCTCGGTGTACCGATCGGCATCGTCCCGATCGCTCAAGGGGCAACCAGTGTGCGGGAGTGGCTGCCGCAAGGTACGCCGGTGGATCGGCTGACGACCACCGGCGCTGGCCTGGTGCCGGCCGCCTCCGGCGGTTGGGAAAGTGACGGTCGTCTGTTTGGCCGCCTGACCGAGCGATTGGCGGCGCTGGGATCGCACGGATTTCGCACCATCGTATGGCATCAAGGCGAAAGTGACGCGGGTCAAGCTCGCAGCGGTTATCCGGTCGAGCGGCAGATCAGTGGCGATGATTACGTGCGGTACATGCAGTTTCTGATCGAGAGTACCACGCGAGCTGCCGGATGGAACGTCCCCTGGATCACCGCGGTCACGACTTATCATTCCGAAGACGACTCGGCGGACGATGAATTCCGCACCGCACAACAGTCCTTGTGGCAGAAGCAACTGAGCTTCCAGGGACCCGACACGGATCTTCTGCGAGGCCCGTTGCGTGATGGAGTGCATTTCAACGCGCAAGGCCTTCAGCGTCATGGAGGATTGTGGGCCGACAAGATCACCAACTGGCTCGAGCAGAAGAAACACACTGACACAAAACATCCGACGCCTTTCATTTGTAACGGGCGACTCGATGAACCATTCTGGCAACAGGCCGAGCTGATTCGGGACTTCTCCTTCCCCTGGTCGGATAAGACTCCACCGGCCACCGAGTTTCGGGCCGCAGTTGTCGAGGATTGGCTCGCGGTGGCTTTTGTCGTAGAAGACCACGACGTGATCGCAGTTCCGGCCTGGACGACAGAATCAACACTCGATGGCGAAGACCGCGTCGAGATCTTTTTTGCATGCGATGCAGATCTCAAGCGGTACTACTGCCTCGAAATCGATCCGCTCGGACGCGTGCACGACTACGCCGCAAGCTACTACCGTAGGTTCGACAGCCATTGGAACCTGGCGGGGCTGCAGACCTCAGCACGCCGCACATCGGACGGCTATATCGTGGAGTTCGCCGTGCCGCTGAATGAACTCTCCCGACTGCTGGGACAGTCTGTGCGGGACGGTTCGGTCCTGCGCATCGGCTTGTTCCGCGCTCAGTTCACCGAAGGCTCGCGAGGGGAATCAGTGGACGATTGGCTGAGCCATGTCCGGCCAGATACCACGTCGCCCGACTTTCATGTCCCGAGCGCCTTCTGGAACTGGACGGCGGAAAAGTGAGTAGCAGCAAGAAAGTTGAAAGGAGAGGGAGAGAGGAAGCAGGTGCTGGACGGCAGGAACCGCAGAAGATCGAGCAAGGAATGAGCAATTTCCCCGTGGAAGAATCACGTTCGGCCTCCCCATTGGTCGCTCGACGTGCCGCGCAGGCTCAACTTCCTCCTCTTGCTTCATTCTGCGGTTGCCTGTTGGATACTCTGCGGTTTTCTGTCGGATCCTACAACTTCGATGTGGCCGAAGTGGTGGTGAGGTGTCGGACTCTGCCGGGGAGGAGCGGAGGAATCGGGCAGTGCAATGAGTCGGCCACGGCGCGCAGCAGTTCGGCTTCGCCCACCGTCACCTGACCGTCGGCAGCGACACAGATCACGGCGGCCCCCAGGATCCGCTTCTTGATCGGCAGCGAACAGGTGGCCAGCTTCGTCAACGCGGCTCGAATGTGCTCCAAGCGACACTTGTCGACATCGAGCAGCGTACGATCCTGTCGGCCCAACTGCAGAGGCTCGATCGCCTGGCGGAAACAACTGGTCGCCTTCTCCGCATCGCGATGCCCTATCCGAGCCAGTGCTGACATCAACAGCACAACTTCACCGGCAACGCCGCGAATGCCGTAGTACGCGACCGGCGATCGTTTCGTGCGGCCAAAGACTCCGTCCAAATGGTTCAACACGACGCATTGCACGACGAACTCGAACAGGCTCACCTTTTGGTCGGCATCAGTGAGCATGCCAACCGACGCGCGGAAGCGATCGTATTGATCCGGCGACAGCTGACGCAGCGTTCCCTGCGTCATATCGATCAGCGGCAATCGCAGGCTCCTATCCGTCGATTGCAGGTGGCTCGCCAGCCGCTGCGTTTCCTGTCGCGTAGGCTCTCCTTCGTTGCGCCCCAGCGCGCGCAGCTGTCGGTCGCGCACCGTGTCATCGTGCGAGAGCAACAGCGCAAAGAGGACACAGCGCGCACCAAATGGTTCTCGTACAGCGGATCGCACGGCATCCGGCAGGGACGCGAGCCAGTGGGAGGCATACTCAACATGCTCCATCGTGGGAGCCCCCACGGCGGCGAGAACCTTGGCGGGATCCAACGCAACCGTCTGACGCCAATCCAGGACGGCCAAAGACTTCTCCGCTCCTGCGGTGCGCGATCTGCCCCTGATAGCTGTCGTGGCCGACGTGACTGGCAGCGGATCACTGCGGACAATCGGCTTGATCGCGGGGAACTTCCCGTCGAACTTGGCATCAATCGCCTTGACCCGATCCACCAGAGGCGGATGCGTGGCGAAGAGACTGTGCCGGCCGTGTGCAAAGGCACTGCCGAAATACAGATGACTCGCCATTTCGGCGGCCGGAGCCTGCAAGTGAGAGTGAAGGGGCAGGCCGCCAATCTTCTTCAGAGCGCCGCCGATGCCGGCCGGATTGCGTGTGAACTGAACTGCGTACGCGTCGGCCAGGTACTCTCTCTGCCGAGAGACGGCCGACTTGATGATACGGCTGAAGAACAGCCCCACATAGCCCGCCACGAACATCGCTCCGCCAGCGAACAGCGTCCAGATTCCGCCAAAACTGCGACCGCCCGAACCCTGGCCGCCGAACCGGGCGATGTGATAGCCGATCAGTCCAATCAGCAGGATGCCGTGCAGGAGTCCGATCAGACGCAGATTGAAGCGCATGTCGCCGTTGAGAATATGGCTGAACTCGTGAGCAACGACCCCCTGCAACTCATCCCGGTTGAGGTAGTCGATCGCCCCTCGACTGATGGCGATGATCGCATCATCGGGAGTGTATCCGGCCGCGAACGCATTGATGCCGTATTCCCGATCCAACAAATAGACCGGGGGCACCGCTATGCCCGAGGCAATGGCCATTTCCTCCACCACATTGAGAATCTTCCGCTCGTCCGGATCGGTCGTCCCAGGGTTCACCCTGAAACCTCCCAACTCGGCGGCGAGATGCTCACCACCAGGACGCAGTTCCCAGATCTTGTAGAAGCTGCCGATCAATATGACGGCTAACGTCACAGCGACTACCGCGGCGAGCAACTGGGGCTGAAACATCACGATCGGTTTCTGCGCACCGAAGTGGTGCACGTACTGAGCGGCGATCACAGCCAGATAAACCGCCGCTATGATCAGCAGGACTGAGAGCACGAGCAGTAGGACCAGCAGGAGGGTTCGCTGACGAGCTCGTTGCTGCTGACCAAAAAAATCGACCGTGTGCATATCGACCACCCATTCGCCGCGAATGCTGTAACCGCCGGGGACAGCAGCATCTGCCGGCCGACGGCCCGGTCCGGCGCGCGCACCGCGCCGAGTGCGCACTCAGCTCCGACCCGGCTGACACTGCCTGATCGCTGGTCTGTTACCGCGTGGGCCCGACGCAACTCGCCTGCAGCCCGACCGCCATGTCTATGGCTGATAACTCACCCGCAGATCCGCTGGATCGTCGTCTGTAGTCAGTCAACAATCCCGGACCACATCGTCAAAGAAGCGGATGTAGTTCTTGTTGTCGTCACCGTCCAGGAACTTGATGGCCGCACTGGGATGCCGGTTCAACTGTCCCGTGATGTTATAGGGCAACAGCGGACCCCAGATCGTCGTTTCCCGCAGCGGTTCAATGTGCTTCTGCAGCAGTTCCACCACAGGACGCAATTTGAATTTCGGATTCCTCAGGAATCCCAGCAGCAACTCCATGGGACAATTCCCGGCTCCGCGTCCCAGACCTCCCATGGTGGCGTCTGCGCGATTGGCGCCGAGGATAATGGCCTCGATCGTGTTGGCAAAGCCGAGCTGAATGTTGTTGTGGGCGTGAATGCCGATCTCCTTGCCGGTGCCTTCCAGGGCGGCGGAGTACTTCTTGTAGAGCATGTCGACCTGTTCGCGATAGAGGTGCCCGAAACTGTCGACAATCACCATGACAGTGGCCGGAGTGGGGCGAATCGCATCGAGGACCGTGTCGATCTCCCGCTCGCTGATATTCGATACCGCCATCAGATTAGCCGTGGCTTCGTAGCCGAGACCGTTCACATACTCAATCATCTCCACAGCTTCCGACACCTGATGCGCATAGAAAGCGACGCGGATCGTGTCCAGCACGCTTTCGTTACAGGGCACAATCTGCTCCCGCCAGTCGCTCTTGCCGGCATCTGCCATGGCGGTCAGCTTCATACCCGATTTCTGGGAAGCATGGTCGCCGAACACACGGTTGAGGTCTTGTTCATCGCAATGACGCCATGGACCGAACTCGCCTTTGGGAAACAACCGCGCCGAGTTCTTGTAACCAACCTCCATGTAGTCGACGCCGGCCGCCAGACAGGTCTCGTAAACAGCTCGCACAAACTCGTCAGAAAAGCGATGGCAGTTGATCAGGCCCCCGTCGCGAACCGTGCAATCGAGTACTTTGAGCTCCGGGCGGTACGTAATCCAAGGCGCTTTGTCCAACATGGTCTTCTCTCGAATGAAATCGTGGAGGTCGAAGGTCCAATCCGCCGCGGCGGTCGGAGGTACGTCAGCCGGCCCCGCCTCCGGGTGCGTCAGGGACCGAACCTCAATTCTGTTCCGAAGGAGCCGGAAACGCAAGCTGAGCAGCAGGCCGGAACAGAGCCCGTGGCGGTGGAGACCGATTCGGCCGATTGGGACGATTCTGACGATCGGATCGGATCGGATCGCAAAGAAACGAGAGAGGAGAGAGGGGCAAGGAGAGCCAGACCAGAACCACCTTCCTTCTGGATCGCTCCTCCTCGTGTTCTCATGGCTCTCCGTTCTCCTTTCTGCGCTCTGACCTGGTCCTACACTCGGACCTAGTCGACGGTCTGGAACGAGAAACCGCGGGCACGCATCCGCCACAGGAAGAACGAGACTCCCGTGACCATCAGCACGGCGCTGATCAGAAAGATCCTCTCAGGGTGCTGATGCCCGGGGGTCGTGCCAAAGAGCGGCCGTATGACCCAGTAGAGAATCGACGCCAAAGTGAGAAACGTGAACGACACGCCATTGGCAGTCCCCAACAACCGCCCTCGCTCTTTGTCGGGCGAAAGCCGCTGCAGCAACGCCTGGAGCGGAATAATGTAGAAGCCTGCCGAGAACCCCGCTCCAAAGACCAGAGCGGAGATCGTACTCAACGGCACACGCCACGTCGGCGAAAACGATGGCAGCGTCGGCGGAATGCTGCCCAGTAACAGAAAGAAGACCGTCAATCCCGCCGCACCAATCGGGATCAGAATCGGCCGGATCGTGTGGCCGGAAATCAGCCCGGCGGTGGCGCTACCCACTCCAATCGCCACCCCCAACACTCCCAACAATGTGCTGACTTCCGTCCGCGTGACATTATACGACTCGAGCACGACTGTGTATTCAGGGAGAATGAGCAGCGCAAGTCCTGCCAGAAAGTAGAAGTACCCCCAGGCCAGCATGACCATCAGCAGCGGTGTACGAACCATCTCTTTCAAGGCGCTGAGGTAAGTCGCCAGAGGATTGAGGTCGTACTTGAGCGTTCGATCGCCTGGTTCCAGCCGTGGCAGGAATACGACGGCGATCACCCCCGCGACGGCGATGACAATCAGCACGACGCCCGGCAGCCAGAGCAGAGGATCGCGAATCGCCCCGGATGCGTCGGGCAGCGGACTGTACAGATCGGCCGCTCTTCCCGCTGCCAACGTCCCACCGATCACCGCCAGATTCGTCATCATGTTGATCATTCCGTTCGCGCGACTCAAATCACGCGACGAAACCAGCTCAGGGATCATACCGTACTTCGCCGGACCAAAGTAGGCGCTTTGACACGTCAGCGCAACGAGTGAGAGCAACGTGATTTCAAGGCTGGAGGTCCAGAAGCCAATCAGCGCAAGGATCGCAATGGGCACTTCAATCACCTTCACCAACACCGCCACACGACGTTTGCTGTTGCGATCGGCAAACTGACCGGCATAGCCGGACAGCAGAATAAAGGGGAGGGTGAAGCAGACACTGACAATTCCCTGCCCTCCCGTGCCCAGTCGGCCCTGCCAGGCTCCGTCGATCACCATGTAGATGAGGACACCCTTGAGGATGTTGTCGTTCGCAGCACCAAGAAACTGCGTCACAATCAGGGACAGGAATCCGCGATGGAGCAGTCCCTTCTTCTGGAGCTTCTCGTTCATGGTCCGTCGGATCCTCACTGCTTGATCGATCCTGGCCAAAAGGAACACGACTCCGTCACGCCCATCCTGCCGTACGAATAGAGCCCCCGCACAACTCTCGTGTCGCCACCAGCCTGACAAACTTCGCCACCAGCGAAGCCCTCCCCGGAGAAACCAAACGACCGAGCGTGATTCGGCAACGCCCCCGTGGAATGACGAAGGACGAAGAACCCAATGTCCCCTGGGATGACGAGCATCGAAGGCCAAACCAACCTGCTACAACGACTCGACTCGGCTCGCCTCCGGTCGTACTAGGTACCGCTCGGTCTTCTTTCGTCATCGGGTATTTTGTCATTCGTCATTGGAGGCGGCGCGCCGCTGCATCGCGACCGGTTGTTTGCCTCCCCGACTCCCTCGCTCCCCACTGCCGGTTACACGGGAATTCCCGACCACACCGGCGGTCTCCCTGTACCGCTCGTCGAAGACTCTCGCCGACCGTGCCGCGGCTCAGCAGTGCGCACCCCGAAGCGATCTGAACTGCTCGGGACCTGGTCGCTCCGCAAGGGGAACATCACACCACTAACGTCGCACAGACTCCAGCACCGACATGGTCAGATTCGTCCTCCCCGCGGTCTACGCGACCGCGGCCACACGGTCTACGCGACCGCGGCCACGCTAATGTCGCACGAACTCCAGCACCGACATTTCCAGGGGGCGAAGCCGCCTGGTTTCCAGCTGGCCAGCGGCGGCGACTGCCCGTGACGTGCCAGCCACCCCCTCTTCATCATATTCTGTCAGCTGAAAGGACGACCCGCCCGGTATCCAGGGGGCCAGGTCGTAATGCCCGGTGAGAGCCCCTTCGGCACCCTGATTCAGGACCACCGCCAGCACGCGGTCCGTTCCCACGTAGGCCGACATCCGCAATCCCGGGCTCGGCTCCGTCAGCAGACAGTCGCCGATCAGGATCCCCGCGGTGAAATCGGCCAGAAACGTCTGCCGCAGGTGGGCACAGGTTTTCAAGGTCGCCGAGAGGTCGCTGACGTTACGAATCCGCTCGGACCCATTGATCGAATCTGGTTTCGAGGGCCACACGTTCAGCAGCAGATTGTCCATGAACGCAAAACGCGCTTCGCGGATCGATCGATTGATGTTCACATTGCGACGAGGCGCTGGAAACGCATTCACGAATGCCTGATGGTCACCATAGCCGCCCCAGTTCCAGGTGTAGTCGAGCCATTGACAGTCGATCTCCAGATTCCACAGCTCTTCGCCGCTGAAGGTCGATTCGGGATCGAGTTGGCGAGCGTATTGGCGAATTCTCTGAGTCAGGTCCTGCATATCAGGTTTGGCATCGGTGGTGAAATACTGATCCCAGCTGATCGACCGGACCCCCAGATCGGCCCAGCGCCGACATGACTGAGCGACTTCGTCTTGCCACTGAGCGTTCGACGGTCCCACCTGCACACACGAGAGGCCCGTCGCATAGGGCGGATTCCAGCGCGGTATCAACTCCGTATGATAAGTCCAGCCATTGTTATCGGGGATCGTCAACCCATAGCGATGCGCCGTCTTGGGACTGGCCTGCAGGACGCTGATGAACGGGGCCACGTTGACTCCTTCGTCTCGACACTGGCGGACGGCGTCGATCATATCCTGCTCGGTTCCCAGGTGATGGAAAGGGGCAGGAAGTGACGCGTCGAAGCCCGGCTGCCAGCCCCAGAGGACCATTTCGCGCAAGCCATGCTCCCTGGCTTCCTTCGCCAACTCCGGCAAATCGCGAAAGGTCCACACCGCATCCGCCGGATCCTCCGGCTGGCCCTGCGACATCCACACGGTGCGGTATCCCAGGGCGTCACGAATGTGCTGTGGCATCGAAAAAGGCCGATGCACGTGCGCACGGACCCAATCGCGATAAGGCTCGATTCCCTTGGCCCAGCCGCTGCAGTGCGGTGTCAATACCCACTGGCCGCTCGTCCACTTCGCCCCCGGTGGTACTTCTTCAGCATGGACACAGAACAACCGGAGCGTACCGGTCGACTGCTGCAGCTGTAACACCGTGCTTGTGTGAGGATCCCAGCCCCAGCGCCGCGGAAACAGGCTGAAACCGCCCTGTAGTCCACCCAGATCCATCCAACGCGTCCACATCGAGGCGAACATGCCGCCCGATTTGTGCTCGACCGTCGAGCTGTTGACTGCATACCACTGGTCCGGTTCCGGCAACATCAATTCGCGAAAGGGTGTCGACCCAAAGCCGCACGTCTTGAAGATCGTTTGGTCGGGCCCGGCCGTTGCCACCAAGCCGCGCAGCTCCGGGAAGACCACCTGACGCACGGGTTGCGACGAGTGGTTTTCCAGTTCGCACTCCAGTACGATCGACCGCCCGTCAGGATCGGCCGACAGGGTGATGGTCGCGGAAACCTCGCCGTCCACCGCGAAATGGGATCGACTGGCACCCAACCGCGCAAGGCGGATCGTGATCTTCCCCGGCTGCTCTTCGATCACAGCCCCTTGAGAGTGGCGTGCCGCCAGTCGCAGCGGTTCAAACTCCGAGAGCGGATAGGCCCCGTCTACCAGTCCCGCCTCGTCGGCGCTAGCCGTGAGCAACGCCCCCACCCCCGGATACTCGAGCCGCCGGATGGCGCCAGAAGTGTTGTCCAGCTCAATGGCCAGATCATGAAGCCGTACCAGCCGCGTTTCTCCCTCCTCCGCCCCTGCGGCGGACAGTGACAGCCAGAAGACCAGCGTAAAGATGCCCATCCCGTTAACCGCCGTCGACCATTTCATTGTGTGATCCTTTCCTGAATGTTGTCATCAACCTACCACAAACAGGAGCTGTCCGTCACCATGCGGACCGTAGGGATCTACAACTCAAGAGTGGTGCCTCGACCTCCTGTCGGAATACCGCAAACAGATGTCACTACGGCCGGTGCCGCAGCGCTACTTCGCCGCAACGCCACCTGCTCGCCCAAAGGACGATCGCCCTGCAACTGCAGTGAACGCCGGAGTCGCCCGAAGAATCCGACAGAAGACCGCGGAAGATCGCACCAGGAACGGCAGAATATTGAAGTCGTTCCAGGGAGCCACGCAGGCAGAGAGGCAGGCTGGCAGAAGTCAGTTGCTGCGCTAGCCGTTGCGAATGGCAAGCAATTCGTTTTCGATCATGTGCACGATCGCTTCGGGACGGAAGGGCTTTTCGAACACGGCTGCAATGTGCAGTCCCTGCTGGAGCTGCTCGGCATCCAAATCATCGGGATTGGCGGTGAGAAAGATGATCGGAGTCTGTGCGTAGCGGCTATCTTGTCGAAGCAGTTGACAAAACTCGCGCCCCGACATGACAGGCATCTTCTCGTCCGTAACGATAAGATCAAAGACTCTGCGTTGGGATCGGACCCAGGCCTCCCGGCCATTACGCGCAATATCCACGCCAAACCCTGCCCGCTCGAGGCTGAGCTGCAACCGTCGCGCGACAACAAAGGAATCTTCGACGATGAGGATATTGGCTCTGGCGATGGCTACTCTCCTGTTCGAGTACGCTCTACAGGTACTATAGCATGAAATCGGGCAGGCTGACGGGCAACGGTGTCTTCTGCACAACCGTTACCATCGGCTTCACAGATCGAAGTGCACTGGCAGGAGTTTGACCGTGGCAATTTGCTGTGGGGGAACTTTGCCTACACCTATGGGCGCATCCGTGATACGGGTGAGCCTTTCTCACGGATCCCGCCGACACAGGGAATCGTCGGCCTGCGTTGGCGCGACAATCAGCGGATGGCCTACATCGATCTCTTCACGTGGCTGGTGCGCCGCCAGGATCGATACAACTCGGCGAACGACTCTGACGTGCGATTCATCCCGGGCGGGACACCGGGCTACGGCACACTCAATCTGCGGGTTGGTCGTGCGTTCGGTGAGGATCAACAGCACCGGGTCAGCCTGAACCTCGAAAACATCACGGACAAGTACTATCGGGTGCTCGGCTCTGGCGTCGACGGACCTGGCTTCAATGCACTGGTAGGCTACGAGTTCGTGCGTTGAGCGGCAGGAGTTCCTGCTCCTCGACCGTAGTGCGCTGTCAACGCTGGAATTGCGGGTTGGGGTGCCACTGGCTTCGCCAGTGCCGCAGCTGGTTAACCCTTGCCAGTGCTGAACGGGCGAAGTCCGTGGCACCCGAATCTTGAGTGTTGACACAGCAGTAGTGCATCCACTGAACCCGCGCCGCAACACGGCGGCACGGCATGACCGCCGCCCTTGCTGGCTCGATCGTCAGGATAATTGCGGAGGCTGGCGGTAACAGACAGCGGCGCTCTTGCGATTGCTCGTATCGTGCGACGCCTCGGCTCACGTCACTTGGTCAATCAGCAGATCGGCGAGCGTCTCCTGGCCGGGTGCCCCCGTTTTCACGCCCCCTCGTGTCGCGGTAGACTGATACGCGGTCAGCGATGCCAGATTGGCTCTTTCCCGAAGGGACACTTATGAAGCACTACGTCCAGAACAAAGTCATCGTGATTACTGGTGGATCATCCGGGTTCGGACTTGAGGCCGCACGGATCCTGCTGGAGATGGGAGCGAAGGTCGTCATCTCCGGCCGCAATCAGGAGCGGCTGGCCCAGGCCTGTCAGGATCTCGCCTCCGACAGTCTGCTGGCGGTGCAGGCCGACGCGGTGCAGACCGCCGACTGGCACAAGTTGCTTCAAGCCACACTGGATCGATTCGCGCGACTCGACGTCCTGGTCAACAATCATGGCGCAGGAGTGAAGATCACCGAAGTCGAAAACCTGACCGATGCGGATGTCGACACGATTCTCGACATCAATCTGGCTTCCGTGATCAAAGGTTGCCAGGCGGCAGTCAAAGTGATGAAGGAGCAGGAAAGCGGGCATATTGTGAACGTGTCCAGCGGGTGCGCGCACTATTCCTGGCCGCAATGGGCGACGTATACAGCTGCCAAAGCAGGATTGGTTGGTTTCACACGCTGCCTGCACAAAGAAATGGCTCAGTGGGGCGGCAAAGCTACGAGTTTCATACCGGGTGCCGCTCGCACCAACTTCTGCCAGGCAGCAGGCATCGACTCCAGCTGGCTCGACGGATACCCCGACGGCTACGACTTCGCTCGCACCCTGGTCCACTGCATCGACATCCCCGATCACTGCGTTATCGACGAAGCGATCATCTGGGGCACGAAACAGGTCCACGAGATGCTCAATCCCTATTGACGCACCGGCCAGCCGTTAGACCGTGCTTCCGCTGGCACAAGGCCAGCGGAGAGAACGCATTCGAGGACATGCCACCGGCCCCAGGCCGGTGGTATCTGCGATCGCGTCCTACTTCACCTGGTTTTTGGGGTCTCGCTGTTTCTCGGCAAGATTTCCCAGCATGTGCTTGATGTCGACCACTCCACGCACCGCCACGTAGACCGTAACCGTCGAATACCAGATCAGCACGGCCAGCGTCAGGATTCCCCAGAACGCGTGGTTGTTGAGCATTTCAGTCAGGTTCATGAGGATTCTCCCCCCATATCACTGGCAGAAGGGTCGTGGGCAGCATAGACCACGGGTGGCCGCCGATGCAGTAACGTCTTCAACAGCGAGCCGATCACCATCGCCGCGCCGGCAGCCAGAAACGTGCCGATATTGACGAAATCGTCGCCGATATAGTGTTTTACGATGCCTTCCAGTAAGGGCTTGCCGTCCTGCAGGATGGGTGCCCCCAGCTGATCCAGAGCTTGTACCTTGACGAACAGGTTGAGCGAGAGGGCCAGCACGGGCAGGGCGGCGCCAGTCACGATCGCCGCCACAGCGCCCCAGTTGTTGGATCGCTTCCAATAGCAGCAGGCGATCAATAGCGTCGACATGCTGGCCAGATAGATGGCGCCGGTGGTTTGCAGGTACTCCCACAGGTTGCCTTCGAGTTTATACCAGAGCCCCCAGAAGAGCAGAAACACGCCGATCAGCGCGACGATGCAGCGGTTCCAGAGGATCCCTTTGCGTTCGGACCAGCGAGTGCGCCGGAACGGGGCCAAAATATCGTTGTAGATCACACTCCCCCAGGTCAACATGTAGGATGAGTCGGTCGACATGTCGGCCGCCAGCATCGCCGCCACGAGGATGCCCATCATCCCCATCGGCACGATGCTCGCCAGGAAGTACGGCATCGCAAACAACGTTCCGTCTTTCTCTCCGAATTGTGCCCCGATTCCCTGAACGACGTTCGGGTCGAGCATGGCCAGAGCGGCAATTCCCCAGATGCCCGGAATTACCCAGCGGCAGACAAAGAAGAAAGCGGTGCCTGTATAGACTCTGCGGCCCGTCTTGCTGTCTTTGGCGGACAACAACCGCGCAATGCAGGTCTGCCAGGTTAAGACAGCTGCCGTGTTGGTAAAGATGTTGGACAGTACGAACGACCAACCCAGCTTCTCGTTGACGAAGGGATTGAATCCTCCGTCGCCGAAACGCGTTTCCACCGTGCTGACCAGCAAATCCCACGGCACGTGATGCAGCACCAGGAACGTCGTTGCCAACAGGCCAATGCTCATCACGACAAACTGCACGAAGTCGGTCACGAGCACCGAGAGCATTCCGCCCATGATCGTATAGGTGGCGACACCCACCAGTAGAACCGTCATCGCAATTTCGAGGTAATCCGGATTGAGACCACAGCAGACGACCAGGAACTGACCACCCACCCGCAGGAAGACGCCCATATTGAGCAGTCCTCCCAGGACGATCACCACGCCCGACAGCCAGCGGACGAACTTACCGTACTGCTGCTCAAACAACTCCGGGATCGTGATCGCTCCGGAATCGCGAAGCGGCTTCACGCAGAACCCAGTCCAGCCAATCACGAACATGGCGGCCGCGTTACAAAGCCCGGGAATCGAGCCGGCGAAACCACGTGTATAGCCCGCCTGCGCCGTATACATGCACGTGACGATGCCAAACTCCGTGGCTGCCAGCGAGGCGATTCCGAGGAACACATTCATTTCGCGGCCGGCCACAAGAAAATCGTCCACGCGGGACACATACTTGCGGACCATGATGCCGGCCACCATGGTCGCCAGGAGATAGGTCCCGACGATGCTGCCGTCAATCCACGTGAAGTTCGTCATCAGAGCAACGTCCCGATCTGAGGATTCCTGACTGGAACACAGCCCACTGCGGTGTCACTTCACATCATGACGTGACACGTTCCAGTCGAGACATTGTCCAATCACTCGTCGAGCATTTCAATCGGGGTAGCTCAGACGAAGGACCTCCCGGGACGTTTCCCTTGAATTACTGTGACAGCTGAGCCGCCAGGCGGTCCACGCCGAGCTGATTGCACTGCGAAATCGTCTTGGGCATGATGTGCTGGAAGTCCGCGTGATGCGAGTTCTGGAAATCAACGAACACCCATTGCCCAGACCGGTCACAGAGAATCAGATGCACATGGTTGGCTGGCTGGGATCCATCGGATGTGGGGCTTAGACCGTAATCGGCCAACAGTGCGTATTCCGCTGTTGGCTCATGCTGGCGCAGCCACCGCTGATACTGCCGCGCAGTCTCCCAGAGCACTTTCTGCTCGTTAGGATCACCCTTGACGTCGAGCTCAGGGATCTGTTGCGACACCTCCGCCCGGCAAACTCCGCGCTCGTTGAGCAACTTGGCCAGTTCGCCTGCTTCCGCTGCGTCCCAGCCCTTCCAAAGATGGATCGGGTACACCGTGACGGTACTCTCCGCCAGCTTGCCGCGCACCGCGTCCAGGCGGGCCTTGATTTCGGACAGTTCCTTGTCGGAGGGAATCCCCGACCGCTCTCGCATCCGTTCCGCCATCTTTCCCTGCGGCGCATTGCTGCGCAGCGGGTCTTTCAGATTCCAGGCCCGGCCCAGTCGATCCACAATGAACAGAGCGGCCGTCACCGGGTCCTTCGGCTGAAACCGACTCTGACGAAAAGCTGCCTCCTTGGCCTGCTCACTCAGCAACTCCTTTCCCTCCTTGTTCACGACCACCATCCGAATCTCCGTGATCCCTGCTCCGGGTGTGCCGTCAATCTTCGCCAGGAGAGCCGCTTCTGTCTCGATCTTCTGGTCGATGACGAACGCCCCGAATGCCTTGACCAATTGCGGCAGATCGGTGGCTTCAGGAAGCGAGAACCTGGTTTGCCCGATTTTCAGCTGCTCGATGCCGGCCCGTTCGAGTTGCAGGCCAATCACCTCGGCGATGCGTGTGCCCAGGTCAACGGGAATATTCTCGTCAGGTGATAAGGCGACCGGTACGATCGTGAGTGATTTGGGAGCGGCCGCATCGTCGGCATATACGCAGTGGCTTACCATGGCAAGCAGCGCGAACAACGCGGCGAAAACGTGTCGAATGGTCATGAGAGAGTTCCTCATTGCGGCAGGGTACGGCCCCGTTCAACGCGGACGGCCGTAAGTCGAAGTGGATACGTTCGCTCAGTCACCAGGCCGGCGTTTGAGCTCCATCTGGCGACAGCAACTCGTAAGATCTCCGAGAGACTGTCGGTGACATTCGTCCTCCAACGCACATGGCGCGCCATGCCCGACAGGAATTCTACGGCAATACTCTCGAAATGGCGAATTCTCGCCGTACACTCTTCGTCCCGGTTACATTCTTCGCGCCTTTGCGCCTTGGCGTGAGCCTTCTGCCGCTTTCGGCTGCAACCTCGCACGAATGCCAGCCCCGGTCCCCCACCTGCCGCCAGGAAATGCCCGCGCAAGATGGAATACGCAATGCCACAAAGCGGCGAGGAGAGCTGAGACGTTCGAGCAAAGATTTTGCACGCTCAAGGTCGTACGACGTGACCTACTCGGCCGCCACAAACTGCAGCGCATACAGATCAGCATCGCGCATGACGAACCTCAGCCGCACGGGCCTGCCGGCCAGCGATCCAAGATCAGCGCCCCCTTGCCATGAGACGATTCGTCGCAGTTCATTACCGATCTGTTCCCGTGCCAGGTCGAGCGAATAGCCGGGCACAGGTTGGCCTGTCGCGTCGAGCACTTCGACGCGAATGCCGCCGGCCGCCGACGTGGCGAAATTGATCGCCAATCGATTGCCGGAGAATACCAGCGGCCTGGTGACGAATTCGCCACCCTCGTATTCGGCTCGTACAGAAGCACAACCGTCCAGACGCATCGAATAGCGGCGGAGGTGCGCGGTCGGCTGCGCATAGTCCTGGTTCACGTAGACAGACATCTCGGTGTCGCCCGTCGGTACGACATTCAGAGCGGGATAGTTGGTGCGTGAGACCCAGTTATGTGCACCGATGCCTGGCCGAATGAAACCGCTCAGAAACTCCCGATCGTACACGTCACCTCCGCGCGACGTCATGAAGATCGCGTCCGATGTGTCGCGAAAGTAGGCCGGGCTGACGTGGATCGCGTCGGCTTCCTCCTCCGTCAGCACTTGCCGGCCCGGCATGAAGCGAGCCGCAATGGACACGTACAGGTGAGGAGCGCGGAAGTAGGGATGAGTCTGATTCGTATAGAGATGCTCCAACGGTGCAGGACCTCCCTCATGGCGATACTGCATGAGCACCGGCGCATCCCAGTGAATAAAATCATCGCTGGTGGTCCGGCAGATGCGGCGGATATCATCTTGAAAGACTCGGAAATAGCAGAGGTACTTTCCTTCCGCCTCCGACCAGAAAGCCAGATTCTGCGAGTCGAACATGTAAGGAAAAGGCACCTGCTCGCGAGTCAGTACCGCATCGTCCCGTAATCGTCGCCACTGAATGCCGTCGGCTGACACATAAGCGATCAGTCCGCTGGTCATGACGCCCCCAAGTGCCTTGTAGCGCTGGTCTGCCGGAACTCCAGGTCGTCGGTCAATCATCGGGCAGAAATTGTGCGTCGTCGGTGCCGCATTGGCCAGGATCACATTGTTCTGCCGCGTACCCGCCACCTCGAACAGTCCCAAGTCCGGCTTGGTGAAGTGGACTCCGTCATGGGATTCCGCATAGCAATACACTTCGTTCGTGCTGCCGTCCCTTCCGGCTATCGGCAGCCCTCGGTAATACAACTGATACGTACCGCCATGCTCGTCGTGCAGCATCGTACAATAGCCGCAGAACGGGCCTTCCCAGGGTTTGTCAAACGGGACCACGACTCCTTCGTCGCGCGGCACCGCCAGGGTCAACCGAGCCTGTCGGATCGTGTCGATGAGATGATGATCGACGAACAACTCACGGCGATCGCCAATCTGAATCGACTCCGAATCGTCAGCTCCAGTCGCCGAGAGCGATATGCAGCCGATCAGCAACACAACCGTCACAGTGAATTTGCAGATCCGCATGAGTACCACAGGCCACATATCAGGCTCCTGAATGGAAATTGGTTCATCGGGCAGGCGAGTCGTACGGTTCGTTCCGGGCCACTCTTCTGCTCGGATACACGATACAACTCGAATAGCATTGTAGCACCTCGCAATGCCCCCATCCTCCACCCCTCACCGCGGGATGCGGGCCGCAGTGGAATCTCTGCGGCTTTGGACAAGTCGTAGCATGATCCGGGGACAATCTGCTATCCTGATATCCTGAAGTATGGCCTGCAGACTCACACGTCAACCGGTCTGCGGCGACGGCAGGTGCGACACTTTCTAAAAACTCCAAGGACCAGCGACATGGCATCGTGGATTCGCGGCTGCGTGTTGATCGTGCTGTTCAGTTTCTGTGGTCTTGCGAGGACACAAGCGGACGATTGGCCTCAATGGCTCGGTCCGCAGCGTGACAGTGTCTGGCGCGAGTCGGGGATCTTGACCAGGTTCCCCCCGGAGGGACCGAAACTGGTATGGAAATCCGAAGTCGGTGCTGGATACGCGGGCCCAGCCGTGGCCCTGGGACGGGTGTTCGTGGCCGACTTCCTGACCGACGAGATTCCGTATCCGTCTGCCAGCCGCCGGGATGAACTCGTCGGCACCGAACGATTGCTCTGCCTCAGCGCCGACAGCGGACAGCCGCTCTGGCAACATGCTCACCCCTGCACCTACAACATCTCCTATCCTTATGGGCCTCGAGTCACGCCGACGGTGGACGGCGATCGCGTGTATATGCTGGGAGCCGAGGGCCATCTCTGCTGCCTGAACGTGGAAGATGGATCGGTGATCTGGTCCAAGGAGCTTACCCAGGAGTATAACTTCGAAACACCGGTCTGGGGCTGCGCCGGTCACCCCCTGGTCGACGGCGACAAACTGATCTGCCTGGTTGGAGGCGAAGGGAGCGTCGCTGTGGCACTGGATAAGATGACCGGCCATGAACGTTGGCGAGCGCTGACGGCACCCGCACCAGGCTACTGCCCGCCCACAATCATCGAGGCCGGAGGGACACGACAGCTGCTGATCTGGCATACGCGGTCCGTCAACAGCCTGAATCCGGAGACGGGTGAAGTGTATTGGACGGAACCACTGGAGCCGAGCTACGAAATGTCGATCGTGGCACCGCGTCAGTGCGGATCCTATCTGTTTGTCGGCGGCGTGGTCCTCAAGTCGATGATGCTCAAGCTCGGCCATGAATCACCGTCGGCGGAAGTGATCTGGACCGGTCAGAAGGACCGCGGCATTTCCCCCGCGTTCTGCCCGCCGTTGCTGGCAGGCGACACCATGTATGGAGTTGACATGGCAGGCGAACTGCGTTGTGTCGAACTCGCCACAGGAAAACAGCTCTGGTCGACCTACGATGCCACGACCGGCTCGCGCCGGCGGAACTATGCTTCCGCATTCCTGGTGAAGCAGGCTGATCAGTTCTTCCTGTTTAATGACCAGGGCGAGTTGATTGTCGCTCATCTCTCGCCGCAAGGCTATCAAGAGCTGGGGCGAGCCAAGCTGCTGGAGGCGACCAGCAAGAGCGAGGGCCACGAAGTGGTGTGGAGTCATCCCGCCTTTGCTCAGAAGTGCATCTTTGCACGCAACAACCATCAGATCGTCTGCTACAGCCTGGCGGCTCCGTAGCGCAAGCTTCAGCTCGCGACCGGACCCGTCGAATCAAAAGGCCTTGGGAGAAGCCCTGGAGGACAAAAAAACGCTCTGACAAAAAGATCGGAGTCGGAAGACCTGGTCCTCATCTATTGTGCTCCGATCTTCCGGCTTCCTCCCTCCTGCGCCGGAGCAACCGGCTCCAGGGCAATCCAGGCCTTGTTGAGGTAGCTGCATTCACAGCCAGAGGTAGCGTCGGGCAGCAGGACAAGTCCGCCGGCCGGCAAAGCATTGATCCAGCAGCCGGGCCGAATCCCTCCGTAGTTCTCCGTCTCGCGATTGCCTGACAGGTCGTAGTAGCCGAGCGTGGCAGAGCGGAACACCAGCATATCGCGACACGCGGCAAGGATCCCGCAGCCGTACGAACGCTGGAAATCAAACGCAATGGACTGACCGGTCAGCAGATCCCAAGCACCTCCTTGAGCGTAGATGGTCCGATCGTTCAGGGTAGGACGAGACTCGTACTTGGCGTCGACCTCCCAGATCCGCTCGCCGTTCTCGGTGCGAAACGCGGTCATGCGTCCCCCCAGTTCCGAGTCAAGTCGAAAACGCGTCGGCTGGTAACTCATCACGATTACGTCGTATGCCGCATTGACAGCCAGCATCGTGCCATAGATTTCCTGTTCATTCTGCCAGAGGACTTTTCCGGAACGAGCGTCGAGGGCGACCAGCTTGCCGAGAGGATGGTCTTTGGTCGCGGGCTTCTTCTCGCGATCGAAGAGCGCGATCGGGCGATCAATCAGGAACACTTTGCCTTCCGCCACCGCGATCGCATTGTGGCGGATCGAATGAGCAGCTTGATATTGCCAGAGCATTTCACCGGACTTCGAATCGGTGACAAACAAGGACGTCGATTCGGTGAACTGCTTCGACATGTCTCCGCCGCGATCGACGTAACGAAACGTCACCACGTGGTCCGCATCGGCAGTTGATCCGAACAACATTCCATCGGACCATGCAATGTAGCCCCAATTCGGATGGCTTCCCTCAGCGGTCTTTGGGGTGAAGAACTCGCCGAGCAAGGTGCCGGTGGCGGCATTGAGCCGCAGACAACGCGCCCCGTCACGAATATAGACGCTGTCATCTCCGAGGCAGAAATTGCTGCCGGTTCCGGCCACTCCCATCAGCTCGTCCCCGTCGTACGCTTTCAGTACGTTGGGAATATCGTACCGCCACAGCTCGCGCCCGTTATAGGCGTCGACCGCTACCACACCGTCCATTCCCTCATGAAACAGACGCCCCTGGTCAAACAGGGGAGACGGAGCACGTCCGTGTCGCGACGGTATGGCGAATTCGAGGTCGCGATACCAGAGGATGCTGAGCTGTCCTTTCACCAGCGCATCCTGACTGTTCACGCTGTTGGCGGGATCGGCGTATTGGTGCGTCCAGCTGCCGCTTCCCGGCAGGGGGCCACGCGAGGATACCTGCCACTGCCCCTGCTGCCGTTGGCACAACACGCCTCCCCAAGGTCGCTGCAACCGCTCGGCCTCGGCACGAACCTTTTCATCGATCCCGACACGGGCGTCCGGATCCAGCACGATCAGGTCTGCGAAGTACTGGGGGCAACCGGTATCGGCGAGATCACGCTGCAGAACGACAACACGACGGCCATAGAGCCCTTCGGCTCGCAGTCGAGCGCGTGAGGCGGCGACAGCGTCCGCATCAGGCTCAATCACCACAACCTGTAATTCCGAGCGCCGCGCCAAAGTGCTCGCCAACGCTCCGTCAAGACTCCCCATTACAAGGCAATAGCCGCGCGATATGTCGGTTAACCGGACGATCTCCTCGGCCTCAGGGGCTGTCTCCTGTTGCCCTGCGGCGACAGGTGAGTCGGCAGTGACGGCTGGCGAAGCGACACTGCCTTGCCCGGAAACCGTGAAGCAGTGCACGTTCCCCCGATCGGTGCTGACCAACAGTCGCTGATCCGATACAGCCAATCCGAATACGTTGCCGTGGACTGGCGCCTTCCAGAGGATGTCCTTGGACGCCGTATCCAGAATCTCAACCTGGCCTGCCCGGCCGATGACAAGCTGGCTGCCGGCCGAAATAACCGCCGTCGACTCGCCTTCCAGACGTTGGGACCAGAGGGGCACAAGCGAACGGACCTTTTCCGTTTCACCCTTCCGGTTGGGTTTTTCAGCTTCCTCCCATCGATACTCACCGACATCGGCACCGAAGCAGCGGACAATGCCGTCGGCTGTCGCAGCCAATTCTCCCCCTCCAACTTTCGACAACTGCAGTCCTCCGCTGATGTCGTAGCCGATTCCACCGTTGAAGAAGGTGTCTCCCACGACCATGACGAGCGACTCGCCATTGTGACCATACTTCTGCAAGTGAAAGTACTCAAGCTCGCCCGTGCGACGGTCAAACGACGCCGGCACGGCTCGCCCGGTCGGAACAAACAGCTGGTCGCCGGAAACCACCAGGTATCCCTGCGCCGATACGCCACTCTTGGCATCCGCTCCAGGATGGGGTTGAGGCATGTAGATCGCTCCGCATTCCGAGTTCTGCCAGATGATCGCGCCACTCTGCGCATCGAGCGCATACAGGTAAATACCATCGGAGGGCCAGATCCCGGCAGCGAAGTAGACGATATCGTCGGCGATCACCGGTCCCCCACGCACCGGCCATTTCGAGATCATCTGCTCATTGCCCAACACCAACTGATGCGTCGGCCCGCCTCGGCGCTTCCACAGCAGCGTTCCGTCAGCCAACTGCAGCGCGTAGAGATAGCCATCGTCGCTCCCCACCAACACGCGATCCCGCCAGAGTACCGGAGCGAATCGGACAGGGCCTTCGGTGAAATACTCCCAGACCACCGCTCCACGGGCAGCATCCAGACAGGTCACGGTACCGTCGGCAGAGCTGCCGAAGACGACTCGATCCTGCCCGGCAACCACCTGCATGGCTTGGTCGAACTGCATCCGCCGGCTGCCGGGCCACGCTCGCTGTGGCACGTGCTGTGATGTGTACGTCCAAGCCAAGGCGAGCGAGTCGTTCAGAGTCTCTTCGGTCCGTGCCGTGCGTGACGCATCGCCTCGATACGTCGGCCACTCCGCCGCCGTCCCACGACCGCTGATCAGGAGCCAGGCGGCCGTTGCGATCAGCGCTGATGGGCCAAGGATCGGCCGCCGCCGCACCGGTCCAGCTTGATCACGACCGTTGGATGCGCCAGCTGGACCGTTTGCCTCGGTCGACCGATGAGCCGAACCACGCACCGTTGCCCAACCGCCCGTTGCCTTGCTACCAGCCATTTCGCAGTCGCTCCGTTTCAAATTTCATCGATGCTGCCAATCTCCCCAAGACTCAGGTGGGCCGGCAGCATGCCCTTGTCCCACCCTTGCCAACTGCCGCCCGATCCTCGCCGGGACCTCTCCATCATACCAGAGCTGGCCGCGGGGTCTGCCGCACCCACAGGACGTGCCACACCCTCCCGACCTGCCGCACGCAGGAGTCCGCAGCAATCCGGGGCTGCTCCCTTATTATGAACCGGTGCGACAAGTGGCAGAGGCGACAAAATTGTAGGTGATTTCGGCAAGCAACTCGCGTGGACTCTGTTTAGAATAGGTGCAGGTTCGTCATGGTCCCCGGGGCCATGTCTCACGCCGTTCGCAGTCGTCACACGCTTCCGCGATCCAGAAGGATCCGCGCTGCGAAGGTTTCAGCATCAGCGATCACCGTCGGTTGGTTGGGAGGATAGAGCATGAAACGGGCGAAAAGCGGAGCCCTGGCACTGGCATATCTGTTACTGACGTCGCTCGGCCACGCCTCCTGGGCTCAGGATGCTGAGTCCTCGCCCCCCACCGAAACCACGCCCCAGCAGCAACAGGAATCGAGTCAGCCGGCACAGGAAACCAGTGAGCCGGTCCCGCAGGACGCTGCCGTCCAACCGCAGCCACCGGGCGCCGCCACGTCGACCGAGTCGCCACCTGGTGACGCGCCGGCTCAAGCCGACGAACCGGTCACCCAGCCTGCGGTCGGCACAGTCCCGCCGCAGGATGCACTGATGCAACAACTGCTCCAGCAGATCGAGGCTCTTTCGCAGGAGGTTCGTGTGCTTCGTCAGCGCATCGAACCGGAGTTGTACAGCTTCACGGATCCCCAGGATCGGCTCACCTGGTATGACAAGCACGTGGCCATGAAGGACTCGTCTCGATTCAAGGACCTGAAGTGGCAGTTCCTTGGCCCGACGAATATCAGTGGACGAGTGACTGATGTGGCGGTCCCCATTCCTCGCGGCAAGAACTATTCGCTCTACGTTGCCACGGCGTCGGGGGGCGTCTGGAAAACGGACAACGAAGGCACCACCTGGACAGCCATCTTCGAACATGGCCCTTCCACTTCGGTCGGTGATGTGACGGTGGCCCCTTCGGATGCGAACATCGTCTGGGTTGGACTGGGCGAAGCGAATATCTTCCGCAGCTCGATGGCTGGAGCCGGAGTGTTCAAGTCGATCGACGCGGGCAAGACGTGGGCTCACATGGGTCTGGCTGGTACGCACACGATTCCCCGCATCATGATTCACCCGACGAATCCCGACATCGTCTACGTAGCCTCCTCGGGCCATGAGTGGACCTACGACGAACATCGCGGGGTCTATCGAACAACCGACGGAGGCACGACCTGGGAGAAAGTGCTTTTCGTGAACGATTCTACGGGAGCCATCGACCTGGTCATGGATCCAACCGATTCCGATGTTCTGTATGCCGCCACCTGGCAACGGGTGCGCAAACGCTGGAACGATCCACGTAACGAATCCCATTACAGTGGCAGCGGAATTTACAAGACCACCGATGCGGGAGCCAGCTGGCAACCGATCAACGAGGGCCTTCCTGAAGCTCCGTTCCGCGGACGCATCGGCATCGATCTCTGTCGATCCAAGCCGAATGTGATCTACGCGTTCATCGACAACTACCAGTCTGACGCCTCGCTGCAGGGCGAGAAGGACTCGTACGGCCGGGTGCGCCGCGGCGGTATCCAGGGCGCCGAAGTCTACCGCTCCGACAACCACGGTCAGTCCTGGACGAAGGTGAGTAAGTCGAATCGCTACATGCGTTCGTTGTCAGCCACGTACGGCTGGGTGTTCGGACAGATCCGCGTCGATCCGAACGACGAAAACACCATCTACGTGATGGGCCTGTCGCTCAACGTCTCCCATGACGGCGGCCAGACGTTCTCGCGTCTGGGGCGAATGCACGGAGATCATCACGCGTTGTTCATCGATCCTGACAACTCGAATTACCTGTTTAACGGGAATGATGGAGGCTGTGTGCTGTCCTATGACGGCGGCAAGAACTGGCGCAGCTTCACCGAACAGATTCCGGCGGTCCAGTTCTTCAACATCGGTTTCGATATGGACACGCCCTTCCATGTCTACGGCTCAATCCAGGATCACGGCAGCTACCGCGGCGAGGTGCGCTTGAGCGGTGGGCGCGACAAGATTCCCGCCGTGGAGTTCGAACGAGCGCCTGGCTGGGAAGGCTCGAGTCACGCCGTAGATCCTACCGATCCGAATACCGTCTACGCGGCCGGATTCTACGGCAGCATTTACCGGCAGGACATGGCGACCGGCAAACGCACCGACCTCGCTCCTAAGGCTGCTGAAAATGAGCAGCCGCTCCGGGGTCAGTGGGTCGCTCCGTTCATTCTGTCTCCCCACAATCCGCGGATCCTCTACCACGGCATGAACTTCCTGTTTCGCTCCTGGGACCGCGGCGACAAGTTCGAGAAAATCAGCCCTGACCTGACCTGGAACAATCCCGACAAGAAAGGGGATATTCCCTACCAGACCATCTCCACCATCTCCGAATCGCCGTTCGAACTTGGCCTGATCTATGTCGGCACCGATGACGGCCGAGTGCATGCCACACGCGACGGAGGCAAACACTGGGACGAAATCACGTACGGCATCGCTCCCAACCGGTGGATCTCACGCATCGTGGCCTCCCAGTACGACAAGGGAACCGTCTACATGGCACAAAACGGCAAACGCCACGACGACTTCACTCCTTATCTGTGGAAGTCCACCGACTACGGCCAGTCCTGGCTGAATCTCGCCGGCAACCTTCCCAGCGGTCCCATCAATGTGATTCGCGAAGATCCCAAGAACTCCCAGGTGCTGTACGTCGGTACCGATCTGGGAGTCTACGTGTCGATCGATGGCGGCCTGTCCTGGGACGTATTGGCCAACAACCTCCCCACGACTTTCGTGCATGACCTGATCGTTCACCCCCGCGAGGATCTGCTCGTCATCGCCACGCACGGTCGCGGCATGTTCGCACTCGACGCGCGCCCGATCCAGGAATTCGGCAAGCCGACCGAGGAAAAGGCCGACGGTGAAAAGCAAGCGAAGACCACCGACGACCAACAGGTCGGAGAAAAACAAGGCGGCGAGCAGCGCAAACGCAAGGCAAGAGCTAAGACCGCCGCAGAAGATGACCAGGATCCGCCCGAAGAAGAAAGAGAGGACGAAGAAGAAGAAAGTGAGGGCATGGAACCGGAGATCGAATGAGGCGACCGGCGAGAACGAACTGAAAAGGGCTGAGAGTAGAGTAATCCCGTGGGTCGATCGTAAGATCGGTTTCTCACAGAGGCACAGAGACACGGAGATGCTCCAGCACGAGATCAGTGAACTCGTCAGGCCCCTCCGTGTCTCCGTGCCTCCGTGAGGCCAGACGGATCGAACAAGACATTGCGTGGCAGCGCACCACAGGGCGGCTTGACAGAAACCTGTTCAAACACCCCTGCCGTGCCAAACGCTGGCGTCCCTGCCGTGTTCCCCAGGGGAGGATTGAACCATGTGTCGTGCCAGTCGATGGTTCCTGAAGGCCGGTTTGTGCCTGGCCTTAAGCGTGGCGAACGTCGCGGCCACGTCGACGCACCTCGCGGCCCAACAGCGCCCGCATATTCTCTTCGCGATTGCAGACGACTGGAGCTGGGCCCATGCCGGAGCGTATGGGGACAGGGTCGTCCAGACACCGACATTTGATGCATTGGCGCGCGAAGGCGTGCTCCTGACTCATGCGTTTGTCTCGTCTCCCTCCTGTACCCCCTCGCGTGGCGCAATCCTGACAGGCCAATGGCACTGGCGACTTCAAGCCGGTGCAAACCTCTGGTGCGTGTTTCCCGATGAGTTGGCCACCTATCCCGAACTGCTGCAGCAGGCTGGCTATGAAGTGGGTGTAACGGGCAAGGGATGGGGACCTGGTCGTCCCCAGACGCGACAGCGGGAACTTGCGGGCAAGCCGTTTCCCAGCTTTCAAGCGTTCCTCGCGCAGCGCAAGAGCAGCAAGCCTTTCTGCTTCTGGCTTGGTGGACTTGATCCGCACCGTCCGTATGAGCTCAACAGTGGTATGTCTTCCGGTATCAACGTCGATGCCATCACGCCCAGTGCCTGTCTGCCGAACGTACCGGCCGTGCGCAGTGATATGGCAGACTACTACTTTGAAGTCCAGCGTTTCGACACGCTGGTAGGGAACGCTATTGAACAGCTGCGTGAAGCTGGCGAGCTCGAAAACACTCTGGTGGTGATGACCAGCGACAATGGCATGCCGTTTCCCCGTTGCAAAGCGAATCTCTACGACTCGGGTACTCGCATGCCTTTGGCAATCCGTTGGGGAGCGCGCGTGAAAGGGGGACGCGTCATCGATGACTTCGTCAGCTTCACCGATTTCGCCCCGACGTTTCTGGAAGCGGCAGGGGTCGACATCCCGGCCGACATGTCGGGCCGCAGCCTGATGGGAATCCTGACCAGCGATCGTGAGGGACAAGTCGATTCTGCTCGCAGTTTCACCCTGACCGGCAAGGAACGACATTGTCCTGCTCAGGAAGCACCCGACATGGGAGGGTACCCTTGCCGAGCGCTACGGACCCGAGAGTATCTGTATGTCCGCAATTTCACACCCGACCGCTGGCCTGCGGGAACTATCCATTGGCAGCGCGCCGCGTTTGAGGGTGCGTGGCTCGGTGATTGCGACAACGGTCCTACCAAGACCTACATGGTCGATCATCAGGACCAGGATGCGGAGCACCGCCGGCTCTATGACCTGGCGTTTGCTAAACGAGGTGCCGAGGAACTTTACGACCTGCGCAAGGACCCCGATCAGCTTCACAATGTGATTGACGACTCGGCCTATGCTGCCACGCGTCAACAACTGTCGACGCAACTGACTCAGCTGCTGAAAGAAAGCGGCGATCCTCGGGCAACTGGCGACGAAGTCCTGTTTGATGATTATCCCTACCTGGGTGGAGCACCGATGAGCCCGGAATACGAGCAGAAGTAGAACACTCCGCCACGTGTTGGAACACGACATCTGTTGAGATGGGGATTACTGGACCGGACTGCAATGAGAAATCGCAAACACGCGAGTTCGAAGTGAGAATCCGATTGAGAACTGCAGAATATCGAACAAGGAACTGCAGAGTGAAAAAGGAAGACAAGGCATAGCTTGTGCGGAAGTCGAGCAAATGCGGAAGACTGCGCGACGTGGTTCTTCCACTTGGGAATCGGACATTCCTTGTTCGCCATCCTGCGAATCAGACGCCTGAGTAACCGACGGCATCCATTGGTCGATCCTCGTGAAACGCTGGACGATGCAGGTTGTTTGTCGTGTTGTGTGCGCTAGTGGTACTCGAACTCGAAGGCGACAGCAATGGGGACAGCACCCCGTTGAGCCGCAATCTACGAAACCGCAGCTGCAGAATGGGACGGATGTAGTGGCCGGGGCACTGCGAGCAGGAGCCCGAGCAGGGAATGGGGGACAAGGCCCGGCCGGGCCTTTCCCTTGTGCCCCCAGAGGATTGTCGGTTCTCCCGGTTACGCGAGGGCTGGTAGCCTCGGGACGATTCGAGGAGAATGACGGAAGTCGGATACGCTGGAAGCGGCCCCACTGCGGCAGGCAGACCCCAGTTCGGCAGGCAGACCATAGATGAGGAGAGTCTCGGTCATGTCGAAGAAAGAGAAGAACTCCAAAGAGAAGCGGGACGAGAAGAAGGCCGACCAGACAAGCGCGGACACGGAGTCGTCAGCAACCGCAGTTGACGACGGGGCGATCGCTCCGCTGGGAACTTCCGATCAGAAGGTCCCGAGCAAGACGATCAGCCGACGAGAATATGAGCGGATGCTCGCTCACTTGCAGGTCGAGCTGGTGAAGCTGCAGCACTGGGTGGTGCACGAAAAGCTGAAAGTGGTGATTGTGTTCGAAGGGCGCGACGCCGCCGGTAAGGGGGGGACCATCAAGCGCATTACGGAGTGCTTGAATCCTCGCGTGTGTCGTGTGGTCGCGTTGCCGGCCCCCACAGAGCGTGAACAGACACAGTGGTATTTCCAGCGTTACGTGGCGCACTTGCCGGCCGCCGGTGAAATCGTGATCTTCGACCGCAGCTGGTACAACCGCGCCGGAGTGGAATGGGTCATGGGGTACTGCACGCCGGAGCAGTATGAGGAGTTCCTCCGGTCGTGTCCCGAATTCGAGCGCATGCTGGTCCGCGCCGATATTCGACTCATCAAATACTGGTTTTCGGTGAGTAACGACGAGCAGGAGCGGCGGTTTCAGCGTCGCATCCAGGATCCGACGAAGCGCTGGAAGCTGAGCCCGATGGATCTCGAATCGCGTGAGCGATGGATCGAGTATTCGAAAGCCAAGGACGACATGTTCGCGATCACCGACATCAAGCAAGCCCCGTGGTTTGTCGTTCCCTCGGATTCGAAGAAATCGGCGCGGCTCAACTGCATCAGCCATCTGCTGGGCCAGTTCGATTACCAGGACCTTACACCGGCCCCCTTCGAACTGCCGCCACGTAAGATCGAAAACAGTTACATTCGCCCCCCGATACAAGACCAGAACATTGTTCCGCAGATCTACTGATCGTGCCTGCCGACGAAGATGGCGACGTGCTGATGGATCCGCTGAGACATCCGGAAGATCGAGAACTCCTGGTTCGATTTCGCAGTCTGTGCGGACTGTCGTCGGAAGGTGATCCGCGGCAGCAGTTGGGGCTGTTGGCGCGCGCGTTCTCGCAGCTTCCGTACGAAAACCTGACGAAGATCATCAAAGGTGCACAGAGCGATTCGGTACCGGCCGCCCGGCGAGGACCGGCCGAAGTTCTGCACGACTTCCAGCAATGGGGGGCAGGAGGAACCTGCTTTTCGCTCACCGCCACGCTCCTGCATCTGGTTCGCTCGCTCGGACTGGAAGCCGAACCCATTTTGGCCGACCGACGGTACGGAGCCGACACGCACTGCGCACTGATCGTCTGGCTCGACGGACTCCCCCATCTGCTCGACCCCGGCTACCTGCTGGTGGATCCCCTGCCACTGGAGGTCGGTCTTTCGCACCCGCAGAACTCGGCCGGCCGCGTGATCACCACTCGATTCAATCAGTTGCAGCTGATCCCCAGTGGATCCGATCGCCTGGAACTGCACACGATCCAGCAGGGAAGCCGGCGGCATCGCCTCACGTTCAAGACCTCACCGGTGGATGCCGCTCAGTTCCGCCGCGCCTGGGACGCGTCATTCGATTGGGATATGATGCACTATCCGCTGCTGACGAAAGTCACGGATGATCAACAACTGTACCTGCGAGCGGGCCACCTGCAGAAACGCACTCAAACCGCGGTGGAGCGTGAAGAGATTCCTGAAACACTGCTCGTACGACGCGTAGCTCAAGAGTTCCGGATCCATCCCGATATTATTCGGCGGGCTCTGGATGTCCTGCGCCGTGGAGGTGATCGCTTTGGCCCCGACCAGTCCCGTTGAACGTGTCAAGCTGTTCGTCGCCATTTTGTACGGCACGTCCGAGTCGCTGGACGAGGCCCGGCAGCGACTGCAGCTGCTGTGGGGACCACTCGACTATGGTGGTCCGGATCATCTCTTCGATATGACCGACTACTACGATGCGGAGATGGGATGTCATCTGCTGCGTCGGCTGATCAGCTTCGAGCGGTTAGTGGCTCCCGAGACCTTGCGTCAAGCCAAACTGGCAACCAATCAGCTGGAAGATCAACTGGCGATTGCTGGCCATCGTCAGGTGAACCTGGACGTCGGATACCTGGACCACAACAAAGTAGTGCTGGGAAGCGTCAAGTACGCCGGCCAGAAGATCCACCTGGGCGACGGCATCTATGCCGACCTGGTCGGACGCTATCGCGACGGGAGGTACCAGCCGTTCGAGTGGACGTTTCCCGACTTCCGCGACGGCCGCTACGACCAGGAACTGACGCACATGCGAGCGATCTACCTGCGGCAGCGAAAAGAAGGCTGGACTCGCGTTTAAATGACCTGAGGCAATCCTCCATGTTCCACACATTCTGCTCCCTGGCCCTGATGCTCTCGATCTGGGCCGCCTGGATGCTGCCAGCGACAGCCGCTGCGGAACCCGGACCGAATCTGGTGCGTAATGGAGACTTCGAACAACCAGCCGACCAGCGAGCCACGCCGCTCGACTGGCAGACGTCTGGTCGCGGTGACATAGATCAGTCACTCACGCTCGATACAGGTCACGCGGGAGATCACAGCGCCAAGCTGACCTGCACCCAGTTTGTCGGCGGGACGCCTGACGCCCATGTCATGATGTGCCAACTGGGAACCGTCGGTATCCAACGCGGCAAATGGTACCGGCTCAGCTTCTGGATCAAAGGAGACGGCCTGACCAAACCGGTGGGAAGTGTCGCGGTTTCCAACACGCGTCCCTGGGGCGCGTCCGGAGTGGAAGGGCAGTTCGTGGCCGGCGCGACCTGGCGTCAGGTGGAGCTGTACTGCCAGGCTTCCGACAACGTGCCCGCTCAAACGAGTCGTCTCCAGTTCTGGTACAGCGGCACCGGCACCATGTGGTTTGATGAGATCATGCTCCAGGAAGTCGATCTGGTGGAGCGATTTCATCCGGCCATTGCTCCAGCTGCGAGTGTCAATCTGATCCCCAATAGCAGCTTCGAGTGCGGCGCCGCGCAGTGGGGAAGCTACTCTCCCCGGATCTCCACCTGGGCGGGCAACATCAACCAGCAGTGGGGAGCTGTCGACCGCTCGACGGCACAGCACGCGGCGCAGAGCCTGCGCATCGATGTCGACAAATCACAGGCCCCCGTATTTCACTGGGATTATTATGAGCCGATTGTGGAACCGGTGCTGACCGTGGTCTGTGCCAATGAAGGCTGGATACCCGTCCAGGTCGGTCACTCCTACGTATTCTCGTGTTACCTCAAATCGGACCACCCCCAGACGCCGGCCCTGCTGTTGGTCCACCATGCCCAGCGAGGAAGCAACGTCAAGACGATCGTGGTCGACCAGCAGTGGACTCGCTATGAGTTCTCTTTTCGGCCGCGGAGTGACTTCATCTGGATCGGTGCCGGGATCGATCTGTCCGAGTCGGAGCTATCCCGAGCAACCCTCTGGCTCGATGCTGCCCAGTTGGAGCCAGGTGAGAAAGCCACGGCGTACACCACCCGCGCGCCGTGGGAAAGCACCATCAGCAGCTCGGCCGTCGGCAACATCTTCAGTGCACCTGATGAAGGCCTCTCCATCGATCTGCATCTGTACAACAACACCGACGTCGCTCGACCCTTCATCGGTCGGCTCACAGCCGTTGACTTCTTTGATCGTGAGGCACTGTCCCTCGATGTGTCCGTCGAAGTCTCACCCCATTCCGGGCAAGTTGCCACTTTCCCACGACTCCTGGCCGGGCGACCGGGATTCTATCGTGTGGCCTGGACTCCCGCCAATCACCTTGCGCCGTTCTCGCAATCACTCCGATGTGCTCTGCTGACGCCGTACGCCCACAACGATTCGCCGTTTGGCATGAACCACGCATATCCCTGGGATTTCCTGCTTGATTTGAGCCGACATGCGGGACTGACCTGGATGCGCGACTGGTCCGCGAAATGGAACACGGTCGAGCCCGAACGGGGCGAGTGGGACTTCTCGCGCGTCGACCCACAGATCAACCGCGTCGTGCAGCGGGAGCTGAACCTGCTGCTTCTGCTCCCCTTTCCGTCGGCGAACTGGTGCAGTGCGGCGGATCGTGAGCAGATTGAACGCCAGGTGGGAAGCGATCCGTACGTACTCAACCGATCCGTCGCGGCCTGCCCCGCCACCGATCCGGACCTGTTCCGCCAGTATGTGGCCAAGACGACCGAACGTTACCGGGATCGGACGGACTGGATTGAGATCATGAACGAGCCGTTGTATACCACGTATGCGGTGCCGGCCACGTTCGGCTATGGCCTCGAAGACTACCTGCAGGTGCTCCGCGACGCTCATGCGGCGATCAAGGCTACATCCCCGCAAACGCGAGTGATCGGCGGAATCGGTTGCTGGGTCGACAGTCACTGGGTGAAGGATTTCGTTGCAGCCGGGGGCCTCGAGTGGTGTGACGCCATGGATATCCATCTCTATCCGATCACGGCGCCGCCTGAAACGTACGAAGCCGATCTCGACATTACCCTGCAGGCCCTCCGTTCTCGCGGCGAGTCGAAACCGATCTGGTTGACCGAATTCGGCTGCTACGCGGACGACGATCCCTATAAGACTCCCGGACAGATCGGGGATTCGGCCATGAGTCGTGCAAACTGGGGCAGCGAACTGGCAGCATCCGAGGCGCTCGTGAAGTCTGCCGCCGTTTTCCTCAGTCATGGCATCGACAAGATCTTCTACCATGCAGGAACGTGTGGTCCCTTCAACAGCAGTTCCGGGGGCGGGATCTTTTTCGAATATGGCGGTGCCCCAAGCAAGATGTTCGCCGCCCAGAACGTACTGGCCAGACTGCTGGGGCCGCATCCCAGACCAGTCGATCTCCCTTCATCGCCGCAAGGACTTCGCCGGTATGTGTTCGAAACAGAACACGAATTCGTTGCTATCGTCTGGACAGCCGGTGACCAGCCAGTACCATGGCGGCTGCAGTCTGGCGTGACCGCCCTGGATATGATGGGCGGCGAACTTCCGGGCGGCGATTTGCACGTCACTTCCACGCCCGTCTACCTGCGTGCCAACCGACCGGAAGATTTCTCCTGGCAGGTGGAATCACCGTCAGCTCAATGAGCGTGCGCGATTCGGCTACACCTGCATGGAATGACGAATGACGAACTACCCAATGACGAAGGAGCGGAAGCTACGCCAAATGCTGCTGCTCGCGCATCTGTCGACGAGCCAGCGTAATGAGCATGACGTCGGGGAGAGGTGCAACACCCAAGTGCCGAAACATGTTGACGACTTGAGCGGTCGTGTATTCGGCGTGTGTGCAGACATGCAGCAACACATCCGCCCGGCGCGTACCCAACCGGCATCCCGCCACCGAACTGACGCTGACCTTGTACACGATATCGTCTAAAGTCTTGCCACTGAGCTGGCTCAGGTAATCGCGCCAGCGCTGGTCCAGTTCCGACCAGGCTTGTCCCAGCTGTCCTAGCGACGAAATCGCATTGTGTCCTAACTGGTTGCCCGGAAGTCGGTCGGGAAGGTCGCCCGGCAACACCGGCGCGTCGTTCCCAAGCAACGCCTCGAGCCAGACGAAATCGGCGGCATAGAGATGCAGCAACGACTTCCAGACAGATCCCTGCCCAATCGGGAACGACTCGTGCAGCTGCGCGAACGCCAGGTGCTGCGCCACGTCGAGCAGCGTCTGGTTGACGAACATGCGATGTTCGTGCAGGCGTTGTACCAGTCCGACCGCGTCCATCACTCTGCACCTCCATGGCCTGATTATCCCAGACCTTTGCGGGAGCGGCAACACGATTTTCCCCTGCACTCCCCACGTCGTCGTGGTCGCGGTCGCGCAGTCGTGGCCGCGGTCGCGCAGACGTGGCCGCGGTCGCGCAGACCGCGGGGAAACGGAAGACGCAATAGGCTCTTCCCATGCGCTACGCGAGCCAGAATGGTCCTTCAATTCTTCTTCGAGCTGATGAGAGAAATGGTGGTTTCCTTGCCGTCCGAAACCAGGGTGACCTGCAGCATACGGCCTTCTTTCTCGTAACTGCGCATGGTCATTTCCGCACCTTGATTGAGACTGGTCTGCTCGCTCCAGCCTTCCGGTTTCACTTTCGTATCGTAATGCTTGGTAACGGCATCCAGCGAGTCGGGAGTAGTCGCACTGATCATGTACATGGCGTTCTCGACCTGGGACTGAACCATGTTGACGGTCATCGTGGGATAGAGCGGGATATCTTTGGGGAAGTCGTCCGGTATCTTGGTGCCTTCCCCATAGTTGATGATCTGCTTCGAACCGTCTTCACCTTCCAGCTCAAGCGATACCTTGTCGTCCCCCAGTTCGACCTTCGCCTTTCCTCCGCCTTCTGCAATCTGCGTCTCGATGGCACGCTCCATGGCTTCCTGCGCTGCCTTCTTGCAGCCAACGTTCGCATAGCACAGCAGAATCGCGATCACCACGCAGTAGATTCGCAACATAGTTGACCTCGTTTCAACTTCCAGCAATAGCACATATCTTTTCATCGACCGCGGTCCCACAAGCTGACCCGCGTCGCCGCCACGGACCATCCGTTCGAGTGGGTTGCGGCCCCGGAAATGTACGTCGCCCCGGATTGAGGGTCAAGGCGACTGGAGCGCTGTGTCGTAGAGGTAACCGTCGTCACATTCGTTTCCCTTGGCACGACCAATCATCATCACCTGCGCTGGAGCCGTCCGCGCCGCGGTAGCCGCGGTCGCGCCGTGGTGGCCGCGGTCGCGCAGACCGCGGGGAGAATCGAACG
>JBGSHS010000167.1:0-29766 GCA_041752115.1 Pirellulaceae bacterium | reverse complement strand
GCCGCTGCGGGACGGCGAGCCCCGCAATCTCGCCGTATTCGCCGCGAGTCCAGTACCCGCGCACTTGCACCGCACGATCGGTCGGACTCCAGGCATATGCCACGGCGTCCGTGGTCATCGCCATCTGAGGCGGTCCGTCGCGCGGCGTTTTGCGCCGGCCCATATCCATGAAACTGAAGTCGAAATACCAGCCCCGCGTCATGGGATCCTGCGCAAAGTCCTCGTGGAAGCCCCGGACCGCCTCGGTTCCCGTGTTGAACGTCTGGTTCGCGATCGACGCGAGAAACGGATTGAGTGCGAGAGCCGTCGCCGGGTAGTTGGTCTTCTCGCTCCATGTCCAGACATACTGGTCGGAATACGCGAGCGTGGCTGCGAGATTCGACCAGGGCATCGAGGGCCAGGACGATCGGCCCAGAGGAGCGGTCGGTCCCAGAAAACCCGTGGGCAGCCCGGGCCAGAGGTTCCAAGGGTCGCTTTCCACCCAGGCTGCCATGCCGACGTCCACGAAATCATCGTATTTCGCGGGGTCGTCCGCAACGTTTCGCCAGACATTGCGAATCGCGTGACGCGCGGCGGCAAACGGCTCACGATCGCCCGGATAGTGCCGAATCTTACCAGGAGAGGTCTCGCGGGCCTGACCGTTCCAGAACGTGCTCTCGAAGGCATGGACGATTCGGGCCGGGTACCGGATACCCTCGAGTACACCGTTCATGAACGGCACCAGGTTCTGGTAGTTTGGCCACACTCGAAACTCGTCGCCCCACGAGAAGAAGAACTGCAGCACGATGTCGGGGTACTCCCCCTGAACCGCTTCGATCCATTGCCGGCCACGCTCTTTCCACACGGCCGCCTCGCCCAATCCCCAGGGATACTCGGGATGATCACCGGTCGGGTACTTCGTGTACTGTTCGGTGTCGACCAGAAAGCCCCGGAGTCCCGCCTCGCGCGCCGCCCGCGCCGCTACGGCTGCATTGGCCACCACGATCTGCCAGTCATCGGCCGACTGGGGATCAACCCACCAGGCCCGATCGCCGTCCTCCCAGGAGTGGTTGGTCTGGTTGCTTACGCCGTACCACATGAAGTTGTCGGTGCAGTGCCCCCACGCGACTCGTTGCAGGTCCGCAACCGCTGGGGCCACCGCCGACCAGGGGATTGGTAGCGATGACATGCCGACCTCGTGCAAGGCGAACTGCGACCGCGTCACGAGCCCCTGTGACCGCGCGTAGTCACTATCGATCAGCATCGCAACCGTCACTCCGTCAAAAGGATGGTTCGCGAGATACTCCGGGTGGTCGGCCAGGTGCTTCGGTGTCGGGGCTTCTGCGCGTTCGAGACTGACGGTCGAAAAGATGCCGGTCGAATTCACACGCTTGTGGCGCAGTTCCGCCGGGCGGACCCAGGGTTGCGTATCGAGTTTCAGTCGCGGCACTTCCAGATCGGCCAATTGGAGATAGTGTTCCCCGGCTCCGTCTGGCCCGTCCGATCCCAAACGCGTGGCATGGACTCGCAGCCCCCGCGCGTGAACGGGAGCCGCGAAGAGGTGCGTAACGACGCCCTCCGGCCGCGGCTCCCCACGATGCACTTGACCGGGAACGGTGTGCCAGTTCGCCATGTCGGTCGAGTGCTGAATTTCGTAGTCGACGGGGAAACAGAGGCCACCCGCTCGAGGAGTGATCTGCAGCGAGCTGACGGTGGCGGCACGGCCGAAGTCGAACGCCACCCACTCGATCGCGTTTGACTGCTCTCCGTGTCCGCCAGATGAGAAGACCGTTTGCGCATCGCCATCACCGAGCTTGTTGACCTCCCAGCCGGCGAGTTGGGACGAGGCATTGAAAGCGACCTTGGCAGGATGGGGCAACACCGGTGGAGGTCCGACGAGCTGCAGCGAGCCGACACGGACCTCATCCCACGCGTAGTCCCCGGTGGAGACAATGCTGGAGCCCAGGGTTGCCCAGGCCACGGAGTCCGCGTCGAATGCAAGTGGGAAGGTACCCTGTTTCTCGACGGTCCGGTCGGCATTCCAGATGCGCCATTTGGCTAGCCAGTTCTGCGGCGATTCAGACTCGCACCAAAGGTCCAATCGCAGCAGGTGCCAGCCCGACTCGACTGCGGCGCCCGTGTCGACATCGCGCATCGTGCGTGCGGAACCCTGCGCTTCGTAGTATTGAATTCGATAAGTGCCTTGCCCAGCTGCCCCGATGCGTATCGTGGCCGCATTCTCGACCATGTCGGAGGAGGCCAGTCCCAACATGCTGCGCGTGCCAGGACCCCGGTCATAGAGCCAACCTTGGACCACCACATGATCCTCGCGCGACAAACTTACCGCTCGTCGCAGCTGCGATACCTGCCCGGGACCAACCGCATACTTGCGACCTGCGCCGCTGACGTCTTGCTGAGCGACCGTCCCCCAGACACCGCCGGCCAGTTGCCAAGGCCCCTCCGGCAGACGCAACGTCGCCGCCCTCTCCCACGTCTCGATGAACCCGGTCGCGACCAGATCCTGTGACACAAGAAGGTCACTGCGAGTCGACTCGTCGCCGAGCAGTAGGTGGCTATGGATCGCGGCGGCAATTCCCAGCACCAGCAGCCAGGGTGTTGCCCATTGATAATGGTACTTCATCTGCTCGATCTCTCATGATCCGAACCAGCGCGATGATCAGGGATCATCTGTTTCCCCGCCCAGCACCCTCTTGGGAATCACCCAGATGTTCACATCCCCGAAGACCATCGTGTGGGTGTCGATGACCCACTGGGCCGCCGCTTCATCGTATTTGATCTCCCGGCTCCAGTCCTCGTTCAAGACCTGCGCGTCGCGGGTCCGAGCATCCTGGATGCCAGGCAGTTTCAAGCGCAGCCGCACATCCTCGAAGACCCCGCTGTTATCCGCGACGATGAGGTAGTAGTTCTGCTCGTCCTCCAGCGCCAAGGTGCTGATATCAGAGATGCAGTCGGTCAGGAAGTCGCGTGTAATGCCCTCATGGTTGTGAGACACCGTGATCGTTGGATTCTCATAACTCTGTTCAAGAGCCGGCAGGAGCTGCCGCAACTCCGCGTGCAGCCGGCCGACCTGCCGCAGCAGGACGGTGGAATTGGGTTGTGTGACGAAGTTGCGAATCCAGTGGAATACGCCCCAACTGCCAGCCGTGAGCGAGGAGTAGGCCATATAGCGTGTCTCCTCATACAGCGGGTCCCGCCAGAGTCCCAGGATCTGCCCTTCCCGGTGGCTTAATCCTACGCCCTGCATACAGGGCGCGGGGTTGCGCAGGTGTGGGAACTCGTCCAGCGCCGCGGCGCCGTGGGCCATCGACCAAGCCATGATCAACAGGCCCCAGTCCCCCTGTTGTCCGAAGTAGGGCATGCTGGCGCCGCACGGGTAGCGGTCGATCTGAAAGGAATCCACCACGGGAAGATACGCCTTCCAACTCGACAAGGGGACCAGGTTGAAGACCACCTGCACCGTGCGGTGCGGATTGGGATCCCATTGGCGAATGGCCGCACGCTGTCTACGGAACGCCTCCACTAATGCCGCCAAATCCTGTTGGGCCTCGATTTCCAGCCCCCCTCGCGCCGCGTACTCCGGCTCATCGAAAAGCTGATAGCCCAATAGCGCCGGGTGGGTGCAGACCGCCTCGACCCACTGACGCTGGCGGGCGATCTCCAGGGCATCGTCGCGGAGAAAGGCCCCGTGCCAGCCGCCGAGATGCACCAACACTTTGATCCCACGCTTGTGGGCGTGATCCAGATATCGCTGCGCCCGGTCCAGGTTCCTCCGGAGCATCGCATCGTCATCCACATCGCCCGCGGAATACCAGATGACGGCGTTGACAAGACCTTCCAAGGCCATTTCATCCAGGTCGCTCAGCGTATTCTCAAACGGCCCGGGAGCGTCACCGGAAAACCAACCCATGGGGAAGAAGGGTCTGCCCGTTTCGGGATCGCGCCACGGGCGGCGGGAAGACGAGCTCGTCGTCGGCTCTTCGGGCGAAGTGGAGTCTCTGGGAGACACAGTCTCGACGGGCACGCCCTGAACAGCGCCGGCCACCCGAAATCCCACCGAGGCAAGCCAGATGGCCGAATGAAAGTTCTCGTTGGGAGCGCGGCGGTTCAGCCCGCCATCGGCAGAGCCATACGAACCGCCCCACAGGCAGCGCAGGAAGGGCCCCACCAGCCCCTCCGTCATTTCGTAAATGTTCCCCGCTTGATCCAGTGTCCCGTAGGCGCTCCGAGCCTGCGCGAACGCCCCCACGTCGGTGAAACACCGGTTTGGGTCCAGGTAGCCGCCATCGTAGAAATTGGCCGCGTTGGCGCTGGTGAACTCCCGGCCGGGTTTGACGTCACTGCGCGTGGGGTAGTCCCAGTAACCCGGACCACCCGGTTTGTGCGGATCGTAGTACGCGGCTTTGTACCACTCGTCCTCATTGGGAAGGAACCATTTTGCGCCCGGATTTCGCTTCACCTTGCGGGCATCCAGCCGCAATTCGCGACTTAGAGTGTACGCACCGTCGGAGGTGTCACCGTCCCCCTGACCGTTGTGCAGCCAGTTGCAGAAGCGGCAGGCATCCCAGAAGGTCACGTTGTTGACCGGCCGATTGGCGGACCCAAGGCCAACGCTGTACGTGAAACTACCGTGCTCTCCCTCGCGGCGAATCTCACAACCCAACTGAATGGCGAATTCCTCAGCCATGTCGTTCTTCCAGAGCGATCCGTCTGGTTCGGTTTTGCCCTTGGCATTCAGGAACTCGACAAACTGGGCGATGGTCACCTCGTACTTGCCGATCTTGTAAGGATAGGCCACCGTCCCTAGCCCCGTATCGTCGGGCGGGTTGCCCGGATCGCCGATCTCCACCGTCTCCAGACTCGTCAGCCCCGTCGGCATGTGGAACACGTCAGCCGGCAAGAGATGAACCAGGCACAGCACCACCAGCATCGCCAGCAACGATATCTTTACCGCGTTGTTCATGAGTTGCTCCTCAGGGTTCCCGTCGTCGGAATGGGATAGAAGCTGTCGGGGGTCAGTGCACGCCATGGGTCAATTGTGGTTCGGACTTCCTTCGTGCTTGGGAATTTCGAGCTTTCTGCTACTCCGCCGGGTCCAGTATGCCGAGGTCGGAAGTGCCACCTGACGCGATTCACTTCTTCGACACAACGAACTCTTGGGCGATCACCGCTTGCCGGGGCTGGCCCCAGGGGTCAGGTACGTCCCACTTGGTATAGGCGTAGACAAAGCGATCCGGCCCGGTCACCACAAAACTCCCGTTGCAGCAGGAGTTCTCATTGCGCTGGTGCCGCCACGCCTTGACCAACGTCACGTCGTTACCCCAGAGTTCGCCTTCGCTATCGGCGCAGAAGGTGAGGAACACTCCTGGCCGCTGGTACGACAGCACGGCGATGCCATTATCCAACACCAACCCGAGCGGATTGCAGCCGGGTACCCGAATTGCCCTGGGTTTCGACCACGTTTTCCCTTCATCATCGGTCGAACTGATAACCAGCGGGCCACCAGAAGAATAGTGGAGTCCTTGAGTTCGATAGGCGGCTACCCATTTGCCACTGGGAAAAGCAAGCAAGTGGGCACGCACGGTCGCGTCTGCTGGCGGATGCGGATAGTCGGTCCACCAGCGCAGGCGAGGAATCGTGCCGGCCACCTTCCACGTCCGCCCGCGGTCGTAACTCCGCCAGATCTGATGGTTCTCGCCCTCCTTGTTCAGCGTCCCGTCCGGCCGAAGATCGCTCATCACCGCCTGACGCCAGACGGCCATCACAATCGAACCGTCCCGTAGATGCACAGCATGCGCCTCCGACGTCTGAATAGGCGACGGCAGCTTTCCCTCCACCAGCATGTCCGGATCCCAGTAGGCCAGCTCACGAGTCCACTCGGTCTGCCCCGGTTTGCGAGTATAAATCGGGATGCCCTGCTGCTCTTGGGGCAGATCACCCAGTCGATACATGCCGCCGTAATTGGGCAGATTCAGCCCCGAGACATCAATCGACTGATAGTCCCGATCCAGTGGCCCCCGCAGCTCTTCCCCGTCCGACAGCCGCATGGCAATCTCAGACGCCGGTCGCTCCTCCGTATCGTTGTACACCGTGAAAAGCCGCCAGCTTTGGCCCTGGTCATCGGACACATAGTACAGATACTTACGACCCCCGGGACTGTCGCCGCCGACGTACACCTGCAGCACCAACATGCCACCACGAATCCGCGAAATCTGCGGAAACATGTATTGTCCCCACCGGCCTTCAGCAGCAATGGATCCGCCCAGGTGTCGCAATCGATATTTCTCACCGGCAATATCTGCCGTCTTTCCCTCCGGTGCCCACATGACCACCCGAGGCTCACCCACGATCACATTCATTCCGGCGTCCGGGGCATCTTCCGCGAGCGTCGCTTCCGGCAGATATCGCCGCCTGATCTCCCGATACACCAGTTCCAGTGCCTCGCGTCGTCTGCTCAGTGGAATATTTCCCTCCAGGCCGGGAAGGCCTTGTTTACGTCCCCACTGAATCACGAGGCTTTCCCTCGTTGGATCGTCGTGAACAACGGCGTGAGCCCCGGTATCCAGGACATCCTCAATGCTCTGGCAGTAGCCTTCAAAGGACTGCACGTAGGCGGCGACTTCCGCCTCCGTGGGTTGCTGCGCGGCAACGGGAGCCGTACTCCAGGCCGCCAGCAGCACGATCCATATCGTTTGTACTAATTTGTTTCGCAGTGATTTCATCGCGCAATTCACAAGGAACCTCCCAATCTGAGAAAGATATTGCGCTGCTGAACACAACCACTACAGCAGACTCTCGCTCATTTCACCACGCCCCGCAAGGCGTGTGCGCTTCTCGACAAATAAGCTCCGCATCCAGGTTTCTCTTGATCCGAGCCTTTCGCGCGTCCGGTCGTGTTCCGTCTCGTGACCCATCTAGTCGCACGGTTCTCGTAACACAATTAGCAGCAAGCGTATTGTGTCACGGCCCTCAGTTCGTGACAATTGCTCACGGCTTGTTCGCAGTGGAGAGCGTTCGGATTCCCCCGTCCCCAAGGAGAATTGCCATGCCGGCCTCATCCGTCAGAGTTGTCGCAATCCTTTGCGTCTGGTGCTCGATGATCGCAGCGGGGGCGGCGGCCGAGCCGGATCATTGGAAAGCGGGAGTGGCCAAAACGACGATCACACCTGACCAACCGGTCTGGATGGCCGGGTATGCGGCCCGCAGCGAGCCGTCCGAGGGCGTCCTCGTGGACCTATACGCCCGGGCCTTGGTGCTGGCCGACGCGCATAATAACCGGCTGGCGATCGTCACATTAGATCTCATCGAGATCCCGGACACATTGCGCGGACTGATCGTGGATATGGCGACGAAGCATCACGGCCTCAAACCCGAAGAACTGCTGCTGAACGTGTCGCACACTCACGGGGGGCCGATGGTATCCGCTAAGACCGTTGCCGATTGGGGCCTTGATCCAGCCTGGGGAAAACGCGCGGACGCCTGCGTGGAGGAAGTCGTGGAGAAAGTGGACGGCGTTCTCAAGCAGGCGATTGCGAACCTAGTCCCCGCCACGGTGAGTTACAGCCACTCCCGGTGCGGCTTCGCGATGAACCGAAGGCAGCCGACTTCGGCTGGCGGGTTCAGACTGGGGCCGAACCCGGATGGCCCTGTGGACCATGACGTGCCCGTCCTGCGGATCGAATCCGCAGAGAAGAAACTCATCGGATTGGTGTTCGGTTACGCGTGCCACAACACCGCGTTGGGCCCGACCCGCAAGCTGAACGGCGATTACACCGGGTTCGCGCAGAGAAGACTGGATCTCGACCACCCGGACACGGTCAACTTGTTCCTGACGGGTTGTGGCGGCGATCAGGATCCCGCCCCTCGCCGCCACCAAGAGGAGGCCGAGCAAAACGGACTGGCCTTGGCCTCGGCGGTCGAGGCAGCGCTGGTTCCCGCCCCAGTTCCACTCAGCGCGGCGCTGTCTACAACTATGGAAATGTGCCCGCTGGCGTTCGCACCGTTGCAGCGAGCCGACCTGGAGGTCAGGGCGACCTCCGCGAACGGGTTCGTCTCCCGCCACGCGCGGTGGGTGCTGAGTGAGTGGCCCAAGCAAGAGGACCACCCCGCGGACTACCAGTATCCGGTCCAGGTCGTCGTACTCGGACATAAACTGGCTCTGGTGGCACTGGGCGGGGAGCCGGTCGTTGACTATTCCATCCGGCTTAAGACGGAACTCTCCAAGGAAATGCCCTTCGTGTGGGTCGCGGGCTATTCGAACCTGGTCAACGCCTACATTCCCAGCAGTCGTGTCCTGCAGGAGGGAGGTTATGAAGGCACCGAGGCCGTTATATACCAATCCCTGCCGGGGCCGTTTAGACAGGACCTGGAGGAACGGATTGTCGAATCTGTCCACAGCCAGGTCAAATCGGCAGGGAACAAACCACAGGTCAAATGACGGTGGAGCGTGAACCGGGCATCCGCCACTACCGTGGTTCGGCCACTTATCGGCAGATGTTCGACATGCCCAAGATCTCGCGCAACCAAACTCTGGAAAGGTCAGATCGCGGTTCTATCGTGGCTTGGCGTATGGTGGCCGCTTCTCTCGTGGAATGTCCGCTGTCGCTGACGAGGTTCTTCGGAACCGATGATTTGCCATGGATGGTTCACATCCTATCGGGCGTACTTTCCTTCCGCGACCGGAAGCATCTCGTGACCAAGATCGACACAGATTGGACAACATTATGTGTTGACCAACCCCCACACGAAGTCCATCAATTCTCAGCAGGGACGGCATCCCTTTGACGGCACGCCCCTCAGCAGAACGGCCGGAGTATTGTCGGACACCCTTTGGTACTGGTGGTGCAGGGTGCTGCCGACATACCATGAATATTCATCCGGCGGTGTGGTCATTCTTGGAAGAGTTAATCGGGTCCATAGGGATCGCTGATCGACAGCCTCGCTATGCTCGACGGCTGCAACCGGGACATCCGCACATGAGGTGTCAACAAAAGAGACCGCTGTAAGAAAAGAGAAGAGAGAAGTTCCCAATGCGAATGTCCTTCCTGATGTTGATGTCCGCCTGCCTGCTTTCGGAGCCGTCGCGGCACGCCATGGCAGACGTCGCTCCGAAAAACATGGGCGTGGCCTTCAATGGCCAGACAGACCTGCCCGAGCCACTCGCGACGGATACCTGGCACTCCATCACCGCCTCCTACCGTTACGATGGCAAAGTACCCCTTCTCACCAACACCTACCTTGTCATCTCGAGGGGCGGAGACCTGCGCGGCGGCTTCTACCTTGGCTACCACGTGCCCACCAAGGAACTGGCCATCGTCAAACACGGCCACTGGAACGCCACCGAGGGTACCGGCCTGCCGGGCGAATCGGGCAAGATCATCGAAAACGACCAGGGCTACCTGGACTGCGAAACGAGTACCGTGCGTGTCACCGATGATGAGGTCGTCGTCGCCTATCGGGTCAAGTTCAAGCCCGGAGTGCTCAAGGGGACGTACGACGTCCACCAATACATCGAGGACCGGGACGTGCGATACGAGGGGTTCACGATCGTCGGTTCGGTGACGATCGACCAAGACGTAGAGGTCCACCGCACCGACATGCCCGCGCAGTGGTCGAACGCACTCAAGCCCTCAGGCACGCCGTCGCCGGAATTGCTCCTGGCAGAGGGAGGCCGAGCCCGATACACCCTGGTCATCCCTCGCGAGCCGCTGAGAATCGAGCAGAAGGCCGCGGGGGATCTGCGTCAGACCCTGCGACTCATCTGCGAAGCCGAATTCCCCGTGGTTACCGAGGATCAGTTCCAGCCCGGCTCCACGCCCTGGATCAGCATCGGTCGCACCCAGCTGCTGGCGAACGCGCCTGGCAGATGGAAAGGAGCGAACTTGGGAGCCGAGGGATACGGGGTCGAGGTTGTGGGTGACAACTTGTTTCTGTACGGGGGATCGGGCCGGGGCCTCATGCACTGCGTCTACGCCCTGTTGGAGGAGGACCTGGGATGCAGGTGGTACTCCCTCAACTCGGTCGATACGCCGCGCACGCCACGCCTGTCCGTCAGCGTGGTACCCCGGAGCTATGTCCCAGTACTGGAATTGCGCGACCCCTACATCCTGAAGATGCACGACGCCGCCTGGTCCCTGCGGAACCGGACGAACACGCCGCATGCGCGCGTCCCGCTGGCCTGGGGCGGGAGCATCCGCTATCACCACATGGGACACACCTATGCCGCGTACTTTCCCACGGATCAGTACTTCGCCGAGCATCCGGAGTATTACGCCCTGGTTAACGGCAAGCGACAGCCAAGCCAACTGTGTCACAGCAATGAGGAGGTCATCCGGCTGAGTATTGAGAAAACCTGCCAGATCTTCCGCGACCGACCGGAGGTAACCATCACCGCCATCGGCCCCAATGATGGACGTGGCTTCTGCGACTGCCCACACTGCAAACAGCTCGACGACGACAACGGCGGACGCTCCGGCAGCTTCTTCTATTTCGTCAACCGCATCGCCGAGGGGGTCAAGCAGGAGTTTCCCAACAACCGCCTGATCAGCCTCGCCTACCTCGACTACGCGTCCCCGCCGACGAACCTCACCGTGGACGACTACATCATCATCCAGCTTTGCACCGACTCCCATGCCTGGAAGCACCAGTTCTGTTTCGTCTGGGAGTCCGACGAATTTCAGCGGATCCTCAAGGCCTGGCAAGAGCGGGATGCGACCATCTTCATTTGGGATTACACCACCAACTATGTGCACTACCTGGCGCCGATGCCAAACTGGCCCGTCGTCGCCGAGAACACTCGCTTCTTCATCCGCCACGGCGCCGCCGGGATCATGTACGAGTCGGAGATGAACGACCTCGATGCGATGCGTGCCTGGGTGTGGGCGAAGCAGCTATGGGACCCGGCGCTGGACACCCGCACGCTAATGAAGGACTTCGTGTTCGGCTACTATAAGGAGGCGGCCCAGCCCATCTGGGACTGGCAGATGATGATGTGGGAGTACTGGGAGACATGGCATCGCCTTCCCCACAGCTGCTCGGCGCCCTCGGGTAACCCGCTGCTCAATAACCTGCAATGCTCCTACGCTCCCGACGGCCATCTGTTCAGCGAGCATTTTCTGGCCGAGATGAGACGACTCGTCACCGAGGCCGAGGGTTTGGCTCGAAGCGATGAGATTCTGGGGCGGGTCAGGCGCGTCAAGCTGCCCCTGCTGTACCTGGAGTTGTGTCAGGAGTTGGGCTACTACAGCGAGTTCGGGGACTTCGTCTACGGCAAGCGCCTCGAGCACCCGAAGGCCGACCGGCAGGCGCTGCAGCCGCTCCTGGACGAGTTCACCGCTCTGTGCAGGACTCACCAGCTGACCACCCTGGGCATTCCCATCACGGTCGAGCGTATCACGGCCAAGTGGCAGTCCTGCATCGATGCCGAGAGCCCCGCCCAGGCACGCACCTTCCTGCCTGCGGAGTGGATCTTCCGGCCCGACCCCGAAGACAAGGGCGTGGCCGAGCAGTGGTACCTGGACGCTGCGCCCTATGAGTCGACCGCGGCACTCACGATCGGCGAGGAGACGGACCGGCCGCTCCCAGCGGGTCTCGCCCGGGTCCACATCAACCGCGGAGTGGGTTGGGAGCAACAGGGGTTCCCCGGAATGAACGGCTACGGTTGGTACTTCCAGACCATCCGAGTGCCTGAGACCTTCACCGGGCTTGAGCACCTTTACCTGTACTTCAGAGCGGTGAACGAGCAGGCGTGGGTATACCTCAACGGAGAACCGGCCTTTGAGCGAAGTTACGCATCCACCGGCAGAGGCGTCGGGCAGCTCAGCGGTCAGCCCTTCAGTTTTGATGCGGCGCGGTGGCTCACGCCGGGAAGTACGTGCCGCATCGCCATCCGAGTCAAGCGCGAGACGGGCCTGGGCGGCATCGCCTTCCCCGCAATGCTGATCGGCACGGAACAAGAGACGCCCGTCGAACAACTCGGCGCATACCGGGAGTGAGCGCTGAGTTGGATTGGCCACTCACCTCGACCGAGCACCTGCCCGTTGGCGACCGCGAACACCCGTAATCCACAGTTCGAGGGGGCGTCGCAGTTTTTCGACCGAACAGGATGGTTTCCATGGCATGCTCAGAGGCAGGCCGCTATGATGCATTGAGCAGGAGACCAGATCATGCCCGATGACCCGAGAAGACGCACACCACATCGCTTGTGTGAAGCCGATGGGGCCCATTGCATTTTTTCTGTTAATATGGACCGATAGGGAAAGCCGTGGCATGGCCTACTATGAGTTCTTATGGACGGACGATATCGTGGGACACATCGCCGAGCATGGGGTCTCTCAGGACGACTTTGAACACGTATTCTGTAATCCGACAAGCAGAGGTTATAGCCGATCCTCGGAGCTGCCGTCCGCATGGGGTTACACGGCGGATGGTCGATACATCATCATCGTCTACGAGGAGCTGGATGAGATGACAGTCCTCCCAGTCACGGCATATGAAGTACCCGAGCCTCGTTAGGTGGAAGATGGAGAAGCGACAAGTGAAACGCGTGACGCGTGACCTGACCCAAACCGAAGAGGCCCGGCTGCGCGGGTTCCGCGAGCAAATTGCTCAGGAATTGCCTGACCTTCAAGCCCGCGATCAAATGCGCAAAGAGGCACGCGATGAAGCCACGCTGAGCGGCCAACTGCGACGGACAATTCATGCAAGCGAGCTGTCGCTGGCAGAGATCGCAGTGCGGGCCGGTATTACGCCGATCATCCTGGATGACTTTCTCACAGGCGAGCGAACTCTGCGGTCGGATGTCCTCGACCGGCTAGCAGGTGTGCTGGACCTCAAGCTGCAGAAACTGAGCTGAGCATGTTGCGGAAGGCATACGGTAAAAATACTCAGCCGACGTGAAGCGGTCCAGAGATTTTCGGCGTGAAAGCTTGCTCAGGCTCCGAAGTGCTGGGTGGAGCCGTAGTGTTGAGTGGGCAGCGAAAAGAGCGATTCGATCATTGACGATCCAGATGAAAAGAGACTCCGAAAAGGCACGTCGTGCACCGCCGGTTCGGGGCATGATACTCTTCTGAATCTCGCGCCAAGGCGCTAAGAAATGCGGGGGACGCGCGCCATTCGCGTCCCTCCTCTGCAAACTACTCGCCACGCCCTGATTGATTGGGCATTTGCTCTCTCACAGAGGCACGAAGACGGGGAGGGTGGCGCCCGGAAGTGGGAAGACCGGCAACGATATCTCTGGCCACTCTGACTCTTCTCCGAGAGCTCCGTGGCTCCGTGAGGGCACAATGATCGAACGTGAACGTTACACGCGAGCGGGCGGCAACGCTGGTCTTGATCCAACACGCTCCGCGCCCACCGGGTGAGTCTGGGCCTTCTCACGCCACGGATGACCTGCCTGATCGCGGCATGCTGGAGCGCACTCGTGCGGCCATACCGTGTCACATGGAGCGTTTCAGACGCTACACCATCACGCCTGTCAGGGGGCCGCTCAACGGAGCAGTTCGAGTGCGGCCTGCCGCAGGGCGTCAGTACTTAATAGCGACTGCCGATCATACTCGGCCGTCCCCGCATCAGTCTCATCTTGCTTGCGGACTGAGCCGGAGAATGGAACATACTGCTCGACGAAGGCCCGCATCTGGCTCGCGGACCAACCCTGCCTCTTACGAACCAGTTGTAGATACTCGATAAGCTGCTCCGCATCGCGATACGCCTTCAGACGGGCCGAGTGCCGCAGGACCGTCTTGCCATCCGGCGTCTGGTCGAAAATGAAGAGTCCCAACTGGTCCGCTTGCGTCAATGCCCGGCCCGTCTTGTCGACCGTCTGCCACGGAACCAGCCCGGTGGCTCCAAGACGAAAAACGTCCAGAGCCCACAGTTGAATCTGCCGATTGCTTTGCTGGACCGGATTGGACGTTCCATAGACCCAGACTCTCAGGCCGTCCTGTTCCGCGCGGTCTGTCACCAGACGGCGATAGTGCTGAAAGGCGGATGATGCCACCACCCACAAAGCACCAGGTGCCGCGGTGGTGTGCACGCCGGCGGACGGATTACCCTGCTCCTGAAGCTGCCCCCGGCAGTACTCCGGCCGCGAAATATCGACACGAAAATCGATCTGGACATCGCTGGGGCCCCCTCGCCCCCGGTCGGTGAGTTCACCGAAATACTGCAGCGCGCGGTAGTCCCAGTACGAGGTTGGTTCGTCGAGAATCCACGGCGCTTTCGTCGTTTCCTGGAGCGAGCCCTTATTGTTGAAGTACACCTGGAAACCGGTCTCATTCCAACCTTGAGATTTCGCCAGCCGAGCGAAATCGGCCATGATGTTGACGTAAGTCTCCGCATAGATGGGATGGTCCGCGAAGGCTCGATACGCGTCCGGGTCACCGTTGAAGTAGGCTCGACAGTTGAGCGGCCAGCTTTCATGAAACGCCAGGTAGAACCCTGGTGCAGGAATCGGGCCGCGATGACCGTCGCGAAAACATGACCCGTTCAAATAGGGCCCAAACGCTTCGACGAAGTCGTCCCACCACGCGTGTTTCGCCCCCGGCTCGATGGCATCGTACCGGCGATTGTCCATCCGCCGACCGGATGGCAGACGCATGTCGAGGTTGGTCTTGCGTGCGCCGGGGGCTGCTGTCTGGTGCGAGTAGTACAGGATGTTCGCGTGTACGCGGTGGTCGTAAGCCAGTTGCTGCAGAGCATAGAATTCGTCGACGCGATCGGGCAACCCATAGCTGTTCATCTCGCACAGGAACGACGCCTTGCGCGGCAACTGGATGGGTAAAATGGTCAGTTCAACAGGCACCTCACGGCCGTCCGAGACCGTCAGGTGGCCCGTGCGTTGTCCCGGCGGCGCATCGAACGGTACGTAGATATCGACGAATACCGCTTGGTCCGTGTCGGGAGCCAGGCGAATCTTCTCGACAAGGGGCAGCAGCGGATCTGGGATGCGGCGTCCCTCGGTCGGCACATAAACTGCCTGGAACAGATCAACTCGCCACGCCTCGCCATCAAGACGAAACGTCACGGAAACCTCTTCGGTCCCCCGCAGCAACGCCTGGAAACCGACCACTTCTCCCGCGGCCGCGGCAAGACGAACGCACCGGCCGTCAAACAGACTATTATGTGTGCGATAGCCGGTCGGCAAATCTCCCACCGCAAGACCACTCTGGTCGAACTTGTCCGTAACGGGGATGACTGCCAAATCGGCCACCGCCGGCTTTCGCGCCGGTGGCCAGTCGATTTTCGGATTTGCCGGCCGTTGAAAGGCAAACAGCCCTCCGCGGACGGCAACCGGCGCCGAGCGTTGCCCATGCCGGCTGATCGTCACGACGGCAATTTCATGGGTTCCCGGTTGTGTGATCGACGGTGGGAGATCCCGCAGGGGAATCATCTGACCTTGACCAGGATCCACCAGCGGAATGTTGTGCCGTGCGAGCGGTTGGCCATCCACCGTCACCTCATAAGCCAAGCCGCGAGCCGGAGCCTTGAGTTTCAGCCGAGCCGTCGTTCCATCAACAGGATCGAGCTGCAAAGCGGTGGGGGGCAAAGGCGCCGCGTCTTCTTGGCCGTCGACCTCCACAACCAGGTACGGCTTCTGGCTGGACTGCTCGCGGGAAAAGATGGCGGGATTCCGGCTGTAGTCCGCATCATGCTCATGGATCGCCAATCCGTACGCGACCCCCGTGGCTAATGCGTAGATCATGTCGGCAGGGATCTCCCATCGGTAGACGCCGTCTCGGACTTCCGAGGTCGCTTGATGCACGAGCGTGAACGCATTGCCCCCCATCACCGCGGGAAATCGGGCGCCGGCGTATCCCCAACCATCCACGTCACTCATGCCTGACGTAAGGCCATTGGATTTCATTTCGTCCCAGGGAGCCGCGACGGTCGATATGGTGACGCCGGAAATGACTTCCGCCGCGGCATGGCACACGAGTTCGGCCCGCATCACACTGCGTCCCCGAATCGCAGCCACATCGAAATCCATCACCACGATGTGCTGGTTCCCCTTGATGCGGATGCGGGATTGCTGACCCGCGTTGTCTGCCCATTCGTGCTCGACCATCACGATCGAGTTGTCTCGTGTGGCAGGCAACTGCAGCGTTTCCGCGATACCGACTTCGGCCATCAGACTCAACAGCGCAACAACCGTGAAGTGTTTGGTCATGGAAAACCTTCCCAATGGACTTCCGTAACGGGCTGGCGTCGACAGTCAACTCCGGCCGAGGTGCGCTTCGGTGGAGCAAAGTACCATTATAGGGTCATTGTCGCTGCACCAACACCTGATCCGACGTGGATCTCACGCCAAGGCGGCAAGGCGCAAAGCAATGCGCAGGACGCGCGCCATTCGCATCCGTCCTTCGCGCCTTTGCGCCTTGGCGTGAGCTTTCGCCGGATCAGGGAGCGCAGGCAACGCGGGCGTGCCGCCGGTTAAGTGCTCAGTGGGACTCGTGTCGCTTTGGATACCGGAACCTGAATTGCCGGGCGTGAGCTTACGTGTCACAATACCAGAGGGTCGATAGGGTAACGAGCACAACTCTTGTGATTCGAAGGGCACAGATGTTTCGATGTCTCCTCGCAGTCTGCCTGCTGGTTGGATTAGCCGATCGTGCGGCAGCACAAGACGATGTAGGCGTCTATGTTCGCTTCCAGCTTCTCGAGCCTGCGAATAGCGCCTGGCATGTTCGCCTCGGCGGATATATTCACGTTCCGGATTGGTACTTGCCGGAGGCGATCGTACCCGCCGGAGCGGACAAGGACAACTCGCAGCGGCTTGCTTCCGGTGCGTTCACCGACTGGTTCGATCTGAAGTCCCACGCGGGCAAACTGCTGCACGGCCGGTTGATGCGGGCAGGTGGAGTCGCGGAATTGCCCAACGTGACGGTACAGTTCGTGACGAACAAGCCGGCAGCCCGACGCAAGATCGTGATTGAACTGGCCGACAAGCCGGATGCGGCGTCTGTCGTGAAGCGATTCGAAGAGTCCTTTGCCGGCGACCTGACCAGTTTCCTGGTCTCACCCGATCTGCGGAAGGATGCAGATAGCCTGGAGACGGCGGGGCAGATGACCGCGCGACGCTTGGCCTGGGCCAAAGCCGCCACGGGAGGAAGAAGGCGGTCACCACGGCACCACTTCATCCAAACTTCCTTCTGGGCGCCCCAGCGTCCCGAACTGAACTTGCAGGAAGCTCAGGTGCTTCATCTGCTGGGCTTCAACGTAGTAGGCAACCAGCAAGCGGAGCTTCAAGATGCCTTCTCGGAGCTCAGGGTGCCTGGCCACACGCATGACGTCGCCTTCGGCCCGGCCAGCACTCGACAGGAGATTGACGAGTTGATGGCCGAGCATGCCGAGAAGCAGAAGATACCGTTGCAGCCCGGAGTACCTTTCGGACTGGCGGATGAGATCTGTGCCCGGCCGCGCATCGACGATGACCCGCAGGCCCGAGCGAATCTTCATGCGTGGCTCCATGCCAAAGGAATCGCGGCACGTGATCTGGGAGTCCAGAAGCTGACGGACGTAGTTCCTCTCGAAACGCCCGAGGACTACCGCCAGGCGGCCGTTGTGGATGCGGCAGCCGCGGCCCGGGTGTTCTACTACACGAGCCGCTTCCGCCAGGAGGCCGGCACCCAACGCATCCGCTGGCACACTGAGTCGTTTCATAAACACTTCCCGCCAGGCCCCGTGACGACCACGCTGGTCGCCGATCATCCTTACTTCGGCGGCACCGGTTTGGGCATGGGCATGGTGCCCAATTCGACCTGGGGCGGCGCTCCGTTGGCTTTGGACTGGTTCGATATGGCCCGCCGCCAGGCAGTGGACCTGTTCGGCATTGAAGACTGGATGGGGCTGCAGTTCATGTACGGTCCCAATTCCACGTGGGAGGGCTTTCAGCTGATGGGGTTCCAGGCTGCCATGTTCCGCAGCGGTGGCAGGAACCAGGACGTGCCGATCATCGCTTGGATCACGCCCAGCGATGAAACGAACCTGCGGCTGAAGTCCCATTCGGCTCTGTGTCAGGGCACCAAGCACTTCTTCTACTGGACGTACGGCCCCACCGCCACCAGCACGGAGAACTACTGGTCTGACCTGCGAAGCTCCTATGACGGAATTGCGCGAGTCTCCAGCCAGCTCACGGCAGCGGAGGACGTGCTGTTCCCCGCCACACTTCGACCGACCCGAGTGGCGCTGCTCTACAGCATCAGTTCCGATCTGTGGCAGCCCTACGGCTACCGGAATATGCTGGAAAGGCGCGGAGTCTATCTGTCGTTGGTCCACGACCAGTACCTGGTCGACATGCTGACCGAGCAGGATATCGAGGCCGGTCGTCTGAAAGACTACAAGGTGCTCTACGCCACCGATCCCAATCTCACACTACAGGCTACTGAGAGCATTAGCGCCTGGGTGCGCGATGGCGGGCATTTGTTCGCCTCGGGAAATGCCGGAACTCGAAACGAGTTCAACGAGCCCGTAGCTGGACTGTCCGTGGCATTAGGCGTGAAGGCAGGCGCAGAGGCAACAATCCAGGAAGGAGTCTACCACGTGCGAGGTCAACTCAACGTGATCCCACACCTGGATCGGATCACCTTTCAGGGAGAACAGGCAGCTCAATTGGGGTCAGGCTTTGGCGTGATCGGCCTCAAGACCGATATCACTGCTGCTGGCGGCGAAGTGATTGGACGGTTCGATGATGGAAAGCCGGCAGTCGTCGTCCACGACTTTGGCCAGGGGCGGACCACCTGTGTGGCGACGACACCTGGCATCAGCTACATCAAGGACGCCAACTTCGTTGCCTCAGACCTCAAAGAGCACTGGCCTGCCGCGCACCGCCAATTCCTCAATGCAGCTGCACGCGCCGCGGGCATCTCGCCGCCGGTGGAGCTTTCGCACCCGGTAGTCGAAGCCGGTGTTTTTGAAGGGCCGAAGGGCGTGGCTCTGGTGCTGGCAAATTTCACCTACGAGAAGATCGAGAAATTGACCGTGCGTCTGCCGGTGCGGACGCCGGTTTCAAGGATCCATGCTGCGGACGATCCAGAAACGCCGATCCCCTTCGAGTCCAGTCCCTCCACAAGACCGTGGCAGGACGAAGGTTTTACCCAGACTATTCGCTTTGAGATGTCCTTGGGGCTGGACCAGATGATTCTGCTTCAGTAAAGGCGGGATAATTACTCGTTCGTCACTTAGCTCGCTGAGCACAGATCGACGAAACGGCTGGAACCACGAAGGACACGAAGGTAGAGTTCGACGAACTTTCGAAATGCGTAATCGGTTGTGCCATTGAAGTTCACCGCCACCTCGGGCCGGGACTGCTCGAATCGGCCTCGAAGCTTCTTCCGCCGTGGGAAGTTTCGAAACGTAGAAGATCTCAGCCAATACTGACGGCTTTCTCCGATCTTGCAGAGCTGGTGCCCTGGCACCAGCGAGCACCCATTCGGGCAGAAGCGAAACTCACGACCGATGACCATGGTTGTGATAGCGAACACCGCCATTTGGGCAGTGATTCAATGCGGCAGCCTATTGGAAGACGCTGGGAGTAGTTTCCGCAGGTCCCACATCAACAAATCGTCGCCCTTGTTCCCCGCCCACAGCCAGTCGCCATCGCCTTGGAATCTCACCCACTTCACGCCTGACTGCTGAAGCACCCACCGTTGATGAATCTGTCGTACGTCCCAAAGAAACAACTGAGTGCCGTTCAGCTCAGCTACGAAAGGGCCGCAGAGTTCTCGTGACTCAACAGACGTGACATCCGGGTGCCTAGCTCCGAACTGCCACCATTGTATCGATGATTGGCACCGAACCACGACGTTGTCTCCGTAGCGTAAGACGGATCCGACACTTCCCTTGGCCCATATTGGCTCATCCATCGTCTGGCAAGGCTCTTGGCCGCTCATGTCCCATGTCATCATGCGGCCGTCGACAACAACGAGCAGTACCTGGGTGCCCGGAATAAACTTGAGGCTGGTCAATTTCAAACCGGGATCGCACAAGTGCACTGCCTTTGGCTTCATCTTCGCCACGTCGGCTCGCCACATGAACGTATTGCCCAATGTGTTGTCGCTCCACACGATGACCTGTCGGTCATCGCTAACCGCTATCTGCTTATCTTGATGAATCTGCGAGAATTCGGACAACGTAAAACGATCGAATCCCAGTTCCCACAAGATGGCATTCCCGTGTTCTGGCACACCGACCAGTGATTGACTGTCCTCCGAAAAAATGAGCTCCCATTTTGCTCCCGTTTCATGCATCATCGTTTCGCGAGTGATCGATATGAACGGAACGCCAGCGTTGGGGAAGAGGTTCCAGACGCGTGCGGCAAAAAACTGTTCGCCAATCATTCCGTTGGCTGTGTGGCAGTAGCCCGTGTAGAGAAGCCGCCAACCGTCCGGCGATCGCTCAAATGCTGTCTCGTCGTAGTTGTAGTAGTTGAAACGAGTGTCTAGTGTCAGCCCACCTTTCGCCTCAAGCCGTGTGAGTTCGTTCTTGACGACATCGACGAAGACGACGGCCTGTTCCTGAGGCACTACGAGCCAGCTTGCGTCGGGTGCCACGCGTGCAAACTCAACTTCGCCAAGTGGTTGGTGTATCACGCGTGAACTGGATACTGGATCGTCGGCCTGCACGTCGACAAGGATCGCTTGTGTTGGTGCAACGATGAGAAGCCAGTCGCGTGGTTTCAGTTGCCATGGAAACTGCGGCCCTGGGTATCCAATCAGAGCTTTGGCTGTCGTTCCTGCAATGACCAAACGAGAGTTCGCCGCGATTTCCATCTGCATCTCTCGTGACGGATTGTCCCGTTCAACGAACCGCAGTGCCTGGTTGCCGGAAGACTCCACGCGCCATTTGTCCGACACAAAGTAGAAATCCGGCATCACGGTCTGTTGCACTTCGCCGGTGGCCGTTTCCAACAGCCATGAAGTCTCCGTGTTATCCTTGGCCAACTGAATCAGATACCGACTGTCTTCGCTGAACTTAAAATAAGGGCCTGCGCTCTCGCCCAGTCGTGCCGTCAACCGGGGGACAGAAGCGTGAGCAAGTTCGAACAGCGCGTGACCATCTTCCGTACTTCCCACAAGCCACCGTCCATTTGGGCTCACCAGCGTCACGTATCGCAAAGGCAACGTAGTCCGACTATTGGGGTCTGTCAACGAAATCAACCGGTCAACGTCCTGGGGTTGTGAATAATCGCGGACAATCAACCATCGCTTATCGGGTGTCAACGTGCCTGAATGGGGATGCCATTTGTCAAGGCTCTTCACAAATACATCGGGCGGGATCTCCACCTCTGCTTGAGGAGCGGTAGCAAGACATGACAGAAGAAGCAATGTGATTGTGCTCATGCAATATTCCGTTCGTCTCTTCGATCAACGTTTGTCGTGGGCTGAGAACGATTTGCGACAGACTTCACAGGCCCTGACCATCTCAAGGAAAAGGCTCGAATTCAGCAGATGATCTGACAGCATGTCTCACCCAGCCGTCGACCTCCAATCTCTCTGTCCGCGAGGCACCTATCGAAAGACGTGCAACGCATACCGCGCCGGGAGTATACGCGATCGTTCACATCCCGCCGTCACTTGTTCCCGGTTTCCACTATCAGCTGGGAGAAACCGTCCTCACCACTTCGCCCACAGGCCTTGTACATTTTGCCACGTCGGAAATCACGATGCTACTAGCCCGAGGCAGCTCGCACCCCTCTGTCAAGTGAGCCTGGCTAGTTGCTGCCGCAGTTGTAGTAGTTCGCGCACTTCCCGCTCACCTCGGGGAGGCACAAACTCCTTTTCGACACATTCGCGTCCCAACACGAGACTGGTGAAGTCGGCGCGAACTACAGCTTGCTCGAGTGCTGCCTTGGCCTGCGCGATGCTGGCGTTGCTTCGAAGCGCAGCTGGATCGTGAAGGGACGCATTCGCAGACTGCTGGGCAGCCTTGAGAACACGTCGCGCATCTTCAAGTTCCGCGGCCGAAGACAAAGCCGTACGTTGACTGGCGACAAGCTGCTCGGGCACCCGACATCGTAGGGCCGCCTTGCCCACCTTGATGAATAGGTTATCCATCCGCTTCCGCACGCTCTCGCGATCCGTCAGATCAACAGTACTCGTCCCAGCGGCCTGCTGAGATCGATCGTTGTTGTCTTCGGAAGTTCCAAGGAGCCTGGCTCGCCAAGTTTTCAAATCGTCTGACTTTGACAGACCTCCGCGTTCAATCGCAACCTGGGCTGAATGGCGAACGCTGGGAACACGAGCGACCACCGAGATCCGTCCGTTGGCAGCATACGAGTACTCCACTTCGATATCGGACTTCGACGGCAAACCCGGAGGTAAGCCACGGACGACGCATTCCCCCAACGCAATGCAGTCTTCGGGACGGTCGCTCTCTCCTTCAACGACACGGATATGAACGCTTTGCTGGTTTGCCTTGGCAGTCTTGAAGACGCGCGAAGCACGTGCTGGCAAGGGCGTGTTCTTGGGAATGAGAACGACGTTTTTCCTCTGACCGGTGCTCACCTCAATCCCGACAACGCCAAGGCTGTGAGAATTGACATTGATTAGTTCACATGACAACTTCTGAGAGCCAGACTCCCTGGCCAGCAATTCGCTTGCATACAAAGCTGCTCCATGAGCCACAGACTCGTCCGGGGACTGCGAACAATCCGGCTCCTTGTGACTTAGCTTTCGCAGCATACTGCGAACCATCGGCATGCGTGTCGCTCCTCCAACCAGGATGACGCGGTCGATCCGCGCCCAATCCAGGTGCGCTTGCCGGACCACCATCTCGGTGGTCGTTTCTGTTCGTTCTAACAGGTCCGCGGTCATTTCCTCGAATTCACTGCGGCTCACCTCGATCCGCATCCGTATGCCGGCATGGAAAAGTACGGCGGTCACTTTGCTTCGCTCGGACAGTGAGTGCTTCACGTCCTGAGCATCCAACCAGAGTTGCGTCGCATCCTGGGGATCACTGCGGGGATCGATACCGTGTGCCGCCAAGAAGCTGTTGGCAAGATGATCCACCAGCCGCTGGTCGAAGTCCTTGCCGCCGAGCCTGACGTCACCGTCGGTAGCTAACGTCCGGAATAGCGTCCCGCGGATCTCCAGGACGGTCACGTCGAATGTCCCGCCCCCCAGGTCATACACCAGCCAGTGCTGTGCGGGACTCGACTCCGTTTCGCCCGACACACCGAGCAGACCCTGACTGCGTCCAAATGCGACCGCCGCGGCCGTCGGCTCGTTGATGATGTCCAGGACCTCCAGCCCGGCTAAGCGACCAGCGATCTGGGTCATGCGCCGCCGTCCTTCGTCAAAGAAAGCCGGGACGGTGACAACGGCTCGATTACACGATCCCAGGCGACGCTCGGCATCGCGTTTGAGACGCTCCAGAACAAACGCGCTAAGGACCTCGGGAGGTACTTTCTGCGCGCAAATCTTGCGACGAAAGGACGCACTACCCATGTCGCGTTTGAAGCATTCAGCATATGCCTCTGGCTTCATCACCGACGCCTTGACGGCCTCTTTGCCCACGATGATCTCATCTTCATCCACAATAACAGCGCTTGGTGTGAGGAGATCGCCCGATTCGTTGGGGATACTCACGGGACGACCCGTGTTGTCCACATATGCCACCACGGAGTACGTCGTGCCCAAGTCGATGCCTACAGCTGGATGTTGAGATGTCATGGTTGCTTTGGCTGGTTTAGGGGTTGGCCTGGAGAGGGCGAAAGCGACTCCTCGCTTGGTGGTGTTACCCACTCGCCATTGTCGCTACCTCGCAACCAGGACTGCAAGGCGTCAAGATCCAAAACGGGGGCATAGTGGAGGTCCTGCACGGACGCCATGCCCCGGGGCGCCGATTCGCCATAGATGGCGACGATCGCGCCGCGCGCGTTCAGGACCGGGCTGCCATAGACCTTCTCAGGGAGCTTGCTCTTCAATTCGATGAGGCGCGCGACCTTGTGAGGGCACGTCAGACTGCTGATCACATACACTTTGCCGAGCGTCATGTGGGCTTCAAAGCTGTCGAAACGCGTGATCTTACTGCCGTCGTGCGGGTATCCCATGCAGGCGATCGGCATCCCTTCCTCCAGACCGGAAAGCTCTTCCGAGGTTGCCAGCGGAATGCCTTTTGGCAAATCTTGTTCGGTCTCGAGCAGTCCCAAGTTAACGAAGATCCAGTCACTCGCGGTATCGGCCACGCCGGCAAACTCGCGGCTGACGCGAAAGGACCTGATGTCGGCTTTGAACCCGGTTGTCGGGTTGACTGCCGAAATGCGATAGCCCTGGTCACGATACCACGCCATCTGAACGACCTCGTTGGCACTGGTCAACAGCGTCCTGCCACCGATCGCTGTACACGTCGCAAAGGGCCACGAGTAGTCTCCGCCCGGTCCGCTCAATTGCACATGCACGATGAACAGTGATTCCTGCGTCACGCGCTGCACGTGCAACCAGGGATCGCCACGCACTACGACTCCGAACGTGGTTGTGTCTTCGAGTGGCGGAGTTCCGTTGTCGCACACACGAATCGTAACGTCAAATCGACCGTCAACGGACTTGGGTGGAGCGCATCGTACCGCTCCTGATGCCGGATCAATGCTGACCCATTCAGGTCCCTCGACGACCCGAAATTCTCGCGCGTTGGCCGGATGATCGTTGTCCTGCGCGGCGATCATGAAGTCGAGTTCCTCTCCGGCATGAACTTCCTGATCATGGACGGGCTGGATGGACACCGGCGAATTCACCTCGGTAACGTCGATCTGGAACGAGCTCTCAGCGCTCGCATCTTGCGCCGTTCCGCGCGTAACTCGCACACGAAACTCGTATCGTCCGGGACCATCTTTCTCCGTGGGAGTCCAGGTGAAGACTCCGGTGTCTTGATCGATTGCCGCCCCATCCGCCGGCTGGTTCGTCAGTTCGAATACGGATCGTCCCTCGAGTGTCTCGGTCGCTCTCACGCGGATCTCCAGCCGCACTTCCGTTCCCTCGCGGACCGTGCACGTCGCCACTTGCTCGATCACGAGATGTCCGCTCGGTGCAACGCTTTTCGAGTTTTCCGGCAGGTATCGCAGGGCAACAAAGCCAAGCCACGCAAGGATCCCCATCGAACCTGCGATGGCACCGACTCGCAGGAGCCGCTTACGCAAGTGCTGAACGGTGTCAGACCTCGGGGTCGCGCATCCCTCATTGAGTCTTCGAGCGCCGGCAGCGGTGGTGGCCGCAGCGGCCGGCTCCCCAGACTTGTCCGTACGAGTGTTGCGAGGCTCTCGCTCCGCCTCCTCCGAGTCGCCACCGGCTTTGCGATCCGCAGCCGCCGAATCATTGGTAATCGCGAAAGTGAAATCGGGTCCTTGGTCCGACAGCCGTACCAGATCGCCTGACCGAATGCGAGTTTCGCGGACGAGGGGTGTCTGATTGAGCAGCACCTCGCCACTGCCGGTGGAACTGACGAGCCACCCGTCGCTGGTCAATCGCAGCAGGATGGAACGGTGACGGGCCGCCGGATCCACTGCCGGGTCGAACCGCACCTGGCATTGTCGATCCGCGCCGATCCGAACTTCGGCCGCATCCAGGACGAACCGTTCACCTTTTCTGGCACCCGACAGAATGCGGATTTCAGCGGCCATGACCATCGAACCCTTTGCGACAACATGCGCTGGTACGTTCAGACTTCGTCATTGAGACGCTTGGCCATTGGGATCACGTGCCACTGTCCGGGCCCCACGTCAGGTACAGACTGCGCATCGCGCTGAGCAGACTGCGATACACGCGTTCCCCGCCGACTGCAGGCTGGGCGAACGCGAGCCCTTTACGATCCATGTGCCGGATCAGTTCCAGGATGTTCCCGCCCTCGAATGTAACCGCGCCGTCGGACAGCGACCGGTCGCCATCCTGCACGGCGCGTTGCACTTGACATGCCAATGTCTTGAGGTAGCGTCTGGCGGCCAAGTACGGCAGCGACTCGGCCGGCGACATGTCCCGGACCTTGTCCTTGTAAATCTTGTCCAATGCAACCAAGAGACCATCCGTGGACCGGATCAGCCGCTCGCCGCTGGCATAGGTTGCCTGTTTGTTACTTTGGATTTCCGTCAGGACTTGATCGCGCGCCGAGGTGAATTCTTTTCGCAGCGCATCGAACTCCGGTGCGCGCAGCGCGAACGGCCAGCTTACTACCAGCACTTGCGGGTCGGCCGCCGAGAAAGTGAGCCGGCCGTCGCTGAACTGAATCAGCCGTGCGTCGGCCGACGAAATCGAGTGGCTGTCGTCGGTTGCCTCCATGGGGACTTCCCCGGCCACGTAACTTCCTTCGACGGTCGGTCCACGCTCTTTCGAGTCGGTGTAGGAAACATTGCCGGCCACGTAGTGCAGAGCGAGCGTTGGTCCGGACAACTCGCCCAACAGCCAATTCAGTTCGTCCGTGAGATCACCCTTGAGCACGTCCTGAAACTGTCGTTCCATCCGTTGCCGGCGGACCTGCTGGAGACGTTCTTCTCTCTCCAGATGGTTCGGATTCTCTTCGGCTCGCCATTTGCGGTTCAGCGCGCGACGCTGGAAGTAGGCGTCCACGTAGTCGACCGAGTTTTGAATTTCCTGCGCAAACGCGTCCGCGTGGATCTTTCGGGCGACGGCAATCGACTCGGCCAGATCGCCCCGCGCTGCCAAGTACTCGGCCTCCGCTCGTATCTGAAACGACAGCGCCGTCCCGCCCCGCACCGGCGGCAAAATGATGTGCCCCCTTGATTCCTCCGACTGCGCCCAGAGAGTGAGCGCACCGGGAACCAGCAAACAAAACGTTGAAACAGCCCCCAAACACAATCCGAAATGGAATCGCATCGTGGTACGCATGGCATCCTCGATATCTGCGAAGAACCTCTAAGACCCCTCCTGATCTGGCCCCGCTGACGTGCCAGGAAGAGGTCTCGTTAGGGATATTTGCTGACTTGCAGAATAGGCTCCTATTGTTTGAGTTCCTTGATCCGGATATTGCGATACTCGACCCGGCCGCATGCAGCACCACCATCGAGTCCGATATACCCGAGGCTTCGCTGCAAGCCGGGGCGGGGTGTTCTAGAGGCGGGGTTCTTGGCGACCTCATCGAGATCGACATTTGCGATGGATGTCTTGTTCAGGACAACCTCCAATCGTCGCCCTTTGCAGGTAATCTCCAATTCATTCCATTCACCGGCAGCTCGAAGGTACTCGAGCTTTGGCACAACGGATCCAGTGATCGCGCCGTTAAGAAACCACGGTCGCGACTTGAGGTCCGCATATCGAGCAGAGAAGTCATCGAGGATTTGGATTTCCATGCCGTCGATCGATGGGTACCCGGCTAATGGTGTGCGCACAAACACGCCGCTGTTGGCGCCTGCGTCAAGGCGATAATCCAATCGGAGAACGAAGTCGCCATACTGCTTCTCTGTGAACAAGTGACCGTTCTTCTGATCGTTATTCGGCTCAGGACCAAAGCTCGAAACCAGCATTCCATCTTCGACGAAGTAGTGGGCCGTTGATCCTTGCCAGCCGTTGAGCGTCTTGCCGTTGAAAAGCAGCCTCCAGCCCTCGCGGCGCTCGTCCAGGGAAAGCGAATTGGGCTTCTTCGGCGCCTCTGTTCGATTGGGTTTGGAACGGGCGTCTTGCCTCAGCTTTGTTCCGTTGCGATCGTCTGGGCTTGGGATGCCCCAGTCCTTCGCGATGGCCTCGATTTCGGAGATGAGTTCGGGGCGACTGGAGAGGCCAACATACGTAGTTCCTTTCCACGTGAAGTCTCCAAAGCATGAAAAGAGCACTCCACGTAAGTTAAGCTTCTCCGCCGCGATGCACGCCGCCCGAATGGTACCCCGTTCGCACCGGGGAACGATTCCAGGTCCAGTCTCTTCCCAGGCATTCCAATGAAGCACGAGGGGCCGTTTGCCCGCTTTGGCAACCCATAAAGGCCAAACGTCCCTGATTCTCCGCTCGGTTTCGTCAACGTTCGAGCAGGCACGAACCTCCATTACTAAGGCATCGACTTCCTCAGGAAGTGAAAACCCGAGGTTGACTGGCCACATCTCTGCCAAGTCAACCCAGAATTCCAAACGAGGGGCGGATCGTTTGACATTTCGCGCGAATTCAGCCAGTTCGGAAGACGTAATCTCATAATGTGTTGGCACAAAGGAGAGAACACCGACAATGACGTCTGGATGCTGATTAGCTAGTGAGATACCGCTCGCAATAAACTGATCCATGGTATCTCGCCCTCTTACATTCAGCAATAACTTGAGGCTCTGCCGACGAGCCGCCTCAACAGCCTTCTGGTCGATTGCATCTGATTCTACGACCAGCAGGTTTGTATGGTCGGCAACGTCGCCGATCTTCTCGGTAAATGCGATTCCCGGTCCTAGTTCGAAATACCCAAGCCAGCGTGGGGGCTTTGAGGCCGACACAGATGGTGCCGCCTTTCCAGGATCGAGCGATTGCGCCGCAGCAGGCCGTTGAACTGGGTCGTCATTCACTTCCGACTCCGGAGGACGGGGAGCGATCTGCCAACTGATCGCGGTCTGACGGATCTCTGCAACAAGGGAAGGGCTGGCATTTAGGCCGAGCAAGACATCGTCTCCACCATAGCTATCGAACACGAGGCCAGCCAAGTGCAACTCCTCCGCCATCTGGCGGCAGGCTCGCACCGCCGCAAGGTCAGTTCTTTGAACGATTCCCTTGGGGTCCCGCCCTGATGGGTCGACTCCGGTCCAACGCATAAGCGTCGGTCGCCCACCAGCTTTCTCGATCCAGTCCGTAAGGAAATCCTTCTTCTTCTGAAGCTCTTCCGCATTATGAACACCGTAGACATCAATTATCAGGGCATCCACCTCATCAGGCACAGGCAGCGTTTGTTTCTTTCCACGCGGGGACTCGACAAATGCACACCAGAACTGCACGTTAGGTAAGCGGTTTTTCATTTGACGCGCGAAGGAAGACAGATCAGATGGCGTGAAGTAGTGATAATAGGGACTTGTCCAGCAAATAGCCTTGACGACGTCCTGATTCCGCTCGGCAAGTGGAAATAGCTTCTCTTCGACCCCCTGACGATCATTGCTGTGGAAAGAAAGGACCACATGGAGTCCATGACTGCGCGCGGCCGTGATAGCGGCGTCTCCGTATTGTGGCCAGCCCCGATCGAACACAACGTTGGTATAAGGCGCAAACTCCTCAATTGACTGAGGCCGTTTCCGAATTGTGTATCCCAACCAGCGTGTCGCGTCGGCAGACTGGGTTTGAGTATCGAGTTCCTGGTACGTACCTTCCTTAGGCTGAGATCCGGGCGAGGGCTTGGCCGAGAGTGCCACGTCTGGTTTAGGATCGGCTGCCTCTGAACTCTCCGCGGGCGGCGGTGCTGGCGTTTCAGACGCTTTCACGATCGGCCCTGGCACGGCGGGCGTTTCAGGATCCGATGGAACCAAGGTCACGGTAACGGCTGGGTTGTTCCCGCGGCGGACCTCGAACGACGTACAGTTGGTTCTGTAGTTCTTGCCGGTCACAATTAACTCATGTGGTCCAGGGCGCAGCCGTAGGAGACTGTCGAGTACTTCAATCGAAATCGTCTCCCCGTCCAACTTCACTGTCACGTTGGTGATCCCGGCGGGGATCGTGATCTTCACGGTGCCGTAGTTCGTCTGGATCCGAATCACAACACCCAGCAATACCACGGTCAGGAAACCAGCCGCCACCGCGGTGATGCCTACCGGGGTCTGCAACCAGGGTGCCACCTGTTTGGCCAACTGCCGGAGTGACGCCCCGGAAAGTCGCGACC
>JBGSHS010000166.1:0-111953 GCA_041752115.1 Pirellulaceae bacterium | reverse complement strand
GCCCGGCGACGCGGCGGTGCAGTCGCACACGCCGCTCGACTGGCTGCTGCGCCATGAGCGATGTCAACTGGTGCGCACTGCCCTGAAGCAGTTGCCCCCCCGTGATTCGGAGATCCTCTTGCTCAAATACAGTGAAGGTTGGAGTTATCATCAGATCGCTGATCATCTGGGAGTCAGTCACAGTGCTGTCGAGACGCGGTTGCATCGCGCTCGTCAGCGTCTGCGCTGCCAGTTGATGGCTGTTGAGTTTGCCGAGGTTGGATGATGTTGGAACCCACCCCCTTTGATCTGAACGATCCGCGCGTATTCGATCGCCTGGTGGATGGTGAGCTGAGCGACCACCAGGAGCGAGCGCTGCTGGCTCAGCTGGAGCGGACGCCGGACGGGTGGCGGCGATGTGCGTTAGCGTTTCTGGAAGCCCAATGCTGGCGGCGTGCTGCCATCGCCGGGCAACTGGATGCCACGACGCCCGAGGCTGTGCAACCCGTGTATCTCGCGGCCAGGGAGGAATCCCCTGCAGATCGCCGACATTTCGACTGGCCAGCGGCCCTGGCGTTGTGCGCCGTCGTTCTGCTCGCGCTGGGCATCGGCATCGGGTGGCCCCGAGGCGAAAGCCCCCTCGGGCCAACAGTCAACTTGGATCCATCGGAGTCCTCGCAGTTACCGGATCACGCTCTGGCCCGGATGGGCGCGCGTCCCGAGGATCCCATGGTGTTGCCGTCGGCCGTCGGCGAGCCGACCCCGTCGGACGATCTCCTGGCGGGTAACGTCTCGTTTGTCGATCACGCGGGTCAGCGCCACAGTCTCCCCGTTTACAACTGGAATCAGCAGGTGGCCCAGCAGTTAATGTATCCCACGCAGCCATTGCCGCCCGAGTTTGTGCGGAACTTGAAACGGCACGAGGTGCGGAGCCATCAGAGTTACATGCCGGTGAAGCTGGACGACGGGCGGCAGGTTGTCTTTCCAGTTCAGGAAGTGGAAATATTGCCGGTCAGCGGCACGGCGTATTGAGCGCGGTTTGCCAGCTCGATTACGTGTGGAGCCTGGGGGGCGGAGTTCCGCCGCATCGCTCACAGTGTGTCATTGATTCTGAATCCACGGCCACAACGTCCTTCCGATTGTGGCAGAGGGTCAACATCCCAACACGAAAGGAATTCAACCATGCCAACAATTTGTCACCGAGCGGTTTTGACCGCCGCGCTGTTGCTCTGCAACGGCCTGATTGTCCCACGCCTGGCAGTCCTGGCTGATGAAACCGAAGCGGCCAAGAGTGAAGAGCAGAGCACAGTGACGGTGGTCGTTGAGGCTGAAGGAGACGAAACGACCGCGGACTCCGATCAGCCGTTGGAGGTGATCGTCGGACTTGATGAGGTCAAGCCAGGCAAGTACTGGATCGGTGTGATGTGTACGCCACTGGAGGACGAACTGGTGAAGGCACAGCTGGATCTGGAACAGGGGCTGGTTGTCGACCAGGTGGTTCCCGACAGCCCGGCCGGGAAAGCGGGGCTGCAGGCGAAGGACATCCTGATCCAAGTCGGTGATCAGCCTTTGGGTGAAATCCAAACGCTCGTCAAGGCCACCGAAGAGGCTCAAACGAATCCCCTCTCCTTGACGATCGTGCGCAAAGCTCAGCGCCAACAGATTCAAGTCACTCCGGCCGAACGACCCAAGAAGTTCTCCGTGGCTCGCGTGGAACTGGACACTGAGGCAGTCGACGAATTGAAGATGCTCAAGGAGTCGCTGCGCGACCTCGCTCTCGTTCCCAAGCTCTCCCCGAAAGAGGGCGAAGACGCTGCCGCCGATAACGGTTCCGAGAAGGGGGCCTCGGAGCAGGACCAGGTCCGCATGCTGTTCCTCATGCCCGGTATGGTTCTGCCGGAAGAGGCACCGGATGTTCCCAAGGACCTGGAAGTAACGATCACGAAGAAGGGATCGGAAACGGCCAAGGTCGTCGTCAAGCGTGGGGACCAGCAGTGGGACGTGGATGCCGACTCCCTGGACAAGCTTCCCGAGGACATTCGACCTCATGTGCAGCGGATGCTCGGTCGCAACAGGCAGTTCTCCGTGGGCAACGGGCAATTCAGCTGGTCCGGTTCCTTTGGCAAACCGCTCACCCTGCCCCCCATGATCAAACAGCATCTGCTCATCTCGCCCGGCGAAGTGCCCCGGTTATTCGAGTTTGTACCCGACATGCAACTGGAGCCGCGTAACAAGCTGCGCGACAAATTGAAGCGGTCGGAGCGTCAGATCGACAAGGCCAAGTCGGAGATTTCGGAAGAAGCCGTCGAAAAGATCGAACAGGAGTTGAAATTGCTGCGGGAACAGCTCGAGCAGCTGCGCGGCCAGCGCGAACCGGATGCTTCCACCGGCGAGAAGGTGGAAGAGAAGGTGCAAGAGCAGTCCCACGACGAAACGGTTCCCGATCAGGAACCGAGCCATCCCTAGCCTGGTGCGGCCGCTCCACCACAGCGCATCGGGGCCGGGGGCAGCTGCCGCTTCGTGTGGCGCTGCCCCGCCCCAGTCGATAGCTGGGGTTCATTCCGGGGACGTGGCGACCAGCGGCGGCAGCGCGGTAAACAGGTAATATGCCCGCGGTGCGCTCAGTTCCAGCAGGGCATCGATCGCAGCGCTACCGGATGTCCCGCCCGGCGACAGGCCAGTCTCCCGGATGTGTGGCGACGGCTGCCTCGCTTCGGCCATTCCCAGGAGGCTCGAAAGTGACGCGGGGCGCTGGTACTCCACCACCCGCACATGGTCCACCTCGAGCCCGGCCAGTTCTGCCGCCCGCGCGATGGCATCCTCGAGGAAGCCGATGCGATCGATCAGACCATACTCCAGCGCCCGCGGCGCGGGAAAAATCTCACCGGTCGCCAGATCCCGACCGGTCGCCGGATCGACCAATCCGTCTCCCGTATTAGCCTCGCGCAGCCGCGGACGCCCCGCTTTGACGATGGACTTGAAGCGGAGAAAGGAGTCATCCACATACTGCTGAATGATCTGGCGATCGTCCGCCGACATGGGACGCGTCATGCTCAGCAGCTGTTTACGCGGGTGGCTCGCCACAGAATCATCCTGCACGTCCCACTTGGTTAAGAGGCCGCTGACATCGTAATGCGGTACGATGACCCCGATCGAGCCGGTGGTCGAGGTAGGCTCGGCAAAAATCGAGTCCCGCTGGTCGCCGACCGCCATCGACGCGTAGTAACCTCCACTGGCCGCAATGCTCCCCATGCTGACAACCAGCGGGAGCTGTCGCTCGTCGCGCAGTCGCTGGAGATGATGATAGATGTAATCGGAACCGGTGACGGTCCCCCCGGGTGACTCCACACGCAGCACAACGGCCTTCACGCGCGGGTCTTCCCGCACCCGATCGATCTGCCGCTTGGTAAAACCACTCCCCTCCATGATCACCCCGCGCAGCGCAATAATCGCCACCTTATCAGTGCCGTTTCGGTCGCCGGCAAAGTAACGCTCGTTGATTCCTTGCGACCGCTGGTAGTAATCGCTGCGCGCCGACCAATCCCATATCAACATGCCCAAGCAGATGCAGAATCCCAGCCAGCCGATCCAGACCAGTATGCGACGCCTCGGTCTGGGGGCTGCATGCAGCACGATGTGCAGCGGCGCACCGCTCGAAGCAGCGTCGCGTAAGGCCGTTTCCGCAGCGGATTCCCCGCGAGCCACACTTGCAGGCGTCGCAGGTGAAGGATTCTCAGGCGTATTCATCGTCTTATTGGCTCCTCGTTTTCTACCTCTCCACCGTCGATCTTCGCGTGCCAAGGTGACATTATAGCCAGCTCGCCACCCTCGGTCGCCGTCGCGCCCAGCAGTACCGAATCACCACCGCTCACCACATTCCCCCGAGGGGGCCCGCATCCGTGCCGCCTGGTCACCCGCCTGTCCGGAGCACGGCGACGTGCCCCCGATCACGCGTACAACTGGCGAACCAGCTGTGGCGGTGGTGTTGCCTAAGAGGACGTCATCCGGCTAAGCTATGTTCGCCCAATCGAATAGAGCCCAATCGAATAGACTCCATCGAGAGTGCTGCTCCAAGGAGGAGTGAGGCCGTGTTAGTCGCAGCATCGACCGAGTGTTTTAACAGTTTACCCATTTACGAGGCGATTGGCCGGCTCGTCGATCTCGAGTACTCGAGTGTCGAGATTGCCATTCACGAGGATGCCCCTCAACTGCGTCCGTCGGAAGTCGCCACCCACTTCGACAAGGCAATTGCCCTCTGCACCGATACGCACCGCTTGAATGTGGTCGCCTATAGCGTCCGGATTGAGGCTCCAGGTGAGGAATACTACCGCCAGTTTCGTGCCATCTGCCGGCTGGCCAAGGCCACCAAGGTCGTGACCTTGATCGTCCCCTCCAGTGAACTGGGAACACCGTTTAACGAGGAAGTGGAACGTCTGAGGCGACTGGTCGATCTCGCAGCTTTCGAAGGCGCTCGCGTCGGCATGAAGACCACGCTTGGTTGCCTGACCGAGGATCCCGATACAGCGGTCGTGCTGTGCGACAATGTCAAAGGACTGGGCTTGACGCTCGACCCGACCCACTACATCTGTGGCCCTCATGCTCGCCGGGGCTACGATAAACTGATCAAGTACGTCTACCACGTTCACCTGCGCGATTCCACCAAGAAACAGCTCCAAGTACAGATCGGCCAGGGCGAGATCGAATATGGCCGACTTATCAATCAGCTGCGCACCGTCGGTTACGACCGATCGTTGAGCGTCCACCTGGCAGAGTTGCCCGACGTCGATCACATGGGTGAATTGCGCAAGATGCGTCTCTTGCTGGAAAGCCTGTTGTAGTCAAGAAGGAACCAGGGCCAGCGCCGTCGCAGAGTGGATGGAGCACGCGGCAGCGGAAAGAAGCGTTCTCTTTGCCGCCCATCAACTCTCAATACGGCCAGGGCGCGCGAGGATGTCCCGGCGCGTCCTCCCCCGCCTCAGGCGGCGGTCCAGTAGGAGAAGTCGAACCGTCGCCGTCCCCAGGCGGAGCGTCTCCACCGACATCCGGTCCAACATTCCGAGGTCCCTTGGGATCAAATTTCCTGAACCCACTGGGCCCGTCTGGACCACCAGGTCCTCCCGGTCCGCGGCGACCACCCGGTCCCATCCGCATCCCCGGTCTGCCCCAGCCACTCTTCGATTTCGCCTCGATGTACTTCCAACGCAGTTCGCGGTACATGCGATCGCGTGGCAGGCTCTCCAGATAGACCCGCTCGCTTTCCGCCAACTCCTCTTTCACAAAGCGGTCGAGATCCGCTTGCCGGATCGGCCAGATTCGGCCGCTGCCATCGGCTGCCCACATCCATCGGTGGATGATTTGAGAGCGAGCGCCATCGCCGCCCGCCTTGTCCAGCACCTCGCGTGCTTCCGCGGACACCATGCTCCGCAGTCGTTCTTCATCTTCGGCGGCTGGCCGCGGCAGCCGCGACGGGTCGGACATCAGGTAGAAGCCACGCAGCATGGGGAGATCCTCCGCAGGATCAAACTCCTTCTTGAGCTTTCGCAGCTTCTCCAATCGTCGATCGTTGGGATCGTCGGGAATGGCAGCTTGGATCTCCGCGGCATGAGCCAGCACGAATTCATCGAGCCATTGGCGGATCGCTCCCAGGTCTTTGGCCTCCAGGAACCCGCCCGACATCATGTGAAACCGCTTGGCATTCTGGGCGCTGACCAGTTGGCGGATATGAGCCAGGCGCTCGTCGGGAGGCAACTTCGCCAGTTCGGCGCGTTCGACGGGAGTGAGCGTCTTGAGCCATTCGCTATAGCGTTCCAAGACACCGCGCAGGTGGTCGCAGCGCGGATCGCCGGAGATCTCCTCATAGATCGTGCGCAACCGCTCCCGATCCTGCGGGGGCAGAGCATCGAAGCGGCTCTTCTTCTGCAGCAGCCGCGTCTTCTCCAGATCCGACATCTGTTCCAATCGCTCGCGGCGCTGAGCCAGCGTTTCCTCATCGGCCCGTGCAGGAAGTCCTGCGACGTCCACGATGGGCCAGACGACGCAGACGACGTGGATCAGCAGACTACAGCGCATCGTCCACCTCCTCGTCAAACAACCCCGTCTCATCCAACTGGTAGACGAATTCCATGCTGTCCGCCACGCGCAATAACTCAAAATTCTCGATTACCGGCATGTCGCGCAGCAACTGCTCGTTCGGATGAGCCAGATAGCTGGAGAGCAGCCAGAAACTGGCGACGACGGCAGCCACTACGCCGCTGCCCCCGATCGCCCAGGTGAAACGCTGAGTGCGCCGCTCGTGCTGCTGGTTCTCCTGCAGTTCGTGTGCGGCCGACTGCACCACCAACTCCACGGTTGTCTGGGTGAAGCTCTCCTGAACATCGGCCTTGGGAAGCTCGTCGAGCATATCCCAGGTCCGCTGCAGATGCTGCAGCTCGCGGCGAAAGTCGGCATCTTCGGCGAGCCGACGCTCGATCTGCCGCGAACCTTCCGCGTCCAGTTCCCCGTCGAGGTACGCGACGAGCTGTTCGTACAATCCGTCTTCTGCGTGGTAGGAGCTGGTTTCACTCATGACAGCGACCAGTGGCCCTCGCAGGCCCGGGAAGCTGTTCTTCCCGAGCCCGACATGTCTGAAAAACTCAGCAGCCGGCACATCACCGGCAGCTGCGCCGATTATCACGCCTCTTCGCGATGGGTGCCCTTGAGCACGCCTTCCTTCATGTAAGGTTCCAGTGCCGCGCGCAAATTGGACCGCGCTCGCGACAGCAACGACTTGACGGCTTGCGGAGACAGTTCCATCGCCTCGCCAATCTCCGCGTAGCTCATCCCCTCAAATTTGGACAACAGCAGCGCCATCCGTTGCCGTTCACTCAACAACTGGATGGCCTGCCGCACCACGTCGGCACGTTCGCTACGGTCCAGTTGACGAGTCGGCATCAAGCCGCTGGCCTCCAACGCCATTTGATCGAGTGGATTGGCTGACGTGGTCTGCTGGCCGCCCGGCGTCAAATTCACCTCGCGCCGGCGGGCCAGGGTCCGCAGGGCGTTACTCGCCACGTTGTTGGCAATGGTGAACAGCCACGTGGAGAACTTCGCACCTGGTTCGTAGCTCTTACGAGCTCGGAAGACCCGCAAGAAGACCTCCTGCGCCAGATCCTCCGCCACATCCCGTTTCTGCACCAACTGTTCCAACACGGTGATTAGTCGGCCCTGATAGCGCAGCACCAACTCCTCGAAAGCGGCAGCATTATTCTCGCGCACCTGCAACATCAGCCGCACGTCCGGATCGCGCAGCTCATAGTTGGGCGTCGTATTCTCACTCAGGGCCAATGGTGGATCCTCGCCCGGGTTGCTTCGCCTCGTGCCCCGTCACCAACTCGCTCCATGGCGGCATCAGGGGAAACCCCGTCAGCGCTCGAGCCGCGTCAAGAAGGCAGTCACTCATGCTTCCTCTTCAGTTTACGCCTCTCCCGCACTTTGTTCTACGGCTGTCGCCACGACCTGCCTGCGCGATGGCCGCGCCTCTGCCGCATGATGCCACCTGCCCCGGATACCACTTCCATCGCCCATCAAGGAGCAATAGCACGTACGACCAGATCGCACCCCACCAATCGCCACCCCACCACCGGTTCGCAATCTCCCTCCCCTCGACGGCCATGACCAAAATGATTGGCCTGCTGGGCTGAAGCCACCACTCGTCATCCATCCCAGGCACTCTGCCCGTCTCAGGCACTCTAATTCAACCCCCAACCTGCGGGAACGGACCGTCGCCGAACCATTTTCGACCACACACGCCACGATCTGCCCCCTACTCCGACTCTTTGCCAACTCCGCCGGGGCCGCCAGGAACCAAGCTCGTTACCCACCGCGGCTGTGCTACCAAGCCGTTGTGTCAGCAATCCGCGGCTCTCCAGTCGAACGAACGCAGCTCCACGCCACCTCAGTGCCCTGCCAAGTCCCAGCGTTCCAGTCATTCGGCCTGACCGCCGGAGTCCCCCTGCATGGACGGGGCAGGTGACTGCGCCGTTCCCTCAATCACCCGCCGCAGTTGCCCGCAGGCAGCCTCAATCGAGTCCCCTTTCTTGTGCCGGAATTGGACGTTCAGTCCGCCGGCCAGCAGCTGATCGCGGAAACGCTGGATCGCTCCGGCCGTGGGCGTGCGATACGGTAGCCCGGCGACCGGGTTGTACGGAATGACATTCAGCAGCGCGGCACGCCCCCGCAGTAGCTGGACAAGCTGCCGAGCGTGCTCGTCCCGGTCATTCACATCCGACAGCAACACATATTCATAGGTCAACCGCCGCCCCGACGCCTCGAAATACTCGTCGGCGGCACGCAGGACCTGCTGCAAACCGATCTTCCGGTTCACCGGCACCAATTGGTCGCGCAGCGCATCATTGGGAGCATGCAGCGACACCGCCAGATGATAATGGTGCTCATGCCGAGCCAAGCGACGAATCGCGGCTGGAATCCCCACCGTGGAAATGGTGATCCTTCGCACGCTGATCCCCAGCGTATCGGGACTCGCCATCTGATCGAGCGCCGGAAGCAGCTGATCGAGATTCGCCAGCGGTTCTCCCATCCCCATCACCACCAGGTGACTCAATCGCTCTTCGACCCCCAGCAGTCGCTGCAACTGAAGTACTTGCTCCACAATCTCGCCGGTGGTCAGATTGCGATCAACTCCCGACAGCCCGCTGGCACAGAACACGCACCCCATGGCGCAACCAACCTGCGTGCTGATACAGATTGAGCGGCGTCGGGCATCGGGCAGCAACACACATTCGATGCGTCCCCCATCATGCAGCTGTAACAACAGTTTCTGCGTGCCATCCTCCGCTTGGCGATGGGCCACAACGCAAGTCGTCCACAAATCGAACGAGTGCGACAGCGTCGCTCGCAATGGCTTGGGAAGACTGCTCATGGCGTCCCAGTCGGCAGCGCGTCCCTGAAACACCCACTGTCGAATCTGCCTCGCACGATAGGCAGGCTGCCCTTGCTGGTGAAGCCACGCCTGCAAATCCAGCTCGCTGGTATTCAAAATGGGATTCCCGCTCATCGCACATCGTCCTCTGAATCGACTCGATCCCCCCACCGTCGTTTCTTCGCGTTTGGGACCACTGTTTTGGGACCACTGTCCAGTGACCTGGTTCTACGATCCGCGGCGCCACTGGAGTATCCGCTGCTTCAAATCGCCTTCGCCCAATGACAGGGCCAGAGCATCCAGATCTGGAAAGACCTCGTGACTGCAGAACCGAACAACCCAATTGTGAACCAGAGGACTTACCGTCAAGACAATGCGGCCATGCCGGTATGCCTCCCACATCTCGATCGCCGTGCCCATGGAGGCCTCGGGAACGAACGCGACCACCACGTCGACTTCGCTGCACAGACCGTTGTGCCGCAGAAACACTTCCCTCCCCCGCCGTGCATCATAATGGAGCGAGTCACGATGCTCGGCCAGAGGGTCGTAGATCTCCGCCAGAGGAAAATGGTCCGCCAACAACTGCTGCAAACGGTCGCGGTACCCCTGGTGGTGCAACACTTCGCCTAAATGGGAACCTTGCATGATGCCAGCAATGAAGAAGCGCAGCCCTGTCGAACGATCTGACTCGTCACGAAATTGCACGTTCTCTGATCCCTCCTTTACTGTATTCGATCGCTGCTCATATCAATCGGCCACCCAGGCCCCCGGTGCATCGTCTGACCGTGGACTGAGTTGCTACCTGCTCCCGTCGCCCGTTTCACAGAACTTTCTTCGAACCGCGCGCTAGACAGCTCGGAACGATCGACCAGCAGACCACCGGGAGAGACACGAGGGATTCTGCGGCCGCGAACAGGGCCAGAACCTCCAGAACATGCAGACTACTGACTGGCATGCTCTTCCAGCAAGCGGCGGGATCCTGCCGTTGGGGCCACTCCCCCACGATCCGGTGAAGCATCAGGCGTCGTAGCGCGCACTTCAATCCGCGACCGTCGCGCGGACTTCAGTCCGCAACCGCTCGGGCCACGCATCAGGCGCTTCCTCCGCCGCATCACTGCTCGATGTGAGGCTGAAAGGGAAGCGCGCACAAGCACACCCCTCCGAATGGGTGTTGTCACTGAACGACGAATCACTACCAATTACTGGACAGGTGGCCTGAAGCTGAGGCGGATTTGGTGGGGGGGATGGTGCGGCATGAAAACGACGATCTGGACAAAGACGACTTGGACGGTGGCTGTTACCGCCGTGGCAGTTGGCGCTCTGGTGGGTATGGGAGGCACTGGATTCGTGAGGGCGCAGGATCGCTCAGCGAAGACGACCAAGTCGGAGGAAGCCGACAGGGCGAAGCCAGAGGCGAAGTCAGAGCTCCTGTCCGACGGGGAAGCTTCTGAGAAGATCGAACGTACCGAGGCGGAGTGGCGCAAGCTGCTCACGCGTGAGGAGTTTCGGGTATTGCGCAAGAAGGGAACGGAGAAGCCGTTTCGCAACAAGTACGATCACTTTTTCGAACCGGGCACATACGCGTGTGCCGCTTGCGGCCAGCAACTGTTTTCCTCCCAGACCAAATTCAATTCGGGCTGCGGCTGGCCCGCCTTCTACGCTTCGATGGCAGGTGATCGCGTCATACTGAGCCCTGATTTCTCGATGGGGATGGTGCGTACGGAAGTCACCTGCGCGCGCTGCGACTCGCACCTGGGACATATCTTCAATGATGCCCCTGGCACTCCGACTGGTCAACGGTACTGTATCAACAGCGTGTCGCTCAAATTCATACCGGCCGACGCGGGAGATCGATCCGAGAAGTCGTCGAAGTCGTCGGATGAAGATTCGCCGACGGACGAAACGGGGAGCAAGCCGGCCAAGAAACCGACCGCATCGAAGTCGGTATCGAAAGCCGAGCGAAGTTCGTCCGGTCGCTGATCGAAACAGTCTGGTGAGCGGCTGCTTTCTGGCGGCCGCGGAGAACCGTGTTCTGACGACGCAAAAACACTCCGCGCCGACTTTCGGCGATTACGACGCCTACCAGAAGATCACATAGAGAGCCAGGGTGAGGAGCACGACGACGACGCCGCAGACCTTCGCCGCCACCGAGGACTCCATATTCATCTGTTTGTTCACCGGCAATTGAATCGGTTTGTCCAGAGGCCTGAGCCACGTGATGACGGCCAGGACCACCATGATGGCGAAGAAGCAGATGGCCATCCGGTCCAGGAAGGAGAGCTGTGGGGTGAGCCACCATTTGAGCAGACCGTAGAGGATCGGGTTGATGATCAGGCCGACGGCACCGACCACACGCGGTGCGCGGTGGACCAGCAAGCCGAACAGGAAGATGGCGAGGATGCCGGGCGAGATGAAGCCCTGAAACTCTTGAATGAAGTTGAAAATGCCTCCAAACCGCGGATGTCCCAGAAAGGGGGCAATGCCCATGGCGATCAGCACGAAAATCACGACAAAGATGCGGCCCACGGTCACCAGCGTGTACTGACTGGCATGGCGATGGATCTTGGCGTAGATATCCATGGTGGCGATGGTGGAGGCGGAATTGAGCATGGAGGCAAGCGAACTGATCACCGCGCCGAAGATGGCGAAGAGCACGAACCCTTTGATGTACTTGCCGACCGGTAACAGTTCGCGAATCAGAGTCGGAAACGCGCCGTCATAGTCGAGCGCCACGAGTTCTTCCACAGCCACGCCTTTGCCCAGTTCCTGCTTGGCCAGTGCCGTCACGTCGGCGCTGACTTTGGCCAGTTCCGCCGGTGCGGGATTCTCTTGCAGCGTCGGCACCGCCTTCAGCTTGCCCTCGATCTGTTGCAGGTCGTAGCGTACGATCGCCGCCGCGTCTTGGGGATGGATGTTGGCGAACGTCTCGGAGAAGTGATACAGCGGTGCTGCGGCGTCAGCTGCCGCCGTTTGGCCAAGCAGCCGATCGATGGCCTCGACCGCCGTCCTGTTCAACTTGTGATTCGGATCCGGCTTCATGCTCGATGAAAGCTGCCGATAGAGCGCCGGCGACCGTTCGGCCAGAATCTGTGCGTTGCGATTCACGGCATCGCTCTTGAGACTGTCACTGAACAGATTAAATGCCAGGATCCCTGGGACCACCACGATGAAGGGAATGATCAGCTTGAGGAAGGCTGCAAAGACGACTCCCTTCTGCCCTTCCGCGAGCGACTTGGAGCCGAGAGTGCGCTGCGTGATGTACTGATTGAGTCCCCAGTAGAAGAAGTTGGGAATCCAGAGCCCGATGATCAGAGCCGTCCAGGGAATGCGCGCATCACTGAGCGGGCGCACCATGTGTGTCTTACCTGCGGGAGCGGGACCCTTGTTCAGTTCCCAGAACCGCTCGACCGCTCCCGACTGTTCCAGACGTTCGACCGTCACTTCCTGGTTGCGCGCCGTCTTGATCAGGTCCTCAGGATCTGCCTTGGCCAGGTACTGCAGGGCGAAGTAGGCGATCACGATCCCCCCGATGATCAGCGCTGAGCCCTGCAACAGATCAGCCCACGCGCAGGCTTTCAGACCTCCAGCAAACACGTAGATGGCAGCCATCACGCCAATGATGTAGCAGCCGACGGCAATATGGCCGAAATCCAAACCGAGCAGACGAGCGCCCTGGAAGTTGACCGTAATGACCTTGGCTCCGGAGTAGATCACCGACGCCGTAGGAACACCCACCAGAATGATGAGAGTACAGATCGCCATGACCAGCCGGGCAAAGGCGTTGTATCGGTATTCCAGGAACTCGGGAATCGTATAGATGCCGCTCCGCAGGAACGTCGGCAGGAACACGAAGGCCACCACCACCAGGGTGATAGCCGCCATCCATTCGTAGCTCGCGATGGCCATACCGAGCCAGTCAGCGGCCTGCCCACTCATGCCGACAAACTGTTCGGTCGAGATGTTGGCAGCGATCAAGGAGAAGCCGACCAGCCACCAGGTGAGTCCCCGTCCGGCCAGGAAATAGTCCTGGGCTCCATGTTCGCCGGCCGTCTCTTCTCCTTTGCTTTTCCAGAGCCCGATGAAGAGGACAGCCCCGACGCAGACGACGAAGACCACGATGTCGGAAGGGCCCAACCATTCCATATCAATCAACCTTTCGGATACGCTGCAAGGGAAGCCGGTGGCGACCAGTCAAGGCGTAGTATAGCCAACAGCGACCTCGCTTGAAAATCAGGCGAGCCAGGCGCCTTGTGCTGACCAGGTGCCGGGATTCCGCTAGAATTCCAGCGGCCAGCCTTACCAGCAGTATGGGCTCCGGTGGATCGTCCCCAGGTGGATCGTCCCAAGACAGTGGAGTGGAACATGCTCTCTCTGGAACCACAACGAACCGATTACGACGTGAATTTCCACTGCGGGGGATTTCCGGTGCGTGTACATCCCCTGTTCTGGCTGGCGGCCCTGATCCTGGGGGCCAACGGAGTCTATGATGGAGCGGGCAACGTCAGTTCGGATGCGGCGATCGTGTTGCTCTCCTGGGTGAGCGTCCTCTTCGTCTCGATTCTGATCCACGAACTGGGCCACGCCCTGGTGATGCGGAGATTCGGTCTCTCGTCGCACATCGTGCTCTATCTGTTGGGCGGTCTGGCGGTCGCGGACACAGGTCCTTATTCCGTGGGACGGCGTTCGCGTTTGACGCCGACTCACAATATCATGATCAGTCTGGCCGGACCCGCCGCCGGATTCCTGCTGGCCGTCCTGACGGTACTGGGCATTGTCGCCCTGGGAGGCAAGGTTTCCTTCGACCTGCGGAGCTTTCCCTACTTCTACTACCCCGTACTCCCCGCCGACACCAGTCAGTCGCTGCTCATTCTGATCGAACATCTGCTCTACGTGAACATTTTGTGGGGCTTGGTCAATCTACTGCCGGTCTTCCCGTTGGACGGAGGTCAGGTCGCGCGTCAACTGTTCGAACGGGTCGATCCGTGGAACGGTTTCGTGCGCAGCCTGTGGCTCTCCATCGCCACGTCGGTTCTGATTGCCGCCGCGGCCGGTTTTTATCTCAAGAGCACCTTCATGGCACTGATGTTCATCTCGCTGGCCGCTTCCAACTACATGATGCTGCAGCAGATGGGCGGCGGAGGCTTCGGAGGACGCCGATGGTAGACGAACATGCGTGCGAAGCCGAGGTCTCCGCAGCCGACACATCGCCTGGTGCACAGCCACCGACATGGCCCTCGGCAATCCCCGCGCGTCGCGTCGTGTTGCTGGGCGCGAGCAATGCGACAATCGGCTTGTCGACCGCCGTCGAAGCCGCCCGAATGGCGTGGGGAACCCCGTTGGAGATCATGGCGGCCATTGGACATGGTCGCTCGTACGGCGCTTCGAGTACCGTTCTGGGACGTACGCTGCCAGGAATCACCGATTGCGGTCTGTGGGAGGAGCTGCAGCGACGCCCACCACTTCCCACCGCCGCCCTACTGACCGACATTGGCAATGACATTATCTACGGTCACGACGTCGCCGTGATCCTGCAGTGGCTGGAAACATGTCTCCAACGGCTGTCGGGGCACGTCGCTCGCCTGGTCGTGACTCGACTCCCTTTGGACAGCGTTGCGACCACCGCTCCCTGGAAAATCCGTTTACTAATTTCGCTAATTTTCCCCAGCTCGCGCATCACACCCGCCACCGCGCTTCTCAGAGCCACTGAACTGGACGCGCAGCTCGGTCAGTTCGCGCAGCGCTATGGCGCGTACATCGTGCAACCGGAACCCAACTGGTACCGCTGGGATCCGATTCATATTTCGCGCGCCTCACGGCGCGTTGCTTGGCGCAAGTACACGATGTGTTGGTCGCATGGTCAACCATTGCCGCTGGCCACTGTGTCATTCCGACGTTGGCTTGCTCTTCAGCGCGCTCGCCCGCTGCATTGGAAGTGGTTCGCAAGAGAGCGTCACAGGGTTCAACCAAGCGTTCAACTGCCCGATGGAACGACCATCTCGCTGTTCTGAACCGAAAAAATTTCCACTTCCGCAAAAATTTTTTTTCATCCCGTTCGCACTCTCGTTCGCTGTTCTCGCAGTTGTTGCTGTGCGGTCGGCGAGCTATTCCGTTTACTCTGCCAACGATCGTCAGCTGCTGTGTGATGAACGGCAGCGCGACGATCGCACAACCCAACTCGATCGATCGCGCTGGGTGGTCGGCGAGGTCATCACGCGTGGTGAGTGATTCACAATATCACATCGTGCGCACCACGACGTTTGGGCGAAAAACGCCGGGAATTACGGCATTCAAAGATCGTTCACTGCGCGCAGACCATCCATCGATCGCGTGTACCAAGTGCGCGCATGAAGTCGTTCAACAAACGTAACGATGCATGACCGTCAACGACGATCAACACTGCACGGACGATCTGCAGAGCAGTAACGAATTGTTGTCAGCGCTGTTGTTCGTCAACAAAGAAGAGCATGCAATGAACGTGTGCGGCATGCGAAAGTGCTCTTGACGAAGGCGTTCAAATCGAGAAGAATTTTCCGCAATTCAGTGGAAAACATGTTGCATAAAATCCGATCATTCGTACAACTATCAAGTTAGGACTGGTAACCACTGTGCTTCTGTTGCGTTCTCAACATTACCTTGCGATGCACACAGAACAACAGTTGATCGGAAGGCCGATCGATTGGAAAGTGGTTTTCGAGTTGTAGGTGGAACCTGACTCGTCAGGCTTTAGGCAACTGGAAGCCTCGAGACGGAGTTCGCCGTAGATCTTTGTTTAACGGAGGACGTACTGTGGCCAAGAAGAAAACCGTGAAGAAGGCAGCCGTCAAGAAGGCCGTCAAGAAGACTGCCAAGAAGAAGACTGCCAAGAAGGCTGCGAAGGCCCCCAAGAAGGCCGTCAAGCGCAAGAAGAAGTAAGCCTTCTCAGTTCGGTCACGCGATCCGTATCGCGTGGCCGACAGGCCGCCTGGCCGCTGCGCCAGTCGGTCCAATGACTCCAACGAGAAAGAGCCGTCAGGACACATAAGTACTGACGGCTCTAACGCTTGCGTCAACCGATCCAACCGCCGCCCGGCTCCTCCGCACCGCTCACCCCGGCCCCTGTTTCCTCGGCCAACGAATCCTCAGCCAACGAATCCTCGACCAACGACCCGGGCTCCCACCACCTCCCCACTCTCCTGTCGCGCCGTCGAAAGCGTACTGGCCATTCGAACCTCGCCCTCCTCCGTTTGCCTTCCGCGAAGTAACTCACACTCCCGGTCACTGCACCGACACAACGCTGACGGCAACACGCACAACGCGCGACGACTACGTGGATCAACCGCTTGCCGCAGGCCATGACGCGATCGGCCATGACGCGCTTTGCCAAGTACTCCACGCCCGTGGAGAGTACAGCACTCAGGCATCCACACTCAGGCATCCACGCTCAGGCATCGTGCAGAGCGCACCGGTCTGACGACCAACACCGATCACCGCGGGAGCATCCGAAACCAGCGCGCTCCCTCAGCCGTGCACTATGCCGGCGCTCACGGCGTCGGCACACAGACGATCTCGTGTGGACTTGTCATCTTGCCGACTATCCCAACACGGGCAATGAAGGTGTGGGCGGCTCCTGTGCCGCCGTTTCGGCAAGACCTTGGGCCAATCGATAACAGATTTGTTGCAGATAGGGTGCGACCACATCGTCGTCGAAGTTCGCCAGGGAGTTACCTTCGTCACCGCGCACGCGGATCTGAATGTGGATTGGAACTTCACCCAGGAAGGGCACTCCCAGTTGCTCAGCCTCCTTCTGCGCTCCGCCACGGCCAAAGATGTCGTATCGCTTCTGGCAATCTGGGCAGACAAATCCGCTCATGTTCTCAACCATTCCCAACACGGGGATGTTGACTTTGCGGAACATGGCGATCGCTTTGACGGCATCCAGCAACGCCACATCCTGAGGCGTGCATACGACGACGGCGCCTGTCAACGGTAAGAGCTGGGACAGAGTGAGCGCGATATCGCCGGTTCCGGGTGGCATATCAATGATCAAGTAGTCCAGGTCACCCCACTGAGTATCTCTGAGAAACTGGGTAATAGCGCCGTGCAGCATCGGGCCACGCCATACGACCGCTTCTTCCCGGGGGACCAGAAAGCCCATCGACATGACCGGCATACCGTCCATCAGGATGGGTTGAATCTTGTTGTGAACGATTTCCGGTCGTCCACTGATACCCAGCAGGTGTGGCAGACTGGGCCCGTACACATCCGCATCCAGCAATCCCACGACACATCCCGCGCGTTTCAGGCCCAGAGCCAGACTTGCCGCCAATGTGCTCTTTCCCACACCCCCTTTGCCTGAACCGACGGCAATGACCGTCTTGGCGGAAAGCCCTACTTCGCCCAGCCGTTGTGGAGGCCGGTGGTGAATCGCACGAGCGACCTGCACACCGGCGACTTGCGGCAGTGCGGAACGTATGGCTTCCTCTACGGCTGTTTGGGTGTCATGTCCCAACGGAGCGGAATGAGTGGACAAGGCGAGCGTCAACGAAACGTCGCTCCCCGTCACAATCACATCGCGGATCTGCCCCAGCTTCAACAGGCTGCGTCCCGTTTCGGGATCGAGCACCTGAGCTACGGCGGCTTCGATTTCGGCTGGCGTTACGTGACCATCGGTCATCGCTGCTTCTCCCAAGGCTTGTCAGTAATGATTGTCCGGCAGCCCCACCGCTCATCCACACGAGCCAAGACTCCCGGCCGGGACGCCTGTAATGGGGTGCGATCGCTTGTGTCCGCTCAAATCAGGAGGTCTATCTGGCAGCATCTTGCAGCCAGTCCGGCACCGGAAGGGCACTCGCGTTCCACGAGTCGCCCCACGGCAGTCGCTGCCAGGCGGCCGAGAGTGTGGGTGGGTGCTCAGCGAGCATCCGGGCCAGATGCCGTCGTATCAAAGAGATGACCGGCCTCAAAGCGCGAGGGGAGAAGACGACATGGACGGCTCCCGCCTCTCGCCACAACCATTCTCCCTCGGCCAGACTGCGTGCTGCCAGCACGAGCACCGGAACGTGGGGCAGACGCTCCCGAAACCGATGCAGCGAACTGACCACCGATTCGAGATTCGAAAAAGTCGCTTCGAGTGCGACGAGGCAGGTCGCATCAGCCGCGGCTTGCTGCCAACAGTCCTCCAGATAGCGCGTCTCGTATACCTGCGGATCGTCGGCTGCACGCAGCTGACGGCGCAAAGCTACCGCCCATCTGCTGCCTGTCTCACACACGATCAACTTCACCAATAACATGCTTACCTTGCCGCGACGCGCGTCGTACTTTCAATGTCACCTCGGCTCACCACGATCCCTCGATCCGGATTCCTGCTGACCGCGGATGCTCCTCCCCTCGGCTCAGCGCCTTCCGACCCGTGTCATCAGATCGGTAACACTCCCCCGGAGCAACGGCGGCACGTCTCCGATGCGCTCATACTAGAGAGCTGATACCCGATTGACAACGGGCACGTTCGTCTCAACGCATGCCTTCCCCGGCCAGGACACCGAGTCGCACCGGAAACCACTCACACCGAGCGCCCCGGGAGGGAGATCGCTCACACGTCAAGTGTCCCACGCTGATCGCGCACCGCAGCAGGGGCCGACGTTGCCCGCACCCCGCCGTCTAGCCCTTGAACTGCTCCCATCGCCGTAAGAACCGCGCACGATTGACTCCCAGCAGGCGAGCAGCTTTGGTCTTGTTTCCCTTGCTGCGCTGCATCGCCCGCCGCATCAACTCCTGCTCAATCCCTGCGAGAAACTGATCCAGATCGATCGGCTCGTCAACGCGACGAGGATGAGCGTCAGCAGCAGCAGCCCAGCGGATCGGAGCGGGCAGGTCGCCCACATCGAGAACGGGTCCGTGAGAGCTCCGACAGGCCGCTTCCACCAACTCGGCCAACTCGTCTATGTTCTCCGGCCAGGCGTATCCCGCCAGCTCGTCCAAAGCCTCCGACGTGAATCCAGCCAACTGCCTGCCACCCTCAGCATTGAACCGCTCAACGTAGTACTGGCACAGAAGTGGAATGTCTTCCGGCCGCTGCGACAAGGGCGGCATGTGGATCGTCAGCGTGCTAAGCGCATGAGCCAGGTCGGGATGAAACCGATCCTGCCGGGCCGCCATCACCAGTGACTGCTCGGCCGTCGCAATCGAATTGAGCTCAAAGTCGGGGAGGGACAGAAAGCCGGACAACTCCACTTGCGCTTCCTCCACCAGCTGATCCACTTCCAGCAGCAGCAGCGTAGGAACTCGCCATCCGCTCCCCTCGCCACGGGCGTCGCGCCCCCGATGAGCATCCGCGTGTCGCACCAGTGCCGTAATCGTCGATTGCAGCAGCTCCGCATCCAGCAAGGGACAACAGAGTGGTACCAGCTGAGAGAAGGGATCAGGACTCGCCTGCCGATGCAACAGACGCGCCACGTGCTCCCGCCCACTGCCACCGGGACCATGCACCAACACGCGGGTCCCCCCTCGCGACGCCAGTTCGATCTGAGCACGAACCCGCTGGATCGCCGGACTCTCGCCAATCAACTCGTCAATCCAAAGATCCGCTGACACCGACTCACGCAACTTCAGTAACCTCTGATGCAACTGAGTTGACTCCGGCGCATCATCACTCTGCTGCCGGACTCCTGCCGCTCGCGGATAAACAGTCGCCAGGACGCCCGCACTCGGCACTGCCTCGTTCCCCAAGGTGGCAAATTGCACGTGACAATCCACCAGCTCTCCCGACGCCCGCAGCAACGTCATCTCCACCCGCAAACAGCTGCCGGTCATGACGTCCGGAGGTGGACAGAGGCGGGCAGCCAGATCCGACGCCGATGTGCCGACAAGCACACAGCGATAGTCACACTGTTGACCAAGCAACTCGTCAGGTTCGACCGCCAGCAGCTCCCCACAGGCCTTGTTGCAGTAGATGATGCGACGCTGTTCGTCGAGCGCATACACGGCCACCGGCGCCGAGCCGAGCAACCGCTTCAAGGCGTTGTCTTTCGAACGGACACGCGCCATCGCTGAGCATTCCCTATCAGGTCGCAACCATCGCCCCTTCTGCCGCCGCGCACCGCGATCCTTGCACCTCACAATCGCCGTCCCGTCAGCATCCTCTCGCCATAAGACCGCCCCTCACTCCCCTGACGATTCTCGCACCCATGTCCAGGTCGCCGTGAGACGCGACACGTTGCAGCACGACAACCGGCACATGTCCCAGCGCGCTACACGTCCATTCCTACCATGCACTGAGCAAAGAATCACTACCCCGGCCATCCGCCAGGCGGTGTCTGCCACGGTGGTTACGACGTCGCCTCAGCCAGACGTACGGCACCACCCTGCGCATGTCATCACAGAAAGCTCACACAGGCGCCGGATGCGCGAGCACAGAAGAGAATCCGGCGCATGGCACCGGCACCCGCCGCGCCCCCAACGCGTCCCCTTGATATGAGCCGAACGAAGCAGACCAGCTTGCCAAGAACGCAAAAAACCCTCCGTAGGTGGGGCAGGTACCTACGAAGGGCTAACGAGCAGGGGTACCCCCAAACTCGCTCTCCATTCTTACTAAAAAAAATTGGCTTGCAAGGCCTCGCGCACCAAAAACAGGCGTTTCCACACCACCGTGGCCCATCGGAGGCCGCCTGAACGGTCCTGCATCACCCAAAAGACCTATCTGCATCACATCTGGTCCCCGGCGCTGCCGCCCGGTACAAGAGTGTGAAACGGCCTCTGAGGCGGCTCCCGGTGTGCGGTCTTTCGTCTGTCGACCCGCAACCGACGGAGGCTCCGAGGGAACGAGTCGTGGATCTGACGGCCAAGGCCAGAAAGCGTGTGGAAACTGCGATGAGCGAACCATGGAACGTCGTTTCTCTGCTGCAGCAGCTGATTCGCTTGCCGAGCGTGAATCCGATGGGTCGCGAGGTCGAGGGGCCTCCCTATCTGGAACATCGCGTGACCGATTTCCTGCAGGATTGCTTTGAGCGATTAGGGTTACCCTGGTATCGGCAGTCGACCGCTCCCGGGCGTGACAATATCGTCGCGCTGTGGGAAGGGGAATCTGGGGGGAACGTGGCTCTTCCACTGCTCGTGTGGGAAGTTCATCAGGATACGGTACCGGTTGACGGGATGATCATCGATCCGTGGGAACCGGTTATTCGGGACGGACGGCTGTATGGGCGGGGTGCCTGCGATGTCAAAGGAGCAATGGCCTGCATGCTCAGCGCATTGTCGAGGCTGGTTCGAGAGCGGCTACCGGGGCGAGCGAGTGTGGTGTTGGCCTGCAGCGTCAATGAAGAGAGCGGTTTTTCGGGAGCACGCGATTTGGCTCGATCCTGGGCAGCAGGGAACGCTCCTTTGATCACGCGTCGACCTCAGGGACTGATCGTGGCCGAACCGACGTCGTTGCGTGTGGTCGTCGCGCACAAAGGAGTCGTCCGGTGGCGTTGCCACACGCGCGGGCGCGCCGCTCACAGTTCGGCACCACAGCACGGCGAGAACGCGATTTACCGCATGGCCCACGTGGTACGGCAGCTGCAACAGTATGCGGAGAGCCTGCGTGATCAGCCGGCCGATCCCTTGCTCGGCTGCCCAACCATCAACGTCGGCACGATCCAGGGTGGCATCTGCGTTAACGCTGTACCCGACCGCTGTACGATCGAATTGGATCGCCGGGTGCTGCCGCATGAGGAGCCAGAGCAAGCGCGTCAGGCGGTTATCGACTGGCTGCACGCCCATCTGGATTTGGAGGTACAGAATGCGGTGCAACACGAGCCGCCATACTTGATTAGCGGCGGGTTGCCCGATCAGAGTTCGACGGACCTGGCGAGGCAACTGGTGGCCATTGCTCGGCAGCTGGAGCCGGCGGCCGAGCTGGTAGGTGTGCCGTACGGCACGGACGCCCCCTGTTTTTCGCCGTTGGGCATTCCCACCGTCGTGTTTGGACCGGGTTCGATTGCGCAAGCGCACACGGCCGACGAGTGGATCGCCTTGCAGCAGCTGGAGATGGGAGTGGAAGCCTATTACCGCAGTGCCACGGCGATGGTCTGGTGAGTGGAGCAGTCAAGAAAACAGCAACGCGTTTCCTGCTCGTGCCAGGCACGTTCAGGAAACGCGTTCGTTGATGCCCCCACATTCCAAGGACCGTGTGGCTCGGCCGTCCTCGGTATGCAACGATGTCGCAGCGGTCGCGCTACCGGTATCGGTCAGTTCTGCACGAGTGCCCCGGCACGTCTCACCACACCCGTGACCTCTTCAGGTACCGGTCGCGGGTGCGGGATACGCAGATCGCTCAGGAGCTTCCCACAGGAGCTCAAAAGACATCCAGTATGAACTGATGTCCGTAGTGGTACCGTCGATCCTGCGGGTAGTAGTTCTGCCAGTTCCTGTTGTACACCGGGATCCGCATTTCCGGCGGATAGCGGTAATAGAGGCTTTCAGCGCTGCGGTAGTATTCACTTCCCCAGAAGTTCTGCGGATAGAACACGTAGGGGTAGTGATAGAATCGGTTCCAATCCTGGACACCGTAAGCGTTCCCCCAGACTCGGCCATAGGCTCGTTGATCGGCCTGTGCCTTGTCCGCCGACAAGCTGGCGCAGAGTGCAGCCGCGCACAGCAGGATCAATAGTGTACGACGAATCATCGAGGTCCCCCCTGGAATCGACGTTGGTCGGGTGAAACCGCGCACAGGCGCGATATAGTCAGTTGGATCTAGTTAACCCATCGGCAGACGGCCGGTGGCGCATTGAAAGAATATTCGGTAGATCCGGCACAACGGGCACGAAACGGCCGTGACTCGACCACCCCACACCACTGCCGCGCAAAGCAGGAAAGCCTGGCAAACTATCCGGAGGGCCATCTGAATCTGCAGGCAGCGCCGCACCTACCGAGGTGGCATCCCTTCGGCCAGTTCCTTTTCCCACTGATCGATCAGCGGCCAATCGACGGCGCATGTGCCGAAATCGGCCATGTGCTGATATTGTTCGAGTCGGGCGATGGTCCGATCAAGCAACGGCACATCGTGCCGGAAAGCTGGCCCGTGACTCGGCAGAAGCCACTGCACACCCGCGTTACGGATACGTTGAAGCGACTCGATGAACTGCGGCAGATCGCTGCCATGGTGCGCCTCGATCGCCCCCACACAGCCATCCCGATAGACATTGTCGCCACTCAACAGGAGATCTCCCAGGCGAAACGATAGCTGGCTCGTCGTGTGTCCCGGTGTCCACCAGACCTCTACGCTCAGATCTCCCACGCGAATCACATCCCCCTCATTGAGCTGCTGATCGATTTCGACCGCAGGCATTTCCAGGTGCACACCCTGCGCGGGGATATCGGCAAACGTACTCAGACGATCGCCGATGGTCAGCGCTTCGACGGCCTCAGGATGCGCTGCGACCGGGGCTCGCAGAATGCGCTTCAGTTTGGCCAATCCTTGCACGTGATCGACGTCCGCATGCGTTGCCACGATCAATTTGCAGCGGGAAAACGGGAAGTCGAGCTGCCGGATGATCTCCACGATCTCGTCGACCGTATCTTCATAGCCAACGTCAATCAAAATCCACTCCTGAGCGTCGTAGATCAGATACACGCAACAACCGATGACGTGCCCAACCTGGTAGTTCATCTCGATCACATTCGAGAAGATAGGCTTGCGCTGCAACATCGATCTCTCACTCCCGCCTGAGCGTCCCAGGCTGCGTGTCACTGCTGGCCAACAGCGTCATCTATGCCGCCGATATGAATTAGTTCGTCCATCGGATTGTAGACCCCCCTCCCCGCCCCATCAACTGCCGGCCGGACCTGAGTGGCTCATGGGCTCAGGTTCGCCGGCCCTCCCTGCGGATCAACGGCAGCGCGGATCAACGGCAGCGTCGCACGTCGGCGCAGCTGCCTGATCACGCTGGGCTAACGCGGCGACTCCTTCCCGATACGTGGGATACGACAGAACGACCCCCAACTCCACCAGCATCCGCCGGTTGGATACACGCTTGTGGGCTGCGGCGTGACCGCGTCGATCCTCGCTGCGTTCAGACAGCTCGTCCGCTGCTGCGGGAAATCTGGGCGCGGGAGTTTGAAAGACATCGGCCAATTCCTGATAGAAGGCCCGCCGAGCGACCGGATGGCCGTCGGAGACCAGGAATATTCGTGGCAGCGCCAACCGCGCCTCGGCAGCGCGCAGCACGGCTGACGTGGCATCGGCCACATGAATCAGGTTGAGCATTCCGTCCGGATTGGCATCCAAGGCACATCCCTCTTGCAACTGGCGCAGTCGCGGAAGTCGAGACGGGCCGTAGATGCCGGCCAGGCGCAGAATGACCGTCCGCCCAGCCCAGGGAGATGCGAGCAACAACTGCTCAGCAGCCAGACATGCTTCGCCACCAGCACGTGATGGCCGGCAGGCCGAGGATTCATCGACCCAACCCCCGTCACCTTCACCATAGACTCCCGTCGAACTGATGTAGATCAACCGGCGCGTCTGCGGATGGAGCTGCTCCAGCACGTTGTGCAGCCCGTCAACGTAGACATCCCGAATCGACATTCCCGACTGTCGATCGTGCCCGACCGACCACAACACCGTATCGGCCGGCGGGATCTGAGGCAATCGATCAGGTTTGGTCACGTCCCCCACAATCGGCCGCAGTCCGCTCTGGGCCAGCTGGCGAGCGCGCTCCGCCGACCGCGTCACAACGTACGTCTGATCACCGGAAGCCAGCCACCCGTGAGCGACTGGCAGACCCAGATAACCGCCCCCCACAACCACTCGGATCGCTGCCCCCTCACGGTGGTATTCCCTCACGGTTGTCCCCTTGAAACGCTTGTCGCCTTGAAATCGTGGCACCGTTGACGAGCCCCCAGGACGCCGCAGCCGCACGACCACTGTCTCGCGGGTCCGAGCGGTGTATTCTTCGAGACTCGAAGGCCAATGTCGAGCACCGATGCTCGAAAACCGTTATGATGGACCAACGGGTGTTCCATCGGTCAGGGGCAGGCGTCCATGCAAGGCCATCCCCTGGGCTGCCCTCTTGGGAGCTATCCTCTGTGGGCCCCACAACTTAGAGCGTGCAGAGGGGTTTCATCAACCCTGTCGTTGATGGTCTCGGCAGCCCCGACGTTTGTCGGACTGCTGGCCTAACGGTAATGCTCGTCTACAATCGAACTGGGTGCCCAGCACAGTATGTTGGCTTGGCAATGTGATTTGTCCAGCAAGCGGGCCGGCCGGCGAGGGTGTGTCCGCAAGTCGGGGAGTGATTGCCCCAGGTCCCTATCCATCGTTCTTGTCCATTGTCCTGCCCTTTTCCCGATTTGGCCGGCGGCCCGATGGTTGCCGCACGCAGACACGATGAGCGGTTTTGCATGATGAGTACTCCTGCAGCGTCTTCTTCAGAATCCACCAAGCGACGTCTGGGCGAGGGAGGTAGCCTGCTGCGGGCAGCTCTGCTGCTCGGTTCGCTCGCCACATTCTCTACCGCTGGACTGACGGCTGATGAGCCGGCATTGATCCTGAGCGAGCAGTTACAGCAAATCTATTTGACGGGGGTTCCTCAGTCGTTGGATGATCTGCGGCTGATGGACCGGTACCAGCAAGAGCTGGTCAAACGAGTGGCGCACGTGACGGTCGGCGTTGAGATCGGTCCCACGCGAGGGAGCGGGGTGATCGTATCAGAGGATGGCTATGTGTTGACGGCGTCGCATGTCGCGGGTCGCCCCGGGCTCGAGGTGCAGATCCTGATGCCTGACGGCCGGCAGTATGGTGGCGTGACGCTCGGCATGAATCGCAACGTCGACGCGGCTTTGATCAAGATCGAACCGCAGGAGGGTGATGGCAAGCCGGTCCTCTGGCCCTTCGCCGAAATGGGCGACTGTTCCCAGCTTCAGGTGGGAAGCTGGTGTATGGCGTTGGGGCATCCAGGGGGCTACCAGGACGAGCGCCAGCCGGTCGTACGATTCGGTCGAATCCTGGCGCTGCGCGCTAAAGAAATCGAAACGGACTGCAAACTGGTCGGCGGCGATTCGGGAGGTCCGTTGTTTGACATGCGTGGTCGGGTGGTGGCCGTTCACAGTCGGATCGGCAGCAAGGTGACCAAGAACCTGCACGTGCCGGTCGACAACTATCGCAGTGATTGGGACCGCCTGGCACGCGGCGACTCGTGGGGGAGCCTTCTCGACCTGGTGGGCCGCCCGATCCTGGGCGTGTTGGGCGACAAGGAGTCTAATGCGCCGCGCATCGCCAGAGTACTTCCCGCCTCCCCCGCCGAGCGCGCCGGACTGCAATCGGGCGACGTCGTCACCCGTTTCGCCAACGAGGAGGTCGATACGTTCGATCGCCTCAAGGAGATGGTCAATCGACGAAGCCCCGGGGAGGAGGTCACCGTCGAGGTGATGCGGGAGCAAGAGAAGCTGGAGTTCCAGGTGGTCTTGGGAGCGATATCGAGCAGTTAACAGAATCGAACAGTTGACCGTGACGCGCAGCGGTCCGATCGGGAGGGAGTCGAGAGCCGGGTGTATGGTGGGAAACAAGAACCGGATGACTCGAACCTCGAACAGATGCGACTCGAAGCGGGTACGGGGCGAACAGGAGGAGACCGAGGGTGGCAGATCCGATGAGCAAGGCAAGTCGATGGGCACTGGCCGAGTGGCTGCGTGCGGGGGCCGTCGTTGTGGCGTGGTGTGTCGTGCTCTTGACGTCGCCGGCCGTTGTCGTGCGAGCTCAAGAATTGGCATCACCGCAGGAACTCGGAGGGACCTCACCCACCACCCGGGATTCCGGCAGCGAAGCTCTGCAGGACCACGCTCCTCGCGAAAAAGGGGCAGCAGCAACTGAGTCGAATTCATCGACACACTGGCTCGATCAACTCGCGCGTACGATGCTGGGCACCGACGGGGCGGAGCACGAGAGTCGAGACCTTCCGGTCCTCCACGCCTTTCGCGACGCGGTGGCCGAGCCAGCCAAGAGCACCGTGCGGATCGTCTGTCGAGAGAAGCAGGTAGCCCTGGGGGTGATCATCGACAGTGACGGTTTCGTTGCCACCAAAGCGAGTGAGTTGGATGGTGCGGCAGACTGCATCGTGAGCGACGGAAGTCGCTATGCAGCGGAGCTGATCGGGATTGACCGCGGGAGCGATCTTGCGTTGCTCCACATCAAGGCGGAAGGGCTCTCCGCAATCCGCTGGAGCGACGTCGATCCACCATCGGTGGGCGGATGGGTTGTGACTCCCGGAACGAGCGAGTTACCGGTGGCCATTGGAGTCGTGAGCGTGGCTCCCCATCATGTGCGCGGCGGCGTGTTGGGGATCCAGATGGCGGAGGACAAGATCGGCCCCAGAATCACGTTCGTCGTTCCCGAGAGCGCTGCGGCCACGGCAGGGCTCAAACGGGGCGACGTCATCACGCACGTCAACCGGCAGCGTATGGAAAACGCCGACGGCGTGATCGCGGTCACCAGCAATGCCCTGCCGGGCGACAAGCTGGATGTGACGGTCCTACGCGATCGCCACGAACATACTTTGTCGGCAACCTTGGGAAGCGTCGCCTCCACACTCTCCAGCAGTCGAGCTCGTTTTCAAGACCAGCTGGGTGGCCCGTTGAGCCAGCGGCGCGTGCTGTTCCCCTCGGCATTGGAGCATGATTCGGTATTGAGTCCCCAGCAGTGCGGGGGTGCCCTGACGAATCTCGACGGTGCGGCGATCGGGATCAATGTGGCACGCGCCAGCCGGATCGCCAGCTACGCCATTCCCGCCGGCGTGGCTCGGCCGATCCTGGAGCAGCTCAAGTCGCAAGCCCACCGCTCGGCCCAGCCGACCCCAGTGGCCGACAGCGGCCCCTCCCCCTCTCTGTCGGCCACCAGCATGGATCGCTGATCACGCGATTGACAGTCACGCTGATGTTCGCCACCATGCACATAGCCGAACGGCCGAAACGCTCGGGAAACGGTTCCCGCCCGGTTCCGTTTCCTGTCGGACGGTCGGAGTCGGACCGAGTCTGTCGCGGAGCTGGGAGATCGGCCGCGATTGATCTTCGAAGGAATCACACCATGTCGCACCGAATCGAGAAGTTGAAGGCCATTGTCCAGGAGCTGGAAACGGAACTGGCTTCGCTGGATACCTCAGACGCCGAGGCTCGCGAAGTTCTGCAAGACGCCATCCACGATTTGCACGCGGCACTCGGGCAAGCGGATCAGACGGCCATCGACTCGGCCGATTCCTTGATCGAACGGTTCCGGTCAGCCGAAGAGAGCTTTCAAGTCACGCATCCCACGCTCTCCGGACTCGTCTTACGCATGATCAACGCCCTGGGACAGCTCGGCATCTGACACAGGCCGGCCGTAGCGCAAGTAGCGCGGACTTCAGTCCGCGACAGCCCCGTCTCTCGACCACGCCACTGCCCGCGCTGCCATCGATGCGACCGCGCTACTTGACCTGCGAAAGCAACTCATTGAAATCGGCTTTCTGCCGATCACCGACGAGCTTGGCGCTTAACTGGCGTGCTTTGGCCAGGAGCTGCTGCGACTGCTCCACCTCCCCTTTCTCCTGGTACGTGAGGGCCAACAGCAGTGTATCGAAGGCGTTCTCTCCCTTGGTCGTTTGCGACTGAGTGAATCGTTCAATCGCTTCGTCCAGCCTGCCGCAGCGGAGTTCAGCCAAGCCCAGGCTGTTGATCAGGCTGGCCTCTGTCGGCGCCAGACGGCAGGCAACCTGGAGGAATCGCTGGGCCTGTTCATACTGAGTGGGGGCTAGTCCCGCCGGCAGGGCTGCTGACCAGGCATGTTGATTTAATTGAACGGCGTAACGTTTGCGGAGCTCCGCCTCGTCATCGTTGCGCACGGGGGGCAGCGTATCCTCATGAAACGTCTCAGGAGCGATCAGGGCGAGTGCCTCCAGAGCGCGCGCGCGCATCACGAGGTCATCGCCTTCCAGCAGCTTTTCCAGAGTCGGGCGTGCCGACGCGGCGACGGCCCCCAGGCGTCCCACAGCGACCACCGCATCGGCTCGTTCGACGGAGCCTTCCTGTGCCGCAATCTGGGTCAGGTGGGCAACGACGTTGGTACCGAGTGCCAGATCGAAGCGAGCATCGAAATTCCCCTCTTTGGCCTGGTGCAGAGCAACTGCCAGCACGTTGTCACCCTGTTTGAGCAACTGCGGGTCCACCACGAACAGCAGCTCTTCCCGCCCCTCATCATACGTGCTCTCCGCCGCGGCCCACGAATCGGCCGCCGCGGCGGCCGACAAATTGACCCGCGCGATCTCCTGGCCATTCAGAAAAACAGCCGCTCCATCGTCGCAACGCAGGGCCAACACCAGATCCTGGATACCGGTGATCTCGCCGACGGAAAACCGCCGGCGAAAATAAACGGCCCGATGTGACGCTTCACCAACAGCTCTTCCCTTCAGAACCGTCGCTTCGTCAAACAAGCCGTATCCCACAGGCGCCTGCCCTTCGTTCCACATCGCATCGTCCAACGCGGGCGACATCCAGTCACTTGGCGGCGCCAGGGGATCGTCCCAATACCGCCAGGCAGAGCCGAAACTCACCAGGTCGGGCACGAGGGGATAGCAGGGTTGATCCAGCAGAACGTCGATCATCACCTCCAGGATTTTCTCTTCGCGCTGATTGAAGGCACGAATATCTCCTCGCCGGCCAATCAAATAGACCGTAGGAAACGACTCAATCTGCCAACGCGTCAGATTGGGCCCCCCCGGACCGTCCGCAATGGACCGCCAAGTGACGGTCTTGCCCTCCAATACTTGCCGGTAGCGTTCCGGTTGATCCCCGTTCACTCCCAGGATCGTGAACGGCCTGCCAGCGTACTTCTCCAGCAGATTACGTTCGACCGGATACATCTCGCGACAGTAGGGACACCAGTCGACCCAGAAATCCAACAGCACGACCTGCCCGCGCAGAGCGGCCAGGGACAGAGGCGTGCCGTCGGCGTCCGCCCCTTCAACCGGCAGAGGAATTCCGCCTAGCGAAAGGTGCTTCACCTGCAGCAGTATGTTCTCGGACATTTCGCGGAACGTACTCGTATCAAGCAGCGCATCCCCGTACTGATCGGCAGTCTGCTCCAACGTCCCAATCAGCTCCGCACGCTGACTGGGTGTCAGATCGGGAACCCGCAGCAGGGTCAGGGCCAGGGCCAGTGTGGCATAGGCACGCACATCCTCGTGCTGACTGTTCCGTATGACATCCCGCTGGAACTGCAGGGCTTCGTCAGTGGGAACGGTCATCAACGCCAAGGCAGCATTACCCAGATGGGGATCCTGTGAATGATCTGCGCGCAACCGATCTAGCGCTGTGTGCACCGACTCCTTCGTCCCTTCCAGGTCGTAGCGGGCCACGCGACAGATGCAGACCAACGCATCAAACGCACTCCGCTCACCCCGATGCGTCTCGGCCAGCTCCAGTAGTTTCCTGGTGAAAGCGGCCGTCGGGTTCTTCGGACCGAAGAGCCCGCTGAGGAAGGTCTGCGGCGAATTCTCAACCTTGGACGCATATGCCTGTAACTCAGTCTGAAACTGCTGCGCCATCCAGATCACTTCTCGGTCCGAAAGGGAGCGAGCGCCCGCGGAACCCCGGATCGGCAACGACTGTACGTCCTGGACCTTCTGTGACAGATCCAGCAGATGCGAAACGTGCGTCGCAAAACCGATGTTCTGCCCGGCAGCAATCCAGGTGTTAATGCCAACCAACTGCCCGGCTCGATTCAGGAGCGGTCCACCACTGCTACCGTGCGAGATCGCTGCATTGGTCTGAATCCACAGACTGTCCTTAGGGGCGCTGAGCGCTTGCTGATAGGCCTCCGGGAGCTCTTCGGTGTGCCGGACGGCACTGACAATCCCTGTCGTCGCCGTAAAGCGGAATCCTTCGGGATGACCGATGGCAACCAGCAACTCTCCCATCTTCAACTCGGCCGGATCCTTCAGCTCAAACACCTCCAGCTCGCGGCCAGGCGATTGCAGCTGCAGGATCACCAGATCCCGTCGTGGATCCACGGCGCAGTAGCCCGCGACCTCGAACTTGTCGCCGGTACGCAGTTGAGCGTAAGCCTTTGACCCCTCGGCCACGACGTGATAGTTGGTGACCACCAGCCCCTTGCCGTCGATCACGAATCCACTACCAAGCGCCACCTCCTCGCCAAGCGAATCCTGGACCGTAATGTACACCACCGCGTCGTCGTATTGCTCAATCAGCTGTGCCAGGTCGGTGTCGCTTTGCGCCGCAGTCGACGGCTCCGCCTGCACCTCTCCCGGCGAGCCCTCTTCTACGGATGCCTGTGTCTCCGGCACCGCCGGTGCCTCCAGACCCGCATCGGGAGTCGACGGGGTCCCTGCCGCAGATGGCATCGAAGCGACGTCGCCAGTCGATGGGGAAGCCGGTTGGCTCGAAACGGTACTCGAGTCTGTCTGTACCGGTGGTGGCGACGCTCCCTCAGGTGCACAGCCCAGCAGGAACAGGACGACCCCACCGACAGCAAGTTGAAGAACAACTTGACGCACGACCCATTCCTCCTTTATCCGTCCATTACTCTGACGAACGGCCGATCGGCATACCGCATCAAGGCACGGCGACAACCCACGTTGCGCGTTCAAACCGCGCCGGCCCGAGCCCTCGACGAGCAAGCGATTATATGAATCACGTGGAAACGACGATATCTACTGGCTGCCAGAAGAGACTTCGTGGGGCAGCAACTGAAGCAGGCACTCATCTGCCCTTCCACGGGTACCACTCGTGCCCGATATCCTTCCTACCGGCCCCCAATGTTACTGGGAAGAGGCATTTTCCGACAATCACCAAAAACCACCCACCAGAGGTGGAACGATCGACAGGGTTCCCAGTCACTGCATGGCCTCGGTCACCGCGACTTCGAGAGCGTGCACGCGAGGATCGCGTCCGCAAGACAACTGCATCGTCCTGCATCGGCGTACGCTGTTGCAGCTCAAGCCAGGAACGCCCCTGATGCTATCGATGCCACTCAGGGGCCAGGAAACGGGTCGCTTCCTCAAAGGTCGGGCGGCGCCGAAAATCGGCAGGATCATAGGCGGCCGAGTTGGGGTCGGCGCTGATCCACTGCGGATGCTGACGTCCGAAATAGGATCCATAGAACTGATAGTTGGAGTCGACCCAACGGCTGAGTATCATCAGCTCGTCAGCCGACAGCATGCTCGTGTGATCATCCTGAGCGTTCTTGACGTGCGACGGATCGGACAGGATCGCCATCATCGTGCTGGTCGCACACCCCAGACTTCGCGGAGGCAGATAGGCGCCGTTGTAATTGCCTCGGTCCCCCGCCGTGAACGAAGTGAATTCCGGAATAATGGGCCCGGCCAGTTCTTTGCTCGCCAGCTCCTCATAGGACGTGTTGTAGAAGAGCGTAACCTCGCCCGTGAGTCTCAGTCCGCCAGCCGGTTCGCTCTGACCGTGGCAGGAAACACATCTGGCATCCAGGATCGGCTGGATATCGGTCGGGTAGTGAATGACTTGTCCGGCCAGTCCGTTCCCTCCATTCTCGACCAGATCGCATGGCTGCGGTTGCGGAACGCTCGGCGGACGGGTGAGGGCCAGCGGCATCGAGGAGCGAAGCGATGGAGTGGCGTGACTGCGCTGCCCATGGCATCCGTTGCAGGAACGGACTTCGCCTGGCTGGTAGTTCACATAGGTCCGCTCACGCTGGATCTCCCGAAAATCGGCGTCGAGCGCCTGGAAGAAAATGCTGCGATTGGCCGGCACCTGGAAATAAGCCGAGCCATCGGCTTCCACCGGCACCACGCCCCATTGGACGCGCGGCCACAATGCGGCTTTCCACGAGGAACTGCTCAACGACGGTTCCCATCGCCTGCCCGTCGACCAGTATCGTGGCAACGCTTCATTGATCCGCAACCATTTGACTTCGCCCGCCTGCACTCCCTCCATCCCTTCATAGACGTTGTTGACAATACACATTGCCACCTGCTGTTCCTCCGCAACGCGGTCGCGGGACGACTGGATGCCGGGCGGGACCGGACGCGATTTGACCGGCAACGGATGCCAGCACGAAAGCTGCTTGTCGCGATGCACGAGCCGATGCCGGCCGGCCGTGTCAATCAGGTACAGCGCATAGGCGCTGGGCACCTCTTTGTAATGGTCGCCGGGATTCACTTTGAAGGAGACCAGAAACTCGTGGTCATTGACCGGATAGGGATGTGTGTAGAGGTGACCATGCTGGCCGTTGGCATCGTGAACGTAACCTCCATCTGGAGCCAGGAAGTGCCAGCCCGGTTCGGTCCGCCGTTGCGTGAACACGTGCGGGGTGATGTTGGATACGGAGTACCGCCGATCCAGCAATACGAAATCCTCTTGATCCGGGTCAGGACCCCGTTCCCGCACGCCATTGCGAACATCAATCAGGAAGATGGCCCCCAGGCAGCCCCCCTGCGGGAAATGGCACGATCCTACGCACACCAACCGATGATCACTCCCCGGAATCGGCTGCGGATACATATAGACCGTGGTCGTATCATCGGCCACACCATACAGTTCTTCCGGCATCGTGCCGTCAGGGTTCATCGCCCAGATCGTCTTGCCCACGCGAGCTCCCTTGTCAATGTACTCCCAGCGGTGATACATCACCCGCCCATCATCGAGCACAACCGGGCAGAACTCGCTGACCGGACTGCGTGTGAGCTGTTCGACATGGGTACCATCGGCGTCCATCCGGTGGAGCCCCGGAGCCACCAGATGCGCTGAACCGCCACACAGCACCGTGTGTTCGCAGCGCGTGGAAGAGAAGATGATCTTTCCGTCGGGCAGGTAGCAGGGATGGATATCATCAGTATGCCAGGGGCGGCCCCAGCGCGCCACCTTCTCGGCCTCATCCGCCGGCGGGAACGAAACCTGACGCAGCCCACTGCCGTCGATCTGCACCTCCCAGATCCGAAAACCGCTCGCCGGGTCCTGACGGAAGTCGAAGAGGATCTTCTGTGCATCGAAGGAGAGACTGATCTTCCCAATGAACCCGCTCCCACCCGGCAATTGAGCCGCCGTCACGACAGGCCGCTCCGTCCGCGTCCGCAGGTTGTACAGGTAGATCCCGTTCTCGGCCACAAACCGATCCGGACTCGTGCCATTGTTGATGTCGGTGTAGTAGTGATCCGACGAATACGGCTTTCGTTTGACAAACACGATCTCGTCACAGCCCAGCTGATCGAAGTCAGCATCCCGTTGCGCCGCCGATAGATCGGGAAGCGCGCGCACACTGGAGTCGGCTGAGGCTGCATCGATCGACCAGCCCTGCTGCGGCCCCAGGCAACAGATCAACAGCGTGGCCTGCAGCCACAGACAACCCTTCGACCACGCTCCAACCGTACGCCACGAGGAAATAGAGGTGCGCATCAGATTCCCGTTCGGCAAAGTGAAATCAGCTGGGCGACAGCGCTCCTTTCCATACCGGGCAACGCTCCGCTTGCTTTGAGTCTATCGAGAGACCGGAGCGGGAGCAATCAACGGCCCCGCCAAGACGCTCTCAGCCACTCCCCCAAACGGACCATCCACCCTCCGCGGTCGCGCAGACCGGTGGCCGCGGTCGCGCAGACCGCGGGGGAAGAACGTCACACGGATGGCGGGATAGTTGGCGCTCTGAAGCCCGTCCAACACGGCCGCCTCAATCGGCCGGACCACTCCTATCCGCACAACCGCTGTGCCCGTCGACGGCGATTGGGGAAGTACCGCGGGCACGGCCCGCAACCCCGCGTCAGCACGACCTATGTTTGCTGACGCGGTCGAGCCATCAAGACGCGGTTCGTCGCGACCCATACGGCCCGTTGGATTGGTCAAAGTCGCGCACGATGGCTTCATCGCGTCACGCACGACCACTCGTACCAGCTCGCAGCCGACGATCAGATCGCCAGGATCAGAAACATGTCGAAAACAGACAAGAAGAAACGCAAGTCGGAGCGGATCGCATCGCAGCCCGATGTGGAACGGGCGGCGTGGGTGCAGATCGAGTCGGCAGAGCGTCACGTCGCGCAGCTGATTGCGGACGGCAATTCCACGCCCGCACGAACCGGAAAGCTGACCAGCGAACGTTACGAGCAAATGCTGCAGCGGCTGCACGTCGAGCTGGTGAAGCTGCAGGAGTGGATCCGCCACCAAGGCCTGCGGGTCGTCGTGCTGTTCGAAGGACGCGACGCGGCCGGCAAGGGAGGGGCCATCAAGCGCATCACCGAGTGCCTCAATCCGCGTGTCTGTCGAGTCGTCGCTCTGGGCACTCCCACTGAGCGCGAGCGTTCGCAGTGGTATTTCCAGCGGTACGTAGCTCAGTTGCCCGCCGCAGGCGAAATGGTCTTATTCGACCGCAGTTGGTACAACCGGGCTGGCGTGGAGCGGGTCATGGGCTTCTGCACTGACGAAGAATATCGCGAGTTTCTTCGCTCGTGCCCCGAGTTCGAGCGGATGCTGGTCCGCTCGGGAGTCACTCTGGTCAAGTACTGGTTCTCGATCTCCGACGAAGAGCAGGAGCGGCGATTCCAACGCCGCATCGATGATCCGACGAAACGCTGGAAGCTGAGCCCGATGGATCTGCAGTCGCGCGAGCGTTGGGTCGAGTATTCCCGAGCCAAGGACGAGATGTTCGCGTACACCGACATCAAGCAAGCCCCCTGGTATGTGGTCGATGCCGACGACAAGAAACGAGCTCGACTCAACTGCATCAGTCACCTGCTCAGCTTGATCCCCTATCGGGAAATCGCCCACGAGGCGATTGTATTGCCGACACGTCAGAACGATACGGGGTATATCCGCCCTCCCATGGCCGATCAGACTTTCATTCCCCAAGTCTACTGACGCCGAAAACCGTACCAGGCATGTCCCATGTCCAGGTGCGTGAATCGCATCTGGCAGTCCTTCGCCCTGTGCGTCCTCGTCTGCATGCTGCGGCTGGCTGTTCGATTTCCTGCGGTTATCTGTCCGATTCGGAGTGCGCGCCCTGTCGGGTCCACGATTCTGTTCAGGGCAAAGCGGTTGGGAGAGACCATCGCGGGCTGAAGCCCGCGCTACGACAGCCGTCACCGTCCGCCCGATCGCTACAGCTTACCGACGCCAGCCACGACCAGCCGGCAAGAGGCCGGCGAGTCTAACGTCTGTTCCAGAAATTCTGATTCTGCGGCCCGTGACGGTTCGATCCCTCAACATAACCTGCGAGGGAACAAAGATGCTCTGGCTGCTGCAAAAGCTCCGACTGCTGCGGGCGGTGATGTTGGCCCAGGACTCGCCCCGACAGATGGCCGCAGGCCTGGCTTGCGGTATTCTGCTCGGCCTGCTCCCGAAAGGGAATCTGTTGGCCATCCTCGTTGCGTCGGTCCTGTTATCGACGCGCATCAATCTGGCGATCGGGTTACTCGCGGCGTTGGGCGTCAGCCTGGTCGCTCCCTGGTGCGATCCGCTGACCGACCGGCTCGGCTATTGGGTGCTCACGTTTCCACCGCTGACCTCATCGTGGCAGCGTCTGGCTCAATTTCCGTTGGCTGCCTGGACGTCGTTCAACAATACGGTCGTGATGGGGAGCTTCCTGCTGGGGACCCTGCTGCTGTATCCCACTTATCGATGGAGCCTGCCATGGATGATTCGGTACAAGCGGTGGCGAGTCGAGCGCGAGGGTGCTGGGTGGAAGCGAGCGGAATCGGATCCGCCAGAGGCATCGTGCCCGCCTGCTACGGCCGCGTGGCCTCTCTCACGAATATCGCCCCGTCCAGAGCCATCCCAGCTGGTCGCTCGGCACACTCCGTCTCCCACGCGAGCTAACGTGGTTCAACCCTGCTGTCGCCCTGAAGTGAGTCACGTCGCTGCCACGCGGGACGACCATGCTCCTGATCCGATTCATCCGCGAAGGAGCTGCGCATGATTCGCTGGTCGTACGTGATACCTCGCGCGGCTGTCATCCTGCTCCTGCTGGCGCTGGCCCACTATGGAGTGCCATGGCTGTTGCGGTGGAGTGTGGTTCGAACAGTCGAGACAGTAACCGGCACGCAGACGGAGGTGCGGCAGGCATGGGCTTCGCTGGTCCGTGGCGAAGTTCGATTGCAGGGAGTCGAAGTCGCGCGCGCACCCCGGGCCAAACGGAACACGTTCCAGTGCGAAGCTGTGACGGTCGATCTGGACCTGGCCGCTTTGGCGCGGCGTCGGCTGGTGATCAACGACGCGCAGATTCGCGGCATTCGTTTCAACACCCAACGCGAGGCCGAAGCATCGCAAACTCAGCGACTGCACGTCCCAGCGCCGGACATGAGCAACCTGGCTCGGCAAGGCGAGGCGCTGTGCCGTCCTTGGCTTGAGCATACCACTCGGCTGCTGCAGCGTCGCGTCGAGGACGAGTTCCAGTCGCTGCAGACCGCACGGCAGCTGGCTGAGCGCTGGCCACAGGCATATGGCGAACTGGAGGCACAGGTTCGCCACTGCCATCGGGCGGCGTTGGAACTTCATCAATCGTTCACGACCATGGCGTCGACACCGCTCCATGCCGAGACGTTGACGCAACTCCAGCAGCTGTGGAACGAGATTGTGTTCTTGCGGCAACGGATTGCCGAGCTGCAGGATCGGGTGCAGCACCTGGCCGGCCAGGTGGAAGCTGATCGGGCCGCGGTGGCAGCCGCGCTGCGGCACGATGGTGAGAGACTACGCCAGACGATGACACTGACGGATCTGACCGACCGCCAGTTGGATCGTTATCTGCTGGATGAGGAGCTGCGCGACTGGTGGACTCGCCTGGCTCCTTGGTTGCAGCTGGTGCAATGGCTCAACAGTTCACCCGAAGTGAATCCGCTTGGTCAGCGCGGCAGGATGGTTGTCTTGGATGCGGACCAGGCATCCTCGCGAATTTTCCTCCGCAATGCCACGCTCGATGGCCAACTGCAACTGGCCGGTCAAGACCTCGAATTCGTGGGACGTGCTTGCGACTGGTCCCTGGGAACGGCCGAGCCCGCTGCCGGGACGCAGCGTCCTGCGCGGATGGTCTTACTGACTCGCGGCCCCTGGGAAGCACGAGTGGAGGCGGCGTGGGCTCGCACGGCCGATGGGCCGCTCCGGCAGCTCTCGATGAAGTGTGATCGGCTCGCCCTGCCAGCTCGCCACTGGGGTCATGTCGACGACTGGACGATCGACGTCGCACCCGGGAACACCCGCGTCAGCGCTCGATTGGAGACCACGGGAGATCAGCTCGAGGGCCAGATTCAGCTGGTCCAAGACCAGCTGCGACTGACGGTTGTGCCGGCTCCGGGCGTGATGGGCCAGCCACTGTGGCAGCACCTGGCTGGCGCGATCGAGGGTGTTGATCAGTTGACGCTCACGGCACGGCTCACTGGCACACTCGACGCGCCGCAATGGACTCTCTCTTCCAACGTGGGCGCACAGCTGCAGGAGCGATTCCAGGCTGCTGCAGGGGAACTGGTCTCCCAGCACCGCGAGCGCCTGGTGGCCGAAGCAGAACGTCGCCTGCAGGACGAGTGGGATCAGGTCCGGCGCCGACTGCCCGTGGAACACGAGCAGTGGCAGCAACAGCTGACGGCGATGCAGAAGCTGCTCGCCTCGGTGGCGTTGCCGGCCACTAGCCGCTGGCAGTCGCTCGGTCAACTGCTGCAGCGATTCTGATGCCCGAAGGGGCCAATCCCCCTGTCCCCACAGTGCCTCGTTCGCGCGACCGAGGCAGCGAGGATCGCCTCATCACACGTCATCCGCGGTCGCATATTCTTTGTGCTGGATGACCTGCACGGCGACGACCAGCAGGGCGACGGTCGCGGCCAACAGAACCAGCACGTGCAGCCAGAGCGGCTGTTCACCCAGGAGCACTCCGATGGCCTCTTTGGAGTAGTAGGACCGCCAGTCCATGAAGTCGACCAGCAAATTGCGGAGCCGATACTGGACGGTGAATTGATTGATCACGGCGGGAACGAATGCGACCACGAACTCGGAGACCAGCGTGTAGGCGACCGCGATGACCATGGCGCGGCGGTGCAGGAAGACGCCGATCAGACTGTACAACGCCCCGTAGGCCAGGCAGGCAAATGACACCAGGGCAATCAGAGTCGCCCACAGGCGCCACGCTTCTTCCGGCTGCGCCACCCAGACACAGAGGGTGACGCTCACCCACCCCGACAGGGCCGTCCAGGTGATGGCAGTCAGATACTTGCCCAGTAGCGTACTGGCGCGGCCGCGGGGACGCACGGCCAGGTAGATCCAGGTCCGCCCCTCCAGTTCCGCTTGTACGACCGGCGTGATCCAGAGGAGCAGTCCGAACAGGGTGATCACTTCGGGGATCAAGGCAAAGAGCATCCAGCCCCAATCGGTATCGGGGACATGAGGCATCGACTCCATCTCTTCCGCCGGCGCTCGCTCGCGAATACTCTTCGCCTGGAGACTTATGAGCGTCAAGACGGCGGCCATGAACTGTCTGGGATTGCGATTATCGTACCTCATCAGATCGCCAGGCACGAGCAGATTGTCAACCGTCCGGCGTTCCCCTTCCACCACGGTTGTTACTCGGGCCACATAATTCGGGCCCCTTCGGCGGCCATCGATCGAGACGAAATCGCCGTTCCCCAACGGGACGGTGAGCTGCACGGTCCGCCGTCCCCGCGATCCATCGAAGGTGGGCGATTCAAACGACTCCTCGTTGTACTTGACGATGCTGATGATGAAGACCGGAAACGCGGTGAGGAATATCCAGACGCCGATCCGGCTGAGCGTCAAGGTGCGCAGCAGTTCGAACCGAAAGACCGCGAGGATGTTGTGCCACATCATGCTTCTTCTCCCCGATGCATCCGCATCAAGGAGGTGAAGAGTCGCTGCAGCGAATCGTCGGCGGAATGCATTTCGTCGATATGGATGCCCAGCTTCTCGAGCCATAGCGGCAGCTGTTCAAACACCTGCACGGGACTGCGGGTTGAGATGACCAACTGGTTGTCAGGTTCGACAAAGCGAACCGACTCGGCCAGTTGCGACTCGACCAACTGACGGGCCAGCAGGGCCGGCTGGTCGCAGCGGACGCGGATCTCGTTGGGCACGTCGGCCAACAGGCTGTGAATCTCGTTCGGAGGCCCCGAAGCCAGCAAGCGTCCCCCTCGGATCAGCAGGAAGGCCGGACTGACCGCTTCCACTTCATGCAGAATATGGCTAGCCAGGATCAGGCTGCGGCCACCCTGGACCCACTGTTTGAGCACTTCGGTCATTTCGTGCCGCCCGATCGGATCGAGTCCATTGAACGGTTCGTCGAGGATCAGGAGCTGCGGATCGTGGGCGAACGCCTGCGCCAGCTTGGTCCGTTGACGCATCCCCAGCGAATAGGTTCCCATCGTCCGCTGCATCGCCCCGCTCATACCGACCCGGTCCAGCGACTCAGCAGCGCGACGCCGCGATTCGCGGCGCGAAAAGCCGTGTAACTGCACCAGGTAGCTGACCCACTCGAGTGCGGTCACGTTGGGATAGAGCACGTCGACTGCCGGACAAAGACCGATCATGCGCAACAGTGAGTCGCGATTCCAGGGCGAATAGCCCAGCACCCGCACCACACCGATCGTCGGACGAAGCTGCCCCGTGATCAGATTGAGCAGTGTCGTCTTACCCGAGCCGTTGGGCCCCACCAGACCGTACGAACCTCCCGTAAGTGACAGATTAATGTCATTTACTCCAATCACGGTGCGGTAGAGCTTGGTGACTCGTTCCAATTCAATCATACGGCAACTCAAATGCGCATCGGTGCGGCCACACGGGAGACGAGAACGATGAACGGCATCACCGTCACGATCAGCAGCAGCGTAGCCGCGGATGACACGTCATCGTTGAACGTCGACAGTTTAAACACCCATTCCTGCACGCAGCCGAGCACGTGATACAACGACAGCAGGCTCCACTGCTTGGCGTGCGTGAAGTTGCCCAGACTTTCGTAGGCGGCCCAACCGAGTCCCCACAGCGCAAACCAGGCAAATCCCGCATAACGACTCTCGGTCGTCAGCGACGAAAAGAACAGCGCCAGCGAAGTGGTCGGGAGCATCAATACCAGAGACGCCAGGAGAATCCGCAGCGGAAGATCCCAGGTGTCAAGTACCACAGAAATATCGGGCGACAGCAGCACCCCCAGCACATACAGCGCCAGCGCGGGGAGCGTCGTCACCGCCGCCAGGTAGGTCCAGACCACCAACGCCTTGCCCAGGATGTACTCCCCTGGAGTCAGCGGGCGGGAAAAATATAGCAGGTAGGCACGGGAGCGGAAGTCGAGCGAAATCAGACTCGGCGCAATCATCCCCACCAACAGCACCATCAACAACCCCTGCGGATTGCGAAAAAACACCAACAGCAAGAGCGACCAGATCTGATGTCGAGCGGTTTTCCCATCCTCCTCAAACGCCCGCTTCACGTTGGCAGCAATCTCCGACCGCGCGTTCAAACGGGATTCCGGGTACCATTCGATCAGGTAAGGAATCGCCTGTTTCCACTCCTGCCGCTCCAGCGACTGCTCGTAGATGAAGAAGCCGACCCCCGTCACGGCAGCGGGCAGCCAGGCAAAAAACAGCATGCGCCGCAACCAGTGGCTCTTCCAGACCAGGCGGATCCCGGCCCCCGCCACCACCAGCCAGCGCAGCAGCAGACTGGTCGTCACCCCGTTCCAACGGCGATATCCCACGTCATGAATCGGCACGGGCCCCTCCTCGCACGGCGTCCAGAAAAATCTGCTCCAAGGAGTTGCGCGACGGAGTGATGGAGCGAATGCCCACCCCCGTCTCGCGAGCCCACTGCCAGATCAATTCGGTCGTGTTCGGACGGTGCACCGTCACTCGCAGCTGTCCATCCTCATCGTCCGACACGATGCCACCAGCCGCGATGATCCGCTGCTTCAATGCGCCCACATCACCCGTCGTGCGCACGTGAATGCCCGGGGAGGACGGACGACTCAGCACCTCCAGGGAATCAATCACCCGCACTTCTCCTTGCGCCACAATCGCCACCGTGTCGCAAATGGCCCGTACGTCCGGCAGAATGTGCGTCGACAGCAACACCGTCTTGCCCACCTGGTGTGCCAACAGGCCGATACGATGCAGCATCGAAACACGCTCGTCCGGATCAAGCCCGGCTGTCGGTTCGTCCAGAATCAAGAAGGGAGGATCGTGAACAACCGCCTGCGCAAACTTCACTTTCTGCCGCATGCCAGTCGAATAGGTGTCAACCGCTCGATAACGCTCCTGTTCCACGCCACAGAAATCGAGGATCTCATGCGAACGGCGCAACGCCTCCACCCGCGGCAACCCGCTCAATCGAGCGGCGAACTGTACCATCTCGATTCCCGACAGACCCGCGACGTAACAGTCGTCCTCCGGCATGAATCCCACATGCTGGCGAATGGTCCGCGCCTGGCGAATCAGATCGTAGCCCAGCACGGTGCCACTCCCCGCCGTGACCCGCACCAGTCCCAACAACACTTTGATCAGGGTCGTCTTCCCAGCGCCGTTGGGCCCCAGCAATCCAGTGACACCTCTCCCAATCGACATGGTAATGCCGTTGAGCGCCTTGATCCGCCGATAGTGCTTGACGATCCCCTCCACCTGCACCACATTCGCCGGCAATGCAGCCTTGGCGATGAAGGGTCGCTGAGTCGAATCGGCTGAAGCTCCGCCATGCTCCGCGCGCACCGATGGCCCACCCGCTGTGCTCGACATACCCCCTGCTGACCGCTCATTCCACGCCGGTAAAGTCATGACGCGGCCTCAGCACGATGTGAGAAGCATGCATGAGCCACACCACATGACTCAACACAAGGACCCCGACTCGCTCGACACAACAACGGGAAGTCAACGCTTGAGCATCTTGAACGCACAATCCCCACCCCATCCCTCAAACACAGCCAAGTGCACATAGAGCATCGCCAATGGTTCGAGCTGTCGAGCTAATCGCAACGGCCCACAGTCGATCGCCGAAAATCCCAACTCCTCCGCCAACTGCCTGACCACCGCCTTGGCCGACACGTCGTCACCACAATAGTACATGCTGGCCTGGTGGTCCCCGTACTGCGGATCCTCCATCGTTGCCGCGCTGAGCGTATTAAACGCCTTGACAACCCGAGCCTGGGGAAACCAGTGGGCGATCTGTTCCGCTGCCGAAGTATCAAACCCCAACTCCAGCCCGCTCAGATCGCGCAACAGGGGATTGATGCAGTCCATCACGATCTTGCCCTCCAGGTCCGCTGCCTGCGACAGCACGTCGCGCGTCTGGTCCCAGGGAATCGCCAACAGGATCGCCTCCGCACCATCCATCGCCGCAGCACAGCTCCCCACCTGGGCCCCGGAACCGGCACGGGCCATGGTCGTGCGCACCTCCGGGGTTCCAGCATCCCGAACACCAAATACCACCTGATGCCCTCCCCGCGCCCAGCGACACCCTAACGCGCGACCCACGTTCCCCGTCCCCAAGACAGCAATCTTCACGACTTGGCACTCCGATTCTACGTCTCTTACGTCTTTGACGACTCTGCGATGGCATCGACCCGGTGTCGGCCCCTCTTTCCCAGTCCTCCGACTTTCACTCCCCAACGAAGCCTTGGCGGCAGATGGAGCCACCCCCCAGTGGCGCGGCGAATAATCCGCTTCCATCATGGTGGATCCAGGCTTACCGAGCAAGTCGATAGGACGACGTGGACGAGGTGAAACAGACGCCGAAACACCCACCCATTGGGCTGAGAACGCTCGCTCTCGAGAATCCGCTCGAGAACCGGTCCGGGGAGATTGGCTGCTCATTTCCGGAAGTGAGGCTCCATCTGCTGTCGCGCGACAATCCAATGAGCCGTTCGGTGGTGATTCTCAGCAAGCTCGGTCGTGTCGGGTTACGGGGCCCGGCAATGCAACTCTCCCCTACCGGAACTAGACAGTAATGGGAGGGCTGAACACGGCGATTCCGGCGTGCTGAGATTCCTGTTCGACAGGTCTCCGCTGCTGATTGGCGGAGTTCCTCATTGGCGGAGTTCTTGATTGGTGGAGTTCCTGATTGGCGGAACGGTGGTGGCCCTTTTCGTGCTGGAGGCAGCGATTCCGGATGATCCGTTCGAACCGGCACAGCGCGATGTCGTGAAGATAAGTGCGTGGGCGGGCTTCCTGGCAGCGGTGATGTCGTTGATCCTTGGTGGTGCGTTGGGGCTTTGGCCTGACGCTGCGGAGCCGAAGAGAAACTGCCAGAACACCGTCGGGCACCTTGACAACTTGCTGCGGAAAAAAGCGACCTTGACCGCTTCGTGCGAATGCCATATTCTCCCGCCTCGTCGACACGAATGAGCTGTCGCAAATCGGGCGCTGGAAGGTTGCAGCTGGCCTGATTTTGTGCAGCCTGTTGGTCTTGACGTGACACAGCCACGTGGAGGAGTCTGCACGGGGAACGTGCCCGCACGTTCCTGCGGACCGCGGAGCGATGTCGGTCGGCAAGGATGCCGACGATCGTTTCGTCAACCAGTCGGTGGCTGGACATGAGAACTGGGCCCCCTCGCGACAAGGATGCCGCGCAGGACACCGTCCAATCGCTCCCGGAACAAGTGCGAAGTCCTCTGCCCCCCTGGGACAACGTTACTTCCGGGAGCTTTTTCGTTTCTTGGGGCACCGATCGCTGCTGTGGCAACGGACTGGCTTCTAACAAATGGCCGGCCGCCAACGCGGATCCGCCGCTGGGCGTGATCGAATTTCCGATCGCCCCTGCCAGCGCATCAGTGCGTTCAACCCTTGACCACATCTCACTTTGCGGACGCTACCGCCCGAGCAGTCGCCAGCCGCAGCGTCCCGGTCGCTCACGCCAGCCTCGGATTTCCTTAACACATCTTTATTCGTAACGACATGATTCGCTAGTGCGACATTCATGTCGCGTTGACAAACGACTGCAACAATGTCGGCGGTTGTGGAACATCAGGCTTAGCTCCCTCGCCATGATTCATTCGCCACGAGGAGCGCATGAGAATGAAGACAGAAACAGAGAAACAAGACGACGCACACTACTTTGCTCAGCCCCGTCGCGGCTTCACGCTGGTGGAGATGCTGACGGTGATCGCCATCATCGGCATCCTGGCTGGCTTGGCCTTACCGGCCATCAATGCCGCACGTGCCGCCGGCCGGAAATCGGCCTGCGCCAACAATCTTCGCCAGTTCGGGATCGGATTGCTGTCGCACGCATCACTCAAAGGCCCCCTGTCGACGGGAGCGATGGATTGGCAGTACGACGGAGCGGTCACCGAGGTGGGCTGGGTAGCGGATCTGGTCAACAGCGAGTCGCAGGTCGGCCAGATGCTCTGCCCGGCCAACATGTATCAGGTGACCGAGGCCTACAACCAACTGCTGAGTCTCGACCCGGGATCGTTCGACAACTGCGTCAACCGTCTGGGAAGTCTTCCCGCGACGGCGCCGGACGGAACGCAGTTGGTGAACCCCTGCCGTATGATCCAGGTGTCAGGACTGGCTCCCGCTTCCGAAGCACGCCGCGAGTTGATCGAGAAGCAGATCTACGACCGGTCGTACAACACGAATTACACGGCGAGCTGGTTTCTCGTCCGTTCTTCCGTAGTGCTCGACGCCAGTGGCAACCTGAAGTCATCGCCTGCAGGTTGCGGCCCGAACGTGCGTTCGCGCAACAGCACGCTGGGGCCTCTGCATTTGAAACAGATCGACTCGGCGCGGGTGGCCAGCAGCATCATTCCTTTGCTGGGTGATGGAGCACCTGCCGAGAGCCTTCTGATGCCGATGGGTACGCACAGCGCCGGAGAGATGACGGTCGCCTCCTTTACACGAGGACCGGTCTTGAAAACAACGCACCAAGCCCCTGTGTTCCCAGCCGGCACGCCTCGTGATGGGGCCAATGGCTGGTGGAGTGTGTGGACTCGGAACGTCTTGCAGGACTACCGCCAGTTCGCCGGAGTGCATCGCGGCAGCTGCAACATCCTGTTTGCCGACGGCGGTGTTCGCTCGATTGACGACGAAAACGGGGATGGCTTTCTCAACAACGGTTTTCCGGCTACGGGAGCCGGTAGCTTTGCCGACGACACGGTAGAAATGCCTCTCAAAGATTGCGCCAGCCTCTACTCCCTCAACGCAGTGGAAATGCCTTAGGAGCTCGAACAAGACGTGGATTTCGCTTGGATCCAGGGGCGTTGAACTTCGATCTTGTCAGAGCTCCTTCGAGGTTCCGTGAAGGGGGCACTGCATGGAATGGTCGGTCGCTGACAGAGTTGTACACCTTGGGTTTTCGACTAATGCAGGCCGGAAAGGCGAGAGGCAGAAAGGGAGGTGCATTCCCACAGACCGTCCGGAAGAAGAACCTCGCATCTGAGTTGTTTTTGTAGCGGACGCGCAGCACCACGATCAGCTTTGGCACGACCATGCTGAGGCGTCGACAGGCGTGTCCCCGTTGGTGGCCGGTGGAAAACTCCGGTTTGTCCGGTTTGGTGTTACGTCATTATTCATCCCTCGCGCATACGTCTGGCGCGTGGAGTTGCAGAGCTTTCTCTGCAATCAAGCAAGTCGCGGCCACAGGCCGCCAAAGGAGGAAAGCAGTTTATGTCTCTCAGAAGAAGTCCGAAGAAACGTCTGGCATTTACTCTGATTGAACTGCTGGTAGTGATCGGCATCATCGGCCTCCTGGCCGCGTTGCTGTTGCCGGCAGTGGCCAAGGCCCGCGAGGCGGCTCGGCGCTCGCAGTGCGCCAACAACCTGCGTCAGATCGGCATTGGTTTGCACACGTTCGCCGACCTGGATGAACAGGGCCGGTTGTGCACTGGCGCCAGCGACTTCCGTCGCGATGGCTGCATGGACACCTGGGGTTGGGTCGCTGACATCGTCAACCAGAACGCCGGCAATGTCGACCGACTGGCCTGCGGTTCCAATCCCCTGCGTGGCCCCGAAAAGCTCAATGACCTGTTGGGCACCGGCACCAACAACGGCAAGGACGGCGCTCCCCTCTCGCGTCTCCAATCTGGCGTATGCGGTTCTGACAACTGGGCGGGCTTGTCGGCTGGAGCAGGGCCGGAGTTTGGCGGCACGGCGACCAACTCTCCCGAACGTGCTGCGCTGGTCACCCGTGCTTTCCTGGAAAAGGGGTACAATACCAACTATGCCGCCAGCTGGTACCTGGTCCGCAGCGTTCCGAAGTTCACCTTCGACGACTCCACCAGCCCGGCCACGATCATGTCGGTGGGCGATCCTACCAAAGAGGGCTTGAAGGGTCTGAGCACCACGCTCGGTCCCATCAAGCGACGAATTCTTGAGACCGGTCCGGTCGTGACCGCCAATATCCCCTTGCTGGGCGATGCCGCTCCCGGCGACATTGACGAGGCGATCCTGGTGGCGAGCCTCGCCTACGGTCCCTACCTGGCCGATGGATCCACCCCCGATCCGTTCGCCAATGGCGGCACGCAGACGCGCACGTTCATGGAAGCCGGTGAGCTGTTGAGCGAAGCGTTCAACGATGGCCCGGCCTATTGGGATCCCAGCAGCAGCACCATCAGCCTGATCCAGCAAGCGTCCAACTTGACGGTGCAGGTGGACGCGGAAGTGGCCGGCAGTGTTGAGCCTCCAATCGGCGGCCAATCCGGTACCAACACGTACTTGCAGGATACCCGAGACTGGTACGCTGTTCACGGTGGCGGCAAGAAGGCGGCCTGCAACATCCTAATGGCGGACGGAAGCGTGAAGCTGTTCCAGGATCAGAACAATGACAAATTCCTGAATCCAGGCTTCCCGGTTCCCAACAATCTGACCGAAGCTCAGTATGCGGTCATCGGTTACCGTGACAGCGCGGTGGAACTGCCCCCCACGGACATCTTCAGTGGGCTGTTCCTGATCAACCTGCAGAAGCGCTCGGTGTTTGAGTAGGAGCTACGAACGATTTGTCGGGACAATCCCTCAAGGGGGAGTTGATTCCGTCTCCGGCAGGTGCGTGGCTGCCCAGGCCGCGCACCTGCCTTTCCGCATCTTTGGCAATCCATATCAGATAATCCCATGTATCGAACTTCACGACTCTGCTCCCTGGCCGCTCCCCTTCTGCTTTGCTGTTTGGCCTCCTGTTTCAAGGAACCACCGATCTACACGGCGCAAACCGAGATCACGCCGGACGGCACGGTGATTAAGACGCCGCGTTTGATCAGTGTGGCTCAGCTGCACCGAGAAGCGGCAGCGCCCGGTCCGCGTGTGCATGTGGAAGGGGATGTTCATGACTTCGGGCGACTGGATCCCCTGACAAGTCACGAGCACTCTTTCGTCATTCGTAATGTGGGTGACGGGCCACTTGAACTGACCGAAGGGCCGACCACCTGCAAGTGCACGATGGCCCGCCTGAACAATCGGACGCTGGCCCCCGGCGAAATGACGACTGTCGCGGTGCGATTCAATACGGGTCGTGATCTGGAGTACAATCACAGCGCGACGATCTACACCAACGATCCTCGCCAGAAAGTCGTCCAGTTGAAGATCAAGGGGGAAGTTGAGGCGCTCCTGCGCTGCGAACCCCCCGAGCTGGTATTTTCGCGCATTGAGCCCGGTCAGACTGCGTCGGCGAGCACACTGGTTCTGTCCCAGGTATGGGACGATCTCGAATTGACCGAAGTCACCCCCGCTCGCCCAGGCATCACATGCACTTGGGAGGACGCTTCCCCGGAAGACCTGCAGGCACTCCACGCCACCTCAGCCAAACGACTGACGGTGACACTGCCAGACGATCTGGAAGAGGGCTACCTCTCGGTTCCGGTGCAGATCGTGGCGCGTTGCCGCGGGTGCGAGAATCCGACGGAGGCCGATTGTGAACTGCATATCCAGGCCAAGGTCTTGCGGCGTCTCTGCGTCTATGGCCCCGACGTCGATGTGAAGGGAACGATCCTGATGGGACGAATCACGCAGGGTCAAGGGGCGTCCCTGAAACTGTTGTTGAAGCTGCGCGACCCGGAAAAGAACCTGATCGTACGCCAGATCAAAACCAATCCTGATTTCCTGCAGGTGCGGGTTGAGCCGCATGAAATCGATCAGCAAGCCGATGTGGGACTCTATGACCTGTATATCGATCTCCCCAAAGATGCGCCCACCTTCCGTCTGGCTCCCAACAAACTTGGTCTGATTCGCATGGAATTTGACCATCCGCGTGTCGGCCATCTGGAATTGCCGGTCGATTTGATCGTCGCACCGCGTGAGGCTGAAGAATATTGAAAGTGCGACCGTTCGTCTGCGGCAGGCTCGCCCGGGCAGTGCATTCCATACGGTCGACTCGTTCCATGTCCAAATCTCCAGACGAATTCGATGTCCCATGCCCAATTCAGCTTCCACGAATCCGGGGTTTCCACCTCATGCTCAGCAGCAGCAGGAGGATCTCTCGGTTCACTCTCCTGACTCGATTCGGACAGATTCCGTGGGTGCCACAACGATTGCCTGCGCCAAGTGCAGTACACCGAATCCTTCAGAACACAGGTTTTGCCGCACGTGCGGCAGCTCCCTGCGCAAGCGTTGTCCGCAGTGCGATAATGAGCGGCCAGTCGACGAGGCTTTCTGTACCGCCTGCGGCGCGGACATGGCGTCGGCCGAACGCGCGTTGGCCCATAATCTTCAGCGCCGGCTGGCGAGCGTGCGCGAAATGGTCGACAGGTTGGAGCTGAACGATGCCATTCTGGAACTCCACCGGATTGTGGCGTGCAAGGAACACACCAGCGGCGACGATGTCCAGCGGACAGCCTCCGAAATGTTGCGCAAGATCACGGCTCAGCGCGATGAACTTGCCGAGCGCAACAGCATCCACCTTGGGCGGGCCAAGGTTCTGTGGGATGAGCATCGTTATCGTGACGTCGTCCAGGAACTGGACAAGATCCCCCCCACATTGCGTGACAGCACCGCTCGAGAGCTGTTAGCGCGGGCCGAGGCCCTATGCGACGAGATCGCTCAGCTCAAGGATCAAATCCGACAGCCGGAAGGGTTTGCGTTCAGCGAGCGAATGCAGATGATTGAACGACTGCTGGATCTGCTGCCGGACGATCCGCAAGTGCGACGATGGGCGGCGAAGATCCATGACCATGTCCTGGAGGCCGCCTCCAAGAAATTTCAGCAACGCACGTATCGGGAAGCGCTCTCGCTGGTCGGCAGTCTGCCTGAGTCGCTGCAATCCGAACAGACCCAAGCGTTGCTTCGCCGGGTCGCGGAGCTGGAGTTCCTTGAGTCGGAACTGCAACTGGCTCCGATGGTCACTCCCGCCGCGATGGAAGCTGCCAAGCGCCTGCTGAAGTTCGACCCGGCGCATGCGGTAGCGAGCAAGGTATTGCAGGAGATGACGGCGCGGTACCAGAGCGCGACCGCCGGTGGCCAGTTGCACACGCTTCGCTGGGGCGACTGCCCCGCACAGTCGCTCCTGGGGCCGCCAGTCCACTATTGGCTGGAACCTCGGCGACTGGCGTTCTCCGTTCCAGCTGCTGCGGCAACCTACCGGCAATATCCGGGCCAATTCCATGTCGCGTGCGGACTCGCTCTGCAGGCCCTCGGTCGGGCGGCTGTGCCCACCAACTTGCACCCCAACGCCAAAGCCGGAGTGCTTGGGAAGTTGCGTGCCAGTCTTCTCGATCGCCCGGTTCGCGTCGCCTGGGGAATTGATCTGAGCAGTGCCGGACTCAAAGCGGTTCAATTATCGATGGAGGACGAGCAGCAGATTCGCATCACCGCGTGTGTACTGATCGCTCACCCGCGGCAGCTTTCCGAGACCGACGACACTGGCCTGCACGATGCGACGGTGCGGGAGAGCATTGTCTCGCTCGTCGCCGGCCATCCGTCGGTGAGGCGGGAACGAGTGGTGATGGGGTGGCCCACAGTACAGTCACTGGTCAGGATGTTGAGCATTCCGCCAGCCGAAGGTAGGAAACTCAAGGACTTGATCCAGCGGGAAGCTCGTCACCAGATTCCCTTTCCACTGGAAGAGATCTGCTGGGACACGTTCGGATTTCCCTCGACCGATAAGGAGACGATCGCGTCCCAGAACCAGATTCTCCTGCTGGCTGTACGCCAACGGCTGATTGAGAAACAGCTGGATTTGTTCCGCGAACAACAGATTGACGTACACGCCGTGCAGTGCGACGCGCTGGCGCTGCATAATCTCTACCATTACGACTGCTGGTCACGAGCCGAAAGCGAATCGCAAGGCAAGGACGGCGTGGCCATACTCGACGTGGGATGCGAGGCGACCAACATTGTGTTCAGCTATCGGGATCTGGTCTGGTGCCGAGCCACGCGCCCCGCCGGAAACGAAGTCATCGCGAGCGTCGCACGTCGGTTCAAAGTCACTCAGGATGTCGCTCAACAGATCCTGAGGTCCCCGGTCAAGGTGAAGTGCTTGAGCGATCTCTACCAGGAGACGTGCACGGAGTATCGCAAGATCGCGGGACAGTGGGAGTCCGCCTTCACAGATCTGCGCAAGAATATCTCCAGGAAACAAGTTGGAGAACTGCTTGTGACGGGCGGATCCGGGCAGATGTATGGGCTGTTGCGCTACCTGCGGAGCGGCCGGTGAATGGGCACGGGCATTCACGACAGGCACTCGAAGGGGGGCGTGGCGAAATGCGGGGACAGAATGGCGACAGGCACGAAGGAGAATGATATGCGTCACGTTATTCTCGCTGCAATCTTCAGTGGACTTGCGGCCATGAGCACGGGCTGTGGAGGCGGACTGACGCAGGCCGACATGAAACGCGCGGCCATTCGCCGTCCACAGAAGGAGGATGAGGACAGCAGTCCCACCGTCAAGAAACTCGCTGCCGATGAGGATTCCACGAGCGCCATGAAGGCCGAAGGCTCGGGTGAACAGCCGAAGCCGTCTGCAAGCGCGCAGCCTGCGTCCCCTCAGCCGGCCGTCGATCGCTCCGTGGCGAAACCAAGAATGCCTGCGACCGGGTCGCCTGCTCCATCCTCATCGCCAGCCACCAAGCCACTCGCGGCCGACTCGGCCGACTCGGAATCCGACGCTCAGCAACCTGGTGAAGCGCAAAGTGCGCCGCCATCAGCGATTTCCGCGGCCCTCGACCCTCAGCTCGGCCCCCACCCACCGGCACAGCCGCTTTCGGTCGAGCAGCGGCGCCAACGTACTCTCCAGAACCTCACGGAGATTGGCATAGCGGTCAAGCGGTTCTGCGATCAGAACAACCGGCTCTTCGGCGCGGCCCTCTGCAATGCCAGGCAGCAGCCGATGCTCAGCTGGCGCGTGGAGCTGCTGCCGTACCTCGGTTACCAGGATCTGTACAACATGTTCGATCTGAACGAGCCCTGGGATGGCCCGCGAAACAAACCGCTGCTCGACTTGATTCCGCCGGTCTATCAGTCTCCAGAACGATTTGACACCAACACCAACTATGTGGTCCCCGTCGCGTCGTTCACCGCTTTCAGTCGACCGAGAGGTTTCGGCTTGCGCAATCTGGAAGACGGTCCGGAGAATACCGTATTGGTCCTTGAGGTGGATGATTCCGCTGCCGTGCCCTGGACGAAACCCGAGGATTTCGCGGTGGACTTGGCACGGGTTAACTCGCATGTCGGAAGTCTGCGCGAAGACGGGTTTTTCGTGGTCTGGGGCGATGGGGCGGTAACTCGCGTGCTGCGAGAATGCGGTCCCGTCGACCTGAAGGCCATACTGTCACGCGATGGGGGCGACGCGTTTTCCAACCACATCGTTCGCGCGGAGGTTACTCCTTCCCCGGCGGCCGCCGATTCAACCGCCGGATCAGGTGCAACGGTCTCCGGAGTGTCAACGGAGGTGGCGAGTGCCGCCCCTTCCGGCGAGCGCGCTGCATCGCCAACAACCAGTCCCCCGCCGTCGAGTGCTGCCATGCCCGACAGCTCCTCCGCTCGAACACGGCGGATGCCGATCCCCAAGCCCCTCGAACTGGAAGATGCACGCAAATTGATCGGCGAGATCTACAAAGGTGATTACGAACGAGCGAAATCGGCACGCGACCAGCAGGCGCTCGCCCAGCGCATGCTCAAAGAAGCGTCGCGCGTAGCCGATGATCCCGCGGGACAGTATGTGCTGCTCGACATCGTCATTAAGATCGCCACGGTGACAGGAGATACAAGGACCGCTGTGGCTGCCATGGAGAAGCTGATCGATCGATACGAGGTGGATGACCTGCAGCTCGAAAGTGATATCCTGCAGCAGTTGGCCAAGCGAAGGGACCGTGATCGAGTCTTGAATCAGGTCCTGTTGGACAAAGCGGAGCCGCTGATTGACCGGGCGCTGCGGGCCGAACAATTTGATGTGGCCGAGAGCATCTGCCAGATGGCGCTGGGTGCCGCACGGCAGGTGAACGATCAGGTCAAGGAAAACACGCTGACGCAGCAGATGAACCTCGTGGAGGAGGCGCGGAAGGCGCACAAGACGATTCAACGCACGATGGGTTCGCTCGCCGATGGTGATGATCCGGCGGCCAACCTGACCGTCGGGCGGTACTACTGCCTGATGCGTGGAGAGTGGGACAAGGGCCTGCCGCTGCTGGCCAAAGGAAGTGACCCGGAGCTGAAACAACTGGCCGAATCCGAGCTGCGCCGCCCCACGATCGCCGCCGACCAGTTGGCCCTCGCCGACGGCTGGTGGCAGCTCGGCGAAGAGGACCTCACCCGGCAGAAAGTCCTGCGGTTGCGCGCCGTCTACTGGTATCAGCAGGCGCTCCCCCAGCTGCCGCAGAGTCTCTGGAAAGTCAAAGCCGAAATGCGCGTGCAGCAGGCGAAGCGGGAGTACGGCGACGGAGCGTTGGCGGCCGCCTCCAAGGCGGGGTAAGAAAGCGGTCGGGTCGGAATCGCTCGCCACGAGCGGATGTTGCCGGAACACCACGCGCTGCCATTGGGCGACACAGCGAGATCGGGCGCGGCCGACAGAGTCAACGGCCGGCGTGCCAGGCGCTAGGGGCCCTGCGGTAATTGCGGCCGGCGCCATGCCACACGAACAGCCAGCGAATTACTGGCGTCTTCATTGACTTGCCCCCGACAGCAACCTACAAGCATGTAGGGTCTCATGCGACGGGGTGGGACGAGACGTTGATCGAGCGACGAGCATCACGATGCTGGGTGTGTTTCTAGTTTGCATTGCCATCTTTGTGGGGATTCTCTGTGGCTGGTGGTTGCGTGGCAGCGACCACCGCTACGTGCGTATCCGCGCCGAGACGGTGGACGCCTCGCGCACCCGCGAAGTGCTCGAACGACTGCGCGAACTGACACACAACGTGGCCTCCGATGTCGACAAACACAAGGCGCTGATGGGCCGCATCAGCGAAGAATTGCATGCCAGTGATGAGCAGGAACCGGCGGCCGTGCTGCGTGCGGTCGGCAAGCTGATTCAATCCAACGAACAGATGCAGCGGCAGCTCAATTCGGCCGAAGAGAAGCTGGAAACGCAGGCCCGCCAGATCGTCTCACACGCCGCTGAAGCACATACCGACGCGCTCACGGGCTTGGCCAATCGACGCGCGTTCGACAAGGAACTGTCGCGTGCCTATCGCGCGTCCATTGATTACGGCAGTCCCACCGTGATCATGATGATCGACATCGATCACTTCAAGAGCCTCAACGACACCTATGGGCATCGCGCCGGGGATGAGGTGCTGCGTGGCGTCGCCAAGGTGCTGCGCGAGCAGATCCCCGAAGACCACCTGGTCGCTCGTTACGGCGGTGAGGAGCTGGCAGTGGTCTTCGCCAACGCCTCGATCGAGCGAATCGGAAATCTTGCCGAGCAGGCGCGGCGCGCGATCGGGCAGGCGAGGATCGACTTCGAAAGCCTGCAACTGCGTGTCACGGCCAGCGCCGGCGTGGCGCAGTTCACGCCGGGCGAAGCGGCCGCCTCACTGATCAGTCGGGCCGACGATGCGTTGTACGCGTCCAAGGAACTGGGTCGTGACTGCGGGCATTACCATGAAGGCTCGCAGATCATCCCGCTCGGCCACCTGGAAATCTTCACCGAGACGCGCGCGACGCCGCAACAGGCTCCACCCCGTTATGACGTCGGCATCTCGTCACCCGAAGTTTTCTCCTCCGACCTGCGCCGACGGCTGTCGGAATGGCGCAACGGCGGTGCGCCGCTCTGCATCCTGTTCGTGCAGATCGACGACCTCAACAAAATCCGGGAGCGTTACGAGGAGGAGAATTGTGACGCGATTCTCCGCGCTCTGACGCTCACGCTCAAGGCCAACATGCGCGGAATCGATCATGCGGCTCGCTTCGAAGGGGAAACGCTGTCGTTGCTCCTGTCGGGCTCGACGCTGCGGGGAGCCATCGGCGTAGCGGAACGACTGCGGGCGGCCGCCTCACGCTGCGAACTCCCCCGCCGCTTCGAATTGCGGCGATTCACCGTCAGCATCGGCGTCGCGGAAGCGATGGACGATGAAACGGAAGATCAGCTGATCGAACGCGTGCGCGATTCACTCACGGTCGCTCACATGCACGGAATGGACTGCACCTATATCCACGACGGACTCGATTTCCACCTGGTCGGCGTGGGGGACGTCAGCACCGTCTCTTGATTCCGCTGCGTCCCGCCAGATGGTATCATGGCCCCCGGTCGTCCTGGCGAGTACGCCACGCGTCCTGGCGAGTACGCCACGCGTCCTGGCGACGACGCCACTGCCGATCTGTAGCGGTGCTGAGCCGAGAAGGGGGGAAACCATGCAGGCCGATCTCGCGTTCGTACAAGCGTTGCGCGGCGCTCCACTCTCCTACCACGACCGCCAGACGCTCGATACGGACCATCTGTTCGTGCTCGCCTTGCGGCGAGTCATTGAACTGACCGAAATTGAGAAGTACAAACTCTCACCCGATGAGCTGCTGGTGCTCGCCCTGCGAAAGATCGTCAAGCTGACCAAGCAGGACAAAGATCGCTTCGCCCCCGACGAACTGTTCCTCCTGGCGCTGGCCGGTGCGGCACATCTGACGGCTCAGGACAAACAGCGCCTCAGTTCGGACGATCTCGTGCACCTGCAGATGCGGGGCATGGATTAGTGACCCGTCTGTCCGAGCGGCATGTCATCGGAAGGGGGCGAGCGGGAGGGAAGCGAGCGAATGACCACCTCGGCTTTCAAACACCGCCGGAACAACGGGGCCTCCATAACTCCTTGCGTGGATCTGACCATGAATACGTTCTTGCCGAGTAACGAGTCGGCTCCCGCCGATGTCGAGCAATTGGAGGATCTCCTCAGCCGACCTCCCGCTGCCCTGGTCGAGTCGATGAGCCGTCTGGACGGTGACATCCTCTTCCTGGGAGTAGGAGGAAAAATGGGACCGACCATGGCGCGGATGGCGAGCCGCGCCTTGCGCCAGGCCGGATCCCGCCACCAGGTGCTCGGCGTGTCGCGGTTTCGCGATCGCGCCGTGCAGTTGCGGTTGGAGCAAACGGGAGTCAGAACGATCGTCGCTGACCTGCTGGACGCCCCACAGGTACAGCAGCTCCCCCTGGCCAGATACGTCGTGGCCATGACCGGTTTCAAGTTCGGGATGAGCCAGCAGCCTGAATTAGCGTGGGCCGCCAACTGCTATATGCCCGCCTTGATCTGCCAGCGATTCCACCACAGCCACATCGTGGCCTTTTCGACCGGCAATGTTTATGGGCTAACGCCGCGAGAGAGCGGCGGATCGGTCGAAACCGATCCGCCCAATCCGGTGGGCGAGTATGCCATGACCGCCCTGGGACGCGAGCGCATGTACGAATACTTCAGTCGCTTGCTGGGCACACCCGTCGTGCTGCTGCGACTCAACTACGCCACCGAGTTGCGGTACGGCGTACTCGTCGATCTGGCTCAACAGATCGCAGCCGGCGAGCCGGTCGACCTGGGGATGAGTTATGTCAACGTGATCTGGCTGGGCGACGCCAATGCCATGGCCCTGCACGCCTTCTCGCTGGCCAGTTCGCCGGCTCGTATCATCAACCTGGCCGGGCCTGAACTGCTCTCGACCCGCGACATCGGCCAGAAGTTGGCGCAGCAGATGGGAAGAACCGTCCGTTTTGTCGCAGCGCAGCAAGAAGAAGCACTGCTGAATAACGGACAACTCGGCCACCAGCTGCTGGGAATGCCGGTGGTCTCCGCCGACACGCTGATACGCTGGACGGCCGAATGGATGGCCCGTGGCGGCTCGACGTTAGGCAAACCAACCCATTTCCAGAACCGGGCGGGGCAGTTCTAATGCGACCGAAGTTCGCCCCTCCTCAGCCGGCCGATTTCCGGAAATCCGGTGCGCGCCGGGGCCACTGCGGGAAGGGTCCACGTGCTACACTTGTCTCGGGACCTGGCAAGCCATCGTGGGTGGTGGAGATCACGACGCTCCCCGTACCGCCCGCTGCGGGGACGGCCATCCAGGCACAACGGGTCGTGAATCCCCGGTGAAGATACCAACACGGCTTCCCCTGAACGTCGACGGAAGCAAGGAGATCGGACAGTGAAACTGCATTTTTGGGGAGCGAATCGGCAGGTGACCGGTTCCCGTTACTGCCTGGAGGTGGACAGCACGCGGATTATGATCGACTGCGGGATGTTCCAGGAACGCCCTTATCTGGAACGGAATTGGGAGGATTGTCCGATCGCGGCCTCCCAGATCGACGCCTTGGTGTTGACGCACGTGCATGTCGACCACTGTGGTCTCGTCCCGCGTCTGGTGCAGCAGGGATTTCGCAGCCCCATTTACTGTACGCGACCGTCGGTTGAATTGGCCGAGATCGTCCTGCGCGATTCGGCGCACATCCAAGCGGAAGATGTCAAGTTCAAGCGAAAACGGCACGCCAAGGAGGGACGACGTGTCGGCCACCCCGTTATCCCGCTGTTCACCGAAACGGATGTGGACGAGACGGTGCCACTGCTGCACGGGATACCCTACGGACAGCCGCTCAAGATCAACGACTCCGTCTCCGTCACATTGCATGAAGCAGGACACATCCTCGGCTCGGCCATGCTGGAATTCATCGTCCGGCAGCCTCAAGGTACAACGCGCATCATCTTCTCCGGTGACATCGGGCAATGGAACAAACCGATCATTCGAGATCCGACGTTGTTTGAGCAGGCAGATTACGTGGTGATGGAATCGACCTACGGCAACCGCGATCACTCCCAGAACGGAGATATCCAGAAACAGCTGGAAGAAGTGATTCTTGACACCGTCGCACGAGGTGGGAACCTCATCATTCCCACGTTTGCCATCGAACGAGCCCAAGAGGTGATCTACTACCTGAGCCGACTGCGACACGCCGGTCGAATTCCCGAACTGGACGTGCTGCTGGACAGCCCGATGGCCGTTGATGTGATGGATGTCTTTCGCAATTTCCGCGAATGCTTCGACGAGGCAACCTGGCAGCTGATCATGGCCAACGAATCTCCACTCCGGTTTCCCGGCCTGACCATGGTCCGGAGTGTCGAAGAATCCAAGGCCATCAATGACCGCCCGCATTCCAGCATTATCATGGCGACCTCAGGTATGTGCACGGCTGGCCGCATCAAGCATCACCTGCGGTTGAACATCGGTCGAGCGGACTCGACCATTCTGTTTGTCGGCTACCAGGCTCCCGGGACCCTCGGGCGACAGATCCTGGACGGTAACCCGCTGGTCCGCATCCACGGACGCCAATGGAAAGTGAAGGCGGCGATTCGCCACATCGACGGATTCTCAGGACATGCCGATCGAGCCGCCTTGTTGCACTGGATCGGGCACCTGCGGAACCCGCCACGCCAGGTCTTTCTGACGCACGGTGAGGAACTGGCAGCAGAACACTTGGCCGGTGAGATCCGGCGGCAGTTCGGCTGGCCCGTCTCGATCCCCCAGTACGGCCAGACCGTCGAACTCGGCACGGGCTGCCAGGCGTGAAGCAAACCGCAGTCGTCGTGCGTCGACCACTGCGCCCGGTTCGACCAAAGGGTTACCTGCCGCTGCGGACCGCCGCCACTCCCCCGACTCCCGCCCCACACAACCTCCAGAGATGGTCACCTGCGGCGGAGAGATTCCCTTCTTTTCTGCCAGATGGGGGAGCCGCCGCCCGCACTGCCGATTAGTATGAAAGAGAGACCAGGAACGATCGGCTCGGCCCGCAGGCAGGGCTCAGTCAGACAGGGACGCCTGGAAGGAACAAGAAGGCAGAGCGACCCGAGCTCCCACCGGACAAGGCCGAGCCGGGCTGGTGCTGAACCAGTTGATGGTTGGTTTTCCCCAAAAAGGTTCTCGTGTACATGCTTGTCACCGGGTGTGCGGAAGGCAAGAATAGAGATCCGTTCGACTAAACCGTCCGGGACGACCGCGTCCGATACGCTGAGTTCTCGCTCGTAGGGCGCACGAAGGTCACCTCGGCCCTTCCGTTCAAGCGACTTTGTTCCGGTGCTCCCAGTGACATGACATCCAACGTCGAAACAGCTCGTGGGACGTACGAGAAGATGGCGACTGAGTGGTATTACCAGATCATGAATGACGTCATCGGTCCGCTCACGAGCAGCCAGCTGATAGATCGCGTTCGCTCCGGTCAAGTCAAGGAAGATACCTTGATCCGCAAAGACGATTCTCAGTGGGTCCCCGCGCGCCAGGTCAACGGACTGCTGGAAGCAGTCCACAAGAACCAGTCGCAGCGGATCTGTCCCTACTGCGGTCAGATCGTCGACAACCCTCCCACAACGTGCCACGGCTGCAACCGCAAACTCGTCCTCTCCTTCAACTCGCGATTAACCACCATCGGCAAGGCGAAGACCAAGATCGGCAAAGTGACACGCGATCACGAGGCCGAGGCACAGTCGATGCGCGATCGCAGCGATCGAGCGGACATCATTCGCTACCTGGTCCTGCTGATCGTCTGGCTGGGAGTCCTGCTCGTGGCCCCCTACCTCATCTACCTGGCCACCAGCGGTCGACTGCTGTTCGAAGGCGATCTGGCCATCGTCGCCGTGCTGATCGTGTCGGCCGTCGTCGGTGGCGTGTACTATTTCATCTCTCGCATGGGCTGACCTCCGCTGAGGGCTGCCTGCCGTGTCGGCCGCCAGGGAACTGCGGACTACTGAGACACGACCTCCCATTCGCGCGGTTGGATTTCGTATTTTTCCACCAGGCGATAGAGCTTCCGCCGCTCAATCCCCAGCGCGCGAGCCGCGCGCGTCTTGTTGCCCGATACACGCCGCAGGACCTGCACGATCTTGGCCCGCTCAATCGTCGCCAGATCATCCTGCTGGCCCACCAGCACGACCGGCTCCGGCAGCGTGAATTCCGTCGCCTCACGGGGGAAGTCGCGCAGTCGCAGCAGGCGACTATCCGCCATGATCTTCGCCCGCTCCACCGCGTTGATGAGCTGCCGCACGTTGCCAGGCCAGTCGTAACGCTCCAACATCCGCACAGCGGACTCCTCAATGTCCCACTCTGCGCCGGTGAAATGCTGGAGCAGTAAGATAATATCCTCCTTACGCTCACGCAATGGCGGAAGCTCCAGCGACAGAACATTGATCCGATAGTAGAGGTCTTCCCGAAACCGGCCTTCTCGGACCTGCTGACTGAGATTGCGGTTGGTGGCCGCCAGCAGACGGACGTCGACTCGCCGCTCCTTGATTGAACCGATCCGTCGCATCGACCCGTCCTCGAGGACCCTGAGCAGCTTGGCCTGCAAGGCGCCCGGCATCTCACCAATTTCGTCGATGAACAACGTGCCGCCGTCCGCCACTTCAAACAGCCCCGGCTTCGCACTGATCGCGCCCGTGAAAGCCCCTTTTTCGTGCCCAAACAGCTCACTCTCCAAGAGCGGCTCAGGCAACGCCGCACAGTTGATGACGACCATCGGCCTCTCGCTGCGACGACTGTGACGATGCAACGAGCGGGCCACCAGTTCCTTGCCCGTGCCACTCTCACCCTGGATCAGTATCGCTTTGTCGCTCGGCCCTGCCCGCTCAATCAACCGGTATATCTCCTGCATGGCGGGGGAGTCCCCCACCATCACCTCTTCCGGCTCGTGACGCTGCAGCAACACCCGCAGCTGCTGATTCTCCTTTCTCAGCTGCCGCCGTTCGTGTGCCTTTTCAATCAGAGTCTCCAGACCCTTGATCGGAAACGGCTTGGTCAGATAGTCATACGCCCCCAGCTTCATCGCGGCCACGGCCGTTTGGATCGTCCCCTGTCCCGTCAGCATGATCACTTCACAATCGGGATGGGCACGCTTGAACTGTTCGAGCAGCTGCAGGCCGGAAATGCCCGGCATCATCATGTCGAACACCGCCACTTCAAAGTCCCGACGCTGTGCCAGACTCAGGGCCTGCTCCCCGCCATTGGCCTCCTGCACCCTAAAGCCCTGGCGGACAAGACGGGTTACGAGCGTCTGTCGAAAGTCGTCGTCGTCGTCGACGATCAACAAGTCGATCTGTTTCGATTCGCTCATGACTAGTACCAAAGTGTTCGCAGGATCGGTTTGTCCCCCGGTGGAAACACAACCTTCTGCTGGATCCCCCCAAGTGGCGCAGATCCAGACAGCAGGGTGCTCAAGCGCGCGAATCCGCACACCCGGTTCAGTTTATTCCAAGCGGAAGGGTGTGTCACGGCGCCCCGCCAGGTTGCGAACCAAGTGTCCACTTGTCAGAGGGGCATGGCCCGGATCACATTAAGCTCAACATGGGAGGAGTTATCTGCCGATTCCATGGGCGACTGACTGTCGCGGCAAGAGCTACATGAGGAGTGAGGCGCTCGGGCACTGGATTAGTGCTGGCACGTCCCACCGACCGTGCCACGATGCGACTTGCTGCGGGAAAACGGCAGGACGAGCCCCTGGAGATATGAGAGAATGGGGCGGCGGCGCCCATGTTCGTCGCTTTCAGGCTGGCGGCGCCCGGCGTCAGGTTCGGCGTCGGGTTCGGCGTCGGTCAATGGTGCAAGGTGTACTTCTGATCCTCAGCAGCAGGCCCACGTACTGCAGGAGTAGACGATGCAAGCCAAGAAGATTATCTTTCCGACAGACTTTTCTCATTGCGGTGACGCAGCGTTGAAGATGGCCACCTCGCTGGCTCGGGACACGGGTGCCACGTTGTTGATTGTCCACGTGGAAGAGCCTCCGATCGCCTATGGTGGGGGCGAGATGTATTACGGGGTACCGGAACCGGCCAGTGAAGACTTGCTCCGCATGCTCCAAGAGGTGGTCCCCACGGACGCGTCCGTGGTGTACGAGCATCGGCTGATCACCGGTGATCCCTCCACAGCGATTGCCAAGCTGGCGGACGAAGAAAAGGCGGACCTGATTGTGATGGGGACACACGGACGGACCGGTTTCACGCGACTGCTGATGGGGAGCGTAGCCGAAGCGGTGGTGCGCCGTGCTCCGTGCCCTGTCTTGACCTACAAGCAGCGTGATCACTCCGCGTCGGATTCCGGTGAATCGTGATCTTGTGGCCGGTGGGTTGTCCAGCGCACAACGCTGGTTCAGCGTCCCGTGCGTGATCATCGAGTCTCCATCTGGGGTGGCACCACACACTGCGAAGTGGACCGAACGCAGCATGCTACGAGGACGCGTGATGAACATTCAGGAGAGCCTGCATCAGGTTCTGGCGTCGAAGAAGGTGTTCGGTGAGTATTTTTATGAGACATTCTTTACGCGGTGTCCTGAAGCGAAGAAGTATTTCGCTGGCGTCAACATCGAGCGGCAGGCGGTGCTGTTGACGATGGCTCTCGTGGTGATCGAGAAGCAGCGGGAGTCCCCGTATCTGGCTGCGGAGGAGTACTTGAAGTACCTGGGGACAAAGCACCACGCCTGGCGGATTCCGCAGCATCTCTATGCCGATTGGCTGGACGCGATGATGGAGACGCTGGCCAAGTTCCATGGCCAGGACTGGAACGAAGCGTTGAGCAGGCAGTGGCGCGAAGCGATCGAGAAGGTGATCGGCATCATGTTTCTGGGGTACGAGCAGCGCTACACGGTTTAGCGCCGCCGCCCCTTTACTTCACCTCTCCGGCAAGGCGTTTCAGTCGCTGAGCAATCTGCGGCTGCAGTTGGGAATCGGCCCGCCGCAAAGCCATCTGGTAATAGATCTTCGCAGCGCCCGAGCTGCCCTGGGCCTGGGCCTCATCCCCCTGGGCCAGCAGCTTCAGCGCTTCCTTCTGTTGTGCCTGGTTTCGCTGCGCGTTCCGGTGGCGGAGCTCCGCCACGCTCATCAATCCACTCGGCTCGGCAGGCAGACTGGCACGCCCAGGACGAAACACTTCAGCTCCCTGCAGTCGCGTCTGGCCGGGCGCACGGCGCCGTGCCGCCTCAGACAATACCGCCCGATCCAACGCCTCATGGTCCATGATCGTCGTGTGCACGGATGCCGCACCCGCGCCAGCGCCTCCGCCAGTTGCCCGATTGCTCAGCAACGGTCCCACACCGGGAATGCCGCTTCCTCCCGGCACTCCGAAGTTGCGGCGTCCGTACCAGGAGCGATGGCGACCGCCGAGATACGTGCCGCCTCGATCGGGAGCCATCACGGACGTCTGCACGGAGAAGTAATCAAACGACGGCAGTTGCAGAACCTGCCCGCAGGCCTCAGCCCCGCCATGGGCCATCACGATGGTGGCGACGATACCGATCAGACGCTTCATGATTGCAGCCCCCTCATTGCCCTGAGCCGACCTTTGTCACTCTACCGAAACAGCAGGTCAGCCGTCAACCAAACGGCGGCTCGCAAGGCTATCACAGGGTAAAGGATCGTGTGCTTTGGTCGACCGCGAGCGGAGTTGGTGGCCAGGCGGCGGGGATGGCCATTGCCCGAGGGGCGTGGGAGCGTCCTTTTCGAGCGGTGCGGGGCGTGTCACAATGGATTACAGCAACCGCCGCGGCTCGGCATATCAGTGCCCCGGCCCGCGATCTGATTGGAACGACTCAGGAGACTGCAGCAATGACTTCTTGGTTACATCGCGTATCGACGTTCGGACTCACCCTGTGCTTGAGCTGGTTAGGAGGTGACCAGGAAGCTTGGTGCCAAGCCGAAAAAACCACACCCGTCGGGAGCATCTTTGCCAAGGACAACCTGGCTGCCTGGTGCATTGTTCCCTTTGATGCCAAAGGGCGTGGGCCTGCCCAGCGCGCTGCCATGCTGAACCAGCTCGGTTTCACCAAGCTTGCCTACGACTGGCGCGACAATCACGTTCCGACGTTTGAGGAAGAGATTCAGTGTCTGCAGAAGGCCAACATTGAGTTCTTTGCGCATTGGATGGCCGGTATCGGCAGCGAACCCTACACCGCGATGATGACGCTGATTGAAAAGTACAAGCTTCACCCACAGCTCTGGCTGACTGCCCCCTCGGCCGAAGCCGATACGCAGGAAAAGCGTGTGGAGGCCAACGGACAGGTACTCCTCCCCTACGTGCTCGATGCCCGGCGGCTGGGTTGCACGCTCTGCCTCTACAATCATGGCGGCTGGGGAGGCGAACCGAAAAACATGATTGCCGTGACGCAGTGGCTGCGCCAACATGCCCAGTCGGAGAACGTGGGAATTGTCTACAACTTCCACCACGGTCACGAGCACCTGGCGCAATTCCCCCAAGCGTTTCAAGAAATGGTTCCCTACCTGACGTGCGTCAATCTCAACGGGATGACCGTCGGCGGGCCGAAAATCCAGCCGCTGGGACAGGGTCAGGAAGACCTGAAGATCCTCGCCATGATTCGCGACTCCGGTTATCGCGGCCCGATCGGCATCCTCGATCATCGGGAGGACACCGACGCTGAAGTCAGCTTGCGAGCCAACCTGGAAGGACTCAAAAAACTGTTGGAAGAAATGGGAGAAACCGAGGCCGCCCAGACGTATGCGCCGTGACAGGACAGCGCGTAACCCGTAGCACGTAGCACGCACTTCAGTGCGTGACTGGAACCTGCCCACAAACGTCGTAGCACGCACTTCAGTGCGTGACTGGAACCTGCCCATAACGGTACCTATGGCCCTAGCGTAGCGACTGAAAGAACGTTATCGCAGGCTCAAGCCCGCGCTCCGACGGGGCGGTTAGGACAATGGAGAGGAGCAACCGCATGGAGAATCGGCGAATCATCGCAATCTGGGCCGGCATGCTCGTCTGGTGCGTCGCGCCGGCCTGGGGTGAGGAAACGCAGGTCGACCAGCGTCCCTTGGCGGTTGGCGTAGAGGACGTATTCCCGGACCTGCGGATACCTCTGCCGGTTGTCGTGACTCATGCCGGGGACGGGAGTGGTCGGATCTTTGTGGGAACCCAGACGGGCCAGATCCATGTTTTCCCCAAGCGGACTGATGTGGCCGAGACGAAGGTCTTTCTGGATCTGACGTCCCAGGTTGTCTACAAAGAAATCGAGAATGAGGAAGGTCTACTCGGCCTGGCATTTCACCCTCGCTATCGGGAGAACGGTTACTTTTACGTCTATTACACGACCACCGATGCCCCTCATACGTCGGTCATTTCCCGGTTTCGGGTATCGCCCCATGACCCAGACCGCGCCGATCCGGCGTCGGAGATGGAGCTGATGCGGATCCCTCAGGTCTCTTGGAACCATAACGGGGGAACATTGATCTTCGGCCCGGATGGGATGCTGTATATCGGCTTGGGGGATGGCGGGCGGTCGAGCGACCCGTTGAAACATGGCCAGAATCTAGCAACCTGGCTGGGCTCGATTCTGCGGATCGACGTCGACCGGCAAGAGGCCGATCGACGCTACGCCATACCTCCTGACAACCCTTTCGTGCAGACGCCAAACGCTCGACCTGAAATCTGGGCCTTTGGGTTTCGCAACGTATGGCGGATGGCGTTCGATCGCCAGACAGGGCTCTTGTGGGCGGCCGACAACGGGGAGGACCTGTGGGAAGAGATCGATCTGGTGGAGCGCGGAGGGAACTACGGCTGGAGCCTGCGCGAAGGCCGCCACAAGTTCGTGGATGGTTCCGGGCCTCGCGATGACTTGATCGAACCGATCTGGGAATACCATCATCGTGTCGGCATGTCCATTATCGGCGGGTGCGTGTACCGCGGCAGCAAAGTCCCCGCGCTGCAGGGAGCGTACCTTTATGGCGACTACGTCGTCGGTTCGCTCTGGGCGCTGCGTTACGACATCCAGCAACAACGCGTGACGGAGAATCGAGCAATCCGGGGTAGCGGCCTGCCGGTCATGACGTTCGGCGAAGACGAAGAGGGCGAAGTCTACGTCACGACCATGTTGGGAGGTGGCGTGCTGTACGGCTTTCGAGCGCTGGAGCCGCACGAAGCCGGCGAGGTCCGTTGAATCGCGAACCCCGATCTCCAACCATTGGAACTTGCCACCCGGCGGGCAATAATGTCTGGTATGTGGCCCGACTCGCACAAGACTCACGAATTGCTCAGCGGCGCCCGAGCGGGCGACGACGGTGCCGTCAACCGCCTGCTGGAACGCCATCGCCAAGCCCTCCACCGCATGATCCAGCTGCGTCTGGATCAGAAGATCCAGGGGCGTGTGGACGTGAGCGATGTGGTCCAGGAAGTGCTAGTGGAAGCGAACCGGCGGCTGCCCCAGTATCTGGACAACCCGGTCATGTCGTTTCACCTGTGGGTCCGGCAGATCGCCAAGGACCGCATCATCGACGCACACCGCCGCCATCGCGGCTCGGCCAAACGGAGCGTCAATCGGGAACAGGCGCTGGCTGTTCCCTCGGCAGCGGGTCGTTCCACCTTCGAGTTGCTCGGTCAACTGCACGATCGGGAACTGACGCCCGCTGCCGCGGCGACGCAGCAGGAGATGGCCCGGCTGGTCGAGGGGGCCGTGCAGCGTCTGGGGGAGCAGGACTGCGAGATGATCATCATGCGGCACTACGAGCAGCTCTCCAACTCCGAAATCGCCGAAGTTCTCGGTCTGACGGAACCGGCCGCCAGCATGCGTTATCTGCGTGCCGTGCGTCGACTGCGGCGGCTGCTGCAGGATCCCGTGAGTCAGGAACCGGACAACGTGGCGCAGTGAGCGAACGACAGGACGGGCTGAGAGCGGGGCGGGCTGGAAACGTTCGAAGACGGTCAGCAGATCCGCTCCAGCCAGGGTCGACCAGCGGCAGAGTGTGAGAGACTTGGTTGGGCACAACGCAGTGGTGATCGATCGTGAATAGACACACTTCCGCGCCAGAACCTGAGAGAACCCCCGGGCAGGTTGAGCCGGAGGATCGTGAACAGCAGTTGGCCCTATTGCTGACGGAACTGACCGACCGCGTGCAGAGGGGAGCATGGATCGATCTGGAGAAAGAGTGCTGCCGGCATCCGGATCTGGCGGATGAACTGCGTGAGTTGTGGGGGACGGTGCTGGTCGCCAACGCCATTGGATCGCATGCCTCAAGCACACCGATCATGCCGGCAGCAGGTCTCGACGGCGTGGCCGAACTGCCCGGCCGACTGGGCGACTATCAACTGCTCGATGAGATCGGCCGAGGCGGGATGGGAGTCGTCTATCTGGCCCGCCAGATGAAGCTGAATCGACAACTGGCGGTCAAAATGATCCTCCGCGGCCCGCTGGCTTCCCAGGGAGACCGTGAGCGCTTTCTGGCCGAAGCGCAAGCTGCCGCCCGACTGGACCATCCAGGAATCGTTCCGGTCTATCAGATCGGTGAAGATGCAGGCCGCATGTACTTCAGCATGAAGTACATTGAAGGCCCCACGCTCTCGGATCTGCTGGCCGCCGGACCACTCGACCCGCAGCGGGCTGCTCAGTTGCTCGCTCAAGTCTGCCGCGCTATCGATTTTGCACATCAGCATGGTGTCCTGCACCGCGACCTGAAGCCATCCAACATCCTGATCGATGCGGCAGGACAGCCGCATGTGACCGACTTCGGCCTGGCCAAACAGATCACCGACCGGCATAGCCTGACACAACCAGGAGCGATCGTGGGGACGCCGGCTTACATGTCACCCGAGCAAGCTGCCGGGAGCAGCGGCAGTGTCGGGCCTGCCAGTGATGTCTACAGCCTGGGGGCCATTCTCTATCACATGCTCACCGGGGTCCCGCCATTTCAAGCCGCCTCGCCCGTCGATACGCTGTTCAAGGTGATCGAACAGGACCCGGTCCCGCCGCGACACCACAACCGCTCCGTCGATCGCGATCTGGAGATCATCGCCGTGCGCTGCCTGCAGAAACCACCCGATCTGCGGTACACCACAGCTGGTGCACTGGCCGACGATCTCGAAGCGTATCTGAACCATGAACCGATCGCCGCCCGCAGCGGCAGACTCAACCAGATCATCTCCCGCTGGTTTCGGGAAACACACCATGCCACGGTCCTGGAAAACTGGGGACTGCTCTGGATGTGGCACAGCCTGGCGCTGTTCGTCGCCTGCCTGCTGACAAACATCCTGTCCTGGTATCGAGTGGAGAATCGCTGGTATTACTTCTACTTGTGGACCGCCGGATTCGGCACCTGGGCCATCGTCTTCTGGGTGTTGCGACATCGACAAGGTCCCGTCACATTCGTGGAACGGCAGATCGCTCACGTGTGGGCGGCCGCCCTGCTCTGTATCATCGCGCTGTTCCCGCTGGAAGCCTACCTCGGCTTGCCTCCACTGAAGCTCTCGCCCGTGCTGGGGCTCATCGCCGGCATGGTATTTCTGGTCAAGGCGGGCATTCTTTCGGGGCTGTTCTACGTGCAAGCTGTGGCTCTGTTCATCACCGCCGGCCTGATGGCTGTCTGGACCGACTTCGAGCATCTGATTTTCGGCGTCGTTTCAGCCGCCTGCTTCTTTTTCCCCGGGTTGAAGTATTACCGGCAACAATCGGGCAAGGCCAAAGAACTGAGCGACTAAACGGGCAAGCTCGTTTCAGCGACACGTGCCGACCATGACGAATGACGAACTGCAGGATGTCGACGCTCAAATGACGAGCCAACCTGCCTGTGGATCTCGATGCGGTGCGCTTCCCGCTCGACTTCGCATGCTTCAGCCTTCTGTCGTCATCGGGTCTTCTCGCATTCGTCAGGAGGAGCAGTCTGCCGCAGGATCGCGCTCGTTGTTTCAGAGCGGGGCCGGCAGATCCCGCCGGCAGAAGATCCAGGTCGCCGCGAGATAAGCGGCCACTCCCATGCCGATCAGGAGCAGATCATAGCCCAGCGGCCCCAACGCCTGCCACGCTCCCTGGTCATCAACCAGGATCAGCCGCCAGGCATCCTCGGGCGTGTGCACGGCCAGACTGACAAACCGCTCCGGATCATACGCCGTGAAGAACGTCCAGTGGAACAACCACTTCAGATTCTCCGAGGCTAAAGCGACGATCTTCATGATGAGCTGCAGTACGTAGATCGCCGCCACAATACCGATCGTTCGCCAGCGGTGACTGTCCATCGACGAAACGAGCGTGCTGAGCCCGGCCAGAAAGAAGCCCAAAGCAAAGAGATTCGCCGCTGCCGGCCACAGGTCGTGAGCGTTCACTTTGGTGGACATGGCCACGCGCCGCGTTTCCCCCTCTTGCAGCACCTGCTGCGGATCGAGTCCGAATACGGAGAGGGGGAGTACCGGAGCGGCAACCGGTTCGTCGACGTGCGTGGTGTGAATCCCCACGTACAGTCCGAACCAAGTGGCCAGCGCCAGCAGAGCGGCCCCCAGCACCGTCACCGTCGCCTGCGTCAGAACGACGCGCTGGCGACTCACCGGCTGGGCCAGCACCATCTCGAGTGTCCCTCGCGACAGCTCCCCCGCCACGGTATCCGATCCGCGGGCGATCGCCCAGATCGCCATTCCCATCACCACAATCAACTCGTCATAGGTCAGGGCAATTCGGCCGGGATAGGTGAAGAGCTGTTCCAAAGACACCGGCACGAACCGCTCAAATTCGCGAAACTGCTCCACAATCGTCTTGAATCGATCCGTGGGCAACAGACTGACAACCCACACACGCACCCAACAGAAGGCAAACAGGATCAGCGCGCTCGAGAGCATCAACAGGCGTGCCTCACGCCAGCTCTTGCCCAGCAAGGCCAACCTGACCCGATGTGCCTGCCGGGCTTCGGGTTTCTTCGTTCTGGATCTCTTGTCAGTCATCCATCTTGGTTCCAACATGGACTTCGTCGTATACCGCGCGCAGGCCTACAGGCTCGATGCGGACTTCGTTCAACGGCAAGGTACTGAGCCAACCAAGCAGCGGCGACAATTCGCCCGGCGTTTCAATGACCACTCTTCCAGCCGGCTGGATGTCGATCCGCAGCTGGCCGCTCAATTCGGCTGGCGCAGGGGGTAACGCTCCGTGTACCAGAGCCGAGATGCGATGCCTCTGGCGAAGTTCCGACATCACCTGCAGGCGAACCAGTTCCCCAGCCCGCAGGATGGCTACGCGGTCGCACACCTGTTCCACTTCCGACAGAACGTGCGACGAAAAGACGACCGTGCCGCCGGCTCGCCGCGCCTCGTCCACCAGTTCCAACACCGTGCCGCGAATCGTCGGATCAAGATTCGCGGTCGGTTCGTCCAGAATGACCAGTTCTGCATCCGTTGCCAGCGCTGCGGCTAATGCGAGCTTCTGCCGCATGCCGGTCGACATGTTGCTGACCCGGCGATTCAAATCCAGGTCCAGTCGACTGGCCAGTTGCAGCGCTCGATCCTGCATCGCTCCACCCCGGATCGCCGCAAAGAACCGCAACACCTCACCACCACGCATCTGGCGGAACAGCCTCGCTTCGCCCGGCAGATATGCCACCCGACGCCGTACATCCAGCGAGTGCTGATAGCAATCCCATCCGGCAATGGTGGCCGTTCCGGAAGTCGGGCGCAGGTAGCCCAGCAGCAATCGCAGCAGGGTTGTTTTCCCGGCACCGTTGGGCCCCAACAACCCGAAGACCTCCCCGCTGCGCACTTCCAGCGTGCAATCGCCCAACGCGGTGAAGCGGCCATAGCGTTTGGTGAGTGCCATGGTCGTCACCAACGCGTCGTGCATGGCCCTTACCGGTTCCCGCTGTTGAGGACACTTCACTTGCCACTCCCCGTCTCTCACTTCCGCGCTGCACTGTCTCGTTCGCTGCACTGTCTCGTTCGCTGCACCCCGCTCTTGCCGGTCGCCGCGTCCCAGAAAGAACCTGCGCGGCCAGAGACCGAGTGGTTCGCAGCCGCAAGACCCAAGCGGGAGAACGCCGACATTGTTGGCCGACCAGACAGAGCTGACCAGGGGGCACCTGCTGTGGACGATGCGGAGGGGTCAGGTGGCACTTCCGATCGCGAGCGCACCTCGCGGTTTGAGTGATCTGGACCCAAGCAGACACTCCGCGCCTGCGGGACGCCTGAACCGCAGAATATCGAACAAGGAATCTCCCATGATCGTGGGAAGAAGCAAGCGGTGCCAGCCCCGGGGGCCCCTGCGGCGAGAGACTCACCGTGGCGCCATATCCCATTGTGGCATTCTCGCATTGTCCCATTGTGGCATTCCCCATTTCCGCACCACGTTGCTGCGGCGTCCTTTTCCGCAGCGGCCGATCACCTCGGTGGTGGCGGCACCTGCCCACCTGCGACGGCTGATCCGATCACCGCCACCGTCAACCGCTCTCGACACGTCACGTCCGCCCGGCCATTGCGGGGAGCAGCCGGTCGAAGGGTTCGAACGCTGGTTCCCATTGGCCCGCGGCATAACGACCGTCGTTAGCCCTACCGATGACCTAACCATTTGCCCCCACAGGTTTCACCAACAGTCGCCATTTTTTCGCGGATGGAAGTGGCATTTCGCCCCGTTTTTCTGGTAACCTGATCGCGAGACCGGCGGATGTGCCTCTCTCCTGCAACTCGACGGGACAGATACTCACCTCGATTCCCAATTGCAGGTGTCGAGAGAATCGCCGTCGAACGACACCGGGTGTCACAAGACTGCGTGTTCGGTGGTGGCAGCCGGTTGGACGTGGCCACCCTCAGTAGGGGGCACCGTCGGCAGGTGCCGCCGCTGATCCGAGAGGTGACGTGCGTGCAGGGCCTCGAGTGAGGAAGGTGATGATCGACGAAAAGGCGCAGTTTCGCGCAGCATTGGCCGCGGTCCGCTCCGGTTCTTCCGAAGCTGTCTGGCGGTTCATCACCGACTATGGCCCGCATTTGCAGAGGATTGTGCGTCGCCAGATGGATCGACGCATGCAGTCGAAATATGACAGCGTCGACTTTGTGCAGATGGTGTGGGCGTCGTTTTTCCGCAATCCAGGCGACATTCAGTCGTTCGGACATCCCGAGGATCTGCTGCGCTATCTGACGGGCATGGCGCGCAACAAGTATCTTTCGGAACGGCGGCGACGCGTTACATCACGCAAATATGACGTCACTCGCGAATGTTCACTTTCCGAGGTCGACGTGGCGGAGAACACGGGAGAGCGGCAGGCAACCACTCCCAGCCAGTTGGCGATCGCTCGAGAGGAATACGAACGCATGATGGAGCGTCTGAGTCATCGGGACCAGGAAATCGTTCGCATGCGATTGAACCGAGCGAGTTACGTCGAGATCAGTCGTCACGTCGGTGTCCACGAACGGACGGCGAGGCATGTGGTAAAACGGGCGGTGCGATTGTGGCGGATTGACAGTGGGCAGTGAAATTTCCTTGCAGTCTCACGGTTTAACCGGGCAGGATGGACCATGGCGACTCTTCCAGAACCTGAAGCAGCCTTGCTGGTGTCGCATGTGATCAACAACTGGCGGTGCGGCAATCGACCGGATGCCAGCGACTTTCTCGAGCGTCACCCCGATCTGCTCGATCAACCCTCCCTGGTGCTCGACCTGGCCTACGAAGAGTATTGTCTTCGGCGGGAAGCGGGGGAGACGGTGGTCCTGGACACGTTTTGCGAGCGATTTCCCACCGTCTGCCAACCACTCCGCATGCTGCTGGCTGCCCATGAGTGCACGGAAGAAGATGGGATCCTCACGGACGATTGGGACGAACGACTCTGGCCGACCCAGGACTCAAGCTTCCTCGGCTTTCGCGTACGGAAAGAACTTGGTCGCGGAACGTTTGCGCGTGTCTACCTGGCCACCGAGGCGGCGTTGGGAGATCGACTCGTCGTGATCAAAGTAGCGCTGTGGGGCGCCGGAGAGGCTGAAACCCTGGGACGCCTCGCGCACCGTAACATCGTACCTGTCTTCTCGGTTCAGGAAGATCCCGGTTCGCACCTCACGGCGGTCTGTATGCCTTACCTGGGACGCAGTACGCTCCTGCACGTACTCGACCGCGCTTTCCGCCAGAGCTCCCCCCCCACACGTTCCGACCTGATCGTGGGCGTGGCCAGTCAGGGGGTCCAACTTGACGCCATTCCCACATCGTACGTGAACCCTGACGAATATCTGCTGCACAACAGCTATGTCGATGGCGTGGTACATCTCGCCGCGCAACTTGCTGACGCCCTGGCCCACTCGCACGAAGCGGGCGTCTGTCACCGCGACCTCAAGCCCTCCAACATCCTCCTCGCCCCGTCCGGATGCCCGCTGCTGCTCGATTTCAATCTCTCCAGTGACGAACGATTGGAGCGCACGCTCGTCGGCGGAACGCTGCCGTATATGCCCCCGGAGCAGCTGCGCAGCATCCTCACTGAGGATGTGGAGGAAGAAAGCCTGGGCGACCCCCGCGGTGACATCTTCTCGCTGGGAGTGATTCTCTACCAGCTGCTGACCGGCCGATTGCCGTTTGGCGAGCCGTCGCCTGAGCAGTCGCCCGTCACTGCGGCACAGCAGATACTGACTCGCCAACAGCGTGGCTGTGACGTCGTGTCGTCACTCAATCCGGCCGTCGATGCCCCCTTGATGGCAATCCTGCAGCGCTGCCTCCAGCTGAATCCCGATCAGCGTTTCCCGTCGGCCAGTGAACTGGCGGCCGTACTGCGAACGCGTTCCACCCGCGCGGCCCACATGCGACGATGGGTACAACGACGACGCTTTCTCCTGACCGTCTCGGGAGCAGGCCTCGGTCTGTGCGCCGCAGGTGTCGGCGCGGGTCTGGCCCGTCGCCCTCCCTTCGCCATCCGGCGTTATCAGGCCGGTGTGACCGCTTTCGCGCTGGAGGACTATCCCCGCGCGATCGACTGCTTCACACAGGCCAGCACCGCGGCGCCCCAGGCCTATCAGCCGCTGCTGGCCCGCGCCCAAGCGCGGGTGGAACTCCATGATTACCGCGGCGCAACGGATGACATGCGTGAAGCCTGGCACCTCGCTCCGAATGAACATACCGCGGCCTGGTACGCCTACTGCTCGCAACTCAAAGGCGAGACCATTCCTCCCATCCATTACTACCGCGTCGCCATCCGCGAGTACGATTACGAAATCCCCGAGTTGCTCAACAACCTGGCACTGGCCCACCGCGCGCGCGGCTTCAATCCAGAGGCTAAAGATGGACTCACTCGCGCGATTGAACTGGATCCCAAGTGCCAGGAAGCGTACCTCAATCGCGCCCGGGTATTCTCCGACTACTTTCGAGAATTCAACGACCAAGGGGAGTCCTACCGTCAGAAGGCCCTGGTCGATATCCAGCGCGCTGTCGAACTGCGTCCCGACAGCGCACTGGCTCATCTGCTGGCCGCCCTCCTCCATAGCCAACACAACACCACACCCGACCGGGATGAGCGGACACTCTATCACCTGCGACGCGCACTCGAGTGCGGCGCCGATCGAACGGTCGTCCTGCATCGCTCCGGCATCGACTCCATCTATACCCAGCAACTGGTCGACTATGCCCGCGACGCCCGCCCCGTCGTCGATCAATCCCTCCTGCTCATCCCCCCCCACGTCTTCCCCCGCTGGCTTGCCTCCCCAGACTCCGACCCGACGCTCGCCTCCCAATAAATCGCGGCGCCGACACCCACGCTCCCGAAGAAGGCAGCTCTCCTGGGCTATTGAAACACCATCCATCCTGGTGTCACACATCGCGCCATCGGACTTTCCCTCCCCCTCTTGGGCCTCGTCAGCGACATTAATAGCTATAAAACAGGTAGACATTTGACACGGCCCCTCGTCTGAGAAATTCTTAGATAGAGAGTGGCCAGTTTCTGCGGAGGCTTTCCGAGCCGCATCCGTAGAGCACTCTGTTCCCGACCCCGTCAGTGCCGCAGCCGTCTTGGAACGCTGCGGACTCGTGCCACTCATCTCGCGCCTGACGGAAGTAGCGCAAGCGGACTGCCGCGCTGTTGCTACGCGCTGACGTTCCAAACCAACACACAAGGACCATGCCATGACCCGTGCTCCGCGTTCCCGTTCCTCGCTGCGCCGTCGACAAACGCATCGTTGCCTGCGGCTTGAGCAGCTCGATCCGCGCCACGTTCTCTCGACGGTCGTCGCCCCGGCGATGGTCGACTCACCGCCAGCGGATGGGGTGGACGCGGCATCGGTGTCGGCGACGGAGTTGCCGGCAGGCGAAGTCGCCACGCAAGTCGCCTTGGATGAGGAAGGCATTCTGCACGTGCGTCCCGCGACGGATGCGACGGAGGTGATGATCCGCCAGTTCCTGGATTATCGGCGCGTTGAGATTGTCGAGATCCAGGCGGCCGGTGAGTGGATTTCGGTCCCGGCTGCACAAGTCAGCGCGATCCAGGTGGAGTTGGCCCACGGCGAACAGACTCTGGAAGTCGCCCCCGACGTCTCCCTGGGGGTGGAGCAGACGGTGATCTCTGCGATGGATCAGGCAATCGACGGTGGCGCGTCGATATCGATCCAGACGGGAATCGGCGTCGCTGCCGAGTTGCCTGAGGGTCTCACTGCCGACGGGTCGTCGGTCGCTGCGGGTGTAGCCGAGCCGATGATGTCTGGCCCGATTACTCCGCCACCTGGCTTCCCCAATTACGGCGGGTCGCCGGAAGGCGAACCGATCGGGGGCGGCGTGGTGACGGCCCCCACACCGCCCGAGATCTCCGAATTCCGTGTGGAACATACTGACGGGGTCTGGATCTTCACAGGGCGAGTGACCGACGATACGAGCGTGGCGGGACTGGTGATTCGTTTTGGTGGTCTGCTCAATGGGTCGACTGCCACAGTCAACGAACAAGGAGTGTTCCAGTTCACCAAGACGTTTGCTCAGGGCACCACCGGCACGGTCACGGCGGTGACCACTGACGCCGATGGTCTGACTTCCAATCAGGTATCGTGCACGATCAGTTGAACGGAGGCGAGCGGACCGACGTCCTCTCCTGTCCCAGCCGGGCCGTGCCCCTGGTGACGAGTCCTTCGTCGATCGTCAGATCCTGCAGGTGTGGCCGGATCGAGGACCGTGTTCGGGCCGTCAGGGCGCTGCCCGCACGACGTGCGGTCAGCGAGAATCGTGTCCAGTGCCCGGCGCACGGCGGCATCAGCTGCGCGACTGGTACTGACGTGGAACTGCGTAGATCTCTTCGGTCATCTGTGTCGACTGGATCTGGCAAGGATCCAAGGTGCGTACAGCCTGATGATGCGACGATTTGCCGATGATCTGCCATGACTCGGTTCCGGCAATCACCTGATACGGAGCAAAGTGCGTGGTCACCTCCCTGTTCCACCCGCCATCCTGGAGTTTCAGGCGCAGCACGCGTCGCCGAGAGATCGCCTCCAACACCTGATGGATCACCACATCCACACGTTCCGAGCATGAGTCGCTTCCCCACTGCAGAGAACAGGAACTGATCAGTCGAGTGGCATGATGCTGCACCTGATAGGGAGAATGTGCCAGCAGCTTGTTGGTCGACTGTCGCAGCACGTCACTCCAGGTCGGCAGATGACGCAGAATGGAAAAATGAACCGCCGTCAGGAGGGAGGTGAGTTCTTCGTGTTCCAGGGTCGGCATCACCATCAGATCCCTGCGCGACTGCAAACGATAACACTTCATCTCCTCATCGAAGTGGATTTCGATCCCCGCCGCCCGCATCAAGCGGAGATCCCGAAAGATCGTCCGGCGACAAACGGCCAATTCGCCGGCCAACCGGCTGGCATTCAGACCGCTGCCAGACTGAAGATGACTGAGAATCTGCAGCAGACGCGCATGGCGTCCCGCGACCGAGGAGGCGCACATGAAGAGACTCCTTTCACGAGCGAAACCGGAGTATGGCTACACTGGCAGAGAGCCATAAAAGATAGAAACGGAAACTGGGTGCCCTGGGTTTCGCGTCGCTCAGAGGCGTGAACGTCTGCCCCAACACTACAGACACCAGGGCACCACAGTCGCCGGTTCTAATTGAGGTGCTCGTTAGCCCTTTATTGGGGCGCCTGTCCCGGTGAGCGGGAGGCCGCTCGCCGCGCCACAATCCTCTGTAAGATCCATCGCAAACGGCGCGCAGAAGCGGGTCAGAATTCGCCAAATTTCGGAAACTTTTTCCCCGAAGCCGAACTTTCCACCCATTCAAGCCACCGAAGAGCTCCCCACAAGTCGAGTCGCAACGTGAGCAAAGGGACAACGCCCAGTCGCAAGGTGCGGCATCACCCTCCGTCAGGGCAAGACCGGACTACACCGTGCTACGCCTTCCCTTGCCAACTCATCGAGGCTCCCCCTGACCCTCGCGGCGCACCAGGCGGGTCGTACCGTCCTGGCCACGAATCCGCTCCGAGAACCGCGGATCATCCGCGAATCGCTGGGCCAGACTGTTGACGTGCGCTCGACGCTTCGTTTCCTCGTAGGAACCGTAGTTGACCAATAGCCCCAGCGAGTAGGCCGTCTGGTCGGAATAGCCGGTCAGGATGGACGTGGGGTCCCAGGGTATGGTCCCCGGCATGACACGATTGATGTGGGCCACGATATTCGTGGTGCAGTTGTTGGCCAGTGTGTCGTAAAACTCGGGCCGTTTGCGGAGCGTGTTGACTCGCTTCATCACGTCCACGAACAGCGCTCGCACCTGTTCCGGCCTGGCACGGGTGCGGTAAACGTACACGTCTGCTTTGCGTACATCGGTTCGCAGTTTGATCACGTCGCGTTCGTCCGCCACCACGTAGATGATCTCGAACTGCCGCATCGTACCGCCAACCGTGGAATACGACTCCCCCTCCTCCAACCGCACCTCGACCGACACTGCCAGATATTGACCGTCCCGAAATCCGAAACTGAGCATCGTGTGGGCCAGACTTGGAGCACCGGCGAACGGACAGATGATGAAGTCCAGCGTCTCCAGTTCGCTCAGATCATACGTGCGATCCTCGTAATTCAATACGTACGTCTCTTCGTCGATGTATCGACAGTTGCGCACGTTGTAGACCTTAGCCCGCTCACCTCGCAGGCGAGCGTAGGGCAAAGTCGCCATGCTTTCCTTCCACTGGCGGTTATTGGAGGGTTTGAGCATCTCGCCAGGTGGATTGCGAGGCCCCGATGCGCAGCCGGCAGTGATCAGACAGAGTATGGCCGCCGTCAGGATCGGCGCAGGGCTGAGCCGGTACGGACCAGCCGCACCGGTCAGGAACCCGTAAGTGACATACTGACTGCTGGACATGGTGAACGACAGAACGTCGATGAACGCTCGACCATCGAAGAGCCGGCTTCTCTCGGGTGACACTGCAAACCGGCACGGATGGCTCGCTTCGCCATCGGCCACACGCTCTGCGGTCAACCAATCGACTCTCGCCTCCCAGACAGAACCACTCGCTCGTGACAGACGATTAGATCACGAGGCGGCCAGAAGAAACCGAACAAGACAAGCGGCACGTAGATACCGCGAATCGGCTTCCTTGGCAAGAGATGTATAGGTGCTAGCACCTGCAGTTCAGCAGAACCAGGAAATGACAGACAGCACCCCGATGATGATCAGCAACAAGCCCAGAATCCACTTGGCCGTACGCCATGCGTGGTGCAGGATCGGCACCATCCGCTCGTGTCGTGTGGCGCCGTAAACCAAGCTGATCGATGCAATCAGCGGAATCGCATACCACAGCTGGCTGTTCATCCAATCCCCAATCAGTATCGGTAGATTCATCGTTGTCTGATCCCAATGCGGGCATGGTCCCGGTTATTGAGTTGGCCTGCCGGGCAGCCTGTGCTGCTGGGACGGCTATCGGCCGGGGAGGCGAACTCAAGTAACAACGTGTTGAACCATCGTTTTTTCTGTGAGAACTCCTGAGGGTTCCACGCCGTACGACTACGAACTGCTCGATGGCGGCTCTTCCTCGTCAGGTGGTTTCTCGTTCTGGCGGCCCACAGGCACCAGTACTGGTCCGGCGAACGCATCATAGATCGCCAACACATTCAGCAAACCGGCAATCATCGTGTAGAGCGTACCCAGCTCGAAATACAGGCCGCTATCGAGGTTCCACTTGGACAACTCGTTGATCTCCTCGCGCGGAGGAGCCATCAGGCCTCCGAAGGGGAGTTCTTGGCCCTGCTTCATTCGTTGGGCCTGCACCAGGGCGGGCAGAGCCGGCAGGCCCACTCCCACCTGGCAGATATATTGCCAGCGCCGCGGATTCTGATTCCACGCCGCGTAGACCACATGTCCACTTCCCAAGGCCAGACCGAAGAAATAGGTGGAGAGGATGCACACCATGAACAACACCCCTTTGGCGTAGCGGCGCTGATAGATGTGTCCTGCTCCCGGCCACAGCCATGCCCAGAATGCTGCCAGGCCCGGTTGCCTCAGGTCAATCTCGATTGGTTCGTCGGCGCCCGAAGCGGCGCGGTCCGTTGGCATGTCATCGTTCTCCCAGGCCCTAGGTGCAAACCGCCAATTTTAGCGAACTTATTCCTGAAGACCAGATCTCGATGGAGTCGCTTGAACGCCCGCTTGGGGTCGGACCAGCATTCCAGTCGCGCCCGGACCAACAACCGGCAATTCGCACAACCGGCCCCGTTCTTTGCCCCGCTCTTGCCAGGCCTCAACGAAATTGAGGGGGGATCTCTCGAAATCCCCTCCTCATCCATATTCGTCCGATCTTCACGTCACACCCACAGGCGGCATGCGCGGCCAAGCCCAGATTGGCCAGAAAAGGGAGTGGGAGTCCCCCGAGGACGTTCGTTCGGCAGGAAATCGGCTCAGCGCGAGAGTACCAGTTCTTCGTAGACCGACTCGACCGTCGCCGCGTCAATCACCGGGAGCTGCTCTCCGGCGCCGGCCGCCAGCGCCAATTCGGCCAGATGGCTGACCTGACGCGGCACGCCGCGCGTCAGTTCGTGCAATCGAGCGACTGCCTCCCGATCGAACACCGTCGTGGGCGACCCCGCTTTGGCCAGGCTGTCCTGGAGGAAGTGAAGCGTGTCCTCCCGCTCCCAGGACTCCAGTTCAATCCGCAAATCAGACAACGCCAGCAACCGCTGCCCCAGACGTGCCATCGATTTGGGATCGGTCGCCAGCACCATCGTCAGGCATGCTTCGGGTGAGGGATCATGGCGCGCCAGACGCACTACATGGGAGAGGGCCTCCGGCGTCGCTTCTTCCGCGTCATCCAGCAGCAAGACCGTCGGGACCTGCTGATAGCGATTCTCAACCAGCCGGTCCACGATGCTCCGCCACACCTGCCACGCGGTGGCTTGATCGGGCGGATGGCGATGCAACTGGGTCGCCAATTCCCACAGGAATGCGTCGGGATCAAGTGACAACATATTGACGCGTGCAACCTGAATTCCAGTCGCCTTGAGCTGGCGACCGAAGACTTGGAGCAACATGGTCTTGCCACTGCCCGCACCACCGGTCAGCAGTCCCACCCGGTGCCTGTTCTCGATCAGGAAGTTGAGTCGCGCCAGCGCTTCGTCGTGCGTCGGGCTGCAGTAGAAGAACCGCGGGTCGGCCTGACCGCGAAAGGGTGATTCGCGGAGACCCCAGTGTGATTCATACATCCTTGCAGATCCTCGCACTTGCGGAACACCGATCGCAGGAACGCGGCCCTCACCTCATGCGCGACAGGCACATTGCCCGGAAAGCGTCGCCAGCCGCCTGCCAGCCCCACCGACAGGCCAGCGCCCCGGGCACGGTGGGAGCGAGCTGCGCAGAGGGCTCCCAGCAGCGCAGGGACGCTCCACCCGGACCACCTCGTTACTCCTTACCTAATCGGCACAGCCGCAACAGATACTTTGAACAAAGGGTGTCGCATCGACAACCCAGATCGCTTCGGTGTCGACGTGGAAGAGCGGGCAGTCTGGGCGAAGCTTCCCATTCCTGCGTGCGCCGCATCGTACGGCCACGGCCCTCACGAACGAATCCCCGCTGGCCCCTTTGGGTGCGCTGCCGTCGAGCCTCGAGCCGCAGGGATCTGTCCGACTCGGTGGTCCGATCTTGCTCCTCACCCTTCCGACTCGTTCACGTCGGGTCCCTACTCCCAATGCCAGGGTGGCAGACAGCGTTTCCGGAGCGTCTGCCGATGAGGCGAACTGGCACCCAGGAGCGGCGAGGGGATGCTACACTGGCAGGGTGGTCGATCGACACAGAATGCCCTCGCTTGGATCAACGACCGGCAGTCGGAGCACGGAGTGCGAGCCGTCTCCTGATTGGGAAAGCGGCCTCCAACTCCCGAGTCGTGCGACTGCTGTGAACAGAGTGCGGGGGGGCGCCGACCAACGCGGCGGTACTCGCGTGATCACTACCTGATGAGCCACGTGCATGAGGAATCATGGGACACCGTTATTTTGCCGACAGTCCGATCACTTCGACTGACGTCATCCTGTCAGGCTCGGAAGCACATCATTTGCTGCATGTGATGCGTGCAGGCGTGGGAGATGAGCTGACGCTATTTGATGGCAGCGGACGGGAATTCACGGCACGGATTGAGCGGTTGGCACGAGCCCATGTGGAACTGTCCATCGTCGCCACGGCGGCTGTGAATCGCGAGTCTTCGTGTTCTCTCGTCGTCGGGGCGGCCCTCCCCAAAGGCGAGCGGCAGCACTGGCTCGTCGAGAAACTGGTGGAGGTCGGCGTAGCACGCCTGGTTCCGTTGCGGACCACCCACAGTGTCGTGCATCCGGAGACTCGCCAGCTGCAGAAATTGCGGAGGTTTGTCATCGAGGCCTCCAAGCAGTGTGGGCGCAATCAGCTCATGGAAGTGGCGGAGCTGACCAGGCTCGAGGATTATCTGGCGGCAGCACCGGCCAGCGCCCTGCGGTGGATGGCAGATCCGGCAGGGACATCGACGCCCCGACTCTCCTCGAACTCAGATGGCCCACTGTCTGCCTGCCTTGCCGTGGGCCCGGAAGGAGGATTCTCACGCTCCGAATGCATCCTGGCTCGAGAAGCCGGTTGGCACCTGATCTCGTGGGGACCGCGCACACTGCGGATCGAAACCGCCTGCCTGGTGATGGCGGCACAGATATTGCCGGAATATGTGGCTCGCCCCTGATCGGGAACCAGCCGCGGGACGGCCCGCCTCGTTGCTCCGACAGATCGTTTCACAGGCTGCGCAGGTACTCCAGCGCCCGCTGGATCTCCTGTTCAGGGTGGTTGGCTGCCAGACGCTCCACCGTCAGATATCCGCGGTACTGGAAGTTCTCCAGGGCGCCGAGCAGCTGCGGGAATTCCACAGCGCCGCGTCCCAGCTCCAGCTCCACCCCCTGGCTCCGCGACAGTTCCCGCACTCCATCGTTGGCATGCACATGCCGTATGTACGGACCCAGTTGCTCCACGGCCTCCAGGGGCGAGTACCCGTTGATGAGCAATTTGGCCGGGTTGAGATCGACAGCGATCAGGCTTTCGGACAGCCCGTTCAAGAGACGTTTCAGATCCGCCCCCGACTCGCTCCCCGTTTCGGCAGCCAGTTGCGCCCCGACGTGCTGACCATAGTGGCCGAGTTCCCGCAGAGAATCCAGCAGCATGTCCCATTGAGGGCCGGCCGATTCGCTGGGCACGGAGCCGATCTGATTGACGACCACCGGCGCCCGTAATTCAAAGGCCAGACGCATCGCCCGTTTGGTGGCGGCGATCCGCCGCTCCAGATCGTCCGGCGTGCCGTACCCGCGGCGCGTCGGAAAACTGACCGCGCAGACCCGCAGATTCAGATCGTCCAGCATCTTCCGCACATGCCGCAAGCCGGTCTGGGAAAGTTCGGACGCAAAGACCTCATTCCGCGCGTCAATTTCCACGCCCTGAGCGCCCAGCCGGGCTGCCGTAAGCAAGGCTTTCGGAAAGGGTTGGCGGAGACTGGCCAACTGGATTCCCAATTTCAATTGCGGCACAGCAGTTACCTGTAGTAAATGGGCAGAGAGGACCCTCTGCCGGGTGGAGTTCACGCCATGTTGATTTGGCTACCGGCCCTCATTTTATCGGCTCAGCCGTCGGCGCCCATGGAGCGACGCTATGCGGAACCGGTGTACAAGATCGATTTCGGCAGTGACAGTGACGTGAACTATGACGGCTGGCCCGATGAGTGGACCCGTCTGCGCGGCCAAGGGTTTCCTCCGTATATCCGCATCGGCATCGCCGACGATCCTTCCCATGCCTCCCAGCAAGGGCGTTGTCTGCGGATCGACCTGGATGGCAGCGGAGGTACGGCCTTCAGTCCACCGATAGAAATCAGTCCACTCTTCAGCTACCTGTTTCAAGGCAAGTTAAAGACCGAAGGGCTGTCGCACGATGTGGCCTATTTCACGGTCACGTTCTTCGACGCGGAGCGGAATCAGAAGGAAACATTCACCTCGCAGAAGTTCAGCGATGCGCTGGCATGGCAGGAAGTGCAGATTGGCCCCCTCACGCCAGCACACTCAGATGCTCGATTCGCGGTCATCGGTCTCCATCTTGTTCCGACACAACGTTCCGATCTGACCGGCGCGGCGATGTTCGACGACCTGGTCTTCTCGCGGCTGCCGCTCATGACGATCGAATCGCCGCGTCTCTTCAATCTGTTCTCTCAACCTGGAGACGTCGAGTTCAAATGTACGGTGTCGGGTACGCGGCAGCCGAATTCGACGATCTTGTTTGAGTTGCTCGACGTGTCGGGACAGATCATTGCGTCGGAACGATTGCAACTGACGAGTATGGACGACCTGATCGCGGAGGCCATGGCGGAGGGCGTACGGCAGTTTCTACCGATTCCGGCTGGTGCCGAAAACGCGCGCCATGCAGGGTCGGTCTCGTGGAGCCCGCCGGTTCCTGACTTCGGTTTCTACCAGGTACGTGCTTCGCTTTGCGGTGACGCCCAGGTCGCGTTGCAGCACTGTGTCAGTTTGGCCGTCGTTGCGGACCTTGATTTGCGACATCACGGGGAATTCGGCTGGTCGCTTCCGTCGGGGAATCACCCCTTATCGGAAGACAGGTTGATGCCTCTGTTGGGGTTAGCCAACGTCAGCTGGCTGAAGTATCCGATCTGGTACAGCGCGGACGACGAAGCGGAGCGTGGGGACCGCATTGCGGCGTTTGCCGACCAGCTCAGCGCACAGGGAATCGCCATGGTCGGCGTGTTCGACCATCCACCCGAGCAGATTCGTGAGAAGTTTTCCAACAAAGAGCACCTGACGGTGGCCGAGGTCTTCATGCAACCCGATCTGTGGGCTCCGGTGCTCGATCCCCTGCTGATTCGTCTTTCGCTCAAGATCCAGTGGTGGCAATTGGGCGCCGACACAGACGAGAGCTTCATTGACTATGCGGGGCTGGAAAAACGCATCCGCGAGATCCGTTTGCACATGCGGAGGTTCGGTCAACGCACGCGTCTGGGCCTGCCATGGAATTGGCTGCATGAAACGCCCGCAGGGGGCGAGGAGCTGTCGTGGGACTTCCTGGCGATGTCCGAATCGTCGCCCTTGACCAGTGACGAACTGACTCGCTATGCAGCACGCCCGCGGGTTCCCGGCGTCAGCCAGTGGATTACGCTCTGGCCACTCGACCGCCACAAGTACGATGTGGAGATTCGGGCACGCGATCTTGTACAACGTATGGTGGCGGCGAGAATCCAGGAAGTCCAGGCCGTCTTTCTCGGCAACCCGTTCGACGAGACACGAGGAGTCCTGTCGGCCGATGGGACCCCTGGGGAGCTGTTCCTCCCGTGGTGCGTGACTTCCCGCATCGTCAGTGGAGCGGACTATCTGGGAAGCCTGCAGTTGCCCAACGGCAGCCACAATCACGTCTTCGCGCGCGATGACCAGGCGATGATGGTGGTGTGGAATGAGAGCCCCACCACCGAGACCTTGTACCTGGGCGAAAACGTCATCCAGATCGATCCATGGGGACGCCGCCTCGACGTGACTCGGCCCGTCCCGGGAGGAGTGGAGCAGGTCCTCCAGGTCGGCACTCTGCCCGTTTTCGTTACCGGCATGAACCTGGCAGTGACACGCTGGATGCTGGAGTTCTCGTTTGAACCGCATGAACTGCTGAGCGTCTTCACGCACCCGCAAGAGCTGCGTTACCGTTTCCGCGACACCTTTCAGCAAGGGGTCGGCGGTACGGTCCGAATTCACGTGCCGGACGTCTGGGATATCTCCAGCTCTCAACTCCGGTTCAAACTGGCCACCGATGAAGAACTCGACCGAGATCTCGAAGTGAGCCTGCAATCCAACGCCAGCAGTGGGACCCAGAAAATCCGCGTTGACTTCGACGTCATTGCGGATCGGGAGTATCACTTCAGCATTTATCGCCAGATCCGAGTCGGCTTCCCCGATGTGGCCGTGGAGCTCGATACCTGGTTGGATGACAATGGCCGCCTCGTGTTGGAACAGCACCTGATCAATCGAACCGAGACGCGTATGAACTTTAACTGCTATCTGTTTGCGCCTGGCCGTCGCCGGATGCGCATGCAGGTTTTCGAGATCGGTCCCGGCCGCGTCACTCACACGTTCAAGCTGCTCGATGGTGAAGAGCTGTTAGGCAAGACATTGTGGCTGCGTGTGGAGGAACTCGGCGGCAATCGGCTAATGAACTACCAGGTCGTCGCGCAGCCGTAGGATCATCGGCACCCTCGAGCCGCACGGTCTCTCCGGCTCGACCGAGGCGTGCGGGTCCCTTGCTCGGGCATCAGCGATTTCCGAGGTACCTGGGCGAAAAACGACCCCAGCGGGTGGTCGGCGGACGGTCAAGGAGTGTACTATTACGGGAGCCATGGTGCGGAAGGAGAGAGCCGGTTGCCGGATCGCCTCGTCCAGCGGAACGAGGCAGTAGCGGTTCTGTTCGCGCTGTGCCGTCTGTCGATCGTCCGAATGTCGCTATGTTCTCATTGCTGCTGGAAAGCTCGCGGCCTCGTTTCACCTCGGTGCGGCTGGCCTTGTGGATGGCCATCGCCAGCCTGCCGCTTGGGGCGTCGGCACGCGCCGACGTGGTCGTGCTTGCCAACCGCACACCCCAGGAGGTATCGCTTCGTCTGCAGCTGGGTTCCGCTCAGAAGCAGCTGAAGATCGCTCCCGGGCGCCACGCCGTGGTGCGTGTTTCCGGTGGATGTCAGGTCTTGTACGACCTGAGCGGCCAGCTGGTGCGTTACCAGCTCGATCCTGACGCGGCTTACTTTTTCGCGCTCTCGGAGCAGGGATGGCTGGAGTTCAGTAAGATCGACCTGGGTGAACAGGGGACGACGCCCGAGATCTCCCCGTCGCCCGGCGGCGTTCCTCCATCGAGCACTGCGGCTGCCCCGCTTCCCGAAATCGGTGAGATACCCATCAAGATCCTGGTGGACAATCGCGAACCGACTCCGCAGAGCGTCTGGGAGCAGCGTTTGCGCAAGCGGGTGGATCGTGTTTCCCAGCTGTTGCAGGAGCAGTGCGGATTGCGGTTGAAGATCGTGGCCGTCGACACCTGGGATTCGGGAACGCACCCCATCGATTTTCGGCAAGGGATCGCGGAGTTTCGGCAGCGCGTCGATCCGAAGCCGGGACGAGTGGCGATCGGCTTCACGGGCCGGTACCAGCAGGACGCGGGGCGAGTCGACCTGGGAGGAACGCTCGGCATGCTGCAGTCGCACATCCTGATCCGCGAGTGGGCTGCTTCGATGAGCGAACCGGAGCGGGATGAAGTGTTATTGCACGAATTGGGACATTACCTCGGTGCCGTGCACAGTGAAGATCCCGCATCCGTGATGCGCCCCGTGCTGGCGGATGATAAGGTTCTTCAGCGAGCGTTCGAGGTGAGCTTCGATCCGATCAACGCCTTAATCATCAACCTGGTGGCCGATGATATCCGCAGGCATTCGGTCGGGCGGGCAGCGGACCTGAGCCCGCCGGTTCGGCGGCGCCTGCTGGAGATTTACGCGGTTCTGGCCCAAGCGATGCCCCGCGACAAATCGGCGCGACAATTCCAGTTCCAGCTGGAGGCTGAAGGGGACACACCGTTGGTTCAGGCGACGCGCCGGATCGTGCAGGAAGTTCGGCTGGCGGCGCTGGAACGTCAGGGTGGGCGGGAGGGGGAGGGTGGAAGAGAAGGCGAGGGTGGGCGGTTGTCGCAAGACACCTTGACCGCTTATTACGTGCGCCGCGCGGCCCGTGTAGCGACCACGCTTCCCTCGGATGTCGCGCCCACCGCATTGGTTCTCGGACTGGGCATCGCGTTGGACGAGTCGAACACCTTAATGGGCACCGACCTGACGGGCGTGTTCTCGCGGCAAGTGGAAACCGATGAAGAGCGTCAGCAGCGGCGGCAGGCCATGGGCGAACCGACGTTGCGTGGTCAGCGCGACTTGGCGCAGCATTTCTTTCTGTCGGCGTATCTCACCGCCATCATCGGAGGTCCGGCAGCCGAGTCGGCCGGACTGGCCAAAGAGATCGCTGACTCCCACCTGCCCAGCGGATTCAGTTATCTCGATCTGGCGGCCGATCTGGCGGGCATTGAATTCGCCGAGCGTCTCCTTGACGGCCATCTCTCGCTCAAGTATCTGGCCGACCGATTTTCCGTTGAGCAAGTGATGCCTGAACTGGACAACCTGCCAGACGGACTGCGTTGGAGCGATATCAGCCCGCAGTTGCATCGCAGCGGCGACGGAAGTGTGGCCCATTATCACGCCGAGATACGTCGCCGCATCCGATTGCTGGCCAAGCCGACCGATGGACGTTGATGTCCCGCGCCGCAGATCGGCACTCATCCCGCGTGGCCTTCGTGCATGCCGCAGCGCGATCGGCAGCACGTTGCGGGGCTGGCCAATGGGCCGACGGGATGCGAGAATGCAGCATGGGTGTCGAGTTCCGTTTCCTCCCGCCAGCGCACCATGTGGTCCATGGAACATCGCAGTTTCTATGAGCGATATCGTCAGTTGCAGCAATATGTCCGCTGGACGCCGCAGGACGAGGAACGAATCGGGACGATTGCGCGACTGGTGATGCCCCACTTTCCCGAGCTGATCGATGACTTCTATGCCATCCTTCAGCAGCACCCCGCTGCTGCCAGCGTCATTACGGGTGGCGCGGAGCAGATTCAGCGGCTCAAGAGGTCACTGCACGCCTGGCTCAACCAGCTGGTGGGCGGCCGATACGACGAAGATTATGTCGATTTCCGGTCGCTGGTGGGACGCCGACACGTAGCCATCGGCCTGGATCAGGTCTACACCAACGCTGCGATGTCGCGTCTGCGCGGCGGCATGCACGAGATCCTCTGCCAGAACTGGACTGGAACGCCGCACGAACTGACAGACCTCATCGGCACCCTTCATCGCCTGTTTGATCTCGACCTGGCGATTATCGAGGACGCCTACGAGCAGGAGCATATCTGGCGGCAGAAGGTGACCGAACGAGCGCGCATGAAGAACGCCCTCCACCAGGAAAAGGAGTTCTCCGAAGGGCTCCTGGAACACGCGCAGGCGATCGTGCTCGTGCTGGATGTGCGCGGTCGCATCATCCGCTACAACCCGTACCTGGAAGAACTCACCGGAGTCTTGCAGCAACAGGTCAAGGGAAAGGGCTGGTTCGATACGTTCATCCCACAGCGGGAACGGGAACGGCTGCGGGAGATCTTTCAGGATACCGTGGAGCGAACGGAGACGAGTCGTGCCGTCAGTTCGATCATGACGCACGTCGGACGGGAGCGTCGGATCAGCTGGTCGAGCAAGACGCTCAAAGATGTCGCCGGCAAGACGGTGGCGGTCCTGGCCGTTGGTCAGGACATCACCGAACTGAATCAGGCACAGCAGCGAGCGTTGCAGGCAGAGCGTCTGGCGGGCATCGGTCAGATGAGCACCGGGCTGGCACACGAAAGCCGCAATGCCCTGCAGCGGATCCAGGCTTGCGCCGAAATGCTGGAACTCGAGGTTGAAGGCAATGACGCCGCCATGGACCTGGTGCACCGCATCAAACTGGCGCAGGATCATATGCATCGCCTGTTTGACGAGGTGCGGGGCTATGCCGCTCCGGTTCATCTGGACTGCTCATCCTGCAATCTGGGAAGCGTCTGGCGGGAAGCCTGGGAGATCCTACTGCCGCAGTGGGAACGGCGTATCGCCGAGCTGGTCGAGAACACAGCGACAGCGCAGCTGGGGATCTACGGTGATCACTTTCGACTGGTGCAGCTGTTCCGCATTCTGTTTGAAAACGCACTGGCCGCCTGTGCCGACCCGGTCCGCATTGAGATCACCTGCACCCCGACCGTGTTGGCCGGAGGAAAGGCGATCCGGATCTCGGTACGCGACAATGGCCCGGGGTTGAACGAAGAGCAGCGGGAACGGATCTTCGAGCCTTTCTACACCACCAAGACCAAGGGGACGGGGTTGGGAATGGCCATAGCCCAACGCATCGTCGAAGCGCACGAAGGGAAGATTCAAGTCGGTGCCGGCACCGGACGTGGCGCGGAAATCCTGGTCACTCTCCCCTGCGTCCCGGTCTCCTAGCCCCGCCGGCGACGTGACTCCTCCATGGCCATCCGGACCAGGCGCGTGTAAGATTCCAGCTCACTGCCCAACGGACTGGAACACCGCGATCCGCAGACAACTCCAACCACATGGCCTGCTATGACCGTTTCCACCCTCACTATGTTGTTCGTCGGCGGCTTGGTCTGCCTGATTGTGGGTGCCGAGGCGCTGGTCCGCGGCGCATCGCGTCTGGCGGTGGCGGTCGGCATTACGCCGCTGGTGGTCGGCATCACCGTCGTCGCTTATGGTACCAGCGCGCCTGAGGTGGCCGTGTCAGTGCAGGCGGTGTTCGCCCAGCCACCGCAATCCGAACTGGCCATCGGCAATGTCGTGGGAAGCAATATCTCCAACGTTCTGATCGTGCTGGGGCTCTCTTCCCTGGCTGCTCCGCTGGTCGTGTCGCGCACGCTGGTGCGCATCACCGTCCCGATCATGCTGGCCGTCACCATGATTGTCTGGCTGATGTGCCTCAATGGGTCTCTGGACCGCTGGGAAGGTATGGCCCTGGTTCTCGGAGCCGTGATCTTCACGGTCGTGTCGGTCGCCCGCAGCCGGCGGGCCACTGTGGCGGCTCTGGCGATCAAAAGACAGCCATCTGCTGAGGCGGCGATCTCCCGCCGGCCAGCGGCGATGGTGGTGAACCTGATCGCCATCCTGATCGGACTCGCCCTGCTGGTACTGGGCGCCCGGTGGCTGGTCGAAGGGGCCACGGCCGTCGCGCGCTGGCTGCAAGTCAGCGAACTGGTGGTCGGCCTGACCGTTGTGGCGGTAGGAACGTCCCTTCCCGAGATCGCCACATCACTGGTCGCCAGCATCCGCGGGCAGCGGGACATCGCCGTGGGAAACGTGGTGGGAAGCAATATTTTCAATCTGCTGCTGGTGCTGGGCGTCTGTGCCTTGGTGTCTCCACAGCCCGTGGCGATTCCCGCGTCCGCTCTGCGGTTCGACTTCCCGATCATGTTCCTGGTTTCGGTGGCCTGCTGGCCTGTCTTCTACACTCAGTGGACGATTAGCCGGTGGGAGGGAGGCGTCTTTCTGAGCTGTTACGTCGCTTATACGATCCTCCTCTATCTGCAGGCGACACAAAGTGGCGGGCTCAACAGCTATATCGGGGTCATGGCCTACGGCGTTATCCCGCTCGTGGCGATCGCTCTGACCCTGCTCTCGCTGCGGCACTTCTTCCAGGAAAACGCCGCCGCGGCGCGGTCCGAACAACTCAATCTGCACCGTTAGGAAGGCAATCCGCGACAGCAATCCCCCTACGTCGCAAGCAGAAACTCAAGCCGTTCGTCCGAAAGCCTTACCTCGTCGTCCCGCCGCCAATCGATGTACCCATTCCGCCAGCGACGTCCAACCTGCGGTCGCATCATCCCGCCTCGACAGCCCGCGGCTCGTTCACGGACCCGCGGATACCTGATGATACCCGTGCTCTGCCGCAGGCACTGGAAGGTCCAACCTGTGGCAATTAGACTGGATTGACCATCGGCCATTTCTTTCTCTGGCCGAGATTTCTTATCCGATTCTTCCTCTCCCGCTGGGAAAGCCAGCCGAGGTACTACGATGAGTGATGTGCAACCCCTTCTCAACGAAAAGACGCCACCGGTCGCCACCAAAGGGACCAGTCCCTGGCGTCTGGTTCTGCTCCTGGCGGTTTTCGGCGTCGCGCTGGCCGGATTGCTCTACGACCGGTGCGTTGCTCGCCCCGACCTGCAACGAGCCTCCGACACGATCGAGCGATTACTGTCCGATACCAACGCCGATCCCAACGGCGATGGCACTGTCACGGAAGACGAAGTGCAGAGCGAACTGGGGCGCAAGCCTGCGAGTGTCCAGAAGCTCGCCAATGGCCAAGTGGAACGATATACCTGGCCCAGCGGACTTCCCTACCGCACTTTCGACCTGTACGTCGTTTACGTCGGACAGCAAACGCCGCTCCTCTACGCCGCCGTGATCAACGAAGACCCTACGCAACAGAATGCGAGTCCGGAAGCAAGATCCAAGCTACCGCCAGTGACCGTCATACCAGACGGGATCCCCCAAGGCGATGCTGCCGGATCTCGGATGCCGAGTGGTGTCGGCATGAGCGCGGGAGGAGCCGGTCCGAAGGGTGCCGGGGGCAAAGGCAAAGGGCGGGGCAAGAAGCGTTCCGACTCGGATGGCGAGCCGGCCGCTGCCACACCCGACACACCGGCCGATGCGCCGCAACAGGCCGCCGGGCAGAGTTCGTCCAGCAGCTCGTCTCAGGATCAACCCGCGCCAGAACTCCCCCAGGACGATCAGCCGCAGAGTCCTCCGGCCTCGTCTCAACCCGCCGCTGAGCCGCAGACTACTCCGGAACCCGCGTCTGAGCAGGAATCGACAACGGACGCTCCGAAGGCTGATGAGGCCGCGCCGGACGGAACTCAGCCCGCTCCGCCGTCCGACCAGCCCCCTGCTCCCCAGGAAGGCAGCGGTCAATAGCAGCGATTCCCACTTCGCCCGAAAGTGCCCTACAGAGAGTGAGGGCGGGACGCGGACGAGCCAGTCAACGTCCTGCGGCAGGAGTGTGCGCCCGGTCGCAAGGGAACCGGCTGGTGGCGTGACGCGCCGCACGCTCTATCTGCTCGACACATTCGCCACTGATCTCGTCGGTCCGGACGACGATTCGATGAAGAGCACCGCCGCGCTGCGCATATTCGGTGCCACTCTCATCCTGGCGCCCGCGTCGAACGAGATGACGAGGTTCTGTCAGAGTCCTCTTGAGGGCGTGCTCACCGCCTCGACATACCAGTTGAAGTTGCCCGAGTAGGTATCATGGTTACGTCGCATGACAATGCGCAGCGGTAAGACTTCGGATCGCCCGTTCAGTTTGAAGTCCACCTGGTAATCAAGGGCCACGGTGTCGTAGCGCAGTTGGGGATCGTACGAGCCGACGCGTTGAAAAACGGGCCGGGCCGTCGGCCCCAGTTTGATCAGAGCGCTGAGGGGGGGCTGTCCAAAAAAGGTCGTGAAATCGCCTTCCGCGCCTGATTCGCGGTCGTAGTACTCCTCCAGAGTCTCTCCTTCTTTGGCGCGCGCGGTAATGGGGGCGTGCAACTGGTGCGCATCGCGCAGTTGTTTGGTCCGGATCAGTTCCCACCAGGCATCTGCGAACTTGCGGGCCTGATTGACCAGCGCCCTTTCGCGTGAGAAGTAGTGGCCGCCACCCCAGGCGAAAAAGAAGCAGGCGAGTGCCAAACCGGTCAAGGCCGCCTTACGTCCGATCTTCAGCGGGTTGTTGGCCAGTGTGCGTAGCGACGCGAATCCTACGACGAGGGCAATCAGCGGAAAGACCCAGAGGACGGGCTTGAAGATGGCCAGGAAACTGAGGGCCCCCAAGCACAGGGTAAGGATGGCCCCGACCGACGGGGATCGATAGGGAACGGCATCGTTCGGCATATCGCTGCCGATCCGGTCCGCCTGGAGTTCACCAGATACGCGTCCGCTGGATAGTGGCTCGTTCATAGTCTACTTAACGCACAACGCGATATTCTGGTTCGTTCTCAAACTTCACTCGGCGCTGGAAATACTTCGGAATGTAGCGGCTTTCGGGATCGAACACTCGGGCGTCCAGTTTCTGATCCTCTGGGCGTGGCGAGCGGAGGGATGCATCCGCTTCCGAACGCTTCAGGGCTCCGCGCGAACGGCTCTGCATGAACGCCAGCCAGTTGCGGCCGGGCGCCATGCCCAGAAAATTCCCGGACGTTGGCGTCTGCTGAAAACCCATCGCGTGGGGTGGCAAGGGAGCAGTGTGCATCGTGGCACAAACAAAACCAACAAACAGCCAGGCGACCCAGACTGCCATGATACTGCGTCCCACCGTTTCGGTCCAGAAATCGAACTCCACGCGGTTGCGGGAAATCAGGTCGGTGAACAAACGGAGCACGCCAAACGCCAGCGCGAAGATACCCCACAGCGACAAGAAATCGACCAGATACGTAAAGGACCGATCTTGTTGTTCGAACAAGTCCGCCAACGGCTCGAAGTAGTTGAAAGCCAGCATCATCGCCAGGAGCAGGTTGATCAATGTCACGACGCTGTTCCACAGTCCCTGGAACCACATCGCCGCCGCCACAATCAGGAAGATCAGGAGCAGAACGAGACTGAGCATTGGTCGATTCCTGTTATTTCAAAGCGCGTTGCAGTTCATTGATGGCGGTCACGCCGCGAGCCACCAGCAGCACCCCTTCTTCCTGGAGTGTCCGATTACCGGCCTTACGCGATAGTTGGCGAATCACCTCCAGACGCGGCTTCTCCAGCAACGCCTGCTTCATCTCGTCAGTGACACGCACCAGCTCAAAGATCGCGGTCCGTCCTTTGTAGCAGAGGCCTCCGCAATCGGGGCAGATTTCCGGCTCGCCTTTGCGTTTTTTCGAGCCGGGAGGTGGCGGTTGATATTCGCGAAAAAGGACTTCCACACGTCCTTTGGGTATACCCAATTTCTGCAGCAGCTGGTCGGGGGGCTCAAAGGCCTGTCGGCAGGTCTCGCAGAGGACGCGGACCAGGCGTTGATTCACCACACAACTGATGCATTGCACGAACTTCTCCGGATTCTCGGGCTTGAGGGCCAGTATGCGCAACAGCGCTTCAACTCCGTCGCTGGCTCGGACGGCCGACACGACGAGTTTGTTCTGGACCAGAGCGAAGTTCGTGAGTGTATCAACACTGGTCCCGGTCACGAAGTCAGGGACCACCACCACGTCGGGCTCACGCAGCAGGACCTGCCGCAGCACGTTATCGGGGGTTTGGCCAGCCGCTCCATCGAACGTGGTGATTTCCACATTCTCGACATGCGTGAACGGTTTCGCCTTGTCCTCGATGCCTGAGAAGTCGCGCAGATAGCGATCGGTGGCGGTGAGAGCGACGTTCCAGGTAGTCTGCAGGCCCGCCATCGGGAGCGCACTGAAGAGGACCAGCCCATGGTGTCCCGCCAGAAACTCCTTCAGCTCATCCACCATCTTGTCGCGCATACCGAGTGAATCGAGCGACGTATAGGGGGATTTGGCGGGGATAAGTTCCAGTACAGCCCGCTCCCCGGTCTTGGTCCCCTGGCTGACGAGCTGGCAGGTGTACTTCGCACTCCCCAATTTGGCTTTGAACTCCCCTTCCTGCCGCACTCGCCGTTCCTCCATGTTGAGCGAGGAGATCTTCTTCATGACCGCCAGCACGACATCGCCGTTTTCACGGTCACGCGGCTCGACGTTGTGCCAGACTCCGTCAATCTCGTACCGCACTCCCACCGCTTCCTTGCTGTAATCGAACATCACACGATCGGCTCGGCGCGTAATGGAATCGGCGATCAGCTCCTTGAGCAACACGTAGCCGGGCGACTGCCGGGCCATGATCAGATGGGCCTGGTTTTCGGTTTCCGTACCACCGCAGGCAGAGAGCTGCACGGGCGGGCCCTGCTCATGGGCAGCCATCTTTTCGACTTTCTTGCGTTTCTTGCCCGACGACTTCGCCGCAAACCAGGTCTTGATGTGACGCGGAGTCAGGACCCGCTGCTCCTCCGTCACGCGGCCGTTGCGCATGAGAACGTAGGTGGCCAGGGGCGCCACGTAGGCAACAACCAGCAGCATGTACCCCAGCGGGAACAGCGGGAGCGAGATCGCCAGCAGGAACGCCACGAGGAACGAGAAGACCATAATCGGGTTCCAGACCCGCGCAGGCATCTCGATGTTGTCCCCCACTTCCAGGCTGTCGCGATTGATCCAGTCAGCCGCTCGGACCCAGAACAGGACCAGAATCCAGCAGGCCAGCAGCTTGTACCAAGCGAGATATCCCCCGGGGCCGCGGCCCGGAAGTTGATCGTCTGGATAGGGCGGCCACTCCTGGGCCGCCACTGGACCGGCTGTGAGCAACAGAGCCGCCAAAGCGATCAGCGAAACGAGGGGAGTACGAAACATCATAGAATTCCAGGTTGCGATACATTGATGCCTTTGAGTGCCATCTTCAGAGCTTCGCGATTGGGCGCGACCTCAAATGCCGTCGGCCGATCGATCAGTTCTTCATCCACCAGCTGCTTGAGACTCATGGTGAAGTCCTGCATCCCCTCCTCAGCACCAATCCGGATCGCGTCGGGCAGCTTGGCATCTTGCCCTTCCAGCACGAGCTTCTTGATCGTGGGAGTGAAGATCATGATCTCCACCGAGGGAACTCGACCGACCCCCTGCTTGATCGAGGGGAGCAGTTTCTGAGCGACGATCGCTTTCATGTTGAAGGCGATGGCGCTGCGGATTGCGCTGTGCATTTCCTCCGGGAACAAATCGAGAATACGTCCGATCGTGGTGGGCGCCGTCGAGGCGTGAATCGTCCCGAACACCAGATGGCCCGTTTCCGCCGCGTGGATCGCCGTCATGAACGTCTCTTCATCACGCATCTCGCCCACGAGCATGACGTCGGGGTCTTCTCGCACGGCATGCTTCATGCCGACCGCGAAATCAATCACATCCTCGCCAACCTCCCGCTGATTGATCAGACACTTGTCTTCCGTGTACACGAACTCGATCGGATCCTCGAGCGTGAGTATATGCTTGCTGTAGTGGGCGTTCACCCAGTTGAGCATCGCGGCGATCGTGGTGGTCTTGCCCGATCCGGTCACGCCGGCCAGCAGGATCATACCCTGATCGAACTTGCACAGCTCTTCCATGATCGGTGGCAGATGGAGTCCCGCGAAATCCGGAATCCAGTTGCTCACCCGCCGCGCAACCAGTCCGATCTTGCCCATCTGCGTGAGCATGTTGACACGGAAACGCCACGTCTCCCCGTCGACATCGACGGAGTGGGCAAAGTCGGTCCCCCCCTGCTTGTCGAAGATCGCCCGATGACGCTTGTTCATCATCGGAAACAGCAGGCGGCACATCTCCTCCAGATTGATAGGTCCCCGGTTGAGCTGCTTGAGCTTGCCGTGCACACGGACGATCGGCGGCTGACCGACCTTCATGTGCAGATCGCTCCCCTCCAACTTCACCAACGCCCGGAAATACTTGTCGACCTCCAGCTCCTGCTTCTTCGCCAGGAATCGATCCTCCAAGTCTCCCACTTGGATCTCGTCTTCATGACCACTCTTGTGAAACAACTCGCCCGAGTCGGCTAGCGACATACACTATCCTCCTACAACCGAACCGGAATGCCCCGTTCCGACATGATTTGCTTCGTCTCGCGTATCGAATACTCACCAAAATGAAAGATGCTCGCCGCCAACGCCGCGTTGGCCTTCCCCACCAGAATCGCGTCGGCCAGATGCTCCGGACATCCAGCGCCTCCACTGGCGACCACCGGAATCGAAACCGCCTCACTCACCGCCGCCGTAATCTCCAGATCGTATCCATCCTTGGTTCCATCACAGTCCATACTGGTCAAGACAATCTCGCCGGCCCCGAGTCGCTCGACTTCCCGCGCCCACGCCACCGCCTCGAGCCCCGTGGGAGTGCGGCCACCGTGAATGTGAACTTCCCACACCTCACGCCCGTCGCGCTGAACCCGCTTGGGATCGATGTTCACCACAATGCACTGGCTGCCAAACCGCGCGGCGGCTTCCTGCACGAAACGAGGATCCAGGCAGGCCGCTGAATTGATCGACACCTTGTCACTTCCCGCGTTGAGCAGCTTGCGGATATCTTCGATCGTGCGAATGCCACCCCCCACGGTCAACGGCATCATCACCTGCTCCGCCGTGCGACGCACCACCTCAATCATGATGTCTCGCTTCTCATGACTGGCGGTAATGTCCAGAAACACCAGCTCGTCCGCTCCCTCCTGCTCGTACCGAGCCGCCACCTCCACCGGATCCCCCGCATCACGCAGGCGAAGGAAGTTCGTCCCCTTGACCACTCGGCCCTGATCGACGTCGAGACATGGAATCACACGGTAGGCAAGCATGAGCGGAAAGACGCGCCGGAGGCACGCACACAACAGGGAAATGGAACTTGCCTGCCTGATCACCGCGGATCCACTCTTCCCAGGCCGGGCAAAACTCTACTGTAAGCAAGGGATTGGGCCATGTCGAGGGTTCAGACCAATTGAGCTGCCTCCAGCACAGCGTCCCCGGCACGCCCCCAGATCACCCCCCTTGAGCCCCCGTCGGTCGCTCTGACGCGCGGCCGCCACCGCGCCGCCTCCGGCAGGCACCATGCCTGCGAATCGTCGGCACGCCCCGGTTTGAGCGATCGGAACCTCCACCGTGGTGGTCCCTCCTGGCCGGTCCCGCTGCCGGCGAGAGCGACTCATCGCTGGAAACCCCCAGAATTGTGGACACAAGATCGTTTCCAATGCAACGAATACAACCCGGCCACCCGCTGGAAGTGGCTGACACCTGGCAGCAGATTCATTCGCCGTATCCGACATGCGCGGCGCGCATTGCGCGGTGCCGAGCCGAATTTTGTCCCGGAGGACTCACTTCATGTCACCACCGCTTGATCTGATCTGTCCCCACTGCGCTCAGCATTTAAAGGTCGCCGGGGCGACAGCAGGCAAACAGGTTCGCTGCCCGAAATGCCACGGCTTCGTCCGTGTCCCCGAGTCGGGGCGCTCACCCGACCATGGCACATTGAACACCGCCGCCTCGGGCAGTCCCCCACACTCTGAGACCAATCGTTGGCTGGTCCGCACCGAAGACGGTCGCGTGTACGGCCCGGTTCCACGCGGCGAGATCGAACAGTGGATTCATGAAGGACGTGTCACTGCCCAATGCCATCTCGCAGTTGAGGGGACAGAACAATGGCGATGGGCCGGCGAGCTCTTCCCCCAGCTGGTTCAGCCGCCGCGCGGTCCGTTGACATCCTCTCCGCAGCCACAGCCCTACTCCAGTTATGGTTATGGGGCCTATCCCACGGGACCGGTGAGCGACAAGTCCCGGCTGATCGCTGGTCTGCTCGGCCTGCTGCTCCCCCTGGTCGGAATTCACGGAGTCCAACGGCTCTATACCGGGCACATCCTGTTGGGAGTGCTCATGATGATCACCTGTGGTGGCTGCTACATCTGGCAGTTGATCGATGTGATTCTGATCTTCGCCGGCTCGGTGACCGATGCCGACGGCCGACCGCTGCGCGACTAACCGCAGCCAAGAAGCTCAACGCGCTGAATGAACGATCGCGATGTCGCCGCGCGCCGTTGCCCGGGACGAATCGTGCACGGCTATTCAGCAACGTTCGATCAGGACGCGGCAGTCGGGAAGCGATTCCAGGAAGATCCGCCCGTACGGTTTGGTGCGCACGCGCGGATCGAGAATGACGACCATGCCCTGGTCGCGTTGCGTCCGGATCAGACGACCGAATCCCTGGCGCAGCTTGATCACCGCTTCCGGAACCTGGTACTGCAGAAACGGGTTGCCGCCCGCCTGGCGAATCGCTTCCAGCCTGGCCTGGATCAGCGGCTGGTCGGGGACACTGAACGGGAGCTTGGGAATAATCACGTTCTGGAGTGCCTCACCGGGCACATCGACACCCTGCCAGAAACTGTCGGTGCCGAAGAGTACCGACTGCGGGTTCTGACGGAAACGCTGCACCATCACATTGCGTGACAGTCCTTCCGCCTGACTCAGCAGCGCCAGATTCTGCTGAGCCAGCCAGGTTGTCAGTTGCGAGGCCATCTGCCGCATCAGGGCGTAGCTGGTGAAGAGCACAAAGGCACGGCCTTGCGTGCGCTCCACATACCGACGAATCATCTCGGCACAGCGATGTTCGAACTCCCGCCGCTCGGAGCCGGGATCGGGCATCCCTTCCACCAGAATCAGCCGCGCCTGTCGCTGATAGTCGAAGGGGCTTCCCAGCCGGACATCGTGAGCGTGCGTCAAGCCGATCCGGGAACGGAAGAAGGTGAACGACGGGGGACGCCCCACGGCAAGTGTGGCACTGGTCATCACCACGGTCGGCACCCGGTCAAACAACTGCTCACGCAGCACGGGCCCGATATCGATGGGTGCGGCCGCCAGAGCAACCTGCGGCTTGCGGTGACGCTTCTCTGTCACCTGTACCCAATACACCGCCTCCGGCATGCTCTGCTTGTTCCACTGGTTCAACTCGCCTGCCAAGGCGACCAGTCGGTCATGCGTGGCAATCAGGTCCTGCCGATCAGACTCATTGTCGATCCCATCGGCAACATCTTTGAGCGTGCGAGCCAGATTCCGCAATTCCGGGCTCAATTCATTGGAAAACTGAGCAGGCTGCGTGACGCGCCCGTTCGCCTCGGGATGCTGCTCGTGCCACTGAAGCAGGTGGGCAAAAAACTCGTCCGACTGATAGTGGCAGCGGAGCACCTGGTTCTGCGCCTCGGCCAGCTGGTAGTGAACCAGGAGTCCCTTGTTCGTGCGGTCGTTATAGAGTTTGTTCAGAGAGTACTCGACCTGCCCGGAACTGACCCCGAGTCCCAGATGATCGGCAGCCACTGCTTCGAGCGTATGGGCCTCATCGAAAATCACCGCCTGATAATCGGGCAGGATACTGGCCCCGTGCTGACGAAGGGCCAGATCGCTGAAGAACAGCGCGTGATTGACCAGCAGAATCTGAGCATGACTGACGCGTCGCCGAGCTCGGTAGTAGAAACAATCGCGATACTGGTCGCAACTGCGCCCCAGGCAGTTACCCCGATCGCTCGCCACTTCGTCCCACACGCTTCCCAACGGGCGCTGCGGCAGATCGCTCAACGAGCCGTCGTCCGTTTGGGCAGCCCACGCCTGCAGTTGACGCAGCTGCTGCAGTTCCCCATCCTGGGCAAACAGACTGCCCGAACGCTGCACCGCACGCCCCAGTCGCCGCAGACTGACGTAATTGCCGCGCCCCTTGGCCAGAACCGCCGTGAACTCGCGCGGAATCACCGCATTGAGCAGCGGCAGATCCTTGGTCAGCAGTTGTTCCTGCAAACTGATAGTATGAGTCGAGACGACCACACGCAGCGGTGGAGCTCCTTCAGGACGCGGAGCTGTGGCGGCCAGAATCGCCGGCACCAAGTAGGCAAAACTCTTGCCAACTCCCGTCCCCGCCTCCACCACCAGATGATGCCTGAGAGCAATCGCCTCGGCTACCGCATCGGCCATCTCCAGTTGCTGCGGCCGCGCTTCGTAGTGTTCCAGCCGCGCCGCAATGCGCCCTCCAGGACCCAGGATATCGGCTGGCTTGAGCATCAGTGCGACGGCGATCCAATCACGCCTTCCGTGGGACTGCTCGCAGTGGCATACAATCGTTTGGGAATCCGCCCCGATACATAGGCCCAACGTCCCGCCTCGACTCCCGCCTTCATCGCCCGCGCCATCGTCAACGGATCCTTCGCGTGCGCAATACCCGTGTTGAGCAGTACCGCATCCACTCCCAATTCCATGGCCACCGTCACGTCGCTGGCCGTTCCTACTCCCGCGTCCACAATCACCGGATAATGCGGATCGTTCTCCTTCAAATACTCCAGACAGATCCGCAGATTGTTCGGGTTGAGCACCCCCTGACCCGAGCCAATCGGACTCCCGGCCGGCATCACACTCGTGGCGCCAGCTTCCTTGAGCCGCCGAGCGGCGACCGGATCGTCACTCGTGTAACACAACACCTGAAAACCTTCGGCCACCAGTCGCTCCGTCGCCACCAGCGTGGCCATCGGGTCGGGCAACAAGGTGCGACTGTCCCCCAAGACCTCCAGTTTCACCCAGTCGGCGCCCGGATTCTCCAGCCCTGACAAGATCTCACGCCCCAGACGCGCTGTGCGAATGGCATCATCCGCATTGAAGCAACCGGCCGTATTGGGAAGCAGGATGTACCGATCCAGATCGATGAAGTCCAGTATGTTCCGCCCCTGCTGGTCGACCAGCCGCTCCCGCCGCACCGCCACGGTAATGCACTCAGTACCCGAAATCGCCAATGCCTGCTGCATCAATTCATAGCTGGCGTATTTCCCCGTCCCGACGATCAATCGGCTACGCAGCGTGTGAGTACCTAATTGAAACGAATCATCCACCAGCTCCACCGGCTGTTCCTGTGGTGTTCCGGTCGCCATCTGTCCTATCCTCCCCCAACCAAGGTGACCACCTCAAGACGATCGCCCTCTCGCAGCACATGGTCTTGGTGTCGGTCACGCGGTACTAATTCCAAGTTCACTTCCACAGCCACATAGCGAGGCTGCAGCTCCAACAACTGCAACAGCTGGGCGACCGTGATCTCGTCCGCCACGTCACGCGGCTGACCATTAAAAAAGATCTGCATTAATCAACTTCGCTCTGATCGAATTGGACTTCACATTGCCGGTCGGTGCCGCACGCTCACCGAAAAACCCCACGGTCCGCGTGCAGCCCCCCCCCAATGCGACCGCGCACCGACGCCCCGGTTGGGCTCTCGTTGTCGAGCCATCACGGGGTGGTCAGTAACCAGCGGCCATCACGGAAGCAGGGCTAAGCCGATTCTAAGACTCACCCGGGACAGTGGCAATTGGGGCTCGGATCAATAGCGCTGACACCTGGCTGCAACTCCCAGCACGGAAGCGGCGAACCGAACAGCGGTGAGTCCATGATCCAAGTAGCATCGGAGCTCTAGCAAAACATGGATGTATCGACTGGGTCAGGGAGGTGAATTCAGCTCGCAGCGTGCTGAGCCATCAGTTTGGCGAGCGGCTTGTGACAGTCTACCTCTCGACATTGGGTGGCAACGGCTCTGCCAGTATCGCTTTGCCCGATAGCCGGAGGAACACTGGCAACGGCCAAACAGTTGCGGCACTGGCGAAGCCAGTGGCACAGTGGCGAAGCCAGTGGCACCCAACCCGGAATTCCAGCGTTGACAGAGCACAAGAGCTCCGTAGAATCCGCTCTGGAACAGAATTGGCTCTGGAATGCCTGAGCGTTTGAGCACAGACGGGAGCGACCACCCCGCACTGCCGCTCTCCAGACCCCACTTTCACCTCAGTTCGCTTCCCCGCCACTACTGGCCGCGAATCTCAATCTGGCGGGCGGAGTTGGCATAATAGGGAATCAGCGTTCCTACCTGCATGGCTCTGGAAGTTCGATTCCAGGGAACCGTATACGCCGCGAACTTGCCCGAACTCGCTTCCGCTACCCACACCACGCAATCGCTCGGGCGCATCGCACCGCCCGTACCTCGCAGCATGGTCGTACCGGTCACCATCAAGTAACGAGGGGCCTTGCCACCCGGATCGACGCTCCCTCCCAGCTCTTTGAGCACGTTGTACTTGAAGTAACCGCTCGGCTGGCTCGGTACATTACTGAGCACCAGGCACTGCAGTTCGCCCGTGAGGAAATCGAGGAAGAAGACCCCTTCCACACCGTCCGAGATGTACCCAGTCGCCATCGCGAACGTGTCACCACTGTCGGTGGCGACAGCATGCAAAGCGGTCTCCGGAAACGCGAACGGGAGGGTCTCATGACGGGCCAGCGTGGCCCACGATCCGATCAGCATCCCCAAGCCGACCAATAGACCCAGACCAAAACCCACCACCAGCATTGCCTGCGGGCGTTTTGTCCACCACGTCGCCATTAGCGCTGCTCCTGTACGTTATGCCATCGCCCTGCCATCGCCCCATCATCTCGGCAGACCCCATTGTAGAGCTGGGCAGAATTCGCTGCAACATTGAACGCAGCAACGCCGCAGGAGAGGAGAGCAGGAGAGGCCCACGAGGCAACGACTAAACGTCCTTACCTTGACCAGCTCGAGCAACAATTCGTTGCATCAGCGTGAAAACACTCTGCAAAGTCGCTCCGACATACGTAATCGCTACCGCAGCCAGACTCCCCGCAAGCCCCGCCCGCTGCCCCTCATCCGCAATCCCTAGAGTCGCCAATCTTCGCCGCGCCAGCAGGCTGGCACCAATCTCCACGGGTAAACTGAGCAGCTGCAGGTACAGCGAGACACTGAAGAGAAGTATGCCCAGGGCGAGCAAAGGAGGGAATCGGCTGAGCAGTCCCACCAGGGCAATCAGAATCCCTCCCCCACTGCCAAACGTGGCGGCCGGAATTGCGAGACCACGCAAGAAGAACCACGCCGAACCTTGTTGCTGCTGAAGCGCATGACACGCCTCATGAGCAGCAATGGCCATAGCCGCCACATGGCGACCATGGTACACCTCCGGGCTGAGCTGCAGAACGCGGCGCTGCGAGTCAAAATGATCGCTCAGCGCACCCGGAACCTGCTCGACCTGGATGTCGTACAGCCCGGAACCGTCCAGAACATGACGTGCCACAGCATAACCGCTCATCTTGGTCTTCGCGCCACTCGCCCGCGCAAACACCACCTGCATTACCAGCTGCGCCAGCACGGCAAGCAGTAGCGCCGGAATCAGGATCATCCATAACCAGGCTTGCGGATTTCCCATCACTCATTGACCCCGACCAAAACGCCCGCAAATGCCGTAGACCTCCGTCGCTTCCCTTCTCTCGCTCCTGCCCAGGTGGCGGGTCACAAGCGCAGGCAGCAGAGGTGTATGCCACTGTAGTAAAGTAGAGAGTGAGGATGTCCGTGTCCAGCTGCGAATCCGCGGCAGCCTGACCAGCTCCCCTGCCAACCGAATCGGGTGCTTGCCCCGCTTCGCCAGGGCTGGGATGGCGCTCGCCTCTCCTGTGCCGCAGTCCATGGCTCCAGGCTCCAGGCCAGTGTCGCTCCACCATCCAGCTCGAATCGCCCGCGGGGCACCGACTGGCGGCACATCACCGTCTGGCCGTTCGGCGATCAACCAGTAGGATGATAGGTAACGTCGCCGATCGTACAACTCCGAGATCGCACCGGGAGATCCCGCTTGTGAGCCAGCCGAGGCGGAGCAGATGGCGTTTGAGAGTGCCAACCGTCGTGCCAACAGCCGTGCCAGCCGTCTTGGGACCAAGCAGCCCATGGTTGAACCTGTGGGCGGCTGTTTTCCTCACGGCTACCGCCATGGTTGTCGGATGCGCTCCTGGGAATACTGCCAACACGGACACACCGACGACACGCTCCCTGCCACCAGAAGACTTGGTGACCGAGCTGGATGATGTGTTGGAGTTCACGTACCGCGATCGGACGCTCAGTCTGCAGCAGCATGCGGCTTGGCAGATCCTCCACGGCGTCCTGGCTTACCAGCAGGACTTCGCCGTCCAGCAGGATGGCCAATCGGTGTCGGCTGTCGATTACTTGCTGCAAGGTGGCACGATGAAGGGTTGGACCCTCCAGGTGGTCACCGATCAACCAAACGCGGAACCTGGCATTCGAGCCATGCTCGACGCAGGTAGCCAGACGGGTCAAGGTCATCCCGACCAGTGGCTGGCCATAATCGCTCAGTGCGATGTACCGATCGATCAACCGATCCGCGTCGAGGGTCAGGACCTGACCCTGCGCCATTTCGTCTCGCAGGTTCAGTGGGACGTGCCGCGCAACGTCCTGCGCGAATACAGCTGGACGCTGATCGGCTTGACGCACTACCTCCCGACCGATGCCAGCTGGACCGCTTCCGACGGCGAGACTTGGAGCATTGAGCGGCTGGTGCAGATCGAAGCGGAACAGGAGCTGGGCAGTAGCGCTTGCGGCGGCACACACCGATTGATCGGGCTGACGATGGCCCTCCGGCAACACCTGGCCGGTCACGGCAGGATGGCTGGCAGCTGGAAACTGGCTGACACCGTCATTCGTACGGCCATCGCACACGCCCGGGAGTACCAGAATCCGGATGGTTCGTTCTCCACACGGCACTTTGATGGACCAGGCAGCTCGCCCGATCTGGCCCAGAATCTTGGTACATCCGGTCACATCCTGGAGTTCCTCTCCCTGGCATTGGATGACGAAGAGCTCCACGAGCCGTGGGTGATACAGGCAGTCACCAATCTGTGCAACCTGTTTCGGCTCACGCGCGACGTTCCTTTGGAGTGTGGGGCCCTCTACCACGCAGCACATGGCCTGGTACTGTATCGAGCACGCATATTTGGTCCGCGTCGCCATGACGTCGAGGATTCAGACGCCACCCCGGCTACGGACGGTGGCTCAACACCGTCACCATCGCCTCCGGATCGATGAAGTGTGGGCGGCTGGGCTACACGAGCTGGTTGTGGCAGCGCGTGGCGGCGATCGTATCCCTTGGGGAATTGGTTGACGCCCGGCAGGTCTCACCCTACGATAGCGGGGAAGAGGCGAGGCACATTCCTGTTCGACACCGGTGGCTGCGTGACAGCTCGTGAGCGATTTGGCGGAGCCGCTGGGCAAATCACCAATATCTCGGTTCGTTTCGTGCCCCCATCACATCTCTTTGGGGGAGCACTATCGGCCGGGCTAGTTCGTGACCGACGGTGTCTTTTGCGGAAGCGATCTTTGTCCGACAATGTGTCCATCCTCCGTCCGACATCTTTGTTGGGGTTTGGTCCGCGTCAACAGCAACCACAGGGAACGGCATGACCAGGCCGATCGGTCGGGTCGCCAGGGAAGACCGCGTGCGGGAGAACAGCGATGCAGTTCGGGAAACCGATGTCCGTTCGGCGGATTCTGTGCATCGCGGTCGTGGTGCAGCTGATCCTGGCACGGCCCGCCGCCGCCGATCGCCTGGTGCTGCGCAATCTCGATATCATCAGCGACAAGACGGTGACCGGGTTCGATGTGGATGGAGTGCAGTTGAACGACGGAACGATCATTCCTTGGGATCGGATTGAGAAAGGAACGGTTGCCGAGGCCGAGCAAGCGGCCTTCGACAAGATGCTCTCGCAACTCGGATCGGATTTGTATCGGCTGCGTCAGCGGCTGACGGTGAGTGATTACAAAGGCCTGTTGCCCCATGCGGAAGCGGTCTATCCGGCGTATCGAGGGCGGCGCAGTGAAACGGCGTACATGGTGTGCCAGGCACTGATGTGGGCGCGTCTGGCGGTGGGGCACCGTGAGGCATCACTGCAACCCTATCTGGAATGTGTGGAGTGTCTGCGGCAAGCGGCCGCCGAGAAGCGTTCCTACACGATTCCCGGGCCACGGCAGCTACCGGTGGATCTGCAGACCGGCCTATCGCCCGAATTGCCACCGGTCTGGTTTGATGCCGAGGCAGCCACCGCAGCGTTGGCGGGCGTAGCGGATACGATTGCGGCGACGAGTAAGCCGCGTCCTCCCGCGATGCGAATCTACTATGCCACCCTCGCCCTGGCGGCCGGTGAGACCGAGAAGGCAGTGCAGGCTCTATCGGGACTCGATGAGCTACCCGAGTGGAAAGCTGTGGTGGAGGCACAGATTCAGCTGAGCCAGCACAACTCCGAAGTGGCCCGGCAAGCGCTGGAGCGGCAGATCGATCGATTCAGCGCCGATTTGAAACCGCTGGCCTTGTACTGGCTCGGGCAAGCCCAGTTGGCCGGCACCGAGCCGGGGGCGCGTCAAGCGGGCGTCCTCGATCTGCTGCGCATTGCCGCCCTCTATGGCTCGCAGCAACCGGAACTCGCTGCTGCCGGACTTTACGTGGCCATGGGAACTTTGGCACAGCAGGGGGACGCCAAGGGAAGTATTGCCATTCGACGCGAACTGCTCGACCGGTACGGCCAGACGTGGCATGCCGAGCGGCTGCGTCAAGAAGATATGAAAGTGAAATAACCACTATGAGACAACTGCAGCCACGCGCCACTTCGGGGCGAAGCCTCACCTTGGGCTCTCGCTGCTCACACGCGCACGACAAGGAATGCTCACCCGTGCTCCTCAACGCACACAAATTGCCTACACATGCCCCTTTCTGGATCCTGTTCTTCGCCGCGACGCTGGTCCTCTGGACCGGTCACGCCGTCACGCCCGCTCGCGGGCAGAGTGAAGGCGAGTCGGTCGAAACGCTCGACGAATCGGCGGCCACCAGCGAAGTGGCTCCGGCCCGCCCCAGGGAAACCACGGGGGCCGAGCCCCAGACGCGCACACTCCTGGACACGTTGATGGACGGTGGCGTTACCGGTCTGTTGATCGCGTTGCTGAGCGTTGTGTCGCTGGGCTTCATCATTGAGCATGCCATTTCCATCCGCAAGAGCACCTTGATGCCAGAAGTGGTGGCGGACGAGTTGGAGACGCTGATTCGCGAGGGAAAGATCACCGAGGCCGCAGACGCCTGTCGCGATCCGAACAATGATTCCCTGCTCTCGGACGTCGTGTTGGCCGGCCTGGAACGTTACCAGGCAAGCGAGTTCGGATTCGCCGAGTATAAGGCGGCGGTGGAAGAGGCGGGGGAAGACCAGACTGGGCGACTCTACCGCAAGACGGAGGTCTTGGGCGTGATCGGTGCCATCGCCCCCATGCTCGGTCTGTTGGGTACCGTGCTGGGTATGATTGAGTCGTTCAACAGGATTGCGGCCAGCGGCGGTGCGGCTCGGCCCGACGAGCTGGCCGGCGGCATCGGCAAAGCGCTGGTAACGACCCTCATGGGCCTGGTGGTCGCCATCCCCACCATGATCGCCTTCAGTTTCTTCCGCAACAAGATCGATTCGATCGTCGCTGAGGCGGGTAAGCGCGTGGAACAGATCATGATGCCCTTGGGGCGACGGCGGCAATCGTAGCCATCCTACCTCGGGCTGTTGAATCCTGGAGAGACGTAACAGCAGCGGGAGAGCCAAGGCGGCCGGAAAACTCAGGCGGCCTCAGCATACTGGTGAGCCAATCATGCGACTGTCCAAACACCGAAGACCCACCACCGCTTCGATCAACATGACTCCGATGATCGACATCGTGTTCCTGTTGATCATTTTCTTCATGACTGTCTCCCAGGTCACGGAGATCAACCGCGAGCAACTGGAGCTGCCGCAGCAGGCGGGAGCCACGGATCAGAAGCCGGCCGTTCTGACCATCAACATCACCCAAGACGGGGAGATTCTCGTGGGCGGTGGGGTCTACCAAGTGTCGGAGCTCGTGGCGTTGGCCGCCGATGAGTTGGCGCGGCTCGGTGACAGCCCGTCCCAACTGACGATCGTCCTGAGGGCTGATCGCCGCGGTGCCAGCGCCATGGTGAATCGGGTCGTGACAGCCCTTTCACGGCTCGACATCCGCAAACTCCAGATCTCCGTGCAGGTTCCTCAGTAGGACCGAGGCGTGACCAGCCTATGAAACTATCAAGCCACAAACTACAGCGTGAATCGCGACTTGAGCTGTCGATGACCAGCATGATCGACGTCGTTTTCCTGCTGCTGATCTTCTTCATGACCACGTCCAGCTTCATCCCGACAGAACGCGAGCTGGATTCGGGAATCCAGGTGGAGAACCAGGCGGCGGACAAGGCGCAGAGCGATTTCGAACCGGCGATTATTGATGTGGTTCGTTCCGGGGACCGCTTCGTCTATCGACTCGGATCCCGCGAGATCGCCACACAACAGGAGTTGAGCAACGTTCTACAGCAATTTGAAAACAAGGCGGACGGCGCTTTCGTGCGGGTCAGCGATGAGGCGCCCTTCGATCTGGCTGCCGCCGCGATCCAGGCCTGCAAGACGGCCCGATTCTCGACGGTGTCTTATGTTCCCATGGAAGCAACCCGGTAGCCGATCCCGCGATCTCCCCTCCGGCAGATACTCCGCCCTGCTTGTGGCATGGCTCGTCATCAGCATGGGCCTGCCGATTGTGAGCGCGCATGGCCAGAGCGATGAGCAGCGGGTGGAACAGTTCCTGACGCGACTCGGCCTGGTCGACCTGCAGATCCTGCAGTTGGAGCAGTCACTCGCGCGATCCCCTTCCAGCCAGGAGAAACAGCAGACGGCCCGCCGCCTGGCCGATCTGTACGCGGAGCGGTTGATCGCCATGTCCGACGACAAGCCGCGTTACGACGAGACAGTCGGTCGCATCATGAATCTGCTCAGCGCGGTTCCCGAGGCCAATACCACCGCGCTGCAGGTGATGCTGCTGCAGGCAGACTACAACCGTGCCGAGTCGTTGATCTCGACCTGGATCAGCGAGCCACAGGAAGCAGCGGCCCGCGGCGAAGCGCAGCAGATTCTGACACGAATCACTCCGCAGCTTGTCGAACACCAGCGTGTGCTCAAGGAGCAGGTCGCGGAGCTCGCCAAACAGTTGGAAGGACTTCCCGAAGGCGACGAACTGCAGTCGAAGGAGCAAGAATCACGGCGTGTCCAGAATGTGGCCGCGCGAGCCACGTATTTCGCCGCCTGGGCCAACTACTACCTCGGACTCGTCAACACAGCAGCCATCAAGGCCGAGCCGTATGTCCAGGCTCGTGACATCTTCCTGCATTTGATGGGATTCGAGGAGGGACTGCCCGAGGAACTGGAGCCGGAGTGGCTGGGACTGGAATCGATCTGGCGCGCGCGGTCGATGATCGGACTCGGACTGAGCGAGGCCGCGTGTGGTAACCTGGACGCTTCCCAACGATGTTTCGCCGCACTGCAGCATCCCAGTGTGCCGGTGGAGATCCAGGATCAGGCCCCTTACTGGCAGGTCCGCGCCCTGCTCAATGCCGGCGAGTACGCGCGCGCGGACGCCTTCGCCCGCCCGCGTGTAGAGAGTTTTCAGCCCCCACCCACCCAAGGCAAAGTGAGCCTCTGCGTGGCCCTTTTCCGAGCAGGTTTCAGCCCCCCGGCACCTGCCGACGGCTCGCCCCAACGTGCGCTGGGAAACCTGGGCCTGGTCGGCCTGGCCCGCCTGGGACAACTCCATGCCATCAACACGTTGCTGGAAAAATTCCAGGTAGTGCCGAGCAAGGACGCAGGGTTCGTGCTGCTGTGGGCCACCGGTCAGCAGCAGTTCGCCCAGGCCGAGAAGTCGCATGCCACGACCGACTACGAAACGGCGTTGGCGACGTTGCAGCGGGCGCTCCAAACCCCCGAGGTCAATACACTGGCCGGCCCAGCCGCCCGCTGCCGCTATACACTGGGCTGGTGCTTCTATCGCCTGGAACGGGGCGAAGAGGCAGCTCGCGAGTTCGTCAACGCCTTCCCGGCGTTGCACGAGAGCAAAGATCCGCTGGCCGTGGAAACGGCGTGGATGGCGATGGCCGCGTACCTCCAGCTGGCTGCCGATCAACCTCGCTTTGTGACACTGGCTACCGACGCCCTGAAGCGACTCGAACAGCATTATCCTGAACATGCCTATGCCCAGCGCGGCCGATACGAACTCAACAAGCTGCTCGAGAAAACCGATCCGCAGCGCATGGTCCAGCAACTGTCCGCCGTCGCCTCCACCGATCCGCAGTACCCACTGGCGCGCTACGATCTGTGCCTGCTGTTGCATCGCATGTGGTCGCAACAGAAAGACAATCCTTCGGCTGGACTGGCACAGCTCGAGGCACTGCGTGCGGCCGCCGAGGTCTATTTGCAGCAAGTCACCACCAACACGGATGCCATGCGCAAGTTGACCGTCAGCCTGCTCGCCGCCGACGCCGCCCTCCATCAACAGCCACCGCAGCGGGAAATCGCCCATGCGATGCTCACGGCCGCCGGTCCGCACGCGGCACAGCTGCCCGAGACCAACCCGCGCGTGCTGGAATACCATTTTCGTCTCCTCGAAGTGGCCGCCGCCGAAGGCAATTCCGCTGCGCGACAACAACAGGCGCAGTGGCTGGTTGAGCATGCCCGTGGCTCGGCGTACGAGCAACCGGCTCTGGTCATCATGGCTAACGCGCTGGACCAGGACATTCGCGAAGCGGCGGGGGATGGCGTGGCGGCGCTTAACCAGCAAGCTTACGATCTGTATCGCCGCCTCCTGGACGTGCTGACCACATCAGATCAATCCTTGGCCGGGTCCAAGAACGCCCAGATCGCAGCCTCCCGTCTGTCCCATTATGCCCAGCAGACCGGCCAAGCTGCCGAAGCGGCTCGCATCCTGGAACAGCTCCTCCAGGTCGCCCCTCGCGATCGCCGCTACCTCCAGCGGGCCGCGACCGCTCACGCACTGGCCGGCCAGCACGACCTGGCGCTGAAACATTGGCGCACGCTCCTGTCCGGGCTCGCTTCCGGCAGCGAGGATTGGTATGAGGCGAAGTACCATCAACTCCAGTCGCTTTCTCAAATCGACAAGGATCAGGCACGAAAGGTATTTGAGCAGTTGCAGCTGCTGCACCCAGATCTGGGGGGCGAACGTTGGCAGGGAAAGTTCACAGAACTGGCCCGCAGCTGGTAGGATTGAGTCAGGCTGACAGGTGACAACCGGCGATCGAGTCAACCGACGGCGGCGGGCGACCCGGCGAGTGCAGGCAATGGCGAGCGAGAAACCCATCACAAACGATCGGCGAGGAGCTGATGAACGTGCGGTGCGCAGGTTCCTCGAACATGCTGCGCCGATCATTCTCGAATCGCGCGTTCTGGACGGGGAGCGGTTTGACGCGGTGCTTCGGCTCGCCGATGAATTGGGCTTGAGCCGCGACCAGCTGGCCTGCGAACTGTTGCTGTTGCAGCAGCGCGGCGTGATCACCAGGGCGCCGTGGGAAGCTCTGGAAGATATCTCCGCTGCGGCCGAATCCGCCGACAAGTCCGTTTCCTCCACTTCCCCACCGAACGACGACGACACGGTTCCTCAGCCTGCCCCGTTCGGCGTGGAGGAAAAACCGCCCGATGACGAGCCCCCCGGGGACAAAGAAACAGCTTCAGCGGAGCAGGCCCGGCCCCGCAAATTGCCACGGCCGAAACCGCCCTCTCCCACGCCGCC
>JBGSHS010000165.1:0-4205 GCA_041752115.1 Pirellulaceae bacterium | reverse complement strand
CAGATCGCGCAGAGTCACCCTCGACAAACGGACCACACGCCGCCACGCGGCTCTAGAAGAAAGAACGGAAATGTGTCACACCATTTTGGGCGTGCGGCGCAACTGCCGCAATGGCTTGGCGTTGCGACTTCGCGGTCACTCCACGTCGCCCAGTTGCTGACGCAGCCGACGCACCACCTTGTACTTCGCTTGGCGCATCGCTCGAGGAGGCCCGTTCCAGCGAAATCGCCTCAATATCTCCAAAGAACCTGTCAAGCCCGTCCAGAACTCTCCCCATCAACGTGCGCAGGACGAGCACCGGGTAAGGAATACCCCGACTTCGAGGACAGTGACGGGTGTCTGATCTCGTTAACCTGAGGATCCCGATAGTCGACCCAGCCGCAATTGCCCATCAGACCGACGTAAGCGAGACTTCGCTGCAAGCCCGGATGGACTTTTCCGGAGGCGCGGTTCTGGGCGACCCCATCGAGATCGACATCCACATCAGGCGCGTTGTCTAGAGGAACATCCAATCGATGCCGTTTGTAGGTACTCTCCGTGTCGGTCCATTCTCCCGCTTGTCCGTTCGGCTTGGGGGCTCTCATCGCACAGTACTGATGTCCTCGCACAGACTACTCCATGCTACCTGAGCAAGTACCGCGCCTCTGCCTTGGTCAATTCCCCTTCTTTAACCGAGATTTCGAATACAACCTGCGGTATTTCTACGCCTGCCCATGAGTACCCCTGCCGGTCGTTCAGATCGGCTCGGTGACCGAATCCCCAGCCCAAACGGTCATTTTGACTCCCTAGAATCGTGATGACAATAGCAGCCTGCTTTCGCATCCAATCGGTGTTATATATTCCCAGATGCCGACCACCCCATGTCAGCCACTTCTGTCCGTCCCAGCCGAATCTCCCCTCGGCACTTTGGATTGGCAGCCTGGCCTTGCTCATCGGTATGATCACAAACCTGTACCGGTCAATCCGCAATCTCAGGTACTTGATGTTGTCGGGAACCTTGTCAAGAGAGATCGCGTACCCCACGTGGGGATCGTTCACATCAGTATTCCATATCCCTGGGTCAGACGACCGGAAAATGACGATCCAGTCCTCGTCTGCCGTTCGCTTCTTCTCCCCAGAGACCTTTGATTCCGGCGAGGTCCGGCCATCATGTTTCTGAAACCCTGCTTCCGCACGGGTGGATGCCGAGTCGCGGGACCCTGCTTCTACTGGGTTTGGCGATGAGGGATCGCCTCTCGACGTCGTTGGTGCCGACCGCCCAAGATCGGACGATTGCGGCTCGGCGGAGCGTTGAACCTGATTGTCCTTCAATCGCCGCTCTGGCCGAATCAAGATATCTTTAACTAGCACCTCGGTGTCCTTGTCACCCCATAGCTGGATCGCGAGTTTGCCCTTGGTGTAGACCAGCTCATCATCAAGTTCAGCTGTGGGTACACCGTTGATGCGGGCAATTATGTGGTCCCCCTTGGCATACAACTCCAGATCGTTCCAGTCGTTTGGCCGAAAGAAATGTTGGCTCGCATTTGCGGGGCTGGGAACTCGGGTAATCGCACTTGTGTCCTGCTGTCGGACTTCGCACAGCCCTCCCACATTGTCTTGCGTGACGAGATCCACCTGCGGACCAAAAAACCCGAGTTTCCCTCCCTCTCTACCACGAAAATAGACTCCGCTGTTCCCATTAATAAACTTGAACTTCAGCCGGAGTGCGAAATCGCCGAACTCGCCGTCCGAAATCAGTTGTCCCTGGCCCTGCTCAGATCCGGGCTTGCGCCCGACAATGGCGCCGTCTTCCACACGCCACTTGCCTGAGCCGGTCGCATGCCACCCGCTGAGCGTCAGGCCGTCGAACAGAGATTGCCAGTCGCCTGCGCCCTCGGCATCAGTAGTCGCAATGGCTTGCTGCGGATCACTCGCAGCCGTTTGTCCAGATGGGAGAGGCACGGCTTCGGGGACTGCGGATTTGCTGTTGGCTGCAGCAACGCCAGGACCCCGAGTATCGAGGGCCACGCGGAAGCCCAGGTTGATGACGCGGAAGCCCGGCACGTTCCTGATACGGCTCGCCGTCCGGCAGCCCGACGCAGAGTCGATCCAGCCACCGCCCCGGCTCACGCGTCCGTAGCCAGTAGCGGGTCCTGTGGGGTCGTCCACCGAAGATGCTCCGTAATAGTGCCCGTCGCACCAGTCCGCGCACCACTCCCACACGTTCCCGTGCAAGTCGTACAGGCCCCAGGCATTCGGCTGCTTCTCGCCCACGGGATGCGTGGTCCCGGATGAGTTGTCGACAAACCATGCAAGGTCAACCAGGCCTGCCACGTCGTCGCCAGACGAATACCGTGCCGTGCTGCCGGCCCGACACGCATATTCCCACTCTGCTTCCGACGGTAAGCGGTAAGTACGGCCTGCCGACTTCTCCTCCGGCCGCGCCGACAATACGTCGCAAAACTTCACCGCATCCTCCCAACTCACCATTTCCACCGGCTGCTGCGGCCCCTTGAAGTTGCTGGGATTCTGTCTCCTCACGCGCTCGTACTGCTCTTGGGTCACCTCGTGAACGCCCAGATGAAACGGCTTCGTGATTCGCACACGATGTTGCGGAGCCTCGCCGGACAAGTGTTCGATGTACCATTGCGGCTCATTGCGTTGTCTCGCTGCGGCGAGCAGTGGCTCGACCACTTCCCGCGTCGAACCCATGTCAAAGTCGCCTGCTGGAACCAGAATGAACTTCATGCCGATGGAGTTGGTGATCTCAACTGGCACGCCCAGGTAATCGGCCCAGGCCTGCTGATGTTTCTTCGCCTGATCGGTGTCAAATGGGGCGATCGCTAGCGGTGGCCCCTTCCCATCCGTGGGCGTTGATCCGGGCGAGGGCTTGGCCGTAACTGCCACCTCTGGCCTAGGATCACCCGCTGTTGCCGTGTTGGGAAGCCGTGTATCGAGGGCCACACGGAAGCCCAGGTGGAAGTTGCGGCTGTACCGCTGGAATCCTTTGCGGAACGCCGCCCGGCAGTGCGCCGCAGGGTCGTTCCAGCAGCCGCCCCGGATCACGCCGTCGGAGCCAGTTGCAGGCCCTGTGGGGTCGTTCAACGGAGACGCTTCGTACTGGTTGCCGTCGTACCAGTCCGCGCACCATTCCCACACGTTGCCATGCATGTCGTACAGGCTCCAGGCGTTCGGCTGTCTCGCGCCTACGGGATGTGTAGTGGAGGACGAGTTTAGGGAGTACCACCCATAATGCGCCGAGTTCCCCGGGCCCCCAAGTGAATAGTGTGTCGTAGTTCCCGCCCGGCACGCATACTCCCACTCGGCCTCCGTGGGCAAGCGGTACCCACGGCCTGCTACCCTCTCGGCGGGCATCGCTGACAGTCTGTCACAGAAACTGCTCGTATCCTGCCAAGTCACACTTTCTACTGGCAGCTGAGTTCCTTTGAAATGACTGGGATTCGTCCCCAAAACGCGCTCGTACTGCTCTTGGGTGACCTCGTAGACTCCCAAGTAGAACGGCTTCGTGATCCGCACGGAATGCTGGGGTTTCTCGTCGCTGCTCGCATTCGCGTCGGAGTCCGGTGAGCCCATCAGGAACTCCCCCGCGGGGATCAGCACGAACTTCATGCCGATCGAGTTCGTGAATTCGACAGGTACGCTGAGGTATGCAGCCCAAGCCTTCTGGTACTGCTTCGCCTGATCGGCGTCATATGGGGCGATCGCAGGCGGCGGCGTCTTTCCATCCATTGGCGTTGATCCAGGCTGGGGCTTGTCCGAGAGTGCCACTTCCGGTTTTAGATCCGCTGGCTTAGAAGTGTCCACAGGCGCCGGTTCTGGCGTTTCGCGCGCCGTCACAATCGGCGTTGGAACTAAAGTCACGATCACTGGCGGATTGTCCCCACGGCGGATTTTGAACAATTGGCAGTGCGTCTCATAGTCCTTGCCGGTCACGATCAACTCATGGTCGCCCGCACGCAGCTGGAGCGGACTGTCTAGTCCCTCGATCGAGATCGTCTCCCCGTCCAGCTTGAATGTGACGTTGGTGGCGCCATCGGGAATCTCGATCTTGACTGTGCCGTAACTCGTCTGGATCCGAATCACAACACCCAGCAATACCACGGTCAGGAAACCAGCCGCCACCGCGGTGATGCCTACCGGGGTCTGCAACCAGGGTGCCACCTGTTTGGCCAACTGCCGGAGTGACGCCCCGGAAAGTCGCGACC
>JBGSHS010000164.1:0-69337 GCA_041752115.1 Pirellulaceae bacterium | reverse complement strand
TCGGCCGCGGCCTATCGAGCCAGACCGGTCGAATTGCCTGGCGGGGCGTTTCGTCCTGCCGTCGCCCTCGACCACACGCTGTGTCGCTTCAGCGGTGCGACCGCATCCTGCTTCCTGCGGCGGCACCGCGACTAGAATCCCGCTTCACGCTCCTCGTTATGCCCCCTCCCCTTGGGTACGATGGACCCAATCGTTACGACCAGACGCTCGCCCTCAGGGTCGGTCGGAAACACCCCACACGGTCCTTCAGGGCAACTGCAGAACAGCTACATCCTCTGAAGCGAGACGGAGCGTCAGACGCCCTTCCGAACAGTCGAGCACACCTTTCTGCACCAATTCGCGGCATTCACGAATGCTCGAATCGGAAAACGTGATGGTCACGTCGCGCGTCTGGTCGCTGTCATTGAACAAGGTGAAATAACGACTCCCGAACCGCTCCACGTACACGGTCGGATCGCTGGACGAGGCCATCGTCAGAGGTTCCCAGCCGGCTTCAGCCACCAGACGGCATAATGGCACGTACTTCTGAAAGAGGGGGCGATCACGGTGATACAGATCGGGGCGGGTGAAATAGTGCCCCTCCGACGCGTTGTGACTGAAGAAGCCGGGGAACATCCCGTAGGCGAGAGCCCGCTTCATGTACTTCTCGACCAACTCCGGTGGAAACTGGTCGAACTGCGTGTTCATCAAGAAGCAGTAGGGCTTGCCGCGACAAAGGGCTCGGCGAAAGAGCAGTTCACTGTCCGACATCGGCTGCCAGTGGCCGCCGGGGTTCCAATCCGTTTCCGTTCCCATGACATCCAGCCACGGGGCAAGCCAACAGAGCCGAATCGGCGTCGCATTGGCCATCATCAGGCGATCCAGAGCGTGCACATCTTCCGCGATGGCGCGTACGTATTCGAACGCAATCAGACCGCGAAAGATCGCTGGCCGAGCCCCTTCCCGAGAGAAAACCAAGGGGGTCCGCGCCCCGGCGAAGTGCTCGCGGCAGAAATCCAGCTCGTCGGTCACGTACCCTTCACTCGAATCGATGTACTCTCCATCCAGCTGCGCCGTGCATTGGGGACCGTACAGACGAGCTTTGATCTCGTCGTTCCATTTCAGCTGAAAATCAGTCGGATGGCCGGCCAGTCCGGGCATCGAATTCATACTCCACACAGCTCCATTACACCAGGGCGTGTCGAGCAGTCGGGCCGCGAAACGACCCTGAGCATCACGATAGCCGCTGGACCACAAGGCGCGCGCCTGCGGGTCGCCCCCTTCGTCCGCCTCGCGGCGGGCATATTCCGTGGCGGCTTCCAGCGTGCGAGGTACTTCCGCTGGCATCCGCATCCACCAGGTCAACGGCTCCGTATAGCGAAACGTCAGCACCTCATGCTGGTCGTCCCAGGCAGTTTCGTCGTCACCTTCCTTGAATCTGAACCCGAAGTCCTCGAACTTCTCCACCTGACGAATGCTGGCAAACGGCATCCACATGCCCTGCCGGGCAATGCGGCAGCGAAAGTAATCGGGAAACAGCTGGTAGTACTGCTGAAGAGCACCTCGAAAACCGTCCGCGGACGGGAACGCGAATCGGCAGAAACGCAGATGAGCCGCCGGCTTCTCGCGTGTCAGTCCAATGTCATAAGCCAGGAACAGCTCCGCCGTCGACGCGTTGTAGCCGATCCGGAAGAACGCCGGGAACGCCATGTCGATGCCTAAGGCCACCCCCTGTTCCGCACCGGCAACCGCTCCCAGAGGATACAGCGACAGTCCACCATTCGACCCGACGTGCGGGAAACGGGAGACTGTCTGATACTCGCGCGCCAACTCAACCGGTTCACTGAGACGCGGGTTGGCGAGCCAGCGCATGGCGTGCGCGTTGACAGGCACAGCATAGATCAGAGTCACCGCGCGGTCCGTTCCTGTTGTATCGCTCAGATCGACATCCACCCAAGTCACTCCCTCTTGGGCTGACGTGTGACTGTCGAGTGTCAGCCCCAGTGCGTTCGCCTCGATGCGCACAAAATCACTCTCCGCAGCGACGTCCCGCACCTGAAAACCTTCTTCGCTTGCCGCGGCGACCGACACCGGCACTCCATCAAAGCGCGTCGCTCCTGCTGGCGTACTCAGCTCCCGCAGTACCGGATCGCGAAACCGAGCCAGGCCGCTGTGACCGCGCAACAACAGATGCAGCGTGACCTGCCGGATCGGCTTATCCGGAAACACGACCACCTGCCGCCTCTGCCAGTCGTGCGTCCCCACGTCGAAGGGAGCAGTCTGTCCCCACAAATACGTTCCATCGATGTAGGTCAGATCAAGGTACAGCGAGTAATCGTTGTCGGCCGACCCGGAAACCGCTTCGCAACGACTCAACACCGTCGCCACCAGGGGCTCGGCACGCGACTGGTTGAGTACCACCGATTGGCTGGCCCCGCGCTGTGCCTGCGGGTCTCCGGCGTTGTCGCAGACGAGTTCTTTCCCCTCCCGCTCAAATCCCTCACCCCAAGGCGTCCAGGCCTCGGGCTGCAACAGGTTCCCAGTTCCTTCCGACACACGAATCATCCTTTTCGTGACCGTCGCCTCCGCACGACTCTCGGCCGACCACGCGAGGCAAGCAACGAGCAAGACGCAGCACGGCCACAGCGTCACAACACGAATCATGGTCTGAGCTCCTCGGCTAATGAGCGACGGATTGGAGCGGACCCATCCGGCCACCGATCGTCTGCGATCGCGGCCGTCGAGTCGGAAGATCACCGTCCTGAACCACCGGCGCGGAGTTCTTTGTAGCGGTGAACATCGAGTGGAGCAAGCGAGGAGCGACCGAACAGCGCAAACCAGCTGCTGGGCCCCGGTGTTGACCGTGGCCGCGCGAACCCACTTGGGTCCAACGTGTTACTCGACGGTAACGCTCTTGGCCAGATTGCGGGGTTTGTCCACATCGCAACCGCGGAGCACGGCAATGTGATAGGAAAGAAGCTGCAGCGGCACGATGGCCACCATCGGCTGCAGATACTCCTCCACGTGCGGAATCCGAATCACGTCGTCGGCCAACGTCTCGACTCGAGTGTCGTCCTCGGCCACCACGGCGATCACGGGCCCGCCGCGGGCCTTGACCTCCTCCAGATTCGCCATCACTTTGTCATAGACGCAGTCCTGCGGCATGATGAAGACGCTCGGCGTCTGTTCATCCACCAGCGCAATGGGACCATGCTTCATTTCCGCCGCCGGATAGCCTTCCGCGTGAATGTAGCTGATTTCCTTGAGTTTCAGCGCACCTTCCAACGCCGTGGGGAAATTGTACTGCCGACCCAGGTACAGGAAGTTCTCGAAATGACAGTACTTGCCGGCGATCTGCCGCACGTGATCGTTCGTTTCCAAGGCCTGACGGACCTTGTCGGGCAGTCCCCGCAGCGCGTCAATGATACGCCGACCCGCGGCATAGCTGAGATGATGGAGGCGACCGAAGTAAAGCGCCAACAATGTCAGCGCCAGACACTGCGACGTGTAGGCCTTCGTAGACGCCACACCGATCTCCGGCCCGGCATGCAGGTAAATCCCGCCGTTGGCCGCCTGAGCGATCGTGCTCCCCACCACATTGCAGATGGCCAGCGTGGGGTGCCCTTTGCGTTTCATCTCGCGCAGAGCGGCCAGAGTGTCCGCCGTCTCACCACTCTGAGTAATCGCGAACAGCAGAGTACCATGATCCACGGGAGGGTTGCGATAGCGCAGTTCGCTGGCGTATTCCACCTCCACCGGCAGACGCGACAGTTCCTCAATCGTGTATTCGCCCACGAGCGACGCGTGCCAGCTCGTGCCACAGGCCGTCAGCAAGATGCGATTGATGCGCCGCAGCTCCTGGGTTGACAGATTCAGGCCTCCGAAGACCGCGGTGGCATCTTCGTCGTTCAACCGGCCGCGCATCGCATTCTCCAACGCCTCGGGCTGTTCAAAGATCTCTTTGAGCATGTAATGCGGGTAGCCATCCAGGTCGACCCGGCTCGCGTCCAGTTCGAGCGGCTCGATATTGGGCTGAACCTGCCCCTGCTCGCGGTGCGTCACACGGACGCCATTGGCTGTGACTATGGCAATCTGATGATCTGCCAGATAGACGATCTTGTCGGCGTAACCCGCCAAGGGCGAGGCGTCACTTGCGACATAGTGCTCCCCCTGACCGATCCCGACAACCAGAGGGCTTCCCAAGCGAGCCGCTATCATCACGTCCGGATGATCGCGGAACAGAACCACCAGCCCATAGGTGCCTCGAATCTGGTTGAGCGTGTCGAGCACGGCCTCCAGCAGCATATTGTGCTCATCACGATGGGACGAATTCGCTCCGTCCGATGACGTGCGTAGTTCCTTGAGCGCATGACTGATCAAATGAGCAATCACTTCGCTGTCGGTCGCTGAAACAAACTGGTGCCCCAACTGCTCCAAACGCTCCCGCAGCTGACGGAAATTCTCGATCACTCCGTTATGCACGACCGCAATCCGCTGCGTGTCGTCCAGATGCGGATGTGCGTTGACCTGTGTGGCTGGCCCATGCGTTGCCCAGCGCGTGTGGCCAATGCCAATACAACCGTCCGCCGGCGCATGGCTTAACGCCTTGGCCAGGATGTCGATGCGGCCTGGCGTCTTGGTAATGGCAAACTCGCCCTCGGCCGTGATGGTGCCGATGCCAGCACTGTCATAGCCGCGGTATTCCAGTCGCCGCAACCCCTCCAACAGAAAGCTGGTCGCGTCACCCGTGCCAATGTACCCAACGATTCCACACATGCGGTCAGCCTCGACAGAAAGAACTTGTGTTTCCGATTCCCGGTCCCGAACAGAGCGCAGACTTGAACAAAGATCACGCGGAGATCGCGGCGTGTCAGGGAATCTCGTGCCAGAGACTCCCAATTGTGCGACATGACAGGGCGACACGAGCCTCCTGGACCCCCTTTCCTGCACCAAGATTCCGACCTTCCCAGGAGATGAGCAAATCGTAGCGGTTATTACGCTGGCGACCACGAGCAGCGACCATTTTCCCCGCTTGAGGGCGGCATGGTCACTAGACACTTGGTCGTAAGCCCTCTCCCCACTCTCAGACCGACCCAAACTGGCCCTCCGGTCGAGACAAACGCGGGGGGTAAACTGCCAGGTGATCTGGCCGATTCGGCCCACCGATGGTATGAACTAGTCAGCCCACCCATCCCTGCGGCCCATCCATCCTTGCGGCCCAGGGTCCGTCAGCACGGGTGTCGTGCGGACAGGAGGCTGGCCGTGTGGCCGGGGAGCCTCGAGCACGATAAGTACTGATCGCCGAGATTGCCGACAGTTCACCTACTGAGAACCGACGATGGAACGTCACGATCCTCCAAACACAGCGCGTTGCCGGAGCTACCTTGTGATTCCGGCCCGCCTTGCCTCCACCCGTCTGCCGCGGAAACTGCTGCTGGCCGAAACGGGCAAGCCCTTGATCCAGCATACGTACGAGTCGGCTCGGCGCGCAACGCGTCCCGTCGGATTGTGCGTGGCCACGGACCATGTCGAAATCTTCCAGTGCGTGCGCGATTTTGGCGGCGAGGTCGTGATGACCGATCCTCTGGCCTGTTGCGGGACCGATCGTGTTGCTGAAGTGGCACGCTCGATGCCCGACGTGGACATCTTCGTCAATGTGCAGGGGGACGAACCGGAGATCACCGCGGACGCAATCGATCTGGCCATCGAAACCTTGGAGCGGCATGCAGGGGCCGTGATGTCAACCTTGGCCACACCCATTCGCAGCCGCCAGCACCTGGAAGACCCCGCGTGCGTGAAAGTCGTCTGTTCGGCAGCTGGGGAAGCGCTGTATTTCAGCCGCAGCCCGATCCCCCACGCGCGTCATTGGGACGATTCCCTGCTCGCCGGCGACCCGCCGAACTTCCTGCAGCACATCGGGTTGTACGCCTACCGACGCGATTTCCTCCTGCATCTGGCCTCCCTCCCCCCAAGTCCTCTCGAGCAGTTGGAGAAGCTGGAACAGCTGCGCGTCTTGGCGGCTGGCGACAAGATCCTGGTCTCCGTCATTGCCCAACCGACGATCGGAATCGACACTCCCGCTGACTATCGGGCCTTTGTCAGTCGCACCCGAAGTTGCTAACATACAGTTCCAGGGTTGAACGCCCTGGAGCTTGCCGACAGCCCGCTCTGAGGTGTGTCATCTATCCCCCACAGCGCTGCCGCGTTGCTGCCGCGACGCCCGGCGTTTCAATGGCTGATGTGCTTTTTCCCCTCTCTCGATCTGCAACCAGGAAGGTTTCATGGACATGACCAAACACATCTTCGTGACGGGCGGAGTCGTCAGTTCCCTCGGCAAGGGGCTCACCAGTGCCTCGATCGGAATGCTTCTGGAGCAACGAGGGCTGAAGGTCCGGATGCAGAAGCTGGATCCCTATATCAACGTCGACCCGGGCACCATGAGCCCTTACCAGCACGGCGAAGTGTACGTGCTAGACGACGGCAGCGAAACGGATCTCGACCTGGGCCACTACGAACGCTTCACGCACAGTCCCTTGACGCGTGATGCGAATTACACGACCGGACAGATCTATCAGGCGGTCATTGAGAAGGAGCGGCGTGGCGAGTTCCTTGGCAAAACCGTGCAGGTGATCCCTCACATCACCAACGAAATTAAGAGCGTGGTGCACAAACTCGCCGGCGACGACGTCGATGTGGTAATCACTGAGATCGGGGGGACGGTAGGGGACATCGAAAGCCAGCCCTTTCTGGAGGCCATTCGCCAGTTCTCGCTGGATGTGGGCAAAGAGAATTGCCTCTACATTCACCTCACACTCGTGCCTTACCTGAAAGCCGCAGGGGAGCTGAAGACGAAGCCGACACAGCACTCGGTGGGACGACTGCGGGAGATCGGTATTCAACCCGACATACTGATCTGTCGCACCGAAAGGTCGATTTCGCGAGAGGATCGGGAGAAGATCGCACTGTTCTGTAACGTGCCGCTCAGCGCCGTCATCGAAGAAAAGGATAAGGACTTTTCGATTTATGAAGTGCCATTGAGTCTGGTCGAGAACAACCTGGACGATCTGATCGTGAAGCGGCTCCAGCTTCCCTCCGGCAAAGCCGACCTGGAGAACTGGCGGGAACTGCTGCATCGACTGCGCAATCCGGAGCATGAACTGAGTGTCGCTGTCGTCGGCAAATATGCCGCCCATTTCGACGCGTACAAATCGATCTACGAGGCCCTCGACCACGCCGGCATGCACCATCGCGCTCAGGTGCGGATCGGGCGGGTGTTAAGTGAAGCCATTGAAGGCGAAGGACCGGAACGACTGCTGGCCGGCTACGATGGCATCCTGGTCCCGGGAGGGTTTGGCGAGCGAGGAATCGAGGGCAAGGTCGAGGCGATTCGCTTCGCGCGCGAGCGGCAGATCCCGTTCCTGGGCATCTGCCTGGGCATGCAATGCGCCGCGATCGAGTTCGGACGGTCGGTGGTCGGACTGGCACAGGCCCATTCCACCGAATTCAGCAAGGATACCCCCCATCCCGTCATCTGCCTGCTCGACGAACAGAAGAACGTCACGGACAAAGGCGGCACCATGCGTCTGGGCGCGCAACCCACCGTATTGGACCCCCAGAGCCGGGCGTTCGCCTGCTACGCAGCCCCACAGATTTCGGAGCGGCATCGCCACCGGTACGAGTTCAACAACATCTATCGGCAACAGTATGGCGCTCACGGAATGCGGTTTGCTGGCACCAGCCCCGATGGTACTTTGGTCGAGATCATGGAACTTCCGTCACACCCCTGGTTCGTGGCGGTACAATTCCATCCGGAGTTCAAATCGAAACCGACAGCTGCTCATCCGTTATTCGCCGGCTTCGTCGGGGCCGCTGTGCAGCGGCATCTGTCACGAGCCGAACGTACCCAGGAAGTCGAGACGCAATGACTATGAATGATACCGACGTTACGCAGCCCTCTGATGAGAACCAACCGCAGGCCGGCAAACGGAAAATCCTGGTCGACGAGGACTGGAAGAGCCAAGTGCAGGCGGAAAAAGAAGCGTTGCGGCAAGGCCAATCCACGACGCAGACAACCGCAGGCCAGAAAAAGCCGGACGAAGCCGAAAAGGAACTCCCGTTTCCTGAGGCTTCCTTCGCCGTACTGATCACGACTCTCGCCACCCAGACAACCGTCGCGCTGGGTCAACTGGGCCTGCCAGACAACCAGCAGCCTCAAGTTGACTTGAATCTGGCCAAACACCTGATCGATACGCTCGACATTCTGCAGCAGAAGACGCGCGGTAACCTGACCGCAGAGGAAGCGAATCTGCTCACCAACTACCTGTACCAACTGCGGATGCTGTTCGTGACCGTCCAGAGCGAAAAGCAGAAGTCGCCCCCCAGTCCGCTGAAGCCGTCGTAGAAGGGCTGAGAATTGCGTCTGGTCCTTGTTCCCATCGCGACCAGCCATTCAGGACGAGCTGAGGAATTTGGCCGGCCTGGGAGCGATCGCGGCCGCACACCGGCGTGGCAGGTCCAGGCCACCCGCAGCCCGACTATACCACGCAGCAGGGCAGCACGAGCAACGAAATTGCCCGGCGAGAGAAAACACGTTAGTTCCACGTCCTGGTGGTTTGCAACCCGTCACGGAACACACAGGCAAGGTACAATGGCGTTTTCTGCTCGCCGGGCGTATAGGATAAAGGCCGATCCTTATTCGCCACCCTGGCCGGGAGCGACACTCGGATCAGGCTTCGAGAATCTTTCGGCGACGTACGAAGCAAGTCATGTGGCACCAGTCCTGAGGCCGCAGCACCTCTCAGGCCGATAGCTCGTCGAAGAACTGATGGAACTCCGGCATCGTTTCTTCGAGATAGCGAAACCACGCCGTCGGTTGCCAGAATTCGACGCACAAAGCCGCGCCGATCACTAACACGTCCCCCCCGGGATCGACCGCCAGAAACTCGCGAAAACCCTCGGGGAGCACCAGACGACCACGGCCCGCCAGACTGACGCTGCGATGCCGCGTCGAGAGAAGTCTTCCCAATCGCTGGACGTGATCCAATCGTCCTTCGAGCCGCCCCGCCTCCAGCTTGCTCTGGATCAACTGAACACCACGTTCCATCCGCTGCTGCCACTGAGCCGCACTCCAAAGACTCAGCGCCCCCGGCCGCTCTTTGACCAAAATGCAATCGCCCCCGCCAGCCAACAGCGGCTCCGCCAGCTCGGTAGGAATCGACAGCCGATAACGGTCGTCGATCGTTCGACGGTGTTCGCCCAGCAAAAACGTCGTGGTCACGGATCTCGCGCGATCTGTTGAACTCGTATTTTCGACCCACCGCACGTCCGTGCATATCCCTGTCCCTGGCAAACGGGGTCCCTGGCAAACGGGGTCCCTGGCAATGAGATTTCTGGGCTAATTACCCATCAATACCCGATAATTTCCCCATGTCGTGGGCAAATTTCCCACGCCCAGATTAGTTTAGCAGTCCCCAGCGGCTTTGCAAGCCTGCGAGCAGAAAAGGGACTTCACCAGAAACCGCGTGCTGGGGGGATCAGATGGTCTGCAACCAGGCGCCGCGGTCACCCACGACCAGACGCGAACCGGGAGACCCGCTCACCTGAGGCGCGGAATCAGCCAGCGATTGCAGCGATGCCGCCTGACTCAGCAACTGCCGAACCTGGCTGCTCAATCGCTGGTCTTCCGCCAGGACCTGCTCGATCTTGGCCCGGTCCCAGTGCCCGCCTTGCTCCAGCACGCGGCCTTGACCGTCAGCGACCAGCACGGCCGGTTCCGACAAATCGATTCCCGCAGCGGTAAATCGTTGTTGCAGTTCGCGCTGGAGCGTCTCTCTGAGCATTTCCAGCTGTTGCCTCAACGCATCCAACTGAACCTGCTCTCCCTCCGACGTGAGGGAGAGTTCCGAATCCGAGCGTGTAGTTGCTGCGGCATCCGGTGATCGAGCGCCGGCAACACCAACCGAGATTTTCTGCGCAAGAAGTTCGGCAAACGAGAGGCTTGAGCCGATGGCGTCCGAGAGCTGCTCACTGGTTGCGGCCAATGCAGCGCTGGCTACGGGAACGAGAGCGGAAAGTGCGTTCATCGGATGGCCTCGGCATAAAGGCGATGTTTCCCGGCAGCATGCGGCTGACTCCGGGGCGTTCTATCCCGTCTCGTCCCTCGTGGGCGGCCCAGACTGCAGCCGGCGCGGCCCGCTGACCCACGGACTGTTCGTCTCAAAAAAACGCAAAGGGAGATCGTGGGCCGATGTCACTCCAATCCGCTTCGACTGCCCGACGTCGAGCGTGGTCGAGCCGGACAACTCGTCATCGATCCACAACCGCTCACCTCGCACAAGGTCCCAGTGGTCCAGTTGCCGATCAATGGCAAACGCCTGACACAGACGGCCCGGCCCGCGCGCCAATTCACTTCGATCCTGGCGGCCTCGCCTTCGCCGCATCAATTCGATTCCTGCTAACGGCTCAATCGCTCGAATCAATACGGCCGTCGGAGTTCCTTTTCCCTGCGTCACGACATTGAAACAATACCGCGAGTGAATGGGATACACGTAAGCACGCCCTGGCGGACCAAACATCGCTTCATTGCTGCGAGTTCGCCCGCGCGCCGCGTGGCACGCCGGATCGTTGATCGGCAGGTACGCTTCAACTTCCACGATGCGTCCCGTCGTCATCCCCTCGAGCGATCGCCGCACAAGCCGCTTCCCCAACAGCTCGCGAGCCACATCGACGGTATCGCGCTGGTAGAACTCTCGTGGCAAGACAGACATCACGGTGCGGGACGTCTGACCAGCCGACTGTTCGGATCGCGACTGTAATAAGACCGAGGTGCGCGGGATGGTTGCCGGGCGGCCGTCGGCTCCATCGGCACGGCTTCGGTCGGCTCGGACACTTCGATCTCATCGATCGACTCGATCACGCCCTCCTGCCACGGTTCCATCACGGCCGGGTCTTCCCCGCCGCAGGTATCGCAACCACAGGATGCTTCGGGACCGCAGGAGGCGCCGCATGTCCCCTCGCAGTAGCGTGCGCCATGCAGTCCCTGCCACAATCGGCTCCAGACGCCCGGCGGACAACACCTTTGTCCCACATAGTCACCGTGGTTGCCGCAGGGGTCGCACTGGTCGGGCGGATCATAACACCATTCACCCCAGTAGTACCGACCGCAGCCGGAATTGCACGTCATCATCTTGCCCAGAGTGGCGGTCAACGATTGGCCACAGACTGGACCGACACCAGTGCCTTCACACGTCTCACACGCCGCACCGCCACAGTTGCCGTGGCGCCCGGAAAACGCCTGCGGACCACAACTGTCGTCGCAGTAATACGTGTGGGAGGCGGCACAGCCCGCGACCAGCAAGGGGAACGAGAGTCCGAAAATCAGCCTGAGCATGCGGTAGTTCTCACCAGGTTTCATAGCCGCCAGCTTCCTTCCGTAATGGCGAATCGGCCCACCCTGCCAGCCTCGCATTTCAGCGCCGTGCCATCGTGCGCGATACCTCGACCTCTCAGCATTCGCAGGCCTGCCGGGACCCACGCCGCTGTCCCTCGGCCACACGACACACCAGTACCCCCGTCGACGGTGCTGCCCCGTCGGGGCGCGGCCGCGCGGCGATGCCGAACGTCCACGTTAGATATCGTCCGCAAAGCCGGCAGAATCGAGCAAATCGGCATAATCGTCAAACTTTATGTGCCGAGACCGCCTATCCACAGGAAGGAGTTTTGCCTATCTTGTCGGCCATGCAGTGCAGCAGATCGCTCAGCAATGCGAGGACTCAACAGAGCACTTGGCAAAGCCCTCTGGTCCTCTGACAACCCGGTTGAGACGGCCCCGTTGAGAAAATTCGCCCTATCCAAGCAGCGGCACGTTGGTGCGAACCATCGCCACGGCCAACGCGAATCAAACGGACGGTTGGCCTGCGGGGGACAGGAGCACTCCGCCTGCGCAGCGGGAGTCAATTAGCCATTCTGCCAAGTCAACCTAACCTTACCCCTTATGCCCCTGCCGTGGCGCTGAGGTGGAGCAGTTCATGACGGATTTCGACGGGTCGGCATCCTTGCCGGAAGCCCTGCACAAGTTCGCGATCGAGCTCCCCGAGGAGCACGTGACGCTGCTCGACCGCTACCGGGCTCTGCTCTGGGAGTGGAACGAGAAGCTCAACCTGACCCGGCATACCCAATTCGACACGTTTGTCAGTCGGGATATTGTGGACAGCATACAGCTGGCCGAGTTGCTGGCACCTGGTGAAGAGGTGCTTGACGTGGGGAGTGGCGGGGGAGTGCCGGGGGTCATCTTGAAGATTGTGCGACCCGACCTCGATGTCACGATGTGTGAATCGATCCAGAAGAAGGCTCAGGTGCTGACTTCGATGGTGCGGACGCTGGGTCTGCGGGCAGCCGTTCATCCTGTGCGAGCGGAAATCCTGCTGGAGGATTTCCGGTACGACTCGGTGGTCGCTCGAGCCGTGGGACCATTGTGGAAGATCTGCACGTGGTTCGCGCCGTACTGGCACAACGTTGATCGGCTGCTGTTGGTCAAAGGACCGAAGTGGACGGAGGAGCGTGCAGCGGCACGGGAGCGGGGCCTGCTGGCACAGCTCGATCTGCGGCGTGTGGCAGCCTATCCGATGGCGGGCACGTATTCGGAGAGCGTCATCCTGCAACTGACGCGGCGTCGCCCTCCGCCGGAGTGAGCGGTCGGGCGAGGTCGGGACCGCCGGAGAGCCGGCTGGTGCGCGGGCGGTGCGTTGTGGTGGCGCATCGAGCGTTCGAGTGGTAACGGTGATTGAGTGCGAGAGTGAATCATTACGATGACGAGCTATAACCTGACTCACCTGAAACAACTGGAAGCCGAGAGCATCCACATCATCCGTGAAGTGGCGGCGGAGTTCCGCAACCCGGTCATGCTCTATTCGATTGGCAAGGACTCGTCCGTGATGGTGCAGTTGGCGTTGAAGGCCTTCTATCCGGCCAAGCCGCCATTTCCGCTGATGCACATTGACACGACCTGGAAGTTCCGGGAGATGATTGAGTTCCGGGAGCGCTATGCGCGGCAGCAGCTGGGCCTGGATCTGCTGGTCCATATCAACGAAGAAGGTCGCAAGCTGGGAATTCATCCGCTGGACGACAGCGAGAAGCATACGGAGGTCATGAAGACCGACGCGTTGAAGCAGGCGTTGAACAAGTACCAGTTTGACGCGGCGTTCGGCGGCGCTCGGCGAGACGAAGAGAAGTCGCGAGCGAAAGAGCGGGTGTATTCCTTTCGAGATCGCAATCACACGTGGGACCCCAAGAACCAGCGTCCGGAGCTGTGGAATCTGTATAACTCCAAGGTCAACAAAGGAGAGAGCATTCGCGTGTTCCCCCTTTCGAACTGGACGGAGCTGGATGTGTGGCAGTACATCCATCTGGAACAGATTCCCATTGTGCCGCTCTACTTCGCCCAGGAGCGTCCGGTGGTGATTCGCGATGGCGTCATGATCCTGGTCGACGATGAACGACTCGAACTGCGCCCCGGTGAGACGCCTCAGTTGCGGAAAGTACGGTTCCGCACGCTCGGCTGCTACCCGCTGACCGGAGCGGTTCCGTCGAACGCCGTCACCTTGCCCGACATCATCCAGGAAATGCTGCTGACCAAGACCTCGGAACGTCAAGGACGGCTGATCGATCTGGATGAGGGGGGCGCGGGCATGGAAGAGAAAAAGAAGCGGGGCTACTTCTAGACAGCGTTGCTACTGACGGCGTTGTTATTGACAGCGCTGCTACTGACGGGCGTTCGTTGCTCGCCTACGCGAACCCTGTCGGGACATCTCCAGTTCGGAAAGACCTACAAGCCATGTCGCATCAATCCGATCTCATCGCCACTGATATCAACGCCTATCTCAAGCAGCACGAGAACAAGGAACTGCTGCGGTTCCTGACGTGCGGGAGTGTCGACGACGGCAAGAGCACCTTAATCGGTCGCTTGCTCTACGATTCCAAGATGATCTATGAGGATCAGCTGGCCGCGATCGAACGGGATTCGAAGATTCATGGCACCACCGGGGGCAGCTTCGACCCGGCACTGCTGACGGACGGCCTGAAGGCCGAGCGGGAACAGGGAATCACCATCGACGTTGCTTACCGGTATTTCTCGACCGCCAAGCGGAAATTCATCATCGCCGATACGCCAGGCCACGAGCAGTACACGCGCAACATGGCGACCGGCGCCTCGACCGCCGACCTGGCAATCATTCTGATCGATGCTCGACATGGCGTGTTGACCCAGACGAAACGCCACTCGTTCATCACCTCGCTGCTGGGCATTCGCCACGTGCTGGTGGCGGTGAACAAAATGGACCTGGTCGGTTTCCGCCAGGAAGTCTTCGATCAGATCCGGCAGGACTACCGGGATTTCGCCGCGCGCCTTGATCTGCCCGATGTCCATTTCATTCCGATCTCGGCCCTTCAAGGAGATAACGTCGTCGATGCCAGCGCACAGATGCCATGGTATCAGGGGAGCACACTGATGAGCTTCCTCGAAAACGTCTATATCGGCTCGGATCGAAATCTGGAGGACTTCCGCCTGCCGGTCCAGTTCGTGAACCGACCGAACCTCGATTTCCGCGGATTCTGCGGCACAGTCGCCTCGGGAATCGTCCGCCAGGGTGACGAAGTGATGGCCCTCCCGTCACGAAAAACCAGCCGCGTCAAGTCGATCGTCACGTTCGACGGAGAACTGGCCGAAGCGTTCACTCCCCAGGCCGTGACCCTCACCCTGGAAGACGAAATCGACGTCAGCCGCGGCGATATGCTCGTCCGACCCGGTAATGTGCCCCGCCTGGAACCCCGCTTCGACGCCATGATCGTCTGGATGGCGGAGGAGCCGATGATGGTCGGCAAGCCGTACCTGTTCAAACATACGACCAAACAGGTAACCGGAGCAATCAGCGCACTGCGTTACCAGGTTGACGTCAACACGCTGCACCGCCGCGAAGCCGACTGCCTCCAACTGAATGAAATCGGCCGCTGCGCCATCGCTCTGAGCCAGCCGGTCGCGTACGACAGCTATCGGCGCAATCGGGCCACCGGCGCCTTGATCGTCATCGACCGAATCACCAACCGCACCGTGGGGGCCGGCATGATCCTCGACCGGACCACCAGCCAAGAACGTGTCGACCACTGGGAAGATCACTCGCTGAGCGACATCGCACAGGGGGAAACCAGCAACGTGTCGGCCGCCGAACGCGCCACACGCTACGGACAACAGCCGGCCACCATCCTCCTCACCGGACTGACCGCGTCAGGAAAAACCTCCCTCGCCTTCGCGCTGGAACGACGACTGTTCGATGTGGGGCGAGCCTGCACCGTACTCGATGGCCGCAATATGCGGATGGGTATCAGTCGCGATCTCGGCTTCACCGCCCAGGAACGATCGGAGAACCTCCGCCGCAGCGCGGAAGTCGCCAAACTGGTCAACGACGCCGGCTTGATCTGCATCGCTGCGTTCGTCGCTCCCAGTGAGGAGGTACGACAGAAAGCCAGCGACGTTGTCGGACGACAACGATTCCTGACCGTGCACGTGGCCACGCCCGTGGAGCTCTGCCGCCAGAGAGATCGGGAAGGTGCTTATGCGAAAGCCGACTCCGGCGAGATCGCCAACTTCCCCGGCGTCTCGGCACCCTACGACATCCCCACCGCTCCCGACCTCGTGCTCAATCCCGCCGAATCAACCATCGAACAATGCGTCGACCAAATCATGATGCTGCTCACCCGACAAGGCATCATCGAGTGATCTCCGCCGACGAGCCCGTCACGACCCCACGGGAACGAACTCGGAAGAGCACCCGACAGCATACCACCGAATACCCCACCAGGAACTGCAGCACAAAGTAGCAAGAGGATGCATCGCGTCTGCGACAGTCGAGCGATCGCGGGGATGGGGAAAACAGGACTCGTCCCCGTGGCAATCAAACATTCCCTGTGGGAGATTCTGCAGTCCGGACGCCTCGGTGACCAACGCCACCAACGGCTTAGCCCCTGCGAGCCGCCGGACGATCCGGGTGATTTGCTTTCGTGTCAAATGTAGTACATCGAGTCCATTTCGCTCTGGGCGTTTTCAGCCAACTGAGCGAACGTGATGCTGGCGAGCATCTCACGCTGGACCCGCGCGACGTCATTCCAGACGTCGAGCAGCACACGCAGATGTGACGAGCTGTGACTGGCACTGCCAGTCACTTCTTCCGCCCCCCCTTCAATCACGCTCATCACCTCAGCCAACGTGATCTCGGAAGGGGCGCGCGCCAACCGATAACCGCCGGCTGCACCGCGCGTGCTGAGTACCAACGCAGCTCCCTTGAGCTGCAAGAGAATCTGGACGAGAAAACGAGAAGGAATCCCATGCAGCTGAGCAATCGTACGCACCCGAACCGGCTCACCCGTACCATAATGGGCGGCCAGTTCCATGACAGCCAAACAGGCATATTCTGTCTTGGCAGAAACATTCACTCAAAGATCTCCCGGCCAGAACGCGATCAGTCGTTGGCCGTATGCAGTCCGCATTCCGTCTTCTGAAAGCCACTCCAACGCCCGGCACGCTCGTCTTCTCCCAACAGAATCGCCCGCGTGCAGGGCCAGCAGCCGACACTCGGGTAGCCCTGATCGTGCAGTGGATTGTACGGGATGCTCTCCTTCATAATCATGTCCCACACGTGCTTCTTGGTCCAGTTCGCCAAGGGACTGACCTTGACCAGTCCAAACTTCCGGTCCCAACCCACAATCGGAACCCGCGCACGATCCGTACTCTGATCCCGCCGAATCGCACTGGCCCAGGCGTGCATACCGGCCACCGACTCGTGCAGAACTCGCAGCTTCCGCTCCCGACAGCACCGATCCGGATCACTCCGATATACGGGACCCCCATTCTGCGCCTCATATTGCTCCACCGTCAACTCAGGACGCCGCAGCTCGATTTCGATCCCATACCGCCGCTGGACCCGTTCTCGTAACTCCAACGTCTCCGCAAACTGGTACCCCGTGTCGAGATTGAAGATGGGTGTATCGGGAGCAATCTCCGCCAGCATGTGAATGATCGTCATCCCCTCCGGACCAAAGGCCGTCGCCATCGTGAAACGGGGCGCAAAACGGTCCACCGCCCACCGCAAAATATCCTGCGGCGTGGCCTGCTCCAACCCCTCACTGGCCAGAGCCAGCTCCGCTAACAACTCCTCCGTCGGCAGGAGTTGCTCGCCCGACTGCGGTTTCTGAGATTCGTGGTCGCTGTCGTTCACACCCCACTCCGGAGGAACAATCACTCGCAACTCGGGCCATGCTCGACGCGGGGCCTCATCCACAACCGGCCGCTGCAACATCTCTCTCATCTGGCACTCCTCCCCCGCCTCAGGCCCCAATCATGGCCATACGCTAAAAACATAACTATCATTATCAAGTCAGTCAAGTATATCACAGGGCGCATCAAGAACGATCGGCATTTCGTGGGAGGACCTGCACAGAAACGGAGCGCCTTACCCGGATTCCGGCACACCGTCACAAGTCTCAAATTCGCCTGGAGTTACGACTCGCAACGGGGCTGCGGATGAAGGACAGGCGAGAAAACGAAGTGCGGCCCCCCCACCACCATATCCCCGTCGTTGGCCAACCTCTGGTGGCTATTTTGGTCATACCAGGGCTGCCACATTGCCCCGCCACAATCAAGCCGAAGACGCGCCGAAGCGACGACGCGGCGAGCCGAAGACACGGCACTGCGAGCAGGTAGGCCGTGGGCAACCGAGGTTGGTCACAAGCGGACGCTGGGGTTGCGGCCGGTTTCAGACGGCCACGGGAGCGGCCGGGTTTTCGCCGAGTCTGGCTGCGGAGAACATTTCTTCCTTACGGCGGCGCGACAATTCGTCCAACGTATTCCACCAGCGGTCCAGTTTCCGGAAGCACGCTTCGATCGCTTCGACCATCGGTTCGACATTGCTTATCGGCTTGAAGAAGCAGGCCTCGGCCCCTTGCCGCAGTGACTGCAGCGCGGTGGTCATTGTCACCAGGCCGGTGAGCATGACCACTTGAATTCCGCCGTCGAAGGACTTGATTTCACGCAGTAATTCCAGCCCATTGAGCTGCGGCATGTCGATATCGAGGAGCACGACTCGTTCCTGCAAGCGTGGCAGCTGTGAAACAACCTCGCGGGGATCGTGAATCGTAGTGGTCTGAAAGCCGTAGTTGCTCAGGAGTTGAGCGACGAGGCGGGTAATCGTGGGATCGTCGTCAACGTGCAATACCGGTCGCAAGGAGTTCATGGCGTGCACCCTGTCCCTGAATTTTCTTGATCGTTCACGTGCAACAAAGCATTACGGCCCCAAGGGAAAGGGAACACAGCAGTCCCCGGCAGCCGGTGACTTGCCCGTTGCTCCGTCGCCCCAGAATTCGTCGACTCTCCTGGCGATATCAACTACATACGTCACGGCGGGACGATGTCCAGCGATCGAGCGGCGATATCGGGCATGTGGCAGCGGTCGGATACTGCCGGTGGTGCCAATCATGCCGACTCGGCACCTGTTGGCCGAGTGCAATCGTGCAGGAAGGAGCGTCAGCGGCACTCCGCTTGGCCACTACGCGGCAGCGATGTGGCACAACCTGATCGATGGCGTGCAGCCGAATGGACGGGAATCCGCTAGAATCACGCTGGCTCCATTCGAAGCCGGCACGCAGCCAGGCCGATGTACTCAGCGGCAAGGCACTTGAATCTGTGGGCGTGCCAGGACATCGAGAGGCCGCCGGAGCTTCGAACGACCGTATTTGGCCAACACGCGGATGATGGCAGGAGGAGCAGCGACATGTCCTTGAGCTCGGATGAGATCCTGGCCGCAGAGTTGAAGAAGCTGGCCATCAAGTCCACAGGCAAGAAGACCGGTGCAGGTTTGGTGAGTTGGGTAGCCGGCAAGATGCCGTCAAACGCCTGTCGACTGGAACTCCATTTCGAACAGGACCCCGAAACGGTTCTGCGGCGAGCGGTCGATCTGCTGGACGAGCAGGGGGAGATTCGCCATGACGTCGAATTCGACTCCGATCATCCCACGGTATCCGCCGTGATCGGGTCTGGCTTCCTGGGCCTGAACCCGGCGGTGGTCATCTTGGAGATGATTCCCCAGGGGGAATCGGGAACGTGCGTCACCGTCTTCGGGCTGGCCAAAGAGGGTCTGATCAAGCAGCGGGCGGGTGAGAAAGCGGCCCGCAAGATCGCCGATCTGTTATCGAGTCGCCTGTGAGCGACGGATCGCCCTGCCCAAGACCCCTGGGGACTCATGGGAGATCTGTTGCCAAATGGAACGACTGGGCCGCAATCGTCACTTCGAAGGTAGCGGTGTCAATAGCTCTGCATCACCGGTGCACCCGCTGTCCGCTACCTGGCACGCTGTGGGTCTTCCGGTGGCGCCGGCTCCGGCTCCCGCTGCAGGTTCGCTTTCCATTGGTCGCCCAGCTCCTGCACCGTGTGGCCGGTCAGTTCCTTCCATAGCTGCTCGCTATACCGCCCCTCCCGGATGGCCGCGTTGAGTTTGGGAACCAGTTGACGATCATACTGTTGTGTGACCCAGTTCAAGAAATTTGCACTCACTCGATAGCTCGCATCGAAACGTGCGCGCGACGCTGCGTGACGACCGATCTCCGCCCCTTTCGACTCTGGCTCATAGAGAAACCAGCGGACATAATCGGCGATTCCCTCGACAAGCCAGCCAGGCGGCCGCCCTGCACCGCGATTGCCCCGACGTCGCTGGTTGTACTGCTGCACGACATGCACCAGCTCGTGGACCACGGCCCCTTTGGCTTCGCCCTGCAGTTGCTCGCGGAACCAGGCGGCTGCACACTGAACGTGAGTACCGCCGGTCGCGGCGACGCCTTGCATGTCGGGACGGAAGGTGATGCTGACGGTGCGAGGCGCTTCAAATCCGTCACTTGGAAGCAGGTCGACGATCCGCGGATACCACTGCTCGATGACAGGCATCAGTTCTGTCTCGACCCATGGAATCAGGTCGGGAGTCGCCGACGCGTCCACATCGATCTGGTACCTGCCTTCGCCGATCGCGACGCGTACGTGTCCTGGTCTGGTCGTTGGCGCCGGTGTGACGGGAGGAGCGTGGCGATCAATCACGTCGATTTCACTCAGAAAAGTATTGCCGAACGCATCAGCTTCCTCGGTCCGCTCAACGACGAACAGCAGATAGCGGAACTGGCCGAGCGATCCGTCGGTGGATGCAATGCTCACGCCATACTGCCCTCCCGGTTCTCCTTCGGCGGGGCGCAAATCGACGGTGGCGATCCGGGTCCAGCCGCTGGTTGCCGGGTCCAGATCCTGGGGTGGCTGCGCGTCAAAGCCACTCGTCTCCCCATTGCTCCCGTACAACTGATACACCTGGGGGCCACGACTGCTGCGATGCCACGAATAGGTATTCACCTGGCCAACGTCGATCGTGCGATGCAAGTCGATCGAAATGCGACCGCCGGGCGTGCCGGCAGCGAAGAAAAAGCTCTGGCCCGGATCATCATCGTGGCCAGGCAGGTAGCCATCGTGCAACTTGGTCAAGCCACCGCCGTTGCTGTCTTCACGGCCTGCCACCAGAGTAAACGTCGCGTCGGCGGCCGCGTCGTTGAGAGCTGGCCGAGCAACGTCGGAGAACGGGAACTCCTGAGTCGCTTCGTCCCCTCGACGACACTCAGAAACCACCCTGACATCGGCCGCAACCAAGGTTCCCCAAACGAACACCAGACAGACTGCCGCACATACCTCGCGTCCCACTCTCCTGCTCCTCTCCGTTGCACAATCCGCGTCACTCAACTTGCCGGTCGATTGGCCTGCGCTTCCCAGTTGGCCCCCCCAGGCGAAAAAGTCAGCCACCGGAGTACAACCGGTACGTCACGGACTGATGAAGCGCCGGCGGCGTGGGGGCTGATAGCTCCAGTTATAGTTCACCTGACGACCCTCCACCATGCTCGCTGGACCAGAGTCGGCTGCCAAACCCTCTCGCCGGAGCACTGGGCTGATCGCGCTGGGGCTGATCGTGGGCGAATGCTGGTGACGTATTCGGGGGTACAACCACCGGAACCGGTCGCAGGTGGCAGTGGGGAGTCAGAAAAACGGGTGCTGCTCGTTTTGGCGGACGTTCCACTCGGTTAGAATCGAAGGCGACAACCACACACTCTGGCGTGTGGTCTCCACATGGCAGCAGGGAGAGTACCATGAAGACGAGCGTGACGAAGTGGCTGACGGTGATCGGACTGTTCCTTTCCGCCGCGTCATCCGCATTGGCGGCAGAGGCTGGCCATGAGGCCTTGACTTCGCTGACCATTCGCGCCGACTGGTTCGATCAAGGCAATGTCAATGTCAGTACGCCAGGAATGGCCTATGCGGATCAGTATGCCTGCATCTGGAACGGCGGTGTCATGCCCAATCAGGCGCAGTACGAGATCGACATACCTGTCACGGCCGACTACACCTTCGTCGCGCTCTATGCGGCCGAGAGTTCTCGCCCGGTCGAGATTCTGCTGGACGGTCAGGTGGTGCACACCGGCTTCGCATCCGTTACGGGCAGCTGGCAGACGAGCCAGGCTCGGTGGGAGCGGCAGTGCGCGTTTCACGTCAGCCAGGGACGCCACACCATTTCTTTGCGCTGTCCCGGCCCCTGCATGCCGCACATCTGTGCGTTTCGTCTGGAATCAGAGGAGCCCTTTCCTCAGGGATGGAAGCTGCAGCGCGCCGCGGCGCAGAAGCATCTGGCAACGGTTGTGGCCCCGGAAGCAGCGGGACACTTCATACCGGAGTCGCCGCTCCTGACTCTCCGCGATGGGGATTCGCCCGATGCGAACCTGCAGGTCGAAGTGATTCCGACCGACGACCTGGCGTCGCACGGGTCGCCGGAGACCAACGAACTGCTCCTGGATCAGCAGGCGGCTGCGCGAAGTCACATTCGCACTCCTTGGGTCCTGCGAGTGATGTTGCCGCAGCCTGATGGGACGGTGCGCGAAGCCGCGGTGAACCTGTCCGCTGCCCGGATCCAGGAGATGCTGGAGCGCACCGAGGCGATGCTGGACGATTACGAGACGCTCGTCCTGATCGATCCGGTGTGGAGGGAGCAAGTGCGTGGCCAGAGCCGGAAGTGCAGCGAGGTCTTGGCTTCCTGGTCCGACAGTTCGGCAACCGAATCGGACTGGCAGCAACTGGGAGGACTGTATCTGGCCACATCGCAACTGCAGCAGCAGGTGGCGCTGCGTAACCCGCTGCTTGATTTTGATCAGTTGCTGCTGGTCCGACGCGGCGCACACAGCCCGCAGCTGGGACTGCCGCAGAACTGGCAGAGCAATTGTGCCTTGCCGACGACCGGGTTCGACGACGAGATTGCCGTACTCAGTCCAGTGAGCCCGGCTGGAACGCTCACCACGCTGTACCATCCGGCCGGTTCGCCCTTTGTCGGCGATGTGGATCTGCACTTTGACGGGCATAAGGTGCTTTTCTCCTCGGTAGGCGAGTTGGACAAATGGCAGGTGTTTGAGATTGGGACCGATGGGAGCGGCCTGCGGCAGATCACGCCCTCGCTCCCCGATGTGCACAATTACGATGCCTGCTATCTGCCCGACGGAGCGATCATCTATTCATCCACCGCCTCGATGGCCGCTGTCCCCTGTGTGAACGGGAGCTCGCGTGTGGCGAACTTCTATCGGCTCGACCCCGATGGAACGATCCGTCAACTCTGTTTCGATCAGGAGCACAACTGGTGTCCCACCGTGCTGGAAAGCGGTCGCGTTCTCTACCTGCGGTGGGAATATACCGACACGCCGCACAGTCACGACCGAGTGCTGTTCAGCATGAACCCTGACGGCACGGAGCAGATGGAGTTCTACGGCAGCAATTCGTACTGGCCGAACTCACTCTTCTACGCCCGTCCGATCCCGGGAAAGCCGAGCATGTTCGTCGGTATCGTGGGAGGGCATCACGGCGTACCGCGAATGGGAGAGCTCGTGCTGTTCGACGTGGCCCGAGGACGTCGCGAGGCGCGGGGGGCGATACAACGGATCCCAGGCCGGGGTCTGGACGTGCAGCGCGTCACCGATCCGCGGCTGGATTCGCCGTTGATTCAGGACAATCTGGTGGACAACTCATGGCCGAAATTCCTGCATCCCAGTCCCTTGAGTGAGAAATACTTCCTGGTCGCGTGTCAACCGACACCGCAGTCGTCATGGGGCATTTATCTGGCGGACGTATTTGACAATCTGACGCTGATCAAGGAGCTCCCCGGCTCCGCACTGCTGGAACCGCTTCCGCTGCGCGCGACGGCACGTCCCCCGGTGATTGCTCCTAAAGTCGACTTGAGCCGGCAGGATGCCGTGGTCTATCTCTCGGATGTCTACACGGGGGACGGACTACAAGGCATACCTCGCGGCACGGTCAAGCAGCTGCGTTTGATCAGCTATCACTACCTGTATCCGGGGATGGGAGGCCCCCAAGGGGTCGTAGGAATGGAGGGTCCCTGGGATATTAAGCGCATCATCGGCACGGTGCCGGTGGCCGAGGACGGCTCGGCGTTCTTCCGCATTCCGGCCAACACGCCGCTGGCCGTTCAACCGCTCGACAGCGAAGGGAAGGCGCTGCAATTGATGCGGAGTTGGTTCACAGGCATGCCGGGAGAGGTTGTCTCGTGCGTGGGCTGTCATGAGAATCAGAATGGAGCACCGCCGACGGACGGGTCGACATTGAGCTATCGTGTTCCCGATGAGATCCGGCCCTGGTACGGTCCTGCGCGAGGGTTCAATTTCGCGCGTGAAGTGCAACCGGTCCTCGATCGATACTGTGTTGCCTGTCACGACGGTCAATCGCGCGAAGGTCTTCCCACGGCCATGGACCTGCGCGGCCTGGAGCAGATCACGGACTACACGAGCGTCTATCATTCTGGCGGAGATGACGCAGGCCATTTTTCCACTTCGTACGTGGCCTTGCATCGATTCGTCCGACGGCCGGGCCTGGAGAGCGATTACCATCTGCTGATGCCGCTGGAGTTTCACGCTGATACGACCGAACTGGTCCAGCTGCTCAAGAAGGGACACTACGGCGTGGAACTGAACAGCGAAGCGTGGGATCGCTTGATCACCTGGATCGACTTGAACGCACCCTATCACGGCACCTGGACGGAGATTGCCGGCGCGGCGCGCGTTGCGCCTGTGGCAGAGCGACGACGCGAGCTGCTGAAGCTCTACGCCAACGTCGACAGTGCCCCCGAGGCGGAAGCCATCCCGCAGCCGCGTACTCCTGTTGTTCCGCTCCTGCCCGCTCCCCAGTCGCCGCGCCCGGCAACAGCCATCGCCTGCGACGGCTGGCCCTTCGGACCTGAGGTAGCTCAACGCCGGCAACAGCAACTTGACCAGCCCTGGCAGCGATCCGTTGAACTGGCCGATGGCGTTCGCCTCGACCTGCTGCTCATCCCGGCCGGGAGCTTTGTGATGGGAAGCAATGACGGAGCGACCGACGAACAGCCGCGCTGCCGCGTCGAGATCGACCGACCGTTCTGGATGGGACGCGTGGAGATCACCAATCAGCAGTTTGCCGTGTTTGACCCGCACCATGACAGCCGAGTCGAGTCGCGATTCGGTATGCAGTTTGGAGTCCGAGGCTTCTATGTCAACGCTCCGCAGCAACCGGTGGTGCGGATCTCCTGGCAACAGGCGATGGACTTCTGCCGTTGGCTCAGCCAGCGGACCGGGGAGCATTTCACCTTGCCCACCGAAGCGCAGTGGGAATACGCCTGTCGTGCCGGCAGCGAGACTCCGTTCTGGTACGGATCAAGCGACACCGATTTCTCGCCGTTTGCCAATCTGGCCGATGCCAAGCTGAGCGAATTCGTCTGCCACCCTTACAAGAAGGAACGTGATCCGTTTCCCAACCCGAGCAAGTATGACGACTGGATCCCCAAGGACACGCGATTCAATGACGGCGGTTTCCTTTCGGAACCTGGTGGGAAGTACGTGCCCAATGCCTGGGGTCTGTGCGACATGCACGGCAACGTCGCCGAATGGACTCGTTCAGCATATCGACCTTATCCCTTCCGCGTCGACGAGCAGCGTGATCGAGTGGGCCAGGACGTGTTACGCGTGGTGCGCGGCGGATCGTGGCGTGATCGGCCTGCTGCGGCACGCAGCGCGTCGCGACGTGCCTATCGGCCGTACCAGGGCGTGTACAACGTGGGCTTTCGCGTCGTGTGCGGTCTTCCCGGTGACCCGCGTGACGTGGCACTCCACCACGCCGAGGACCGGACCGAGCCGGCACAGGAGCGATGAGCATGATCACGCCCTCAGAAGACCGAGTCAGCGAAGGCAACGTGCGAGTGGTGGCGGAAGGGGGCGGTCGAGCGAGCAGCGTTCGACGCACCGGGGTGTGAGTGGTTTCCTGGTTTGGCTGGCGACCCGGTCGCCTGAGGGAGGTAGTGGAATGAGTCATGTAGTCAACCGACGACGATTTCTGGAACTGGGCGCAGGGACCGGCTTGGCCGCCTGGGCCGCAGTGGCCGGAGCACAGGAGGCGACCAGCGCCAGCGAAGCGATTGTGGTCGGAGTCATGGGGGTGAACGGTCGGGGACGCGATCTGGCGCTGGGGTTTTCGAGGCAGCCTGGTGTGGAGGTGGCTTATGTCTGTGACGTGGATTCGCGTGCCTCAGAACGTGCGGCCGGAGCCGTGGCCCAGGTAGCTGGTAAGGCTCCAGCAACGGTCGAGGACGTTCGCCGCATCCTGGACGATTCCCGCGTCGATGTGTTGGCCATCGCCGCACCTAACCACTGGCACGCGCCGGCCACCATCCTGGGCTGCAGTGCAGGCAAGCATGTTTACTGCGAGAAACCGTGCAGCTATTCGGCTCAGGAAGGGGAGTGGTCGGTTCAGGCCGCCCGCAAGAACGATCGGGTTGTCACAATGGGCACGCAGCGACGCAGCTGGCTGCCCGTCATGGAAGCCATGCAGAAGTTGCATGAGGGGGAGATCGGACCGGTGAAGTACGTGCGCTGCTGGTATGCGAACCGGCGACCGTCGATCGGAGTGGGCCAACCGACGGATGTCCCTCCCTGGCTCAACTTTGATCTCTGGCAAGGCCCGGCACCGCGGCGCCCCTTCAAAGACAACTTGCTCCATTACAACTGGCACTGGCACTGGCACTGGGGCAATGGCGAACTGGGCAACAACGGAGTGCATGCACTCGATCTGGCGCGCTGGGGCATGGGAGTGGACTTTCCCACGCGCGTCACCTCCTCGGGCGGGCGTTACCGTTTTGACGACGATCAGGAAACGCCTGACACACATCTGGCCACTTTCGAATTCGGCCCGCGAGCCATCCTCTGGGAAGGGCTGAGTTGTTTCCCCATGGGACCGGGTGGCTCGGCATTCGGCGTCACGTTCCACGGCGACGATGGGACTCTTGAGCTGTTTGACATTGGCTACCGCATCTATGACATGCAGCGAAAACTGATTGCCGAACAGAGTGGCGCAGGGGGCGACGCTGAGCACTTCGACAACTTTCTCAGCTGTATCCGCCACGGTGGCAGACCGTCGGCGGACATCGAAGAGGGGCACAAGAGCACGTTGCTCTGCCATCTGGGAAACATCGCCGTGCGCACGGGCCAGACGCTGCAGATCGATCCGAGCAATGGGCACATCCTGAACAATCCGACTGCCGAGCCGTTGTGGGGACGCGAATACGAACCCGGCTGGCAACCCCAGGTGTGAAGCGGGCCGGGCACGCTGTTCTCCCAGGCACGCTGTTCTCCGCCAGGCAATGAAGTTGCATCGCCGAGCTGTCCGGACCTGAGGCAACGATCGCAACAGAGCGGCACGCCGCTGCCAAGGACGAACGGCGCACGTTATTGAATGAAGATTCAACCAACACGAGGAACCGCAACGATGAAACGGGCTTTCCGACGCAGCCAGTTGACCATGATCTTAATCTCCGGCATTGCCTGCTTGGCTGCCGCTGGCGTTGGCAGCGTGCGAGCCGACGAACCCGCAACGTTCCGCATCGGAATCATTGGCCTCGATACCAGCCATGCGATTGCCTTCACCAAGGAGTTCAATCGGGAGGATCCGGACGAGCAGCTGGCTGGCATGCGCGTCGTGGCCGCTTACCCCCAGGGAAGTCGCGATATCGAGTCCAGCGTCAGCCGGGTTCCGGAGTACACGCGTCAGGTCCAGGAAATGGGGGTCGAAATCGTCGATTCCATTGATCAACTGCTGCAGCGCGTTGACGGCGTATTGCTGGAAACCAACGACGGTCGGCCGCATCTCGAACAGGCCCTGCCCGTGTTGCGTGCCGGCAAACCGGTGTTCGTCGATAAGCCCACCGCCGGATCGCTCAGCGACGTCGTGGCGATCTTTCTGGCAGCCGAAAAATTCGGGACGCCGGTGTTCTCCTCGTCATCTCTCCGGTACGTGAAAGGGGCTCAACAGGCACGCTCGGGAGCCATCGGAGATGTGATGGGTTGCGACGCCTTCAGTCCCGCTCCCCTGGAACCCACTCATCCGGACCTGTATTGGTATGGCATCCACGGCGTTGAGACTCTGTTTACCGTCATGCAGACGGGCTGTGAATCGGTACGGCGCGTCACCACGCCCGAGTCGGACCTGGTGGTGGGGCTATGGCCGCGGGGTCGAATCGGCACGTTCCGAGGTCTGCGGGCCGGAACCCACGGCTACGGTGGACGGGCGTTCGGCACGAAAGGGATCCTGGACGTCGGCAGTTATGAAGGATACCTGCCCTTGATCATCGAAATCGCACGGTTCTTCCGCTCCCGCCAGGAACCGGTCGCTCGAGCGGAGACACTCGAGATTTACGCCTTCATGACAGCGGCCGACGTAAGCAAGCAGCAGGACGGAGCCGCCGTGACCTTGGCCTCGGTGCTCAACGCGGCGCGGCAAGAGGCCGTCGCACGATTGGCCGAACTGGGGGTCGACGTCACGGCCCTGCCAGACACTCCGTGACTGAGCTCGATGCGGCGACACCCCACTGGCATGACGAATGGCGAAGTACCCAATGACGAAGTACCCAATGACGAAGTACCCAATGACGAAAGCGATGCCGTCATTCCCGAGCCGAACCACCTGGCGATAGAAACTCGAGAAAACTCGCTTCCCGCTCGACAACTACCGGGCGGGCTTCGTTCGCCATGGGATCGGTCGTCGATTCATCATTCGCAGCGGCGCACCGCAGAATCGCGCTCGCAGTTTCAGTTGGCCGGATCCTCAATCCACCGGGCGAAACAGCGATTGCACAAGTGGACCACGACGTGGCGATGAACCTGGTCCATCGCCTCGCGTGGAGAGATGTCTCGCATTTCCTGCACGAGCTGAGCCCACTGGCTCTGCACGTCACGACACACTTCCTGCTCGGTGAATGCCGGTGGAGTGGGATCGGCGACCGCATCGATGTGGACCACCCAGAAATTCCCCGCGCCGGGCCTCAGCGTGGCAAGACACCGGACACAGAGAATCAGGTCGTCATCGGCCATAGTTCACAGCTCTCGAGGAACTCGATCCGGCAGACCGCAACCGATCATAAATCGCTCCACTCGCCAAACGTCACTTTGGTCCGCACGATCTGCGAGTTACGCATCACCTGCAGCTCGGACTGCTTGACCGCGATTCGCTTCGCGTAGATCTTCTTCAGCTGGTCGACGTCCGTTACTCGTTCCTCGTCGATCAACGTGATGACGTCGCCAGAGCGCAACCCCGCCTTGGCAGCCGCTCCCTGCGGTTCGACCTGATTGACTTTGCAGCCGTAAGGAGTTGTCTCCCCTTCGAGACCCAAGTGGACGCCCGGCAGACGCGGAAGTACCAACTCCTCCATCGTCGCACCACGGGCCACCTCCACCGCCACCGTGTCGCCCACCTTGTTGCGGCCGATCAATTTCCGCAGTTCGTCAAAGTTGGCCACCGGTTGACCGTCATATCGGACGATGATGTCGCTTTCGCGAATGCCTCCCTGCATGGCGGCACTGTTGCTCTTGACCTGAGTCACTTCGCACGGCCAGGGCGCTTGCTGGCAAACCACCCCCAGGAAGGCGCCAACCTTGTGGTCGACCTGGACGTTGGCCACCTGCTGCTGAAATCGCTCCGCAGCCTCCTGCGTGACGTCGGTGCCATAGCACCGAATCAACCGGACGCTCTTCATCTCCTTCAAATGCTCTAATCCCGCGTCGGTCACCGGCGTGTACATCAAGTCGATCGTTGTCAAGCTCTTGAGTGACGCAAGTAGACGAAGCCCATCGTCCGTGATGCCCGCGTGGCGAAATGAGATGCGGTTGAGATTCTGCAGATGAACCAACGACCTCAGGCAGACATCGTTGATGCGTTCACCCGAAAAGCTGATCTCCTGTACGTCACGCAGCCATTTCAGACGATGCAGATCCTCTGCCGTCCCCTCCCACGTCGCTCCAATATCCACGACCAGCGTCTGTGTCAGCTGAAACCCAACCGATCGGTCCGAAACCGTAATCGTCGCGCCTAACTGCTCCAGCTGCTTCATCGCCCGTTCTTGACGCACGTCTTCCATCGCTCCAATGGCTGACTGCGCCAGTCGAGCGGCAGACCGGGCCGGCGAGAGCGACAACTGCTGCAGGGCCTGCAGAGCGGCGTCCTGAGTGCCGACGTCGGAGCTGAGAGCCAGTTCACGCAGCACAAACACCCCGCGCGTGGACACTTCGAGATTCGCCCCTTCAACGGCCTTCGCAACCGGCTCGACCGCGCACATCCCAGCCGAGATCAGACGATCCGTCGCATTGCGCCGAACGACGAATCGATCGTCGTCCAGGTCCCTCACCCATTGGGCCACCTGTTCGGCCGTGGGCTCGCCGTGGCGCGGCGCGAAGAGCGAAGACGGAACCTCCAACTCCTGTCCCCACACACCGTCGTCGACCCCGATCGCTCGACTTCCTATCCCCGAACCCAGATGAACGAGCCCCAGACAGATCAGCCCTAGACCCACGAACGTGATTCGAGCCCGTGGGTGCCCCTGACCGCCCGTGCCGGACATCGCGCAATTTGACCGCGTCTGTTGTGATTGCTGAGCTGCAGCCGCGACGCCCGCGCGACCGCCTCCCATTCGTTGATCTGCTTTCATCCCGTTCACAGTCGTCCCGTATTTTCCAGCCACGCAACGTTCCAACACAGCACGAGAGTCCCAGCTCCGACGGTCCCAGCTCCCATGCACCAACTCCCACGCCTACCTGCGACACTGATCGACCCCAACTCGGCGTCAGCTCCCGACTGCTGCAGCCCCAGCGTCTCCCCAGCCTACCCCGCGACATTGTAGCGCTCTGCATCGCCAAACCCAAGTCAACCACGTAGTAGGGTCAACCACGCAGTAGGGTCAATCAGCAGGCTGGCCGCCATGACACGTTCGAGCCGCTGTATACGCCCTCCGACGATCAATTCGCAGACCGTCTCCGACCCGTGTCAGGCCTGCGGGAACCACTGGTCACAGGCTACCCCCTCGAGTGGACTGGCCGACCAGCCCCATCCCATCCGCTGCTCCATCCAATCGTACTTTTGCGTCAACCAATTGGCAAATCGCGGCCGTTAGCCCGTGCGTCCGAGCAAAACCCGCATCACGACCTGCCGAGTCGCGTCATGATCTCCAGGCGGGGCGAACTGAGTTCTCGTTTGGTCCATCCGCAACGGACCGACAGGGAAACCGAACTGAGGACCATGCGAGTGGCGAGCGCCCTGCTGGCGATTGCTCACAACGGCTTCGCTCAACGCGGTAGGACAGCTCGCTGCGATTACGCGCTCGTGCTGCCCGCCGTCCTATGCCGCCGACCGCATGCCTGCGATTGTCATCTCTGCCACAACGGACAGGTCGTGCCGGATCTTGGATTCGGCATGGTAAAGGTACGGATTGAGCGTGGGATCGTTGTACATCTTGAATTGGCGGTAGATTTTGTGCCGCTTGCGACCACCCGCCAGATCAAGCATTAGCTGGTGGAGGCTCGCTGTCAGGTCACGTCGCTGTTCGATGCAGATCGCCAGTTTCTGGTTGACCGATTCGCAATGATCGCGGGAGACATCGGTCCGCGGCAGCTGCTGCTGCAGATAAAAGATACGCAAAGTCTGGATGGCAAGGCGGTCGATCACACTCCCCGGGGTTTCGGAGTTGAGGGGAGCGTTTCGGGATGTCACCCGCCTTCGATGCAACTCCTGGGCGATCCAGCCATCCATCAACTCAATGCAGTCGTTTCGCTGCTGATTGAGACCGTCGATAGTCCGTTTTACCAACGCGATCTCGGCGTCGCTGGCCGCCGGGTTACGAGCCGCGTCCTCCTGATGCCATAGCTGGAAATTGAGCGAGCACTCATGGCAAGCGATGCGTTGAAAACCCGCGTAGGGATTATCGACTCCCTGCTGGTGCCAACGCGTAATGCAAGCCTGCTGCATGGCGACGATTTCGGCAACTTCCACGAGCATAGAATACCGCCGGCCCTGAGAGCGTTACTAGTAATGAAGAGCTGGGACCACTGCGCCGGGATTGTAGAAGCAAACCGACGTTGAACTCAAGGCAAAGTAGGCAATCTGCAGCTGAACTTCATTGCTCATTGCTCGTGGCTCGACCTGGCTGAAACAGGGCAGGAGCCGCCCATGTCGACACTGTTTCTGAGTGCTTTGAGACAGCTGATTTTCGGGTTGGGTGGCACTGGCTCCGCCCGTGTGCCCTGCCCAATAGCCGGCGGAGCGCTGGCAAAGCCAGTGAAACTCGAATTCTCGCAGCAAGACAAACGACCCTCATTTTCCAGCATCTGGCTGCGGATGCACCGCTTGCGGCGTAGTTCACGGAGGCTTCTGAACCGTAGAATATCGAACAAGGAATGTCCAATTGCCGAGTGGAAGCATCTCCTTTGCCGTCGGCCGCGCAGGCAATGCCTTCTCTTCCTTCTTCGTTCTGCGGCTGCGTGTTCGACGTTCTGCGGTTTTCTGTCGGATTCCTAGCTGTCACGGAGCACTGAGGATGGCCCTTCTTCATCCCTGCGGCGGGGCCGGATGCTGGGGCACAAGTATCCCCAGAAGCGGTAGTTAACGGTGAAGCTGGCGTGTTTGGGTTGATTTACGGCGAAACAAAGGGCTCGCTGCGGGGTTGCTTGGAGTCAGGGAACATGACGATTGGTTGTGGGGAAATCAGCGGCCCCGCTCGTCATGCGCGGCTTGGGCTTAATTTGGTGGCAGAGCCAAGCGATTTGGTCTAATCTGAAGAAACGCCCTCCAGCGCGTCCCACCGCGAAGTCGAACGCTCCGGCGCGTCTCCTGAGCAGTTGCCGTCAGGCAGATCTTGGGGCAGTCCAGCCTGTCGTTCAATTTTCCCGGCTTTGGCAAGTCCTCGGTCGACAACGGCCAGGAGTTGCTTATGGCTGGTTCTCCCGGTTGAGAATAGGATGGAAAGAGCCGGGCAGCCGCGCAGGCTGCCTCTGGCGATGGGAGCATATGAACAATGAGCGTGATTCAGTCTCCACGAGGCGACACGAAAACCCATACAGCGCATCCTTCGCATCCTGCGATACCGACCGAGACGATCCCTCCCAGCTGGGGCGTGCGTCGGCGGCGCTGGCTGTTGCCGGTGATCATTGTCGCCGCGTCCGTTCTGTTGCTGCTGGGCGCAAAGATGCTGCTCGACGACTCCGCTCAGCCATCGGATGATCTGGTTTTCTTCACGGTCAAGCGTGGGACATTGCCGATCACGGTGACGGAGCGTGGGAATCTGGAGAGTCAGCAGACCGAGGAGATCATTTGCGAAGTCGAGAACTTTGGGGGGGATCGGTCGGGAGTGACGGGTACTCAAATCCTGTTCATCGTTGCTAACGGCAGCTCGGTGAAGAAGGGCGACTTGCTGGTCGAGCTCGATTCCGCTCCGCTCAAAGAACGCTTGGACAGTCAGTTCCTTTCGTTGCAGCGGGCCGAGGCGGAGAAGATCCAGGCTAACTCCAAGTACGAAAACCAAATAACTCAGAACGAGACCGATCTGGCCGACGCGGAGTTGCAGATGCGGCTCACCGAACTGGACAAGGATTCGTACGAGGATGAAACGGGGGGAACGTTCCAGATTGAGCTGCAAAACCTTGAGATGGAGATTCAGACAGCGCGCGCGCAGCAGATGATTCGCAAGTCGGATCGTGACGCGTTCGAGCAGCTCTATCAGTTGGGTTACAAGAGCAAAGGGGATCTGGCAGCGGCCAAGCTCGAACTGCTCAAAGCCGATTCGAACCTGGCCAGTCAGATGGCGCGGGCCAAGCAGTTGCAGAAGTACACCTATGAGATGGAGAAGCTGAGCCGCCAGGGGAAGTTTGAGACAGCGAAGCGAAATCTCGAGCAGGTGGAGCGAAACAACAAATCGGCACTGGCGCAGGCCGAGGCGGCACGGGATGCGGCGGATCGAGCCTACGAGAAGGAGAAAGAGCGGTACGACCGCTACACGATGCAGCTGGAGAAGTGCAAGATCTACGCTCCGCAAGACGGAATGGTTGCTTATGCCGTGGGGGAAGGTCGGTTCAATCGTGGGGACGTGATCGAGGAAGGGGCTTTCGTGCGGGAACGGCAGGAGATCCTCACTCTTCCCAACCTGGCGATCATGCAGGTCAATACGGCAGTTCATGAGTCGGTGCTCGACCAGGTGCGTCCCGGGCTGAAGTGTGCGATTCGCGTCGACGCGTTCCCCGATCGGAGTTACCCGGGAACAGTCAAGTCGGTAGCGGTGCTGCCCGACCAGGGAGGCTGGCTCGCTTCGGACACAAAAGTCTACAAAACGCTCGTGACGATCGACGAAGAGGTGTCGCAGCTGAAACCTGGTATGACGGCGGTCGTGGAAATCGATGTGGAGAAGTTGCAGGACGTATTAAGTATCCCCATTCAGGCCATCGTTCAGCGTGGGAGCCAGAACTGGTGTTATGTGAGGGAAAACGGTTCCGTGGTCAAGCGCGCGGCGGTGCTGGGCAAGACGAACGACAAGTTCGTGCAAATCAAAGAAGGACTCAGCGAAGGTGACGTCGTCGTCTTGAACCCGTCCGGTCTGGTCGACGAGGAAAACGCCGCTCAGCGCAAGCAGGAGAAGGCGGCGGCCGAAGACGCCCCCAATGGGGAAGAAGGCGCGGGAGTGGGAGCAGACGATGACGCGGCGGCAGAAGCACCCACAGGCGAAAACCCGCCGGCTACCGGCGGCAAGCCGGCGGAAGCAGTCGGCGGCAAGCCGGCGGAAGCCAGCGGCGGCGACGCCGTTCCCAAGGGGCGGCCGGAGGGCCGCGGTGGTCCTGGATTCGCCGGCTTCGACAAAGATGGTGACGGCCAGGTGACCAAAGCGGAGTTGCCGGAACAGATGCAGGGCATGTTCGATCAACTCGACAAGAATCAAGATGGCGTCATCACTCGTGACGAAATCCCTCAGGGACGAGGAGGGCGCCCCAAACCGCCCGCCGACGCGGCACCGCGAGCCTCCGCGAACACTGCGACGCAGTGACATATCGTGGGCGGCCGAGTCACGTGGGTACCGAGTCACGTGGGCGGCCGATGAGAGCGGGGAGCGTGGCTGGAGGGTAGGGAATTGGCGAGCATTGGGAGCTGGAGAATTCCTGGCGCTGGCGATGCGGAGGCGGACCAGAGACAGCCAGAGGTCGTGGGACACTGGCGGAGCCGTGTTGGCCGATCACTCCTGGTACGCACCGAGGAACTTCAATTGAGAAATGGCCGGTCCGACACATGTGGTGGGTAACTCTTCAACTGGGCGTCCGCAACTTGATGCTGCACAAGCTGCGGAGCTTCCTGACCATGCTCGGCACGATTCTCGGCGTCGGCTCGGTGATTGCCATGTTGGCCATTGGTGAAGGCTCCAAGCGTAAGGCGGTCGAGCAGATTCGCCAGTTGGGGGCCACCAACGTGATCATTCGGAGCATCAAGCCGGAACCGGACAACGACGGGGAGAATTCGACCAGCGGTGCATCACAGCAGCAGACCAGCCGCGTGCTGGAGTACGGACTGAAGTACCGCGACTTTGAACGCCTGCGGGATACGCTCCCCACCGTCACGCGATCGCTGCCGATTTCGCTGCTGCGCAAGGATGCCCAGCACGGCCGTCGGCGGATCTCCAATGCGCGGATCCTGGGGACCACACCGCAGATCCTCCAAGTGAAGAACCTGCTCTTACATCGAGGCCGATTCCTGACCGACACCGACTTGAAGATCACGGCCAACGTCTGCGTACTGGCGGCGGGAGCGGCCCAGCGGCTGTTCGGATATGAGGATCCCCTCGAAAAGAACGTGTTGCTCGGTTCGAACGCGTACACCGTCGTGGGTGTCTTGGACCAGCAGTCGAGCGGCAGCGAGCGACCGGGTGGTGCGAGTCAGGCCAATTTCAACAACGACATCTACATCCCGATCACGGCCGCGCAGCGGCGGTTTGGCGAACTGCAGATGATCTTGCGAGCCGGCTCGATGGAGTTCGAACGGACGCAGTTGAGCGAGATTACGTTGACCGTGGAGAGCGAGAAGCTGGTGAGCCAGACGGCGGCCATGGCTCGTACGCTGCTCGAAAAATCGCATCTGCGGGGAAACGACTACGAAGTCCAGGTCCCGCTGGAACTGCTGCGTCAGGCGGAAGCGGAGAAGCGCATCTGGAATCTCGTGCTCGGATCGATCGCCGGTATTGCGCTGCTGGTCGGCGGAATTGGCATCATGAACATCATGTTGGCCACCGTCACGGAACGAACACGGGAGATTGGCATCCGCCGCGCGCTGGGCGCTCGCCGCCGGGACATCACGTCGCAGTTCCTGGTGGAGACCACCGTGCTTTCGTCGACGGGGGGGCTGCTGGGGATCGTCGTGGGAATCGCCATTCCCTTCGTCGTCACTCAGATGTCGGACATTGAGACGGTCTTGAGCGGCTGGGCGATCCTGTTGGCGTTTGGCATTTCGGTCGCCACAGGTATCATGTTCGGGATGTATCCTGCACGGCGCGCGGCGATGATGGATCCGATCGAAGCGTTGCGCCACGAATAACCCTGGGTGGCCACGTATGCAACGCCTCCTCTCTCCCCTGTGTCTGGTGCTTTGCCTCGCTTTGCTGGTGACTGCCTTCGCGCTGCTGGCCACGGACTCTCCCGAGCCGAGTGTGCAGCTGCATCGCGCCACGGTCGAGGGGGACAAGGCCTATCAGGAGGTACTTGAACGCGACCTGCAGCGTCAGATCTGGGTCCGTCGCGGCATGATCGGCGCTTTGTTCGTCGGCGCCTTCGCGCTGGGAGTCGGCGCGTTCTACAGCCTGGGCGAACCGCATCGGCAATAGGTGCGGACGCGGCGCGCTACCGGGACGCTCCGGGAGGCGTCGGAGGGGGATCGGGGAGCAGTTGTGGCTCAGCCGGTTCCTCGGCAGCGGCGCCAGCCCCCTCGTACGCCTCCAGATCGCCTTCGACGGTCCCCTTATCCGGCTCTGGCGGCGTGGGCGCATGGGGCGGTGGATAGTTGAGCATCCGGCGAAATTCGTGCGAGACTCGCAGATAGGACGGGTAGTCACCATACGCCGATCCGGCATTCGCGGGGAATATCCCATTCGGCGGCGGCTGGTACTGTGCGTCATTGATCTCCGGCCAGTACCCGGTATCGTCGAGCATCATGACTTCCAGGTCCAGCGCGAATTGAGCTCGCTCCAGAATATACCCGATCCGCAGCTGAACCATGTCCGCCAATGCCTGGCGTGAGTCGTTATATGCCTCCACCAGGTCCGAAGCACGCACGTCCTGCAGCCCCAGCAGGAGTTTCAGCCGAGTGCTCAGCACCTGTTCTTCCGCCAGTGCGGCACTGGCCACCGCGATCGGATACTGCACCCGTGCCAGGTCCAGATTGCGCAGTTCATCGCGCACGTTCAGTTTGATGCTGTCTTCGAACTGCATCAAGCCGCGCAGGCCCGCATTGTAGTTGATCAGCGATCGGCGATACAGGTTGCGTTCCAGCCGGCGGTTGAGCGGCAGGTCCCAGGAGACCCCCAGACGCGTCGTCGCATTGTCGGTGGAGAAGGCGAACGGGCGATGCTGATCGGTGCGGAGCGACTGACTGGCCGTCAAATTCAGATTCGACCTCAACTCATCGGCCGCGATCTTGATTTCACGCCAGCTGTCCGCCAAGGCACCCCGCTCATTCATCAGATCCAATCGCTGAACGAGTGCGGTCACCATCGCCTGATCGACGCTGATGTCGATCGGGGGCAGGCCCCGCCCTGTTTCACTGAACACTTCGTCGGAGAGTTTCAATAAAGCGTCGGTGTGCGCAATGGTCTCCTGTAACTCCACCGATTCCACCTGCTCGCCGAAGAGCAGGTTGTCCAGATTCTGGGAGACCGTCTGGGAATTGGCCAGCAGACTGGTGGCTCCATCCAGCAGATTGATAATCACTTGATCGTCCGGGCTTCCTTCCAACGCCTCGTTGAGCTGGTTCAGCAACTCATCGAACTCCCGCTGGAAACCGGCCACCTGCTCGCTCGACCTCGCCAACAGAGGGTCGTGATTTCCCAGCGCCTCGGCATATTCGATCTGCCGGCGAATGAGCGTCAGAAGGCTCTCAATGACCTCCACCTGACGCTGGAAAACGAGAATTCGCTGCTTGGGCGGATCGGCCGACTGTGTCTCATCCAGCGCCTGTCGGTCTGACAGATAATCGAGTCGCGCTGCATCGAGCAGGAACATGGCACGCCAGGTGAAGACGGTTCGGGGATCGACCGGGTTCTGCGTGATCCGACCTCGCTCCGACAACCACTTGATCAGACGTTCGGCCAGCGAGTAATCCGCGGTCAGCATGTCCGAGTGACTGGCTTGCGAAGCTGCTTTGCGGAGTGCCTTGAGACGCGATTCCCACCGCGCCGCCTGCTCGCGGCTCACTTCAATCATGTCGCGCAGCGTCAACTGATCCAGTTCCGTCAGATCGATATTGATTGGTGTCTCGGTCGGCAGACCGACCGAGAACTTCATGTTGTCGAGCGACTGTTCGAGCGAATTGCAGGCAGAGATCAGATTGCTGCGAGCCTGCAGAACCGATTGTTCGAACTGGTTGAGAAACGTGATGTTCGGAGCCGTCGAGATCTCGGATTCCACTTCCTGCAATGCTTGCTGCAGGTTTCGCACCTGCGCAAAGTAGTTCTGCGCCACAATTTCGATCGTGCGGTAGCGGAGCAGGACTCCATAGTACTGCGACGCCACGTCGAAGAAGAACTCCTTGCGGTAGCGAGCGAAATCGCGCGCTCCGTAGACCAGATTGCGCTCCGACTGAATCAGCGGTTCGAGCAGAATGTCCCGCCGCAGCACACGCTGTGTCACCTGCAACAGCAGCTCCGAACTGACGTCAGCCGCAAACCCGTTGGGACCGTTGAACGTCAGAAACACATCGTTGGCAAACTGCCCCACGAGTGTTCCGCCGCTGGCCAGCACCTTGTCGCCCGAAATCGTGCTCGGTACCGACAAGGTGTTGATGGTGGTCCCGTCCGCTCGCAAATGAGTATACGTGGTATCCACCGTTCCACCTTGAGGGCTGAACTTCGTGGCGTATGCGAACCGTTCGATCGATACGTTCAACGCCAGTTCGTACAAGATCTCCTTCTGCCGTTGATAGTCGCGACTATTGATCAACGCCAGATCGAACAGGCCGGTCAGCCCCACACGGGGTGCGGAACTCAACAACTCGCTGCCCGGCGGCACGCCAAAAGTGTCTTCGTACTCGGCCCGGACGCTCTGAAATTCCAGCATGCGAGCCTGGCAGTAGTCGGGAATGTCGTTCCAGTACTTGGCCGCGATCGGCTGAGCCTCCAGTTCTTTGACGCTCGTCTTCTGCGCGCCCAGAGTCGCAATGTAGTCGAGAAATGGATCACGCCGCGCCGGAAGCTGCGGTGCTGCAGGGTCCTCCTGAAACGACACCAGCTGAATCGGACTCGCTCCGACGACAGACGCCTGATTGGCTGGAGGTGGCGGGAGTGGCGGCGGAGCAATCTCCCCTCCCGATGGGTCCGAAGGTAAACCGGGCGGAAGCGGCTCCGGTGGTCCGCCGGCACCACCCTCGGCGATCGGCAGCTGGTAGTCATACAGGTGCGGGCCGGCCGGGGGCAAGGTCGGGAAATCGGGATCGGTCGGATCGAAGAAGCGGGACCGAGGGTCCGGCTGAATGGTAAATGAATCCGGAACCTGCCATGGCGTACCCACCGATTTTTCCCGGACCAGGTAGTTCGCTTCCCGGTCAGCCTGACGTCGATACAGGGTCCGTGTGCATCCGCTGGTCCCCAGGATCGCCAAGACGATCAGCAGGATCATTCGCTCATGAAGTGTTTGCCGTTGCAGCCTGTATGTCATGCTTCCCCGCCCACGCACCGAGTCGTCCTTCGCCTGGCCGCCACATCGGGCAATCCAGCAAATTGCGCCGGGCAATTGCCGCTCCAGTTGTCTGTGGATGCAACCGCCCCTACCACTCCTTCGTCAGCGTCCCGGCGATTCGCGGTCCGCTCCTGACCAATCCGCCACCAGTCGGCCCGCGTCTCCAACCCCGGACACCAAGGAACTCAGCCGATCGCCGGAATTCGCGTTCCAGACAACGACAGCCGGTTGTCCGGTTCAGATTCTCATCGTGCTCTTCCCCTCTCACACGGTTTCCTCTCACCGACCCCATGCCACGTAGCGGGACAGCCACACCCAACAAGCCCGCGCCCAATTGGCGGCTGCCAGCCCGGGTCCAGGTCCGTTCATCGACGTCCGTTTGTGGATGACTTTAACGGTTCTGACGGTTTGCGCGATTTCAACGATTATGCCGGCTTCCACTCCCCTCCCGACCTCCTCCTCCTCCCTATCCCAGTGGGCCCTATCCCACGGGGTCACGATCGTTCCGGCCATCGCGGGGACGGCGACGGCGGATGCGGCCGAGGCCGCACCGAGATCGGGGCAGCGTCGTTGAGACGGCAAGCACCTGGGATACAATAGATACTGACTGACACGGCCAGGCGACCGAGATGCGTCCGGCGTACGCCGCGTAACGCGGCGCCCGTAACTCACTGGCGCACCAACCGACCGAATTCGGTCGCGAGACTCGACCTGCTGCGAGCCGGGTGTGGAATAGTCCTAAGGCGGTTCGAGCCCCGATCTTCGGGTTGCTCCGAATCAATGGAAATGGCGAGACGCTGCCACATGAATCACGATGTGAAATCAGCCGACGCCTTCGTTTCCCCCGGCGACGAGCATCCGATGTCGGCCAGGATCCCCATCCGCTCAGCGCAAGCCACCCACCACGATGTATGGGTCATCAACCGGTGGTGGGATCTGCTGTTGCTGGTGGCGCCCCCCCTGCTCCTGATTCCGTTGGCAGAGCTTCTGGGGGCATCGGAGTCGATCGGACAGCTCTCTCTGGTGGTGTTGACGATCGGAGCGGTCGGCCACCATCTGCCGGGCTTTCTGCGAGCTTACGGGGACCGCCAACTGTGGTGCCTTTACCGCACGCGGCTCCTGCTGGCTCCGCCGGTCATGCTGGCGATCGGGCTGTTCTTCTCCTTTGCAGGACTCAGCAGCCTCACTCTGGTTCTGCTGGTGTGGGGCTTCTGGCACGTGATGATGCAGGAGTACGGGCTGGCTCGCCTGTACGATTCCAAGGTCGAGTCGCTGGCGGCCTGGACGCGGCGATTGGATTTTCTGATGTGCTTCTGCTGGTTTGCGCTGGCCGTGCTCGTTTCCCCGACGCGTCTGGAACAGTTGCTGCGGCACTGGTATTACGCGGGAGGTCCGCTGCTTCACCCGGCCGTCGTGCAACTTGCTCAGATGCTATGGGTCGCGGTGTCCATTTTCGTCAGCGTATGGTTTGTCGGGAACTACTTCTACCAGCATCGTCGAGGCGAGGCGGCGAGCCTGGTGAAGCTGCTCGCTCTGGCATCCAGCGTGGGATTGTGGTGGTTCACGATGGTCAGCGTGCACGATCTTCTGCTGGGACTGCTTCTCTACGAGCTGTTTCACGCGGTCCAGAGTCTGGCCTTGGTACGCTCTGCAACCTGCCGGCTCGGTGGCGGCGCTGGTACCACTGTGCCATGGGCTCGGTGGCTCTTCCGTCCCGGGCTTCTACGTCTGGCCGTCTTTCTGGCGTTGGCGGCCCTGTACGGTGTGCCGGCATATTTCGCCGGGGCAACACCACTGTGGACGCAGTACTCTTCGTCGTCGGGCTGGCTGCTGCTGACGCTCTTCGGACTGGTCGCAGCGTCGACGCTCTTGCACTACTATTACGAGGGTTTTCTGTGGCAACTGCGGGACATTCATATCCGGAGCAGTCTGGGCATTGCCGAGAGTCCGCGGGGTGTCGCGGGGAGAGGTGCCGGCGTGTTCGTTCCGCACACCGGGAAATGGGGAGTGCTGGTGGTTGTGCTGACCCTGCTGGCAACGTGCCAGTGGAGAAGTGCGGGGCCCACGCCGGGTGGCTATGAGAACCTGACTCGATTATTCCCGCGCAGCTGGCAGGCGAGAGCCGATTACGGCGCACAGCTGATCGCCGATGGGCACTGGACGGCCGCCGTGGAAGAACTGCGACGTGCCACATCGATGAATCCTCAGTTGCCCAAGACGCTCTGCGACCTCAGTCGTGCCTTGCGGGAACTGGGTCGCTGGGAAGATGCAGTGGAGCAGTCGGGCCGGGCGATGCTGATGGCTCCCGGTGACGCGACCGCTCTGGCCGAACATGGCAATGCCTTGCTGGGGCTACGGCTGATCGATGCGGCCTTGTTTCACTTGCAGACCGCCCGGCGCATCCGTCCGACTGACGAGCAGATCGCTTATGACTTGGGACGTGCGTTGGTAGTGCGCGGGGAGGAGCGTGATATGCGCAGCGCGCTGCAGTTGTTCGACGACGTTCTCGCTCACCGTCCAGAGTGGGCGGAAGCCTACAATGCCCGAGGCGGTGTCTATTGGAAGACCGATGATTTGGACAAGGCCCTGGCCGACTTCGACCGGGCGATCGCCTGCAACCCTCGGCTGGCCCAAGCCTACCGCAACCGAGCTGGTGTGTGGCAGCAGCGGGGGGATTTCTCGCGCGCGCTGTACAATCTCGATCAGGCGATTACGGTCGACAGTACGCGGGCGCTCGATTATGTCTGGCGCGGCGAAATCTACTGTGCGCTGGAGCGGTACGATCAAGCTCGGGACAACTTCATGGAGGGAGTGCGTCGTGAAACCACCTACATCGAACCGTTAGAGAGTCTCATTGAGTTGTTAACCGCGTGCCCCGATCCGACGTATCGAGATCCGTCGCAGGCGATAGCCTGGGCCCAGGCGGCCTGTCAACGAACGGGGTGGTCGGATGCCGGAAGCGTGCGGCTGCTCGCAGCGGCGTATGCAGCCGCGGGGGACTGGGACCAGGCGATCCACTGGCAGAAGATCGCAGTCGACATCGTGAGTGCGGAGAAGAGGGAGAGCTGGCAGATTCAGTTGGAGGAGTATCAGCGGCAGCAGGCAGGTGCGGGGAAGCCTCTGGAGGCGAGTACGACGTGGCAGCAGGGCAGGTCATCGAGCGCAGCCCCGGTCGTGCCCCGATCCACACAAGCGGCAGAGAAGGCAGACTGACATGACTGAGCAGACGTTGCCAGAATCGACGTCACGGTCCCCCACGGACTTCGTGACACCCCGGTATTCCTCGCTGTTCACCCGGCAGGCTGCCTTTGTGGCCGTGATGATCCTGTTGACCGGCGGAGGCCTGACCATCGCCGGCTACAGTTTCGCCCGCATGATGCTCCTGGAACAACAACGAATGCGGCTGCACCAGGAAGTGCTCGAACGCAAACGCCTGCTGCTGGCATATATCGACCGGCAGGAGGAACGGACACGGATGATCAGCGGCAACTCGCAACTGCTGGCGCTGCTGGACCTGCACAGCGAGGGAACGATCGACGAGGACGAGTTCCGCAACCTGGCCCTCAACGAGCTGGCCGACATCCGAGACGTCACGGAACCGCTCACACCGAAGAAGGAACGTAGTGGCGGTCGCTTTCTGCAGATCCGCCTGGTGGACAGCCAGGGGCAGGTTCTGGTGGACACGGCGAGGCAGCCGAAGGAAGACACCGTAACCGACCTGCCGCAATTCCAGGCGAAAGGAACTCGGTTCGCCATGGACGCTCCGCGGATGGAGGGGGGCAACTTCGTGGTGCGTGTCGCCGCTCCCGTCGTGACGCGATCACGACGCACTTTCGTGGCGCTGATCGATGTGGATGCGGCACCCTTGATCTCGCTGCTGACCGATCGACATGGCCTGGGAGTCACCGGTCAGTTCCGCGTGGGACGTCTGGTCAATGGTCAGTTGCAGCTGATGCATCCGCGCCAGGATGCTCAGCTGATCGACCGCCAGATCTCTCAGTTCCCGTTCCTGGCGTCCGCCGTGGCAGGAAGAATGGACTATGGCATCGCCCGTGATCACCTTGGTCGCGGAGTGATGGCGAACAGCGTTCCCCTGGAATTCGACAACTGGGGCCTGGAGGTCTTGATCGAAACGAGCGAGGCCTTTGCGCCGCTCACGCCGTTGGCCACGATGTTATTTGGCCTGGCAGCCGGGACGCTGCTGGCCGGGATCCTGCTCTCCTACACGTTCACCTTCCGGATCACGCGTCCGCTCATGCAACTGGTGAGGTTTTCGGGCAATCTGGCGCGTGGCCAACTTCACGAGCGATGTCCCATCGACCAGGACAACGAGATCGGGGCGCTGGCCCGGTCACTCAATCACATGGCGGAAGAGCTGCACCATTCGTATGCTACGCTCGAGCAGCGAGTTGAGCGGCGTGCGGCTCAGCTGATCAAAGCCAACAAGAAGTTGACGCATGAAGTCGAGATACGACGCGCTACCGAGCGGGCGCTCGACCAGGAGCGTTTCTTGCTCTTGACACTCCTGGAAACGCTGCCCGACAACATCTACTTCAAGGATCGCGAGAGTCGGTTCATTCGCATCGGACGAGCCATGGCCAAGCGATTCGGACTCACTGATCCCGCCGACGCGATTGGCAAGACCGATCGAGACTTCTTCACCGAACCACATGCGGCACAGGCGCGCCGAGATGAAGAGGCGTTGATGGAGTCGGGAGAGCCGATTCTGGAGCTCGAAGAGCAGGAGACGTGGCCGGACGGGCGACTGACCTGGGTCGCGACGACCAAGTTGCCGCTCCGCAACGAGCGCGGCGAGCTGACCGGCACCTTCGGGATCTCCCGGGACATCACGCAGCGGCGGCGTGCCGAGATGGCACTGCTGGAAGCCAAGGAAGCCGCCGATGCGGCCAATCGCGCCAAGAGCGAGTTCGTGGCCAATATGAGTCATGAGATCCGCACGCCCCTCAACGGCATCATCGGCATGACGGAACTGGCGCTGGATACGCATCTCACCGCACAACAGCGCGACTACCTGGAAACGGTCGCGCAGTCGGCAGAAGCACTGCTGCTGATCGTCAACGACATCCTCGATTTCTCCAAGATCGAAGCGGGAAAGCTGGACCTGGAAGCTACCGAATTCCCGCTCCACGATACGCTCGACAATACCCTGCATACGATGGCCCTCCGCGCGCAAGCGAAAGGACTGGAACTGGCCTACTACGTGGCCGCCGACGTGCCTGAATGCCTGATCGGCGATCCGGTCCGCTTCCGGCAGATCATCACCAACCTGGTGGGAAACGCCATCAAGTTCACTAACCAAGGGGAAGTCGTGCTCCGGGTACGGCAGTGCGACCTGCAGGAAGATCGTGTGACCCTGCTGGTCGAAGTGTCCGACACCGGTATTGGGATCCCGCACGACAAACAGGAGGCGATTTTCGAAGCCTTCACCCAGGCCGATGCTTCGACCACCCGGAAATTTGGCGGCACCGGACTGGGGCTGACCATCTCGGCTTACCTCGTTCAGCGGATGAATGGCAGGATCTGGGTCGAGAGCGCGGAAGCGGTCGGCACGACCTTCTCCTTCACGGCCCAATTCGGCTGGAAAACGCTCCCCGCCGCCGACCCAACTCCCGTACCACGGACGCACGTGTGGCGAACGCGCGTGCTGGTGGTCGACGACAACCACACCAATCTGCGGATTCTCCACGAGATGCTCCAGTCGTGGGGCATGCTTCCCACATCGATCGCCAGTTCGCACGAAGCGCTCACGCTGCTCGACGAAGCCGCCCGCCGTGGCGAGCCGTACCCGCTGCTGTTGACCGATTGCCACATGCCCGAAATGGACGGCTTCTCGCTGGTCGAGTCGCTGCGCGCTCGCCCAGCACTGCGCAATACCACGGTGGTCATGCTGACTTCGGGCATGAAGCAGGACGATGCCAAGCGTGCGGAGGCGTTGGGGATCGCCGGACATCTGCTCAAACCAGTCCGGCAATCCCGCCTGCTGCAGTGCCTGGATGCTGCTCTGTCGGGCGGGAACATCGAACGCCCCGATGAATTGACCGTGTCCCCTCCTCCACAGCACATCCCACCACTGCGGGTGCTTGTCGCCGAAGACGGTCTGGTCAACCAGAAACTGGTGCGCGAACTGCTGCACAAACATGGCCATCATGTGACGATCGTGTCGAGCGGCCAGGAGGCGATTGACGCCTATCGGGCCGAGCCCGCTGACTTGATCCTGATGGATGTGCAGATGCCCGGCATGGACGGCATCGAGGCAACTCGGCAGATCCGACAACTGGAACAGAATACGGCGAGGCACATTCCGATCGTCGCGATGACCGCACATGCCATGAAGGGTGATCGCGAACGCTGCCTGGAAGCTGGCATGGATGAATATGTCTCCAAACCACTCCGCGCCCGACACCTGTTCGATGCCATGACCGCTGCCCTTGCTCGTGGTATTCGACCTGGGCCAGTTCCGTCCGGTCAGCAGTCACCAACGCCGGCTGAACCGTCAGTTCCAGCGGTCACGATTGCCTGGGCCGACGCGTTGGACGCCGTGAACGGTGATCGGGATATACTCCGAGCCGTCATCGAAGCGTACCTGGAAGAAGCGCCGAAACTGCTGGCCGAGATGCGTGTGGCCGTGCAACGTCAGGATGCCCCCGGACTCCAGCGGGCCAGCCATACCCTGAAGAGCTCGCTGAGGTTCTTCGGAGCACTGGAGGCTACCGAACTGGCCTGGCAGCTGGAACTGCAGGGAAAAGAAAGTTCCTTCGACAACGCAGCCAACATGATCGCTCAGCTCGAAGCCCTCGTCGAGCAAGTGAATGTGGCGCTTGCCGACGATGCGCCATGGACCGGCGACTGAGTGTGCCACGGCTAGCGGCTGGTGACAGCTCAACTTTCGGGTTGGGTGCCACTGGCTCCGCCAGTGTGGCCTTGCCCGATAGCCGGAGGAGCACTGGCAGAGCCAGAGGCAAGCCAGTCTTCTTGCTGTCACAGAGCACTAGTCGACAAAGGAGGCCAGCGGGCGATAGTGGCTGCCACGCCGGATCTTGGCCAATGCGATCTGCTCGATCTGCCTCACACGCTCCCGGCTGACGGCAAACACCGCACCAAGCTCGGCCAGCGAACGACTCTGACCGTCTTGCAGTCCGTAACGGTATCGCAGCACCGCACGTTCCCGTTTGGTGAGCGACCGCATCGCGGACCTCAGACGCGACCGCAGGGCGTCCTGCACAGCCGTCTGGGTCTGTTGATCCCCGACAGGATCATGCAGAATGTCGGACAGATCGCAGTCATCCAGTCCTTTGGGTTCGTCCAGCGACTGAGGCGTCCGCAGGAACGTCTGCAGGCGATCGAGTTCGTGCAGGGGAACATTGAGGAATTGGGCGATCTCGTCCGGCGACGGTCGGCGCGCCAGCTGTTGTGTCAGCTCGGCGGTCGCCGATTCAAAGTGGCGGAGCCGCGGCTGGTAATTCGCCGGCAGTCGGACGATGCGACTCTTGTCCGAAATCGCACGTGTGATGGCCTGGCGAATCCACCAGGTGGCGTAAGTCGAGAACTTGAAACCACGCCGGTGGTCAAACTTTTCTGCTGCCCGTAACAGACCGGTATTTCCTTCCTGAATGAGGTCGAGGAAGCTGACGCCGTGACGGGTGTATCGTTTGGCAATCGAGACCACCAGCCGCAGATTCCCCTCACACAGCTGCTGCTGAGCCCGGTCCAGTTCGGTCTGCCACCGCTCAAGATCACGCATGCGGCGGGTCAACGTGGTGCAGCTTTCCCCCGTCTCACGCATGAGCTGATGAAGACGCCGCCGATGGGCAACTGCTTCCTGTTCCGCGCCCCGCCGCTGAGCCAACTCAATGTGCTCCTTGAGCTGGCACATCGTGCGGGCAATCGCCGCCAGGTCCGCAATCCACGGACGCAGAAACTGCGTGCGCAAAGCCAGCTCTTCGACCAGTCTCGCACCTTTCCACCTCCGTCGACCAAGACGCCGCCACGCGCGACCGCGCTCGGCCGAATCAGCATGACGCGATGCCGCCACGAAGAAATCACAGCGGTTTTCCACCAGGAGGTGTTCGAGCGTCGCCAGGTTCATGGTCAGCATCTGACTGAGTTGCCGCTTGGCCGGCGAATCGGCCGCCGACACTTCCAGCGTGCGATCGATCCGCCGCTCGCGATGGACGACGCAGCGCAGTTCCTTGACCGCCCGCGTCAGAATGTAGTCACTCACCAGGCTGGTCCGCAGCCAGCGGCGACGGTACGTTGCGATGCGGCGGGCGAGCGAGATCTCCTGCTTTCGGGTCAACAGCGGCAGACGGGACAGTTCGTGCATGTATTGAAACACGGCTTCGGGATCAGCGCCGTCAAACCGCTGCGAGTCGGCGTTCCACTTCGCAGGTGTGGTCGCATCGTGCGGCTGGCCCAGCGCACGGCGTTCCCCTTCCCTGCCCCGCTGGGGTGCCGCTGAACGATAATTTGCCTCTGCCTGTATCATCGAATCTGCCTTTCCTCTGCGGTCCCATCCACGACTCGCCCGGCACGTCCGCCACTGGCCCCCCGCGCTGGATGCACCCGATTCACGGTCCCCCGATCTGGTTCGCTTTCGTTGCCCGCATGCCCCACTCAGCTCAGCCCGACTCATCCGCTGTGGTGAGCCGTATGCCCACTCGTGCACGCTCCCACCGACCAGGCAGCCCTGGCACCGCCAGTCGCCCCGTCCCCCCTTCACTCCACCGCTACCACGCAACACGATGCGCCCCCGCGCAGCATGCTTGCCACCGCAACGGCCCACACGCACGGCGTTTGTCCCACCACTCGACAGGCCTTCGCCCGACGACCAGCGGGCCCTCAGTACAACGCTCCGGGGACGTACCGGCTACGCATCAGCGCGGCTGGGAGGTGGTGTGATCAAGGCCGCCCTGACCCGGCCGGTACGAGGTTCCCCGGATGGAACGTCACAGTCGTCTACGAGGTCATGTCGCAGAGTTCGGGCTGCAGGTTGCGAAATGCTGCATGCATCCGACTCTTGGCCGTTCCCTCAGGTATCGACAACGCCGCCGCCGCCTCGTGGTACTTGAAACCGTGAAAGAAGATGAGATTGACAAGATCTTTCTGATGTACCGGGAGCCGCTGCACCGCCTGCCGGACGCCCGACAGCGTCTCTCTGCGCTCCAGGTTCGCCAGCGACGTCTCTTCAGAGCTTCGCAGACAATCACTCAATCGGACCTGCTCGCTCGTCATTTCGCCGAACTGCTGGTCGATGCTCAACATCTGGTGCCGACGCTGCGAGCGCATCGCATCGATCACCTGATTCACAGCAATCGTATACAGCCAGGGACGCACACGACGCCCCGACTCGAACGTGTGGCACTTCAAGTGCAGCTGCAGCCAGGTACCCTGCAGCGCATCTTCCGCCAGCTCCGCATCACCGCTGTAGCGTTTCAAGTAGTCGTACAACTCAGCCTGATAACGGCGGACCAGCTCCGTGTAGGGAGCGTCCAACATGGTCTTGGCATACTGTTGCAGCAACAATTCGTCCGACAGTTCCTGCAGTGGTACATCACTTGTCGGCCGCAACTTGTCCGCAATGGTAATCATCTCCCCTCTCCTTTCCGCCGTCGACGCGCGGCTGCTCACGTTCACGGAGCCAACACGACTGGCTGCAACCGACAACCAATGGGCTCACTCTCCTGAGGCGTTGGCGTCGACTGGATGTCAGATATGCAATCAATGTGCCACAGGTGTGGAGAAGAGGAGTTTTTCCGGCTTGGCACAGCACAACGGACACATGGCCCGAGCCAAGCTGCGGGGAAGTGGGCTGAAATGCCCTGAAACGGCCTGAAGTGGCCTGCATTGGCCGCACCTGCGAGGTCTGATCCACCACACGACTCGGGCTTCACATCACCTCGCCCCAGCAGGACACGCCGATCTGCCCTCAGAGGACGGGGCACAATGCCCCAGCGCTGCTTTCCGCCCCGCAGCAGGTCGGCCAGCACTCCAGAATGTGACTGTCGCCGCGGGTGGCCGCCCTCCAAGATACGACGCCACTGGCGGCTCACCCCAAAGCGGCTGTGAGCACTTGCCATGGATACATCGTGCGGCAGTTTCTCCCAGATGCTCCTGCTCAAGAAACGAACTTGGCTCCCCAGAATCCCTCACAGAGAGAAAGGGGAGCCAAGTCAGAGCAACTGGTTCGCGGAATACGAGCCGCCAGATTCCGCAAACTCGAAATCGCTTATTTGTAATCCTGGTCGTTCAGCACATAGTTGATCCGAGCCGGCGCAAAGGACTGCGTGCCGTGCGGCGTCATCAGCTGCTGATACACATGATACGGCATATCATTCGTCAGGAACCTCACCGTCCCATCGGCAAACGCGGCATTCACTCCGTTGGGATGGTACGAGGAGGGACGAGCCTGGTTCGCATGAACCGGACCAGAACCAATCGCCGTCGCCACGAGTTCGCCGTTGATCTTCATGTCAGGTGTGGGAGGCGCCTGAGGAGCAGCGCCGAATGGCGGAGCCGAATCTATGACACCCGATTCGGTCGCATAGCACCAAACAAACGTTGCCCCAAACCGACTGTACCCGGTCGGCAACGCCATGGCCGTGTAGCTCGGAGGAATTGCGACCACCGCCCCGTCATTGATGTTGGGAGACCCGACCGCAGGCCACAAGCTCGCCATCAGGTTCTCCGAGAACAACAAGGTGTTGGACATCCCGTCACGAATCTCCGCCGAGCTGACCCGGAGTTTCGGGTACGTGATCTTGTCCATGAAAATACCGTTGGCAGGCACCTGGGCCGCCATGAACGACGACGAGCCCACGTAGGGAGCACTGTCGATGTCGCTGAACGGAGACGGATCGATGTCGGGTCGCGGGCAGAAACCGGCATTGGCAACATACGACGTCAACGGACGACCGCCCTCCGCCATCGGTCGGCTATCGCATACCATCAAGTCCAGCCCAGGAGTCAGTACTGGATTGTCCAATTGGACCTGAGCTGACGCCCAGCGATCATACAGATCCTGCTTTTCCACAAACGGCAGCAACACCACGGCCCAGCTGGCCGGCTTGTTGTAGACCCCTGAGTAACTCGGGGCCGCTGTGGGCTGTGGCAGGATTAACTGCTGATATCCAGGAAACTGCTGCTTGCTGGTCTCGTAGTTGATCGCCGCCAGCGCCAGCTGCTTCTGCTTGTTCACGCATGCCGCACGCCGCCCCGCCTCCCGAGCCATCTGAACGGCCGGCAGCAATAGCCCGACCAGGATTCCAATAATCGCGATGACGACCAACAGCTCGACCAGTGTAAAACCGGCACGTCGTTTTCGAACCATGATTGCTCTCCCCGGAATTCCGGAACGTCGTAGAAGAGAAGTCTGACTTGGGATGTCACCATTCTCACATAAATCGCAACTTAAGTCCAGCAGTTTTCGCTGTAACTTTCGATCCACTCTCAACTTGCCTCGCCTCAACAGGCTGCAGAAAGATCCCTCTCTTACGCCTTATGGGATACAAATCACAACCTGTTTGTCGGGTATCACGCGGCAAGCCTGCAGAGCTTGCCACGCCCACCTGATTCGTCCGCTGCAAGCGGCTCGCAGTTCTAACGAGCACCTGCGGGCTGCGCCCCGCGTGCCCGCATACGGGCTGCTGAAAACTCTACTTCCCGCTGTGACTTCCCGCCGAAAACCGATGTGCCAGACCGGCACCTGAGAATCGCTCCGCGGCGAATCCACTTAACTAGTACGGATTTCGCCTCGAAGACTCCACTAAATCGCCCTCTTTTTCTCAATATCTCCGAAAACCCTTCCACTGTCCAGATACAGATGCACCCTACAGACAGACGCTGTCGCAAGGCCACCCCATCAGAACAGCCACTTTCTGCAGAATGTCCCCGTTATGTCCTACGCTCATCGCACAGTGATGGGTCGGGGCGTACGAAAACCAGCGGTTCATGAACGGCGTGGGGCCCAGGTCGAACCGTACGTGCGTCATGGTATTTCCAATCTTCAGGATCGGAGCGTCCACCGCCGTGCCATGGTTGACGATGGTCCGCAACCGGCCGTCGCCGGTCTGGGTGACGTTCAGCAGGGTCACCGGACCCTGGCATACCGTCGCCTCGACCGATACGCCGGTACCCCACTTGCCATGGTAGAGCCCCATGCCCCGCAAAATCGGCTTCTGATCGGCAATCGCAATGTGGAACGGACCATCGTGCCCGAGAATGATTGTCCCCTGCTCGTAGTCGGCAGCCACGATCTCACTGTAGCTCCCTCCCACCTCCAAGATATCGCTCACCTTCATCGCGATGGCCGTCTTCATGTCCCCTTCGCCACTGCATGGCACTCCCTGGGCCGTCAACAGGGAATGCCCGAGGATAAACGCCTCCTGCAACTGCTCGTACTCGTTGCCGGCTCGTCCGCGATAGTAATACGTCAAGGCATCCAGATCGAACTGGCGCACCATCTTCTCCTGAGCTACGGCCACCCGGCAGGCAATCTCCAGTTGTTCCGGACGCGGGCGCCGAGCTAACGGATCGGAAGGCGAATCCTCACTGATCACAAACATTTCGCGCACCTGGTCGAGCTTGGCGTTCTTCTCGGCCTCACTGACACTCCGGGCGGTCTCCGCCAAGTCGCACATTTCGAGGACTTCCACGTGCATTCCGGTCTGAGCGGTAATCATGGTGAAGTCACTGTACATGTCGAGCATGCCGGGATACGTGTGGCCGAGGAACCCCATCCGCCCTTCGCGCAAGGTGCGTGCAACTCCGGCCGCCCTGATCCACCGCTCAATCTCCTGCCAGGCGCCAATCGCTTCCGGATGCTCCGCCGTGTTCTCATTGGCCAACGAGATCGCCGGAGTCTCCGTCAGACCCAACAAACCGCTCACCACGTGGAAGTCGATTCCACTGCGGTTAAAGGCGTTGGCAATCTCCGGCACGCAGCAACCGACACAATGCACGAGCCACTCGCCGGTATTGGTTCGCTCGTAGTTCATGGCGGCCGTCGGCTGCAGGTTCAGCACCACCACCGGACGCTGACAGTGTTGAGCGATATGCACGTGCGATGCGCTCATCGCATACGTCGCCGCGTGACAGAAGATCAGATCCACGTGAGCCGCCTGAAACTGCTCGGCCGCCCGCCGGGCAGCCCCCTCGTGGTCAATCATGCCCACATTGCAGACATCCCCCCAGGCCGCCATCCGCTGCTCGATAAACCGGCCATAGCCGAGCAACCGATCAAGCAGCCCGTCGAACTGCTCCCAATAGTGCGCGTGCCCCACCGCGTAGAGCCCGATGCGCGGCCGCTTGGCCGGCTTGATCGGATCAAAGAGTCTCATCGATACCTCGTCTAAATCGCAGGGTCGTGTCGTCTATGGAAGAATCGGCCGTCAGCCCGAGATATGGGTAGCCGCAGCGTAGCACGGCCATCGCCCACCCGCCAGTTGTAGTCGCAAAGAGGCCTCTCGCCACTTTGCGGGCAGCTCACCGGCGATTTCCTGCCGACACAAATGAACTCACCGACGGCTTCCGATTCGAATACTTGCCGCGGGTTCCGTGCTCATTACATCCGTTCGCTCCGTCTCCCCTCTCCTCCAGCAGCTTCTGCTGGAGGAGAGGGGTCGGGGGTGAGGAGGTAATCCGGCAGCTGTTCTCATCGCGTATCGCATTCGAGGCGAAGTGCGGCCTGATGCGGCCCCGATCTGCCGCCGGCTCATCGGTTGCCCATCCGCTGCGCCCACGTCGTGCGTTGCCATCGGATCCTAGGGCCGCAGCGATGGCTTCGCCACGTGCCTGGCCCTGAGCTAAACACAGTCGCCCACTCCGCAGGCTGCCCGCTGCGCCAGCGTTTCTCCTGCGATTGTCAGACAACTTAGCTCGGTTGCATCATCGCGATGCTCGTGACCTTCCTCGCCATACTCGCGCCGAATCGTAGCCATGCTCGCGCCGAATCGTAGCCATGCTCGCGCAGAATCGTAGCCATGCTCGCGCAGAGCATGGGAGAATCGCCATTCGCTCGCCACATCCCCCGCGGTCTACGCGACCGCGGCCACTTTCTACGCGACCGCGGCCACTTTTTACGCGACCGCGGTTAGGGGCGCGCCGGGACTACTGACTCTTCATGATCCGAACTGGACCGAGCAGTCCGGAGGAGAGCAACGGCGAGTCCTTCGTGTACGGACTCCAGGTGCTCCATGCCATGCGTTTCTCCGGCGGCAAGCCGGCATCACCGATCAGCCGGTTGGGCCAGAGATTGGCCACCTCGATTTCCAGCTGATTGTCGCGAGCCTGCAGCGCGCTGGTGATCTCCACACGCCAGGGTGCGCACCAGACAACCCCCAGGTCCTTTCCGTTGAGCCGCACCCGGGCCAGGCACTGCACGGCGCCCAGGTCGAGCCAGATCGAATCGCATGGCGGCTCGAGCGTTGCCGGCATGTCAAACTGCCGACGGTAGGTAGCGATACCCGAGTAGTGTCGGATCGTCGGCTCATCCCGGTCCGTCCAATCCTGCAGCTGTGCGAACGTGGCAGTAATCGGCTCGGTGCGGGCCACGCCGCCGACCGAAGCCGGGAACGTCACCTCCCAGGGTCCTTCGAGTGTCGTGACGACCGCGATATCGCGGTAGTTCTTGCTCGATTTCGTCTGTGGCTCGCTGGCCGCCGCCACGCGATCCACGACCACGAAGAAGCTCTGATAAGGCTCGAAGCGGAGCGGAATTGCCAGGCGATTGCCGTGCTGCGAGCACTCCGACAGACGGCGCTGTTCACCGGTGACCGGATCCCATAGTTCCGGCTCCCCTCCCGCAACTCGCAGTTGGCACTCGGTCGTGATCTGCTGACCGGATGTGTTGGCGACGAAGTAGATGTCAGCCTCCTCAGTACGTCGATGCGTGTACCGAACCGGTCCATCCGATTCAAAGTCCGGCTCGATTCCTTTGCCCCGCAAGACCTCTGCCGTAGCCTGATACTCGGGGTAGAGTGGCGGACAGGGATCCACTTGCGGCTTGAGCGCCCAGGGAGCCATGTCACTTGCTCCCAATTCCGCGGCGGCTACCCACGTTCCTTCGCCTTCGGTCGATTGCTGCCAATGTGTCGCGGGATCTTGGGCGCTTTGCCACTGACCATCCGACGCGAGACACACGCTGGTTCCATCTTGGAACGTCACAGCCAGAGCGACAATCAGCCCGGCGGGGTTGGGATTGTCGCCACCGTTTTTCGCCTCCACGGCCACCAAATTGCTCCCCGGCTTGAGCAGCGTGGTGACGTCGAATCGGGGCGCTAGATGGAAGTTGTCTGCTCGCCCCGCTTCCTGTCCGTTGATCCAGGCGACGCAGCTATTGTCGGCCGTCATCTGCAGCTGAGCCGTGGCGATGGCCTTCCCTTCCGGCAAGTCCCATATTCGGCGGAAGTACCGCGCACAGGGGACTTCACCAGCAGCCGGATTGCCGCCCGGGTACCAGATCCACTTCGCCTGTTCAATCGGCTCCTCGGCATTCGGGGCATGACCGGCCGCGAACAACTGTGGTCCCCAGATGATTTCCCCCTCTCCGACGCGGCGATGCACCGCCACGCCGCTGCGATCACTTCCCCACAGCGTCTTAGCCAGATTTTCGACCTGCTTGTCACACTCCGGAAAATCCTTCAAACCGGGCGATTGGACCGGCGGCGGACCCACAACCGTGGCCCCTGCTTCCACCAGCTGTTTGATCTTGGTGAGCAGGACGGGAGTCATGGTTTCGCATTGCGGCAGAACCAGCAGCTCGTAGGCGGCACCCGAGGGCAGCACGACGCGGTTCTGCTCCACGCGCGCACCCTCCAACAGCGTCGCCGGCGTGCAGCCATCAAAGTTGTAACCACGCCGGTCTCCCAGTTGGCCCTGCAAAGCGGACGTGGGAGGACGAAAAACGTGCGGCGCCCCTTCGGCAGCCAGGTAGCAGATGTCCGCCACGGTGTTCCCTTGCCGCAACAGGTACTGGCAGCGCGCCAGGTACTCGTGATAGGCGTTGACCATCGGCCACCACGTCTGAGTGCGATCCCAGTGCACGCCGTACGGCCCCATGGTCATGCCCGGCCGTCGATCCAACCACGGCTGATGTGCGTAACGGTGGAACACGATCCGATTGATGCCAGTGCAGAATGCCCAATCACCCTGGTTCTTCATCAACCATGGATACAGCTGCCACGCTTCCGAGTCGACCGCCGTAAACGCCTCCGCGGCCACGATCTCTCGGCCCAACGTATGCGCTACCGAAGCTGACTCGTAGCAGCTGAATCGCGTGTCGAATCCGAAGCCTTGTGCCCAGAACTCGCACATCGGCACGTCCGCCACGCTTCCCAGCATCATGTCGCACGTCGGATTCATATCGTACGGCTCGATCGATAGTCCGAATCCATCGCGGCGTCCCAGTTCTTTGAGATGTCGAGCGTGCTGCTCCAACACCACGTGCTGAGCAACCTGTCGCAGGTCCCACAAGAACCGCTCGGAGACCTCCACACTGTCCACGATCCGACCGGCTAAGACAGGTAGATACGGGCGAGGATCGTAGCCACATTGCTGCTGAAAATACTCGGGGAATTTGGCGGACCAGTTCTGCGCCCCCATCTCCCAGCTGTCAATGTGCAGCGAAGTCCAGCCGGTCGTGCGGTCGGTCGGCCTGCGACCAATCTTCTCGAGCAGTTTCGTGACATACTGCTCGTAGTGCGCCTCGAGAGCCTGGGCATCGAACTTATCGCTCTCGAACCCCAGACCAGGCACCGGAGCCGGGCGCGTGTTGGCGCCCGTCGTGCGACGACCAAACCGCAAGATCGTCCAGGATCCGGCCGGGATGTCCCATTCCAGTCGACCATCCTTCTTGAGACGATCGGTCAGATCGATGATGTCGTCCCGCCGTACGAGGTCACTCGCCGGCACCTCGTCATACGCAGCACGCGACGGAAGATAGGCTTTCACACCTGGCATCGATGAGTACGGATCGCGGCGATAGAGCGCTTTCTCGTCCAGGTCCTGCAGTCGTCCCGTGACCGCCCGCGTCGGCACTGCCAGCACCGCCTCGTCCTCATAAAACCTCCGACGGTCCTGCAGCAGCCAGTCGGGCAGCCCGGCGCTGCCGAAATAGGGTTCACGCGGCTCGGGCATTGGCAACGGACCATCGTACCGCGCCGGCCCCGTGACCAGCACGCTGCTGGAGACAAGATGCTGCATCGATTGCTCGACCTTGACCCACGGACCTCCGCTGCCTGTCCAGCCCGGGCCGGCATTGAGCGTGATCTGCATCCCCAGCCGCTCCGCTTCACAGACCGCATGCCGAAACAGCTCACACCACCGATCGCTCATGAACTCCACTTCACCGCGTGGAATGCCCACGCTCACTTCCATCACGATCGCACCGCCGATACCGGCCTGGGCCATCGATTCCAGATCCGCGGTGATCCCTTCGCGGCTGAGATTCCCATCCATGATGAACCAGTAGACCCAGGGGCGCGCCGCCATGGGCGGGTCCTGAAAGCTCTTCTCCCAAAGCTCGCGTTCACCGGCCTGCAGCCAGCCACAGAACAAGATCCAAACGAACAGGATGCAGCGGGTCTTCATGGCTCTACTCTCCGAGGCTTGATTGCTTGCTCCACAGGTGCGGCGAAGATGCTCACTCAGGTGGCTTCGCAGGCGTCCTCTCAGCAGCAGCCAGCAGGACGCAGTGGAGGGGGCGGACTCAGCAGGAAATCGCCTCCAGGATAACACAGAAAGGTGCACGCGTGAGCGCCCGGGGAAAGCAAGAAATAGACGGATGGCTGATCAGTGATTTCCGCGAACCCAAGCCGGGCAAGCCGGCATAAGCTCTCTGCCGCAGTCCCCGCGCACGGAGCCGCGCATCACCGATCAGCCATCCTACCTCTCCCCTCACCGACCCCCATCAATAGTCCTCGTGCTGTAACACGTAGGAGAGTCGCGACGGCATGTCGGACGGCCTACCATTGGGGGTTATTAATTGCTGGTATACGTGATAGGCGATCTCCTGTCGCAAGAACGCGACGTGGCCGTCCGCATAGGCCGCCAACACACCTCCCGGATGATTGGAGGAAGGTCGCGCTGTCTCCGCGGTCAGGACAGTACCGTCCAGGAAGGCGGCCAGCGAGCCGTTGATCTTCGCTATCGTGGGTACGGGTGTCTGCGGCCACACGGTGGCCCCCGTCACAAGCGGATCCACTGGCGGTCCGCCAGGTTCCTGAGCATAGACAAACACAAACGTGTTGCTGAACCGAGCTCCCGGCGGGAAGTCCATTAACGCCGGACCGTACTTCAGACGCAAGACCAGGCTTTCGCTCCAGCCGTGATTGACTACGAAGCTCGACGCACTCGCGTCCAGCGGCCCGTAGCTGTCCCAGCAGAACGCCACCAGATTCTCGCTCAAGGTGAGCGTCTGCGCCAGTCCATCTTTCACGTCGTGGCTTCCCACCTCCCGCTGGGGAAACGTGATGCGATCGAGAAACAAGCCGTTGGCCGGTCGCTGCGCGGCACGCAGGTAAGCGGGATCGCTCAGTGGATACGGATCAAGACTCCGCGGAGCAAACCCCGCGTTGGCCACATAAGACGTGGCGGTAGGCCAACCGCTGCCCCCGGTCCTGCTGGGACAGACCGCCAGCGAAAGTGACGTGGCCAGGACGGGATCGGTGTAAGCCACCGTCGTGCTGTTCCACCGATCCGCCAGATCCAACCGGTCCAGATCGGGCAGCAGTAACGCCAGCCAAGTGGCCGGCTTGTTGAAACCCGGTTCTGTCGGACTGACCAGAGCCGGATCGCGTGGCAATAAGAGCTCCTGCGCACCCGGATAGCGCTGTCGACGCGATTCGAAATTCTGCAGGGCCAAGCCCAAATTGCGTAGATTGTTGGAACATTGCAGCTGCCGCGCGCGCTCACGCGACCCCATCACAGCAGGCAGCAATAATCCGGTGAGAATCCCGATGATGGCGATGACCACCAACATCTCAACCAACGTAAAACCAGACCGTCTGTGTGTGCCCATGATCGCGCTCCCGATAACCGCGGAACGAACGAACGGATAGATTCCGGAATGGTTGATAAGCACGAGAGGCCATCCGGGCACGTCCGTGATTGTGCCACATTCAGCAGCGAATTTCCAGAGAATTTTTTCCGTTTTTCGGCTGACAAGAACAGGCCGGCGGGCAGGGGCGACAGTGGGTCGTGTCACACGGCCAGTTGCCTGGTAGGAAGAACGCAGCGGATGAGAAGGGCCGCCAGGTCACTGTGACCCGGCGGCGGATCCGCTGCGGAGGAATCAAACCGCCACAGAATTTCACCGGTCGATGCGCGCTAACCGATCCAACAGGTCATCGGCCAGCAGCCGCGTCGATTCGCCCAGCGTCTGAGCACGCCGTAGTGCCATCCGCAGCCCCATCAACCCCTGCTGCCCGATCGGCAGCGGGTCCACCAGATCGGTCTGATTCACCAGATCCGTCCGATCTGACTGATCCGTCCGATCAACCTGACGCAACCACCCACCGCCCCGTCCCAGATCTCCCAACCCCGGCAAACGGCGAGTGCCCACGCTCAGCGTGCTGGCACGGGGCCAGCGAGAAGAGCGCTGGTCGCGAACGGAAGCTCGCGCTACCGCGCGTCGCGGCAGGTCAGAAGACCAGATCGAGGCCGGCGTAGCAGGCGATCCCTTCGGTGCCGTAGCCGTAAACCTCTTCGTACCGCTCGTCCAACAAGTTGGCTCCCCGCAAGAACAGTGACCAATGGTCGGAGAGCTCGTAGGTACTCGTCAGGTTCAGCAGGTAATACTCAGCCAGCATGGCATCGCGCAGGTCCAGACGCCGATCGACATAAAGCAGTTCGACGTCCACACGGGCTCGTCCCTGCAGCACGCTGCGTCCGACCTGCACGCTCGCCTTGTTCACCGGCCGCCGCAGCAATTGCGTGTTGGTGTCGAGATCGATCGGGTCCGTGTAGGTATACTCTGCTCTGATACGGTAGCCGTCGGTAATATGAAACTCGGCCGACAGCTCCACACCGGTCGTGCGGGCTCGTCCCACATTCTCTAACTGCAGCGTGTCGACGTCGAACACGATCAGATCGGTCAAATCATTGCGAAAGTAGGTCGCATCCATCATGATCCGACCGGTCAGCAGTTCCTGACGCAGCCCGATGTCCCATCCCTTGCTCCGTTCCGGCCGCAGACTCGGATTGCCGTATGCGAACAGGTTCTCGGAGAGTGCGGGTGCACGAAACCCCGTACCGACGCTGCCATGGACGGCGGCTCCGGAACTACCCAGTCGCAGAAGATTCGTCCAGCGGTACGTCTGGGCACTGCCGGCCGTGTTCCACTCGTCCCAGCGGGTCCCGACCGACATGTACCAGACATTCCACAGGTTGAGCTGATCCATCACGAACAGCCCGACGTCGTTCTGCGACGCGCTCGGGTTGTCGGTATTCTCTGCATTTTCCTGCAGGAAGTTGAGCCCGACGGAGAGCGTATTGCGCCTGACCAGCGCCAGATCGCTCTGCCAGCGGATCTGCCGCGTTTCACCCGTGAACTGGGTCGGGGCCAGCGGTTCGGGATCGGTGTCGTCGCGATCATAGTGGGCCAGATCGAAGGCCAGCGACTGCCGAAGAATTCCACCGAGCAGAGCAGATTGGAGTTGTACTCGCTGATAGAAAGTCTGCGACAGGTTATGACGAACGTAGTTATCCACCGGCAATCCGGTCAGGAAATCGTAATCGTCCACTTCCGCTTCGACATCGGCCCAGCGAAACACGTAGTCGACATTCAGCCACTCGACCGGGCTGCACCCGAACCGGCCTGACAACGTGCCGTTGCCGTAACCGTCTCGCTCGGTATTGCCGAGCGACCGGGCAGCTTGCGACACGCCCGCGGTATCGGTAAATGCGCCGCCCAACGAATAGTACAGTCGCTCTCCGCCTCCACTGAGCGAGAGAGTTCCTCGGGATGTGCCAAACGTGCCGCCTCGGCCCGTCGCACGGAGTGAGAACGGCCCTTCGCCACGCGTAGTAATGATATTCACGACCCCGCCCATCGCGTCGCTGCCATAGAGCAGACTCTGCGGACCCCGCACCACCTCAATCCGCTCGATGTTCTCGACATCCATGGTCGAGAAGTCGAATCCGCGCGTGGGACTGCTCGGATCATTGATCGGCACCCCGTCCAGCAGGACCTTGGTGTGTTGGCAATTCGCTCCACGAATGAACACCGATTGCAGTCCGCCCGGCCCACCGTGCCGCACGACATCCACGCCGACAACTTCCCGCAGCACTTCCGCCACGTTCACCTTACCCGAGGCCTGAATCTGCTGCTGCGTTATGATGGAATACGAACTGCCAAGATCGCTCGCCTGGGACGGGGGCAGTGCCGAAACCTCGCCCCTTTCGTTCTCCGAAGTACCCGAGGTACGACCATCAGAACGACCCGGATCGGCTGGATCGCGTCGCTGCGCCCGCCCGCTCGACTTCTCCGCTTCCTGCGACAAGCCCTTGGGATTGTCAGCATCCACCGTACCTTGCCGGTCGGGCAAGAACCAGGTCGGTGCCGTCAGCCATCGACCGGTCGATGGCGACGCCTGCCCCCACAGTGGACCTGCCTGCAGCACAAAGAGCAGGCAAATCAGCGAGGAGATCAGACGGTGGCTGCGAACGGTCATCCGATTACCTGTGGTTTCCTTGCAGGCCACTGAAGTGGCAAGCCTCGTCCGACGGCTGCTCGCGCAAAACAAAGTACGGAGGTACGAATGATCGACTGGACGCTCGTCCAAAATGCGTCCCAACAACTCAAGCCGATACAGAGCCGACATGTGCCGGGTCGACAAGCTAACAAGCTCTCGAATTGCCGGCAAGACAGACCGTGCTGACAGTCAGCCACCCTGACGAGTGGTCATGCTGACAACCCGATCGTCCGGGGGAGTTAGCGCACTGCCACCCGTGATAAACCTTAACGGTTTTATCGGTTGTTTCGTCCTTTCATTTGACGCGGTTCCTGTCGATTCTGCGGGCCCGCGGAACGGACATTACCCGCCACGTGCTCGCCAGACGCTCGTCATACCTCACAAGCGGCTGACGGCATTAAGCTGCGAATAGTGCGTAGAATAAGTAAAAATTAGTGAATGAGCTACCTAGGCCCACGCACCACCAGGGTTCAATATTCTGCGGTTCAGGCAGCGTCAGAGGCCGGTAGCTGCTAGCGACGCGATTCGCCGCGTCGGTCAGGGGCAAACCGTCAGGAAATGGCGAGGGAAATGGGGAATGCGACAATGCCTCAATGCGACAATGCGCAACGGTGATCCGGCAGGGCTCTCATCGTAGCGTACCTGGTCCTAGCCGCGCCGGGTTCTTTCCCTTGGAAATTGGACATTCCTTGTTCGATAATCCGCGGTTCAGGCAGCGTCAGAGTCCGGGCGTCTGGTTTTGAAGCCTTCTCAGACTGCCCTCATGATTGTCGCATTGAAGCAATGTGGCATTGTGGCATTGTGGCATTCCCTATTCACATTCCACTTCCCATCGGCCTGTTCCGGCATGAAGCGAAACACGGTCTGATGGCCGCGGCGGTCGGCGTCCTGAGCCGCTACCAAGTGAAAGAATCACGTGGGTAGTCCGCAGCGGTCGAGGGGCAGGTACAATGTCGGCAGCGGGGCTCGGCCGCTGCCGTGGTCACTTGCGGCTGGCGGGATCCCATGAACGTGATTCGAAGAACTGCAGGGTGGATCATCCGTGACGACGATTCTCGTGACAGGCGGAGCGGGGTTTATTGGCAGTTGCTTTGTCCGGCAGCTGGTTGCCGAGGTCGGCGCGCGGGTGGTGGTCCTTGATAAGCTGACCTATGCGGGGAGTCTGGAGAATCTGGCAGCTGTCAGCGAAAATCGCCAGATGTGGTTCCAACAGGGCGACATCGCCGACAGGACATTGGTCACGCGCTTGTTGGATTTCCACCGTCCGCAATGGGTGGTGAACTTCGCCGCTGAGTCGCATGTGGATCGGTCGATCGACGCTCCACACAATTTCGTCGAGACCAATGTTGTCGGGACGTGTCGTTTGCTGGAGGCTTGTCTGGACCACTGGCTCGCTCTCTCACCGCAGGAGCGCGAGCAGTTCCGGTACCTGCAGGTGTCCACCGATGAGGTGTTTGGCTCGCTTGGTGACACGGGCGTTTTCACAGTGGAATCCCGTTATGCTCCTCGCTCCCCTTATGCGGCATCCAAGGCGGCGGCTGACCATTTCACGCAGGCGTTCTTTCACACCTATGGCCTGCCGGTACTGGTCACGAACAGTTCGAACAACTACGGGCCCTATCAGTATCCGGAGAAGCTCATCCCGTTGATGATCCGTCGAGCGTTGGGCGATGAGACGCTTCCCATGTATGGGGACGGCGGCCAGGTGCGTGACTGGTTGCACGTGTCGGATCACGTACGAGGGTTGCGAGAGGTACTGGTGCGCGGGCGTCCTGGAGAGGCTTATTTGTTCGGCGGCGACTGTGAGTTGACCAATCGAGACGTGGTGGCGCAGATCTGTCACATCCTGGATGAGTTGCAGCCTCGCCAGGACCGGAAGTCGTACACTCAGCAGCAGCGGTTCGTCACCGATCGGCCCGGTCACGACCGCCGCTACGCGGTTGACACGTCCAAGGTCCGCCGCGAGTTGGATTGGCAGCCGCAGATCGCGTTTGCCGACGGATTGCGTGACACGATTGCCTGGTACATGGGTAATCGGTCCTGGGTGGAACAGATGACATCGGGCACCTATGATGGTCGCCGTCTCGGAGTGCCACGCGAACCAAGCTGACGCGGGCGGTGCGTACCAACAGAATCGGAGCCAACACCGATGCGCCAGATCTATCTTGACTACAATGCCACGACCCCCATCGCACCGAAGGCCCGCGAGGCAATGAAGCCGTTTCTGGGGGAGTATTTCGGGAACCCTTCCAGCAACCACCCGATTGGACGTATCTGCCGTGAGGCCATCGAGGACGCGCGGGGGCACGTCGCCGCATTGATCGGCGCCGATCGCGACGAGATCGTTTTCACGTCCGGCGGAACGGAGAGCAACAACCTGGCGCTGTTGGGGACTATGTTGCTCAACGGATTATCAGCCGATGGGCACCTGATCATCTCGGCCCTGGAACATCCGGCCGTGGCCCAGCCAGCAGACCATCTGACCAACATGGGATACGCCGTGACCGTAGTGGGGTGTGACAGCAATGGGACAGTCGACCCGGACGAGATTCGCCGGGCGATTCGTCCCGACACCCAGTTAGTAAGCATCATGCATGCCAACAACGAAATCGGCTCGGTCCAGCCACTGCGCGAGATTGCGGCGGTCTGCCAGGAGCATGAAGTGCTGCTGCATACTGACGCGGCACAGTCGCTGGGCAAGATCCGGGTGAAGGTCGACGAGTTGGGCGTCGATCTGCTGACGATCGCAGGCCATAAGATGTACGCGCCCAAGGGGATTGGCGCGCTGTTCGTGCGACAATCGGTCGACCTGGCTCCAGTTCTGCACGGAGCCGGGCACGAAAAAGGCCTGCGGCCCGGTACGGAGAACGTGCCCTTCATTGTCGCCTTGGGGGCCGCCGCTCTCTTGGCAGCCCGTGAACTGGAGCTCAACGGTGCCCGCATGATCCGGCTGCGCGACCGCCTGTTCCAGCAACTGCGAGACGCTATCGGCTCTGCCCTGACCGTCAACGGAGCGTGTGGCACTCGACTCCCCAACACGCTGAGCGTGAATTTTCCGCAGGTCAACGGCGCGGAATTGCTGGCCCGTGCACCCGAAGTCTGTGCCTCCACCGGCGCCGCGTGCCACAGCCATGGCACCTCGCTCTCCAATACACTGCGCGCCATTGGCCTGACCGCCGCCGCCGCACAAGGAACCATCCGGCTGAGCCTGGGTTGGTACAGCGTGGAAGAAGAGATCGACCGAGCAGCCAGTCTGTTGAGCGGAGCCTGGGAAGCCATGACTCAATGACACCACCGGCCTGGGAGGTGCGGCACACCCGACAGCTCAGTCAAATCGCAGACCGAAGACCTCGCGTGTTCATGTCCCGGAGTGGGACGAAACGCGCCGCCCTCCGCGTCTGAGAAGCAACTACCGGTGGTGTTGGCGGTACTGCAGCGCGTTGGCTTTGGACATGGCGTCTTCGGCCAGCGGTATGTACTGGTGGTTCTGCGTCGCCGCGAACGCACGCTGAAACGTCACGCTCAGCGCTGTAAAATTAAACGGAGCATCCGGCTCCAACTCGCACGCACGCTGCCCATGCTGCACGGCCAGCTCGTGCTGCCCCACACGACCGTAGAGGACGGCCAGGGCCAAGTGGGCCAGCGGATAATTCTCTTCTTCGACCAGCAGAGTGGTCAGCTTCTGGATCGCTTCGTCGTACTTCCCCTCGTCCTTGAGCTGATCCGCCTCGTTATACAATGCCGTAAGATCTGCCATGTCGTCGCTTGCTCCCTGTCGTGTAAGGCGAGATGGGACGGGTTGTTCCGTGGACAGCCCGAAAAAGTATCGGCCCGCACGCCCCGCGTCGTGAGGTGCTAGGGGAGGCTGCTGGGCCTGCGAGTTCGCTCTCAGCTTCCCGCTCCATGGTACACGCTCAACCCCAGGGACGTTAAGGGTACCGGCCGACCGACCGTAGGAGAACAGGGCGGAAACCGCAGAATATCGAATATCCAGCCGCAGAATGTCCACACAAGAGAAGCGGACCTGACGCCTCCCAACTGAGTCACTCTCTTCCCCTTGGACACTGGATGTTCCGTGGTCGATATTCCGCGGTTTCGATGATGGAAGAGGCCCGAAAACGCAGGGCCCGAAAACGCAGGGCCCGAAAACGCAGGGCCCGAAAACGCAGGGCCCGAAAACGCAGGGCGTCTGCTCTTGGTCCTCTCCGCACAGGCCGCTGTGAGGTGGAAGGGGAATGGGGAATGCCACAAGGCAGCAATGCAGCAATGCGACAACGGTGGTGCGGTGAGGTTCCGGCCCCACGCTCTCTGGCAGCGCAGGCTGTCTACTCATGGCGATATTCTGCGGTTCCGATGGCGGAAGAGGCCCGAAAACGCAGGGCCCGAAAACGCAGGGCGTCTGCTCTTGGTCCTCTCAGCACAGGCCGCTGTGAGGTGGAAGGGGAATGGGGAATGCCACAAGGCAGCAATGCGACAATGCAACAACGGTGGTGCGGTGAGGTTCCGGCCCCACGCTCTCTGGCAGCGCAGGCTGTCTACTCGTGGCTTTCGTATGTCGCTTCATGCCAGGACAAGCCGGTGGGAAGTGGAATGTGAATCGGGATTGCCACAATGCCATATTGCTTCAATGCGACAATCACGAGGGCGGCCTGAGAAGGCCTCAAAACCAGACTCCCTGCCTCTGAGGCTGCCTGAACCGCAGAACAGCGAACAAGGAATGTCCAATGTCCAAAGGGAAAGAACCAGGCGAGGCTAGGACCTAGGACCCTGCGCTGAGATCGCCACCGGATCACTGCTGCGCATTGTCGCATTGAGGCGATTGTCGCATTCCCTATTGCCCCCGCCATTTCGTGGCGGCCTGTCCCTGACCGAATCGGCCCGTCGCGTCGCTTGGAGGACCGAAACCAGAAAGACCGAAACCAGACACTCTGCCCCTGAGGCTGCCTGGCTCGAAGCGGGACGCAGCCTGATCGCAGCAGCCGCTTCGTCCGGCGCCGCGACCGGGAAGGACACGCTGCAGGGAAGTGGCGAATGAATAGGGATTGCGACAATGCAGCAATGCGACATTGCAGCAACGGTGATGCAGTAAGGCTCAGGCCCCTCGCTCTCTGGCCCGGCCTTCATGGCGCCTTTGCGCCTTGGCGTGAGCCTATTCCGCTCCCTTGCTCACGCCAAGGCGCGAAGGGCGGAACGGTCCCGGCGGCGGGGTGTCTGGATCCGGCCGATATTCTGCGGTTCCGACCGCCGAGGAGGCCCGCCGCAACACCGCTGCGCATTGTGGCCTTGTCGCGTTCCCTATTTCCCCCGCCATTACGTGACGGCCGATCCTGGCTCGAAGCGGCCAGCAGCTACCGGCTGCACGGACGCTCACGCCGAGGCCCCACGCCGCACACGAGCCAATCCGAGTGAGCCGCTGGACGCCCCAGGTTGTCCATCTCGCGGCAAACCACCCCGTCCGCCCATCCACCACAACCTCCCGCAATTGAGTGCATTGCAGGAGCTGCGCGTCCTCGCCGCCGAAGCCGGGCCCCGCGGATGTGGCTCAGCCGCCGGCCTGCCAGTGCGCGGCAGTTCGCTCGGCGGAAAATTCCTATTGATCCCTACAATCGTTACAACCGATAACACACCTGAGCCGAGGCGTCCCGCGAACGTGACCACGGTCAGGCATAGCTACCGTCGCCAGACGGAGGGCGCGGCTGGACTCACGTGCGACCACACACCCACGTCCTGGCGGGCGTGGTCGCTGGCAACGGGCGTGGTCGCTGGCAACAGGTGCCGAAATACCATGGGTTATGCCTCTCTCACATAGGTGAGCGTCACGGTGAATCAAATTCATCCTACAGCAGTAGTAGATCCCGGAGCGAAGCTGGGTGACCACATCTCGGTTGGTCCATTTTGCGTGATCGAAGAGGGCGTCACGGTGGGAGATCACTGTGAACTGGCCTGCCACGTTGTACTCAAAGGGAAGACGAGCCTGGGGCAAGGCAATATTGTCGAAGACGGAGCGATCCTGGGCGGACGTCCGCAGCATCTGGCTCAGCACGAGCCGGGCGACCTGATCGTTGGCAGCCACAACACGATTCGTGAGAACGTGACCATTCATGCGGCGATGACTCACACGGCCGCGACGCGGATTGGTGATCACAATCTGATCATGGTCAACGCGCACGTGGCCCACGACTGCCAGATCGGGCATCACACGATTCTGGCCAACAACGTCATGCTGGCCGGGCACGTGTCGGTGGCCGATTACGCGTACCTGTCTGGGGCCGTGGGAGTTCACCAGTTCTGTCGAGTGGGAGCTCACGCGATGGTGGGCGGCCAGTCCCACGTGACGAAGGACATTCCCCCCTACGTCACGGTCGATGGTCAGACGACTCGGATTGTCGGGCTGAATCTGATCGGCCTGCGCCGTCGCGGTTTCACGAGCGACGAGATCTTGCAGTTGAAAGCCGCCTATCGGGTCATTTATCGGCAGGGCCTGACGTGGCGTGAGGTGCTCGAGCGATTGCAGGATGAGTTCCAGACCGGTCCGGCCGCGGCCTTCTCTTCGTTCTTTCTTGGGGGTAAACGCGGGTTCACCCTGGAACGTCGAACGCCACCCGAAGCCATGCTGCCCATACCGGATCCAGTGGCCGACAGCGAACACGGCACGCTGCGCAAGGTCGGCTGAGACGATCTGGCCCGAGCAGACCAGGACGGAGGTGCGCCACGCTTGCCTCCTGTCGGTGGGCACGGGCTTTTGAGAACCAGCGCCACGAGCCAGAAACTGACCAAGCCGCACCGAGTGTGTTCGATACGGCTTGTCACGTGATTGCGTCCAGCGGCCACGCGCGACCGCTGGACGCGTTTCGTTGGAGAAGCTTAGCCCTTCAGAGCCGCCTGAGCTGCGGCCAGGCGTGCGATGGGCACGCGGAAGGGAGAGCAGCTGACGTAGTTCAGGCCGACCTTGTGGCAGAAGGCAATCGACGCCGGATCGCCACCATGCTCGCCGCAGATGCCAACTTTCAACTGCGGCTTCGTGCTGCGTCCCTTGGTGACTCCCATGTCGACCAGTTGTCCCACCCCCTCGGTATCGAGCGACTGGAACGGATCGACCAGGAGGATTTCCTGCTTGAGGTAGTCGGGGAGGAACGAATTCACGTCGTCGCGGCTGAAGCCAAACGTCATCTGCGTCAGGTCATTGGTCCCGAAGCTGAAGAAGTCGGCGTGCTCGGCGATCTTGTCGGCCGTCAGGGCAGCTCGCGGAATCTCGATCATGGTTCCGATCAGGATGTCGAGCTTGCCGGTGTACTTTTTGGCAGCCTTGACGCGTTCCACCGTCTCAGCGGCCAGCTTGCGCAGCATGGACAGTTCAGCGGCGGTACCGACCAACGGAATCATGATCTCGGCCTGGGCGTCGATCTTCTTGCTCTTGCAGGCGATTGCCGCCTCGACGATGGCCTGGACCTGCATCTCCAGGATCTCCGGATAGGTGACGCTCAAGCGGCAGCCGCGATGTCCGAGCATCGGGTTGGCTTCGTGCAGCTGCGACACGCGTGCTTTGACAGCCGCCGGCTTGACTCCCAGTCGCTCGGCCATTTCGGCTTGCGCCTTGGGATCGTGCGGCAGGAACTCGTGCAGCGGCGGGTCGAGCAGACGGACGGTGACGGGCAGTCCCTTCATGGCGGTGAAGATGCCAACGAAGTCTTTTCGCTGGTAAGGGAGCAGTTTGGCCAGGGCCGTCTTGCGCGCTGCCTGGGTCTCGGCCAGGATCATCTCACGCATGGCTGCGATGCGGTCTTCCTGGAAGAACATGTGCTCTGTCCGGCACAGTCCGATCCCCTCGGCGCCGAATTCACGAGCCCGCACGGCATCTTCCGGAGTATCCGCATTGGTCCGGATCTTCAACGTGCGCTGGCCGTCGGCCCACTTCATCACTTTCGCGAAATCGCCCGACAGCTTGGGGGCCATGGTGGCCACTTCGCCTTCCATCACTTGGCCGGTGGAACCATCGATGGAGATGACGTCATTGTGGTTGAAGGTCTTGCCGGCAACCGTGATCTTACGCGCCTTATCATTGATCTGAATCTCGCCGGCACCGGCGACGCAGCAGCGGCCCCAGCCGCGAGCCACTACGGCGGCATGGCTGGTCATGCCGCCGGTACTGGTGAGAATGCCGGCGGCGCTGTGCATCCCGTCGACATCCTCCGGACTGGTTTCCTTGCGCACCAGCAACACGCTTTCACCGGCGGCTGTGCGAGCCACCGCTTCTTCCGCCGTGAAGGCCAGCT
>JBGSHS010000163.1:0-42829 GCA_041752115.1 Pirellulaceae bacterium | reverse complement strand
GGGGAAGTAGAAGTCGCATGGCGATGCCCCCATGCTCTGCGCGAGCATGGCTACAGCTCTGCGCGCAAGTGGCTGCGGTCGCGCAGACCGCGGGGAAGTAGAAGTCGCATGGCGATGCGCCCATGCTCTGCGCGAGCAGGGCTACAGCTTGGCGGGCGCAGGGCTGCGTCAAACAAACGAGGGGAGCCGCCCTGACGAAGCGGCGTCAGGTCGACTCCCCTGAGTGATTGGCTGACTTCACACCGTCGACGCGGCGGATCGCGCCGACCGAAGTAGGTGTCAACGTCGTCTTAGAAATTGCCTTCCTTGATGAGGCCGGGCTGCGGAATCGGGTACAAGCCGTTCGCGTCGGCGGGCAATGGCGAGGGTGAATCCATCGTCAACTGGTCGACGCCTGGAGCGTACTCGTTCTCGGAATTGAGGAAGTCCTCGAACAGCAGTTCCTGGCCGGTATGAGCTGCCAGCCGTCCCAAAGAACTCACGGCGCTGGCCTTCACGCCGTACTCGACCTCGCTATACGGCTTGTCGTTACGAATGGCGTCGACCAGATCATTCCATTCGTTCTGGTACGGGTTGCCTTCGTCGGCGGGAGCTTCGGATTCCCAGGTCCGATCCGAGCGTTTCGGGTTGAAGGCCTTATAGATGCTGGAGGGTGGTCCACAGTCACCTGCGTTCGAAACGACGGCCATGCCCTTGGTGCCCAGTGCATAGCTCTTGTAAATGTCGGTGCAGCCGGCAATGCAGCGTCCGTCGGCGATCAGTTTGGTGCCGTCGGCGAACGTATACTCGACAGAATAGGAATCGAAGTTCTGATCGACGCACTGGCCGCGATAATGCCGTCCGCCCAACGCCTGGGCCTTGACCGGCCAATCGTTCTTCATCCAGCAGCAATGATCAATGACGTGGATGTAGAAGTCGTTGAAACAGCCGCCGCTGGCCCAGATGAAGCTGTGGAAGTTCTGGATCTGCCAGAGCAGTTCGCTGGGAGTGCCCGGCCACTTGCCGGAGAAAGCGGACCCGACCGGCCCTGTCATCCGATAGGCGAACATGGTCGTGATGTCGCCCAGTGCGCCGTCCTGGATGCGGTCATGGAGCTGCTGCAGGTGGCGGCTGTGACGCGACATGAGGCCCACGCCGACCTTCAGGTTCTTGGCTTCGGCATCTTGGCCGAGCTTGAGCATGCGTTGGGAGGTCGGGCCGTCGGCGGTGACGGGCTTTTCCATGAAGACATTCAAGCCCTTGTCGATGGCGTATCCGAAATGGACCCAGCGGAAGGCCAGGGGTGTGGCGAAGATGGCGATGTCGCCGGGCTTGAGGCAGTCCATCGCATTCTTATAACCATCGAAGCCGACAAACTGCCGTTCGGCCGGCACGTCCACTCGGTCGCCGAATGTTTTTTTCAAGACGCCATAGGTACTCTTCACTCGGTCTTCAAACACGTCGGCCAGCGCGACCAGTTTGATCGGGCCTTGCTTCACATTCAGCGCGTTGTCGGCGGCACCGGTTCCTCGCCCGCCGCAGCCGACCAGGACGACCTGGATGGTGCTGTCTTGTGCTGCGTGGACGTGCGGAACGGCCAGTCCCGCCAAAGTGGTTACGGCCGCAATGCGGCCGGCATCTTTCAAGAACTCACGACGTGAGGAGACATGTTGTGTGGTTTCGCTCATGGCGGACCTCCCGTTACGGTTGTATCTGGCTGTACGACGCGGACAGCCGGCGTCCGGAAGCGTCATTTCCCCGAACGGTGGCCGGCCACACCCGCAGACTGCGATTGTCGTACCTGCCGCGGGGCATTGCAAGACGGCAGGAAGCGCCTGGCAGCCCAGCCACTGCGATCCCCACAAGGGGCAGAAGCCGCCGATCCAGCTTGCCGCCGATACGGATTTCGGTTTCAATAGCGTTCTCGCATCCTGGGTCGGAAGTCGGAAGTCGGGGGTCGGAGTCAGAGCTCTGCGTCATCTGGCGGAGCCCATTCACGCGTGTCACGTGTGTCTATCGGTTGGGTGTCTTGCGACGTTGTGGCGAGGACCGAGCGAAGTGCTTTCGACCGCGACGTAATTTGGGCATGCGCTACGAAAGGTATCCGATGGGCGAATTGGTCGGTGATGGAAAAGAACTGGTGCAGGTGGAGCATGCGACCGTTCGATTTGCGGGTGATTCGGGCGATGGAATGCAGTTGATTGGGGGCCAGTTTGCCGATCTGGCATCGATGACCGGCAACGCCATCTGTTCGTTTCCCGACTATCCCTCTGATATCCGCGCCCCGGCTGGCACGTTGGGTGGTGTGAGTGGCTACCAACTGAGTTTTGGCGATCATCGAGTGACCACTCCCGGTGATGCCCCTTTCGTGTTGGTGGCGATGAACCCTGCCGCACTGAAGGTCTGCCTGCCGGAGGTTCAGTCGGGCGGAATTGTGATCGTCAATCAAGACGCGTTTTCTCCGTCCGACTTGAAGAAGGCCCATTACGACGCGAATCCGCTCGAGGACGGGACGCTGGATGACTACCGGTTGATTCCCGTTCCGATGACCCGGTTGAATGAAGAGGCGACCCTCGATTCCGGACTGTCGAAAGTACAGCGTGAACGCTGCAAGAACTTCCTGGCCTTGGGGATTGCCCTCTGGCTGTACGACCGGCCGCTTCAGCCGCTGCTGGAGTGGATGATGAAGAAGTTCCAGCGCACCCCGGAGGTCATGGCGGCGAATGCGGCGAGCCTGCGGGCCGGCTATAACTTCGCCAACACGGCTGAGCTGTTTCGCGTAAGCTATGAGGTCGCTCGAGCGAAATTGCCGGCGGGGCGATATCGCCGGGTCACGGGCAACGAAGCACTGGCCCTGGGGTGCCTCGTCGCGGCGCAACGCACCGGTCGGCCGTTGGTTTACGCCAGCTACCCCATTACCCCCGCGAGCGAAGTGTTGCATGAACTGGCCAGACACAAGGAGTTCGACGTCCGCGTGATTCAGGCGGAGGACGAGATCGCCGCCTGTTGTGCTGCCCTGGGGGCGTCCTTTGCCGGGGCGATCGGAATCACGGGAACCAGCGGCCCGGGGCTGGCGCTCAAGACCGAGGCGATCGGCCTGGCCGTGATGACTGAGCTGCCGCTGGTCGTGCTGAATGTTCAACGAGCTGGACCGAGCACCGGAATGCCGACGAAGTCAGAACAGGCCGATCTGTTGATGTCGATGTACGGCCGGCATGGCGAATCTCCCGCCGTCGTACTGGCAGCCGCGACCGCCGGCGATTGTTTTTACATGGCTCTGGAAGCAGTCCGTCTGGCCACCAAGTATATGACTCCCGTCCTGCTGTTAAGCGACAGTTTTCTGGCCAATACGGCGGAGCCATTTCGAATTCCCGATTCCAGTACGCTCCCCGACCTGCAGTTGCCTTCCAAGCCGGCTGCCGACCAGTTCGTCCCCTACCGTCGCGATCCGCAGACACTGGCTCGCCCCTGGGTTGAACCGGGTACCCCCGGCATGGAGCACCGGATTGGCGGGCTGGAAAAAGAAAATGAGACCGGTCATGTCAGTTACGACGCCGAGAATCATCGCAAGATGGTGGCTCTGCGAGCGGCGAAGATCGCGGGTATCGCCAACGACATCCCGCTGGCCGAGGTGGTGGGACCGGAAAGTGGCGATGTGCTGGTCGTCGGTTGGGGGAGCACGTACGGTGCGATCGCCGCCGCGACGGGAGAAATGCAGCGGGAAGGTCGTCACGTGTCGCACCTCCACCTGCGGCACATCAATCCGCTCCCACGCAATTTGCATGAGATCTTTCCGCGGTTCCAAAGGGTGCTGGTCGCTGAGACGAATTCGGGCCAGCTCAAGATGCTGCTGCGAGACCGCTTCTCTGCCGAGTTCTGCCAGCTCAACAAGGTCGAGGGACGCCCCTTCTTGATCCGCGAGGTGCGTCGCGCCATTCAGGAGGTATTAAGTCGTGACTGATGTGACTTCTTCCCTCAACTGTTCCGAGAGCACGAGCAATGCCGACGACTGCGTGCGGACGCTGACGCGCAAGGACTTTCAGTCCGGGCGCGAAGTCCGCTGGTGTCCCGGCTGTGGCGACTATTCCATTCTGGCACAGATCCAGAAACTGCTGCCTGACCTCGGCATCCGCCGGGAGAAGTTTGTCTTCGTCTCGGGCATCGGCTGCTCGTCCCGCTTCCCCTATTACATGCAGACGTACGGGTTCCATACGATCCACGGGCGAGCGCCGGCCGTTGCCACGGGGATCAAATGCGCCAATCCCGACCTTTCGGTCTGGGTGGTGACGGGCGATGGCGATGGGCTGTCGATCGGTACGAATCATCTGATTCACTGCATTCGTCGCAACGTCGACGTGAATATCCTGCTGTTCAATAACCGGATCTACGGCCTGACGAAGGGCCAGTATTCTCCGACATCGGAGTTCGGCAAGAAGACGAAGTCGAGCCCCATGGGGACGATCGAGCAGCCGCTGCGTCCGATTCAAATGGCACTGGCGGCCGAGGGGACCTTCGTTGCTCGCACGATTGCCACCGATCCGGCGCACCTGCATGAAACGCTGGAAGCAGCGGCCCGCCATCGCGGAACCTCGTTTGTCGAGATCCTGCAGAACTGCCGCGTCTTCAACGACGGAGCCTTTGACACACTCGTGGGGCGGGACGCCGATGAAGACGATCGTATCTTCCTGCGTCACGGAGCCCCCCTGCGATTTGGCCCCGGCGGGCACAAGGGCATCGCCGAGCGCAATCTGGCTCCGCTTCTCGTCGATCTGGAGACGGAACAGGCGCGTGAAGAGGAACTGCTCGTACACGACATGAAAGCACCTTCACCGGCTCTGGCTGCGCTGCTGGCCGCCCTCGAGCCACCTCACTTCCCCATGGCGTTGGGAGTCTTTCGCGATGTGGAAAAGCCGACGTATGACGAACTGCTCATGTCGCAGATCGAATCGCTCATCGGACAACGAGGTCAAGGGGACGTCGACGACTTGCTGAATGCGGGGACTACCTGGGAAGTGGGCTGAGGGACCATGACTGGAAAGCTCCCGACAGCTCTGAACGATAACGGCGTGGCCGTCTATCGGCTGCCACTGACCGATGACGGTGCGCCGGAGCCCTCCGGCATCGGCGATTATGACCTGCATCGCGACTGGTCCCTGATGTACCAGAACTCCGTCTGGTTCTGCCAACTCCGCTGGATCGTCGTCGTGGTTCTGTGCCTGGCCGGCGGGATGGCTTTGTTCCCGGACGTCATGCTGCACTACCGGTTGCGGCTCGCCCCCGGCTGGTTGTGGGCCAGCGCGGCGATTCTGGCCGTGGCCAACGGCATCTACCTACAGCTGTTGCGACAGTTGTCGGCACAGACCCGCGCAGGCAGTCTGCGGACGCTGTTGTGGAGTCAGATTGTCGTTGATCTGCTGGTGCTCACCGCCGTGATCCACTGCCTGGGAAGCTGGGACACATACGCTCCGTTCGCCTACCTCTTTCACATCATTCTCGCCTGCATCTTCTTCTCCCGATGGACGAGCCTGGTTGTGACAGCCATCTCCGTTCTGCTCTATTTCGGGTTATTGTGGGGGGAGCGGGCGGGGGTCCTGGTCCACCAATCCGCTTTTCGTGACATGGCCGCCCCCCTGGCCGCTGCCCATGATCCCGGTCCGTGGAACTGGCAACTCGTGTTCTTGCTCAGCATCTGGATCACCATCTGGTACCTCGTATCGCGCATTGCCAGTCAACTGCGGGCGAGGGAATACCAGTTGGCGGCCACCAATGCGCGGCTGGAAGCGAGCAGTCAGGAGCGCGCTCGACACATGCTGCAGACGACTCACCAGTTGAAAGCTCCCTTCGCGGCGATTCATGCCAACACGCAGCTCTTGCTGGGAGGTTACAGTGGTTCGCTGCCAGAAGCGTCACGCCGACTGGTGGAACGGATCGCGGCCCGCGCTCGCATGCTTTCGCAGCAGATTCAGGAAATGCTGCAACTGGCCAACCTGAGGTCACAAGCGCAATCCCAGCATACGGTATCACTGATCCAGCTCCACGAACTCCTGCAGGCCATGGTGGAACGATTCGAGCCGACGGCTACAGCGCGCGGCATACAGGTGGAGTCGCATCTGGAGCCGGCCCAGGTGCGTGGCGTGGAGGACTTCGTGAAAATGCTGTGCGAAAACCTTCTCAGCAATGCCATCAGCTATTCCCACAACGATTCGGCAGTCCAGGTGAGTTGCAGCCAGGAAGCAGGGAAGGGGGCCCAGGTCACGGTGCGCGACTCAGGCATTGGCATCCCCTCGGACAAGCTGCCACGCATCTTTGACGATTACTTTCGCACGAGCGAAGCGACCCTGCACAATCGTGCGTCGTCAGGTCTCGGCCTGGCCATTGTGCGTCACGTGGCTCGCAACATGCGGATCAACGTGCTGGTGGAAAGCGCACCCGGCTGGGGAACTCGTTTCTCACTCGACTTCCCGCCCAACAACGGCGGGGCTTACTGAACCTTTGGCAGGGAGCATCTCATGGCCTATTTGTTGATCATTGACGATGACGAAGACTTCGCGGAGGCGGTCGCCACGGTCTGCCGGGGGGAAGGTCACGAAGTGGCTTTGGAGTACGACACGCACCTGGGGGAGATGCGGTTCGCCCAGCGGACGCCGGACGCCGTCATCCTGGACGTGATGTTTCCGGAGAATCCCAGTGGCGGATTCGAGCTGGCCCGCTCGCTGCGCAAGCGTTCGGCTCAGGTCCCAATCCTGCTCCTGACCGCCGTGAATCAGCAGTTTCCGCTCGGTTTCAGCCAGAAGGACATCGATCCGCAATGGCTGCCGATCACCGACTTCATGGAGAAACCTGTTGACTTCGACACTCTGAAGAAGAAAATTGCCACGCTACTGAGTCCGTCGTAGACGGTCGTAACCTCGGTTCCTCTGAACATGGTGCAAATTTATGAACCAGCCAGCTAAACGCGAACACGTCGAACCGATGCGGTTCTCTCTGCACGACAAGATCATTACCGTTCGACCGTTGCGGGCGGACAGTCGCGACGCGATGCTCAGTTTTGCCCGCAACCTGCCGGAGGAAGACTTGCTCTTTTTGGATCGTGACATCACTCAAGGGGCCGTTGTCGATCAGTGGATTCGCGACGTCGCCGATGGACGGCTCTACACCATCCTCGCCTGGCTCGATCGGCAGATCGTCGGCTACGCTACGATTGACCGCGGAGTCGCTCAGTGGACGCGGCACGTAGTGGAACTGCGGGTGGTTGTGGCGGAGGCCCACCGTGGAATCGGCATCGGACGTCTGCTGCTCGAACTCGTCTTTGAACAGGCGCTGGAACTGGGAGTGACCAAGCTAGTGGCTCGCATGACTCCAGGCCAGACAGGCGCCAGAAACCTGTTCGAGCGGTTGGGTTTCGAAGAAGAAGCCGTTCTTCGTGATCATGCCATGGACGCCAACGGATTGACACACGACCTGCTCGTCTTCAGCTATCATACACGTCAGCACGAGAAGAACCGCTGCTCGTCCTGTGGTGTCCTGGTTCTGACGGCGCTCTCCTTGGACGGCGTCGGCCTCTGTTCTCACTGTTACGAATTGCGGTACGAGGAACTCGGTGGTGGTGGTTAACGAAAGGAACCTCACACAATGACACGAACTCTCTGCTGCCTCCGCGGTGCGGCTGTCGGGCTGCTGCTGGCGGTGACCCCTTTGCCTGCCCTGGGCCAGGTGGACCGATACTACGGGGAACCGGTTCAGTTGCGGAGCAACTTCATGTACTTTACGAGCTGGAAGTATGTGCGGCAGGGAAGTTTCGGCTGGCGGATCGAGTTGGCCCCGGACGCCACGGAGGCGGAGAAGAACGTCGGCGCATGGTTGGCCGGAGACGGCACGCGTCCGGCTCGTTTCGAAACCAGTGACATGCCACGGGGCATCCGGCTCGTCGCTCAGCCGGCCGAGAAGGTTCCGTTTCAGCCCGGGCAAATGAGCGCTCAGGTGTGGGATCAGGGAAAATACAAGACCTGGTACACACTCGGCCCGTGCGACAGTCCGGAACCGTTCAGCAGCAAGGACCGGATTCTGCCCGGATACAACTCCCATATCTGTTACGCCGAGTCGACCGACGGCGTGACCTGGGAGACTCCCCAGCTGGGACTCTTCGAATATGCCGGTTCCAGCAACAACAACATCGTATTCCGCGGCGACTTGGACGGATCGGTGCGTGGATTTCACGGAGGAAGCGTGTTTGTCGATCCTTCGTCGGAACAGGAGCGGTACAAGATGATCTACCTCGGGATCATCACCGATCAGGAGTGGGAGGCCTTCGCCGCCAAATATCCCGACGAAGTCGACACGATGGCCCGTCGCACCGACGTGGGAGGCTTTCGCTGCGTCGTGGCCGTGTTCGGCGCCGTCTCGCCCGACGGAATCCACTGGCAGTCGCTCCCCGAACCGCTGATGATCCAGCATGCCGACACCCTCAATACCTGCTACTACGACGAGGATCAGAAGCAATACGTGGCTTATGTGCGTGCCTGGCAGGTGAACACCAAAGCGCCCGGACGAGAAACCGAGAACATCGACAGCTGGATCGGAGTGGGACGACGCTCGATCGGTCGAGCGGTCAGCCAGGACTTCCGACATTTCGGCAAGGTGGAAGTGGTCGTGTCCACCGGCGCCGACATGGCTCCCTCGCACCTGTACTATACAAACGGTAAGACGACGCTGCCCGGTATTGCGGATAACCATGTGATGTTCCCCTGGATCTGGGAACTGGAGAATGACGGAGGTTCGACCTGGCTGTTGTCCAGCGCAGACGGCGTCGACTGGTCGAGAGTGCCGGGCGGCCCGGTCATCGAAACCGGACCTCCCGGCAGCAGTGACGGTGGATACGTGGCTGCCAGTGGCAACCTGCTGGAATATCCCGGTGACCGGTGGGCGGTAACGTATGGTGGCAATCCCATTCCTCACAAATACCCCGGGCGCGACTTCACCCAGCGCAAAGGCTTGTTTCCCGGTGTGCCCAGTGTCTCAGGAATGGCCACTTGGCCCCGCGGACGCCTGGTCGCCCTGCAGTGCGACGACGAAGGCTCCTTCGCTACGGTCGCTGTCATTCCCCGCGGTGATCGCATCCGAGTCAATGCCAGCGTCAAACCGACCGGCTCGATCCAGGTAGCCGTACGCCGATTCGGCACCGGCGAGGACATCCCGGGTCGCACCTTCAGCGAGAGCGATCGGTTGATCGGTGACGGCTTGGCGCTGCCAGTCACCTGGCGCGGTGATGGCGATCTGAATCATCAGGGAGATCCCGTCGTCCTGCGATTCCAGCTCAAACAGGCCAAGCTCTTTGGGATCGAATTCTATTGAGCGGCGCACGCTCCCCAATCGCCCGACGCGACACGCTTGGGACTCGAGCAGGCGACGAGTCCCTGCGTTCGTGGCCCCTGCGTTCGTGACCCGTTTCACTCGGCGTCCCAACTCCAGCGCGACGAGGACGCCGAGCTCACGGATTACTGGACGAGCAACTTACTCGCCCACCAGGTGTTCCAGATCTTCACGTGAGACGGTGAAGATATCCATGTCCCTGGTGATCGCCCCCAGACTGATCAGGCACTCGGTGAACAACTCGCGTGTTCTCAGTTCCAGTTCCTGGTTCCCCAGATCGGTCATACAGCGCAAGATGTGCTGCCCTTTTCTGACATGTGTCCGTTCATCGGAACGGATATAGTCGGCGATGTGGGCCAGCACCGTGTCGTTCTCATCGCGCGCTTTGTCGATCAGGCTGTTGATGGTCTTCAGCACCCCTACTTCCCCAAACAGATTGATTTCCGCCATGGCAAAGGCCGGCTCCATCGGCCCTCGGCAGGTGGAGCCTGTCAGGCGATTGGGAAGTTCATACGGATCGTAGCCGGAAGCCAGCAGAGCGCGGTGGCCGATTTCCGTATGCCGGGCTTCGTCCCAGGTGATGCGCGCCAGGTCGTATTCCGCCTGAAAATTGCTGAAGCGGATATCCCACAGGAACGTTCCAAATGCTTCGATGGCATCCACTTCATCGCGTTGCGTTCGAATGAACCGCAGTCGGAGATTCTCGTAGGACTCCTTGGGAAACCGCGGCTGGCCGTCCGCCACATCGTAGTCTCCGGTGTGATGGAACGTGGTGAAGCGAGTATCTCGCTGAGGCACCGTACCTCGCTCGTAAGGCCGAACATCGATGCGCAGCTGGTCGGGCGGGGAGATCGCCGGGTCGGCTCCGCTGATGCCGCCGATACTCCCCAGCAGCTGCTGCAGGTGCCAACGCCAGGCAGTCAGTCGACTCTCGTCCACACCTCCGTCGAGGTAGGCGGCGATGGCGGCATCCGCCCACTGGAGCATTGGTTCGTAGTCCACGAGAATCCGCTTCAAAGCCCGGATCGTAGGCGCATCAGCCACAGGGTCGGTCAAGTCGATGTGGTGTCGATAGGCGGTTTCGAGCGCTTGCCCCACCACCTGATGCACTCCAACCAGCAGTTCCGGCGCATCAACGGCCGAGAGCATCTCATCAATCAGCCGGTCAATCGACTCATTGCGATAGCCGTCAATGGTCTTCAGGCTCTGCTCCTGCTCGCTCAAACGAGTGCGCAGTGTGTAGGCGGCATCGGCGTGATAGAAGATATGACGCCCTGTTTCCAGTTTCACTTCAAACTCGGGTATGGCCAGCGTCCATGAACCCAAGGCCTGTGCCAGCCGCCGCTCGAAATAGAAGAATCGCAGCAGTCTGAGAGCATTTTCCTGTACCGTGAAGCACCCTCCCAGCTGCCGCGGATCTCGCGGAAATCGAAACGGAAAACCGCGACGACGCTCAGTTGCCGCCTCTCGCCCATCCGAAAACGAGACCACCGCATAGCGTGTGGTCGGCGACAGTGACGATTTCGAATTACCATGACCCGACATACAACAGCCCTCCGACCAAGTCTGTTATCCAATTGCACCTGAGATACAGTACCACAAGATGACCGTGCGCGATTCACCTACATCGGCACGGAATGACGAATGACGAACCCAGCTGCCGCCAACTTAACGCAATGTGCGTCCAGCTCGACTACCACCCGTTACTCGGCCTGCCTTCGTTATTCGCCATTTCCACCGATTGCCGCCACTGGGAATCCGGCCGCCACTGGGAATCCGGCCCAGTAGTCTACCGGGCAGGTTGTGCGCCGACCAGTGGGAGGGGGGGCACGGCAGGAATGGGCATAGTCATTGCCGGCTGAAGCCAGTGAGTCCCATGCTCGCCTGACCGGACACTACGGCGAACGAGACGAGAGCAGGCAACGCCCGCTGGGCCCCGTTTCGCTCGCATCTTTCTGCACTGAGAACCCGACCGAAAACCGCAGAATATCGAACAAGCGGCCGCAGACGGAAAGAGGAAGTGGCGGCCTAACGCACGCAACAGTCGAGCAATCGGTGAGGACGGCCCACGTGATTCGACCTTTGGTAGCTGGACATTCTCTGTTCGACATTCTGCGGTTCGGACGCCTCGGTGACCTGCGCGGCCACCGGTTCAACGCCAGTGAGTCACTGGACGTACCAGGCAGTTTGTCCGGTGCTAAGAAACGGACAAGAACCATGGCGGTTGGTCGAGAGATCCGATGATTTGCGGGGTCTTTGACGCTGCTGCTGACGTTCTTTGTCCGCTTCTCAAGCTATGTCGCCGGATAGCGTGTGTCCCGAATCGTATCCACCATGGCCCAGAAATTTTCCATGGGGGTATCCAGCTGGACGTGATGGGTGGGGCCAATAATCAGGCCGCCATCGCGGCCCATGGTCTCCAGTCGCATCCGTACCTCGCGACGTACATCCTCCGCCCTGCCAAAGGGAAGCGTGTGCTGCTCGTCCAGCGAGCCCCAGAAGCAGAGCCGATCGCCATATTGTCGCTTGATCTCCGCAGGATCGAGGCAAGCAGGCTGGATCGGATTCAGTACGTCGATCCCGATCTCTATGAGCTCCGGTATGATCATCCGCAGATCGCCATCGCAATGATAGGCGACTTTGACCTGCGGGTTGATGGCCTTGACCTCGCTGACGAACTCGGCCATGCGAGGTTTCAGGAAGACCCGCCAGTGCTGCGGCGATATCATCATGCCGACCTGAGTACCTACGTCGTCACCGGTCCAGATCATATCGACTCCCATTTGGACCAGCCGTTTGGCCGCGGCCAGATGATAATGGTAGGGAATATCGAGGATGTGATGGGCCAGATCCGGAGCGGTCGCCAGATCAATCAGCAGCTGGGTCAATCCACGCAGAGCCCAGGCAGTCTCGAAAATGGTCGTGACGGTAACGCCGACGATGAAATACTCATCGCGATGCTCGTTCAATAGATGCTGCGCATCCTCATAGAGCTCGGGACGGTTGGGATCAGGAGCTCGATAACGGTCCAGTTGTCGAGCATCGGCCAGCGGGTGAGAGACGATTTCGGTATAGATACCCGATCCGAACGGCGTGTTGTAAGTGGAGGGAGCCCAACCGACGCCCCATTCATCGGTGTACGGCCGGGAGGCCTGGTAGTAGGAATTGGCCCAACCGACCGAGGTGAGAAGCATGTCCTCTCCGATCGCCCGTTCCAGTTCATAGGTATTCCCGCCACCGTGCGGATTGTGCTCCAACTGCCCCGACATGTGCAACTGCGAGCGCAGACGTTGGGCGAACTCAGGAGTGAAACTGATCTGCATGGGACAGCGATCGGGCTGCTGATGCTCGAGCGCCAGTAAGACGCGTTCACGATGCTTCACGATTTCGTCCTCGACAGACAGGGCATCACTGCGCGGAGTCCGGCCGATCGACAAAGACCCCGGACGCTACCACATTGAAGCCGGCCAGTTTGCGCAGCGTTATGGTCACTTCACCCGCTACGGTCCATGACAGGTAGATCCCTTGCGCGGTTTCGCTGGTCGATACCTCTTGCGAATCGACGTACGTGCCAAAGGTGTCCTCCAGCACAACTTGCACCGCCCGCCCATTACGATCGAAGTCGAGCAGGTAAAGCGTGACTCGGTAGGGAGCGTCATCGGCGGGAGTGATCGTCAGCGGAAGAGCCTCGCTGGCAAACCAGCAGGTCGCGGGTCGAGGATCCGTCACCTGTTCTGTCGAATCGGCTTCCGCCGGCCGGCTGAGAACACGATCATCATCGCACTCGTGCTGCCACACAAACGGCTGACCACCTGCTTGCAGTTCGTAGCGATGCGGACTGACCGGCAGGTTCACCGCCGGTATCCAGGCAGCCAGCTTGCCAAAGTGCCCCGTCCACTTGCCCTGCCGATCGGCAGTGCGCTGTTCGAATCGACCGGCCAACGTCGGCAGACGTTCAGGAGCACGCCACTGCAGCGGATAACGATAGCGGCCCGAACCGGGCATGACTTCGACCTTGTCCCCCCACAACCACTCCGCTGCCTGGCCTTGGTGTTCGTCGGCCAGCAGAGCCAGCAAGCGAATACGGTGCGGCAGAAACCACGTCCCTTCATCTCCCGTCTGCAGCTCAACCGCCAACGAGTCCTCCGCCTGCACGGTCACCGGAATCACGACCGGTACGTCGCGCAGTTCACCGAGCGTGCGTCCTTGAAACAGGATCTTCACGGGCCCTGGCTCACCCAGTTGCACGCCGGCTATGGCCAGTCTTGCCCCACGTACTGCGGACCAGTCCGGAGCGGCGGCCGCCGCGGTGGTCGTGCGAGCCGGCGGAGGCGGAAAGAGCTGATCTCGTTGAGACGCCAGACGCTGAGATTCCTGTTGGTCGAATTGGGGAGCAGGCCCGCTTCCGGCGACGACGACCGACGCGGTCCCGTGCCGGGCCACACAGATGTCGACCTCACCGTCGCGCAGCGCAATGTCCGCTCGATACGGCGTCTGATCAGCTGAAAGGACCCACGCCCACCGCGGCACCGCAACGCCGCGCCGTTCTGGCACTGCCGATCCATTGTCACCGGAAGCCTCCCATGACGAATAGTCGGCGAGACGCCGCAGCGTGATGGTCACGTCTTCGGTGGCTGCCACTCTCCGCGAGAGAAACCGGGTGCGTGACGTGAGAGGCATCACCAGCTGACCACCACGATTCAGGAACAGATTGACGTCGTTGGCGTCGGTGGCGGAAACACAGTGAGGCGTGAGAACCTGGATCTTGCCATCCAACGCAGCGAACAATGGCCCATAGATCTCCAGCAGATCGGCCGCCTCAGGATCCGGGCCTTGTTGCGAGATCGGAAACTGGTGAGCGATCATTTGCGGCTGAATCGCGAATTGCAGTCGGTTCTTCAACTGCCCTTCGAACTGCAGCAGGTCCCCCTGATACGCTTTGCGCATGTGCCAGGCCGATGCGGGCCGCAATGGAGCCAGATAACCCAGCCCACGCACAATGTCACTCTCGTGGCAGTAACCGTCCACGTCGCAGAGCATTTCCACTCGCCAGAACTGGTTGACATACACGCGCCAGCCGGCTTCGTGCGCTTGCCGGCAGACCTCCGCCACTCCCACCCCGACCGGCCCGGCCATGTTCTCCGCACGTCGCTTTCCGAACATCGTCAGGCCATCGTCGTGGGCGTAATCGTAGTGGCTTCCCCAGTCGAGCCGATCGATGATGAAGCCGTCCAGCTCCGGCAACCGCTGGAGGTGGCGGCGAGCCTGATCGGCCAACGCCGGAAAGAGGGCGCAATCGCGTCGCGCGTTCATGGCCATCGCGCCTTCCCAGGTGGGAATCGCTCGGCCCGCCTCGTCTTTCATCAAAGCGTCGGCAAACTGCTCCTGCAGCAGTTTCGCCGCCTCCGCTTCATCTCCCTCCTTACCTCCGGCACCACCATATTCCGTGACATTGAAATAGGCGAAGACACCCATGCCGTGATCATGCATGGCTCGCGCAAAATCGCGAATCTTGCCATCGTTCATCGGTTCCTGCAGCGCCCACCACTTGGCGTACGTGAAGGGAAACCACTCCGGCTCGTCCGGGAGATACTCGCCCAGGTGCGTAAACCAGAAGCTGGACCAGATGAACCGCACGTGCTGACGCGACATCTCTTCGAAATCGGGATGTTCGTGAATGTGATGGTACCAGAATGCTCCTTCGTAGGGGCCACGAGGCTGGTGCGGCTGGAAGTAGCGGGGAAACTCCGCAATGTAGCTCCTCAACACACTGCGGTAGTCGGCCTGGTGCGCATAGAACAGGATGCGCAGCGGTGACGGGATTCCGCCCCCCATGCCGCGATGGGCCAACTGCAGTCGCAGCGTTTTGGCATCCTGCCAGGAAACCTGCAGATGAGGAATATTGGTATCCGGCTCCAGTGCGATGGTCAGTCCTTGATCGACCGTGGGCTGAAAGACCGAGACTAACGGCAGCACATAGAAGCGTCCGTCATTCCAGCCCATATGCCCGTACCGAACCGGTTCGAACGTCGGCTGGACCGCCAGCGACATGACGCCACGTTCGCTGGGAGTGAACACTTCGCGATCTTCGGCCAGCACCGGCAACTCCAGCGTCACCGTATACCCGCTGCGCGACTCATCGCTGCTGAAGTCCAGCTGGCAGTGCAAGCCTTCAGGCACGACCTCCCAGCGAGCGTTGAGCACCAGCGGGAGCGGGCCGAGCGATGAGTGCAACTCGGTGCCAGGTTCCATCTCGATGTGACACGTGGCGTCGGTGACTTCGCTGCGCACGCTGAGCTGTATTGGTCCGTGCAGCCAACCCTGCAAGGCCTCGGCCGAGAGAGCCCTACCAGGTGCAGACGCGCCCCCGCTGGAATCGTCAGCCCACGCGACGGCTCGTATCTGCAGCAGCAAGAGTGTGATGCCAAGGGTACAAACATGCCGAACAGGACTGCCATATCGCATGAGCGGCTCTCCCTCAATAGTGGTCCAAGCAACCAGTTGTGACAGATCACAGGGACAATCGCAACTGCCCACCGCCACTTCTCAGCCCGTCCTGCGGCGGACTCGTCCGGTGGACGACTTCGCCCATCCCAGTCGAGCGATGGTCGAACAACCGGTCACGCGGTCAGAAGGTCGCTGTGTAACGATTAGAGGTAGAATCCGGTGCGAAATGACCGGGCTACCCGCGATCAGACCGGGAAGAATATTGCCTTTCACGGTTTGGCATGGTAGCATCTGGCGCGAGCTTTCAATTCCAACCTGTCTAATCATTCACCCGTATCGGTCCGACCCCCTCCTTTTCTCGTAAACCCAGCCCCGGAAGCACTATGGAATCAAGCATTCAGTTTGCCAGTGGTGAGTATGTTCCGCTCGAAATGCACAAGGTGCGAGTCGTCCAGAAACTGAACCTGCTTCCTGTGGAGCAGCGTCTCCAGGCGGTGGAAGGAGCAGGCTTCAATACCTTTCTGCTGCAGAACCAGGATGTCTTCCTGGACATGTTGACCGACAGCGGCACGAACGCGATGAGCGATCAGCAGATTGCGTCGATGTCGGTGGCCGACGACGCCTATGCCGGCTCGGCCTCCTACATGCGTCTGTACGAAGTGATCGTCGATATCCTGGGGACGGAGTATTTCCTGCCCGTTCATCAGGGGCGTGCGGCCGAGCACATTATCAGCCAGGTATTCGTCGCCAAGGACGGTGTGGTGCCGATGAATTTCCACTTCACGACAACCAAAGCTCACATTGAGCTGGCCGGTGGCCGTGTGGAGGAGCTGTTCACGGACGAGGCGCTGAAGATCAAGAGCGACCATCCGTTCAAGGGGAACCTGGACATTGACAAGCTCAAAGCGCTCATCGCCCGGCGAGGCAAGGAGAATGTTCCGTACGTGCGGATGGAAGCCGGCACCAATCTGATCGGTGGTCAACCCTTCTCGATCGCGAATATCCGTGAGGTCCGCCAGGTATGCGATGAGAACGGGCTGCTCCTGGTGCTCGACATCAGTCTGATCGCCGAGAACGTCTATTTCGTCAAGACGCGGGAGAAAGAGTTCGAGAAGGCCGAGATCAAGTCGATCATCCGCACGATGTGCGATCTGGCCGATATCATCTACTTCTCCGGTCGTAAGGTGAGTTGCACGCGTGGTGGCGGCATCGCCACCAAGAGTAAGGAACTGTATCTCAAGATGCGTGACCTGGTGCCGCTGTTCGAGGGCTTCTTGACCTATGGCGGCATGTCGGTCCGCGAGATCGAGGCGATGGCGGTCGGACTGAAAGAAACGCTCGACATGCAGATGATCAGCCAATCGCCGCAGTTCATCAAGTACCTGGTCGACAACCTGGACGCGGCGGGTATACCGGTCGTGACTCCAGCCGGCGGACTCGGCTGTCATCTGGATGCCAAAGGGTTTCTGCCGCACGTCCCGCAGCTCGAATATCCTGCCGGCGCTCTGGGAGCCGCGTTGTTCATCGTCGGCGGCATCCGAGGCATGGAACGTGGTACGATCTCGATGGATCGCGATGCGAATGGCAACGACGTGCCGTCGGAAGTCGAACTGCTGCGTCTGGCCATGCCGCGGCGCGTGTTCACGCTCTCACAGGTCAAGTTTGTGGAAGATCGTGTCAAATGGCTGTATCGGAACCGCCAGCTGGTTGGCGGCCTGAAGTTCTGCGAAGAACCGAAGGTACTCCGGTTCTTCGTGGGGCGTCTGGTGCCTACCAGCGACTGGACCACGAAACTGATCGCCAAGTTCCGCCAGGACTTTTCCAACGGCCTGTGATTCGTGGCGCCATGGAACGTGAGATTCCATCACCACGAAGGACCCGAAGTGCACGAAGAAGGGGAGCCGATTGCCGTCCCCTTGGTGAGAAGGGGTGCATGATCGGTCGCTGAAGGCCTTTGCGGCCCCTTCGTGGTGTTCTTCACGTCCATCCCGGCATTTTTTCCCGGCGCGATGCCGCGGTATGCCGCGGACGGTGTCAAAGGACGAAGTCACCCGCGACGAAAGAAGACCACGTAGCGCATCGTTGAACCGGAATCGGTTTCGCCAAGTGTCGGGTGGCCGGTTGATCGGTATTCGAAATTCGTCAGTCCACTGGTCATTGGGTACTTCGTCATTGGTCATGCCATCCGTCATTCCCCTGCACGACTTCCCGGACCACGCCCGGTCACTCAGTTGGCGGGGACGTGCAGGAAGCGGGTCTGGGCATAGTCCAGGGGAATGAAGGTACGGCGTTGCGGTAACGTCGTATTGGCCCGAAGCTGCGTATTCCACGGCAGGCCATAGGCAACGACCTGCCCCGAATCTTCCTCGGATACATAGATGACTCCATCGGCAATTCGCTCGTTGCCGGTGAACTGCCGAAAGTTCGCCTGTCCCGCCACCATCAGGAATCGCGGCCTCTTTCCGGCCTGCAAGGGGAAGTCATTGGCCACGTTGTAACGGTACTGAATGAAGAATTTGCCGGTCGATCGTTCCAGGACGTAGGCCGTCAGATCGCAGGTCACATGATCCAGGGCCACCACGGCCTCCAATTCCTGGTCGAGTGGCACGGTGACCATCGTCTTCTTATCGGTACCGTGAGCCGTCATCGCATGCAGCGGTAACGGCGATTGATGTGACACCAGGCTGCCTGCGACGAGGCCGGTGATCACTGCCGACACGCCCAACAACACGCCTTTCCACATGATGACGACTCCTGCTAACGGGTTGATTCGATACGCCACGCGGTATGCGCGATCGCGGGTAACGACGGGGCCTGAGACGGACGCCAGTCATCCCACCACACCGCACACCGTGCTGAGTGACGCCCGAGACCGCTCGGCTTCGCCGTCTTTCCGGACATCGCTGGCAGTATATAAGCCGAGGGTGCCCGATGACCAATAGATTCCCTGTCGCGGAAAGTTAGAAAAACTCAAAGCTCGGTCCCGCCCGCACTTAATCTGGGAAGTTGAAAGGCCGGGACCAATGGCCCGAGTAATGATTGGGGAATCTGCTGCATCAGAGAGCCGTTCTTGTGAGCGTGGCTCACGTCCTGACCGCGGTTGCGTTCAATAGCCCCGGGTACCGCGGTTATGTCGGAGTCGTTCACGCCAGGTGTAGGTCGGTTGTTCGTGACAAGCCACCTTGCGTCGCATGCGGTACCAACCGGTCTTCCCCCCTTGGACATTCGATATTCGTTGTTCGACATTCTGCGGTTCAAGCCGCGGGGAGTCGGACATCATTGGCTGCAGGTAACAGACGCCGGCAAAGATTCCTCAAGTGGATGCCGCTCAAGAGAGGCCTCAACCGCAGAATATCGAACATCCAACCGCAGAAGGATGAAGGCAGAGAAACCGCGGTCAGGAAATGGACGGTCACTGGAACATGGTCCTTCCTGAGGAATCACCGGACCGCAGGCGAACGAAAGAGGGTCTTGCGCGCGGCGTGTGAGATCTTCAGCACGGCGGGATGCTTCAGACGTCGCTCGACCGAGATCGCATAAAACTGCTCCTTCACGTCGTCGATCCGCCCCACACTTCGCACACCGTACTGTCGGCAGATTTCGTCGGCAATGGCCGTGGGAGCGGCGAACATCCCTTCCCCGTGCTGCCCAAAGACTTTGAGCACCGCGCTGTCCTCGAATTCGTGGACCACCTGCGGCCGAATGTCCAGAGCGTCGAACCACTGTTCCAAAGCTCGTCGCAGCGACGTGTTCTGAGTGGGTAGAAGAAGACGAGCTCCGTGCAGAGAATGCGGGAACCCCTGCTCGTATTTTTTGGCCAGAGCCGGAGTCCCGAAAATCGACACCGTGCTCTCCCCTAACAGATGATTGAACGCCCGGATGTGGGTGGCCGGAGTCAGGGGTGAGTCGGCCAACACGATATCCAGCCGATGCAAAGCCAGATCGGCCAGCAGTTCGTGGACCTTCCCTTCATAACAGACCAGCTGAACCTGCTCTTCCAGTTCGAGCGCCGGTTTGAGCAGCTGATAGACGATCAGCTTGGGGAGCGCGTCGGGTACGCCGACCGTCAGGCGCAGGACGCCCTGAACCGGAAGGCCTTTGAGTGTGTCGGTGAGCTCACGTCCCAGCGAGAAGATCTCGTCGGCATAGCGATAAACGAGGTGGCCGGTATCGGTCAGCACCATGGATCGGCCGACGCGATCGAACAGTTTTGCTCCCATCGTCTTTTCCAGCTTCTGAATCTGGCTGCTCAAGGTCGGTTGAGCCAGATGCAACTGCTGTGAAGCGCGCGAGATTCCGCCTTCTTTGGCCACCATCCAGAAGTACAGCAGATGATGATAGTTAAGCCAGTCCACCGATTGCCGCTCCATTTCGTTTTTTCAATGGATCGCCCCCACATTTTCTATTTGGCTTATTGTAGCCGGCTCGCCTATAGAAATGTAGGTCGTCTGCTGGGGGAGAGCAGCTCCCGCAAACTGCCACGACCCGCGAGCGGTGCGCGTGTGAGTCGCACAAGGCGGAACCGCGGGGCCCATCGGTGACCGGCACGACCGGTGAAGGAGCCTGCCATGTCAATGTCCATCGTCGATCGAGGCGGATTACTGAACGCAGAGCTGCGTCAATTGGCCGAGCGTCGCCTGCGGTTTGCCCTGGCCCGCTTCGACACCCGCGTGGATCGCGCGACGCTTGTCGTGTCGGATGTCAATGGCCCCCGGCGAGGCATCGACAAGTCATTACGCATCACGGTCAAACTCCGTCGCGCCGCGCGTGTGGAGATCACGGACCAGGACGCGGACCTGGCGACTTGTATTGCTCGGGCCGCCGAGCGGCTCAATCGGGCCGTTTCCCGCGCGATTGCGCGCACGCATCAGTTGGACCGCTCGTTGCGGAGCGTCAACAAAATCACACCGTCGCCTGAGCGGGCGTGACGCGCCCAAGGAGGAGATGGCAGGAGGCAGCAGGACGAAGCCGTCGCAAGAGGAAACACCGGCGGTGAAGGGGAGAAAGGTCGATGCGCATGGTCACGAAACGAGAGAATCCGCTGCGCGAAGATATCGCGATGCTCGGGGAGCTGCTCGGTGACACAATCCATGATCTTGACGGCCCGGAGAGTCTGGACCTGGTCGAACGACTTCGTCGCCTGGCCTGGGATCGACGCAGTGGCCGGCCGGGGGCTGCGGCCGAAATGGCGCAGGTAATTGCGGGCCTCGACCATGATCAGCTGCGCATCGTCATTCGTGCCTTCAGCATTTTCCTGGATCTGGCCAATCTGGCCGAAGATTGCCAGCGCATCCGTGTGCTGCGGCAACGGCTGCGGGAAGCGTATCCCCAAGGGCGAGGTGAGTCGATTCGCGATGCCATTGAACGGCTTCGAGACGCGGATCTGACGGCCACTCAACTCCAAGGGCTGCTGGACCGGCTCCACATCGAATTGGTGATCACGGCACATCCGACCGAAGCCAAACGGCGATCGGTGCGCAGCAAGCTGCGTCGTCTGCGGCAACTGCTCAGCGAAGTCGATCAGCAGCAGCAGCCCTTTCAACGTGGTCGCACATTGCGTCAGATTCAGGCGGAGTTGGCGAAACTGTGGCAGACCGATGTGATTCGCCCCTGGCGCCCCTCCGTCATGCAGGAAGTGCAGCGGGGGCTCTCGATCAAGCCCGTCCTCTGGGATGTGATTCCTGAGATTCTGAGCGAACTGCGGACCGCGCTGAGCGACATGTATGAAGGCACCTCCTTTCAAGTCGGGCCGTGCGTGACGTTTGGCACGTGGATCGGCGGGGATCGGGATGGCCATCCCGACGTGACACCTGAGATCACCCGCCAGACTCTCCTGTGGCTGCGGCAAGCCGCCCTGGAACTCCACCTTGCGGCTGGCAGCGAACTCTTTGATTCTCTCAGTCTCTCGCAACGTCAGACGCGGATCGGCGAGGTGTTGATCCAGAAGACGGCGGCGGCCTGCCGACTCTGGCCGGCCCTGGAACCGATCATCAGCGAGATTCCCCCCAATGAAGTCTGCCGGCGCGCTCTGGCGGTGATTGCCTGGCGTCTGCGGCAAACGCAGCAAGTAGGACTGGATCGCCCCCAGGTCGCCGGTGCCTACACCTCCTCGTGCGAACTGGCCACCGACGTGTCCGTGCTGCTAACCACCGTCGCCCAGTCGCCCAGTGGCGAACTGCTGGCCGAGGAAGTGCGTCTCTGGCTGGATCGCATCGGTACGTTCGGATTCCACCTGGCCAAACTCGATGTGCGTCAGGACGCGCGCCAATATCGCCTGGTTCTGAACGAGCTGTTGCAGCGTGCCGGTCTGTCTGCCCGGCCGGAAGAACTGACGGAAACCGAACGTCAACGGCTGCTGGTCGCGACCATGGACCACCGCCTCACCCTGGCGGCGGCAGAGGACCTCAGTGCCGCGGCACGCAGTACGCTGGAACTGTTCCGGTTGCTGCACCGGGTCGAGGTGGCCTTCGGCAGCTCGGCGCTGGGGGGACATGTAATCAGCATGACACACACTCCCAGCGACGCCCTGACTATCCTCTGGCTCTGGCGCCAGACGACCCATCCCTCGCAGCGTGCTTCGGCGGAGACAACTCCTTATCTCCCGATCATTCCCTTGTTCGAGACCATCGAGGATCTGCGTGAAGGACCGGCCGTCTTCGACGCGTTGCTGCAGTTGCCCGCCTACCGCGACTACCTGCGGGCCAGCGGAGACCATCAGGTCATCATGCTCGGATACTCCGACAGCACAAAAGACGGCGGCTACCTGTCAGCCTGCTGGTCGTTGTTTGAGGCACAGCGTCAACTGCAGACTGTGGCCGAATCACACCACGTCAGGATCACCTTCTTCCACGGGCGCGGCGGCGCTCTGGGACGTGGCGGTGGACCGACGGCACGCAGCATCCTGTCGCTCCCTGCCGGCACTTTCCACGGTTCGCTGCGTTTGACCGAACAAGGGGAAGTGCTGGCAGACCGCTACGATGACCCCGTCATCGCGCATCGTCATATCGAACAGGTCGTCTGGTCGTCTCTGCTGGTCTGCGGCCAGCCAGCAGCTCCTGCTCGTCAACATTGGGTCGACGCCATGCAGCAGCTGGCGGGGCACTCGTTCACGCGGTACCGCGAACTGGTGGAGCAGCCGGATTTCGTCGACTTCTTTCGTCGTGCCACGCCGATTGCCGAAATCGAACAGCTCCCCATCGGCTCACGTCCCGCTCGGCGTCGGGACGGAGGAAGCCTGACTGATTTGAGAGCCATTCCCTGGGTCTTCTCCTGGACGCAGTGCCGCTGCTTGATCCCCGCCTGGTACGGGCTCGGATCGGCCGCAGAGCAACTGCTGCAAACATCCCGCGGGCGTGACCTGCTGCAAGAGATGTATCGAGAGTGGCCGTTCTTTCGAGCGACAGTTGATAATGCCGAACTGGCACTCGCCAAAACCGACCTCGATATCGCCGCCCACTACGCGACCCTGGCCAATGACTCGCAGACGCTGGCCCGCATCGGTAGACTCATCTCCGACGAATTCCAGCGCACGTTGTCCGCGGTGCTCCACATCACCCAACAACAGGAGCTCCTCGATGGAACACCTTGGCTCAAAGAGTCCATCCGCGTGCGCAACCGCTACCTGGACCCCCTGAATCTCATCCAGGTCGAACTGCTCAAACAGCTCGGCAGCGCAACCGCCAGCGACGCGACTTCCAGTGATGCCACTTCCCGCAACGTGGACCAGCAGGAGGAACTGCGACATCTGACTCGCCTCACCATCAACGGCCTGGCCGCCGGAATGCGAACCAGCGGCTGACCCTCTCCACCGCCGACTTTCCGCCGATCGGCACTCACCCTCGTTCTCCCCGCGCGTAACCTTCCACCCGCATGCCGCATCTAACCTGAACCCCAGACCGTCGGCCGAGCGGCTGCATTCTGCTATCGATTGACTATTTCTCATTAGCGTGCCAGAAAAATCTATTTTGTCTTGGGAACAGGACGTCTATAGTCTCTTAACCAAAGCGTATACTCCGTAGTGCACACTGGGGGGGGGGCCCCCCTCGACCCTCACGACGAGGACGGACCAAGATGTCAGAAGTCAGCGGCGATCCGCAGCGGCACCAGCCCTCCCAGCACGCGTTACGAGTCCTGGAGTCCTTTGCCTCGACCGCGCAGATTGCCTTCGATCGGATTCTGGCATCCCGCGCCCTGGGGGAAGCCGAACGGGCGATTCCCGGTGATGACTGGCCGGCTTGGTCGCGTCGGCTGGTGGAAGTAGGCGAGAGCCTGAACCTGAGAATCCGTTCTATCGAAGCGCCGACCTCGGAGGTGCTCACCTTCGTGCGGCAGGGCATTCCGATGGCGACCTGTGTGGCGAGCGACACGGGCGAACTGCAATGGGTTCTCTTGGCCGGCATGCGTGGCCGCCGGGTGAACGTCTTGACGACATCGGGGCCGCGGCAAGACAACTGGATGTCGCCGCGTCGTGTGCGTCGCTTGCTGGGATTGACTGCCCCGGATGCAACCTGCCGCTGGGTGATTGGCCAGGCAGCCCTCTCCTGTCAGCGGGAATCGCACGGCAGCGACGATCAGCACGCTCATGACCACCTGCCTCCGCTGTGGCGTTTGACCGGTCTGCTGCGTCCCGAGAAGAAGGACTTGTGGATCATCCTGGTGTTTTCGGGACTGGTCGGTCTGCTGGCCTTAGCTTCGCCGGTGGCGGTCGAGGCGCTGGTCAACACCGTGGCATTTGGTCGCTATTTGCAGCCAGTCGTCGTACTGGCGATCCTCCTGTTCACCTTCCTGGCATTTGCGGCCGCTATGCGGGCCTTGTTGACGTTCATCGTGGAGGTGTTTCAACGGCGGCTGTTCATTCGCGTGGTGGAGGACCTGGCCTATCGACTGCCGCGCGTGCAGCAGTCGTCGTTTGACAGGCAACATGGGCCGGAGCTGACAAACCGTTTCTTCGATGTCGTGACCGTTCAGAAATCGATTTCCACGTTGCTGTTGGATGGCATTTCCGTCTTGTTGCAGACCGTGATCGGCATGCTGGTGTTGGCGTTCTATCATCCCTTCTTGATCGGCTTCGACATTGTACTCCTGCTGTTGATTGCCTTCGCGATCTTTGGACTGGGACGAGGCGCTGTCACCACGGCCATCCAAGAGTCACGCAATAAATATGCAGTCGCAGCCTGGTTGCAGGAACTGGCTCGCCATCCCACGGCTTTCAAGCTCCATGCGGGGACTCAGTTTGCCTTGGACCGTGCCGACCAGCTGGCCGTCAACTGGCTGGACGCCCGACGGGCTCACTTCCGCGTGCTGATGCGCCAGATTCTCTTTGCGCTGGGACTGCAGGCAATTGCTGCCACCACCTTGCTTGGTCTGGGTGGCTGGCTCGTCATCATGGGCGAATTGACCTTGGGTCAGTTGGTGGCGGCGGAGCTGATCGTGATGATCATCGTCGGATCGTTTGCCAAGTTGGGAAAGTATGTGGAGAGCTTTTACGACCTGCTGGCGTCAGTCGACAAGCTGGGGCACTTGTTTGATCTGCCGGTCGAATCGCCCAACAGGCTGTTCCATTTGCGCGAGGGCGATCCGGCTGCGGTCAGCGTACGGAAAGTGAACTGCTCGTTCGGGTCCAGCACGGCCTTGCGTGACGTCAATCTGGACCTGATTCCAGGTGAATCGGTGGCCGTGGTCGGCGCGCCGGGCAGCGGCAAAAGCACACTGGTCGATCTGTTGTGTGGAATACGTCAGCCATCCAGCGGCCATGTGGAACTGGACGGAATTGATCTACGCGAGCTGCGTCCGGATTCGCTGCGCGAACATCTGGCGGCCGCGCGATCGATCGAGGTGTTCCAGGGGAGTATCGAGGAGAACGTGCATCTGAATCGGCCTCATCTCCGCGCTTTGGACGTGCGCCAAGCGCTGGCCGCCGTCGGACTGCTCGACGAGTTGCTGAAACTGCCCGAAGGACTCAATACGCAGCTCCTGACACATGGACTGCCATTGACATTCACTCAGGCCGCTCGCCTGATGATCGCACGTGCCATCGTAGGGCGTCCTCGCCTGCTCCTGATCGACGGTACCCTCGATGTCTTGCCCGACGAAATGACCAGTAGCGTATTGGCGAATATCACGCGGGAGAATGCTCCCTGGACGCTGCTGGTGACCACGGGCCGACGGACGGTCCAGGAACAGTGCGATCGGGTATTCGAGCTGCCCAGTCGCCTGTCCGCCACCCTTTAGGGGTAGTGGAGCTGTGATTTGGCGTGGAAAGATTTAACGATTGCAACGGCTGTACCCGAAGATAGGGAGAAGAAGCATGACCGTCGGCCTGAATGCGGTTTCTCGAGCGAATCTGCCGGCGATTGAGCTGGTTCAGTCGACGCGTGCCGCGTGGCGGCTGGCTAACCTGTTGGTCATTCTCCTGGTGATCTGCATTGCGGCGATGCTGTTCGTTCCCTGGCAGCAATCAGCCAAAGGAACGGGAAAGGTGGTGGCTTACGTCCCGCAAGAGCGGCAGCAGACCGTGATGTCCCCGGCGAAGGGGATCGTGGTCAACGTCAGCGATGAGTTGAAAGAGGGGATGCGCGTCAAGCAAGGTGAGTTTATCCTCGAGATCGAGCCGAGCGCATCCAATTTGAAGGAGCAGTTGGGGCGTCAGTTGCAGGATCTCCAGACGAAGATCGCCACGGCGCAGACCAAGGCGGAAGTGTACGCACAGAACGTGATTGATTTTCAGGCAGCGCAGATCGCTGCCGTGGACGCGGCCGACGAGTTGGTCGAGGCAGCGCAAGCCAAGTGGGAGGCTGAACGCAGTCTGGTGGCCGGGTATGAAGCCAAGGAATTGCAGGCTCGTTTGAACTTCCAACGGCAGAAAGGGCTGTCGGAGAAGGGGATCAAGCCCGAGGTGGAGATCGAGAAGCTGAAGATGGACTGGGATGTTGCCAAGTCAGACCTCGAATCGCTGAAACAGAAGATCACAGCTGCGGAGGGGGAGTGGGAAGCGAAGAAAGACGAACGAATTCAGAAGGAACGCGAAGCGAAGACGAAGGTCGACTACGCGCGTGGCATGCAGCAGGACGCTCTGGGCCAGGTCGCCACGATTCAGAAAGACATGCGCGATATCGAGATCAAGCTGTCGGAGCTGGACCGCATGACAATCTATGCACCGCGTGACGGGACCATTTTTCGGATGCCCGTGTTTGAACGCGGACAGACACTTAAGGAGGGCGATGCGCTCTTCACGATTGTACCCGACACGTCGGAGCGGGTGGTGGAATTATGGATCAGCGGCAATGACATGCCACTGGTTCAGCGAGGGGATCATGTTCGCCTGCAATTTGAAGGCTGGCCCGCAGTGCAGTTTGTTGGCTGGCCTTCGGTCGCGGTGGGGACGTTCGGCGGGGAAGTCGTGGCAGTTGATCCGGCCGACGACGGTAAAGGGAAATTCCGGATCCAGATCAAAGAGTCGCAAGCCGACGAATGGCCTTCCGACCGCTATTTGCGCCAGGGAGTGCGTGCCAATGGCTGGGTTATGTTGAGCCAAGTTCCGCTCGGTTACGAGATCTGGCGACAGTTGAACGATTTCCCGCCGGTCGTCACGCCCAACGAACCGGCAAGTGACGACAAAGAGGACAAGAAAGTCTATCTTCCCAAATGAAACGCCATGGATGGCCAGGTCCGGACTGCCTGATCGCAGTCTGCCTGCTGGCACACAGCCTGATCTCGCTCGGATGCCGTGGTGGTGGCCCCCTCACGGACGCGAGGGAAACTATGCCCCTTGCTGCGGTGCGCCGGCAGGAGTCAGCTGACGAATTGCCGCCGACACCGACCGGTGAGAATGGGGCGCCGCAGGTGAAGCTGATGGCCTACGAGCAATCCGAGGACGAGCTTCCGACGCCGCCGGAGGATACGTTGCAGCCGGTCTCACCTCCTGAGGTGTTGTCCGCATCGGAGCCGTTGGAGCTGAACGAGGTGATCGTATCGGTCCAGCAGTCGTATCCGCTGTTGCGCAGTGCGCTGTTGGAGCGACAAGTGGCGGGAGGCAAGGAACTCAGTGCCTGGGGGGAATTTGACCTGGGAGTCAAGGCGTATGGCATCCAGACGCCGCAGGGCTACTATGAGAACTATCGCCAGGCGATCCTGCTGGAGCAGCCGGTTTTTTCCGGCGGCTATGTGTATGGCGGTTACAGGATCGGCGATGGAGATTTCCAGCCGTGGTACGGTGAGCGGCAGACGAATGAAGGAGGCGAGTTTGCCACTGGATTGGGAATCCCTCTGTTGAGTAATCGTTCCATCGACAAGCGTCGTGAAGCGCTGTTCAAGGCCGGCCTGGCGCGGCAGGCGGTCGAGCCGGCCATCCAAGCTCAGTTGCTCGATTTCGTGCGGGTCTCATCTCAGGTCTACTGGTCCTGGGTTGCGGCCGGACAGGTGGTCGAGGCGCAACGCGAACTGCTGAAACTCGCTCAAGCACGCGTCACCCAGATCGAAGAACGAGTCAAAGCTGGAGACCTGGGCCGGATATCTCTCATCAACAACGACCAGCTGATTGCTGCACGCGAGACGAAACTGATTGAAGCACAGCGCAAGTTGCAGGAGTCGGCGATCAAGCTCTCTCTGTTCCTGCGCAGCCCCACCGGTCAGCCGATCGTACCGGCAGACTCACGTCTGCCGGACGATTTTCCGCCGCACGCCGTTCCCGACCCGCAGCAGCTGCGGGTCGATATCGAGCGGGCCATTGCCGCTCGTCCGGAGCTGGTGGAGCTGCGTCTGGCCGCTGAGCAGGTTCGAGTGGAACTGGCTCAGGCCGAAAACATGATGCTCCCCGTGGTCGACGCACGGCTCCAAGCTTCCAAAGACGTTGGTGCTCCAGCCAGCTCCAAGGGGGACAAGACGCCGTTTGAACTGGAGGCGGGGCTCTATGGCGAAGTGCCGCTCCAGCGGCGTGAAGCTCGCGGCAAAATCGAAACGGCGCGCGGCAAACTGGCTCAGATCGAAGCCAAGCGGCAGTTCGTGGTCGACAAAGTAACGGCCGCTGTACAGGACGCGATGTCGGCCCTGCAAGCAGCTTCCGAACGCATTGATCGGGCCGGGACCAACCTGCGTCTGGCCCGAGAAACGTTGGTGCTCGGCCGCGAACAGTTCAATGCCGGTGACATCGATCTGGTGAGCCTCAACATCTATGAGCAGGCCTTGACCGACGGGCAGCTGCTGTTGATCGCTGCCGAGGCGGACTACTTTGACGCTCAGGCCGACTATCGAGCGGCATTGTCGCTCGCCCCGCTGTCGGCTCAGCAATGACTCCTCATGCGTGACGCCGCAGTCTGATGCGCATCTCAGACCTTGACGGTAAGGTATACTCCAGTGACGGGGCATGTTTACCGCAATCGTGGCAGCACGCCGGGAGCGAAACAAACCGATGAAAAGGCGTATCATTGTCGGCATCACGGGAGCCTCCGGTGTCATCTATGGCATCCGGACCTTGCTCCATCTGCGCGCCGTGCCCGATGTCGAATCGCATCTCGTGCTCTCCGCTGGCGCTGCCGCAACCGTCGCCGTGGAAACGGACTATCGCCTTGACGACGTGAAATCGCTGGCCCACGTCGTACATCGGCCGGACAATCTGGCCGCTTCAATTTCCTCGGGATCGTTTCGCACCGACGGGATGATCATCATCCCATGCAGCGTGAAGAGCCTGTCGGCGATCGCGTGCTCGTACGCCGATAACCTGGTGGCCCGGGCTGCCGATGTCTGTCTGAAGGAAAAGCGGAAACTGGTGCTCGTGGTCCGCGAGACTCCGCTGCACAAGGGGCATCTGGAATTGATGGTGAAGGCTGCTGATCTGGGGGCCATGATCCTGCCCCCGGTGCCCGCCTTTTATCACCATCCCACGTCGATCGAGGATCTGCTCGATCAGACGATCGGCAAGGTGTTCGACTATTTCGAACTCGAGCATCAGCTGTTTCGCCGCTGGGGTGAATCGGGTTCGGCTCCCGATCACGCACCGCCGAAGTAGCCACCGCGTGTGCGCCGCAGTCGAGTCGACGGAGAAGATCGACCGTTCGAGTGCAGCACCTCATCCAATCCCGTTGACCTCTCGGTGACACCAAGGTGCGGAGGAAATGGTGCAGCCTGCCGCGAACACTTCGCAGAATCTGGTTCTTCCACTGGTAATTGGACATTCCCTGTTCGATATTCTGCGGTTCGAATGCCTCGCTGACCGACACCACCAACGGTTCATCCTTGATCAGTCACTGGACCGTCCATGGTGTTAGTCTTGTCGTCAGACTCATTCACCGGCGGTCTCTTCTCCAGAGGGTCGCTCAGCGCAATCTCGTGTCGCTGGCCAAGTCCCTGACGGTTGTTCAGGTAATAGACTTCGTCAGGGACCAACGCATAGAGTTGGGTGCGGGACAATCGCAGGAACTGATGAATATCCCACACGGCATCTGCCATGAGATCACGCACCGTCGGGAACTTTGCCACGTAGGTTCGAAGGACCGCCAGTGCCTCACTCCCCACAGCCACGTGCAGCAGACGACCTCCCATCTGCAGACCCTCGATCCTGCGCCAATCGTGGCTGTCGCAGAAGAGGGTTGCCGCGCAAGTCCCCGCCGCCAGAGCTGCTTTCACATGGCGGCTGTCGGGGCTGGAGAAGAAGTAGAAGCGTCCATTCTGATAGACGTAATAAACTGGTGCGGCCCAGGGGCGTGGATCGGCAGTGGCCAGGACCAGCGTGTAACGGGACCCGATCAACTCCATGGCCGCGGCGCTGGGATCGATCATAAGAGTCTGCCTTTGGCTGCGTGCGAAACGATGGGACGAGTTTGCGGAGTCGTCCGGCAGCGCGTGCCACCGGAAATCGAGCGGAATCGAACGCATTGTCTCCACCCGCCCGTCCGCCGTGAGGACATCACGAGGGAAGCTGATCGATCAGCTGGCGGTAGCTCGTCATGAAGTGAGCAGCGATCCGGCGGTTCACGGCAGTCCACAGCTCGTCGATCAGCGTTGCGTCCAGCACGGCATTCTCGGCCTGAGCCGCGGCCTGCTGCAGCAGGGATGGATCTTCGCCACTGGCCGCTGCGGCCAATGCCATCTCTTTCTGGCAGTGACAGTACTGATTGGCAATCAAGCTCATCATCGGCAGTCTGGGGACAGGATCAGGGCCGTTGACGAAGCGAAAAATCCGCCCCTTGAACTCCTGATCGATCACCCGTGCTGCTTCCGCATTGCCGATCATCGGGCCGCCGAACGTATAGATCTGGTGAACCGAGATCATCTTCCGGTGGAAGAGCCAGGCAGCCAACAGCGCCAAGGCACCTCCCAGACTGTGACCGGTGAGCCACAGCGGACGATCTGCCCGCCGCAACTCCGCATCGACTGCTGCATAGAGCGGCTCCCAGATCTCGCCGATGGCGTCGACAAAGCCCTGATGAAACCGGGCTCCAACCCCCGCAGCTGCCAAATCCGTTCCCAGCCGGCCCTCCGGTACCATCAGCAAGTTGAGGGCGTCGGTCAGCAGCCAGTCCTTGAGTCCTTCAATGCTCGTCGGCGCTTCGGTCCCGCGGAAAGCGACCAGAACATGCTCGTCGGAAGTGGCCACATAGGCCTGCGTGTTGTCGACGCAAATCAGACGAGCGTTCATCCCCAACTGCTCGCTGAACTGCCGCTGAGCCTCCGGTTCGGGAAGGTAGGCGATCTCGGAAGCAATGGCCGTAGCACGCACATTGCGAGCATCGCCCAAGGCGTCTTCGTGTAGTGTGTAGACCATGGCAACTCAACTCTCCATTACTTCAGGTAGCGGCGTACGTCACTCTTCGCATTCTTCCACTGCCGCATCGTCTTGGATGCAACTTCCGTATCGCGAACATCCAGCTCTTCCAGCGATTCCTTGTCGAGCAGATTCTCGCGCAGCCCTTTGTCTGTAATGCGAGTGCCTCGCAATCGCAAGACGCGCAGTCGTGGTAACTGAGCGAGCTGCGTGAGCCCCTGATCAGTAATCTGCGAATCGTTCAGGTCCAGTTCCTGCAGCAGGTCAAAGCCCTTCAGGTTTTCCAGCGTCTGATCGGTCACGTCTGGATTGGCCATCTGCAACACGACAGTGTTCCGCTTGCCAGCCAAAAGGGCGTAGTCGGCCGCTGCCTTGTCCCAGCCGGTGAGCGTGATGTGCAGCCCGCCGTCCACGACCCGCTCGCGCGGGCCCAAGTCGATCTGATGGGTGAGAACGTAGTTGCCCGCCACCGTAAGGCCACACAACAACAATCCAAGCAACAGCGTGAGGGCGGGAGCTGACACCTCTTTCCACTTGAGAATCATCACCGCCACGGCCAGCGGTGGGAACACGAACAGCGCCAGGCCCCACCACCAACGCAGCCGCCAGGTCCGAATCAACAGCCACAGATACCCCAGCAGGACGAGCATTGCTCCGGCCGACAGAGCATAGATTCCATAGGTCTCGTACATCGTTGTACTCCAGAGCCCGATCCGGCACTCGCCAACGCACCTGCTGCCACACCGTCACCAACATCGGAGTATCCGCGGCAGACCACGGAACCGCGAGTTTATCACAGCCCGCGAGGGTGGCCAAGCGGTTCCGGCCAACGGGCAGTTTCCGCCGCACGATGGAAAATCGGTCGTTCGCATGTGGCTGGTAATTCCATCAGGTACAATGTGGACCAGGCGCCCGAGACGCATCTCGCTCCCACCACCGATTCGCCTGCCAGAATTCACGCCGCGATCGCCTGCGAGGTGCTGTCGCGGTCTGCAGCCAAGTGGACGTGCCTGACCTGCGGAGTTATCTTTCGGGAGTCCGGTCAAATGGTAAGCCAAGTTCATGCGTGGCCGATCGTCCTGTTGACTCTGCTGGTCTGCGCCGCCATACCATTGCCGCTTCCCGCCGTCGCAGCCGGTAGTCCCGCGGATTACGAGACGCTGTTGAAGGAACAGGGCTTACCTGCGGTCATGGAGCAGATTCAGGCCACCTATCCGGGCAATGATGCCACGGCCAACGTGCAGCAACTGGCGAGAGTCCTGGCAGCATCTCTCCAGAACGCGGCGGCGGCGATCGAACAGCTGGCGATGAATGACTCGACAGACTCGGCGACGCTTGCCGCGGAATTGATGCTGGCCATCTCCGCACGTGTCGGCGGACGGAGTTCCATTGACGATGCCTCCGGGAACCGGTTCGCCGACCAGGTATGCCGGCTCCTGGACCACAGAGACCCCTTTGTGCGCGCAATCGCTGCCAGGGCACTCGCTCGTCTGCACCAAGCGATCTCAGAGGGCGGCGACCTGCCGAACGCTCCGGCATGGTTACCAAGAGCCCGAGAGATTGAACCGGAATCCAGTCTTGAGTGCGAGTTTGTAGAGCAGGCGATGGCATGCGGTGTGCATCGGTCACCAGAGGACTTGGCGGAGTCGGCCCAGGACCTGGTGCAGCGAGCCCGTCTGCTCGCCTCGTACGCGTTGGCACATGGCTCGCCGTCACAACAACTTCGTACCCGGGAAGCGATGGACGCATTGCAGAAAGCCTGCTCCGCATTCGATGAACTGTCACTCTCGTCAGACCTGACTGACGCGCGAATTGGCTGGCTGAAGGTGCGTCGTGCCGTGCGCCAACTGGTCTTCACCGGCCCTGACTGGGACAACCCGGACATCGTGTTCTTCTTGACTCCCAGGCGGACCGAGGAGAATCACCCGGATGGCCTTGTGCAGAATCATGATCGCCCGAAAGAGCGCCCACCGGGGGGCGACATCTGCATCAAGACCGGGAGCAAACTGGACGCTCCGCCTCGAGCTCTCATCGCCGGTCAACTGGGTCCCGGTCATGTGCAGGATATGGACCTCTGGTGGAATGCCGACAGGCTGGTGTTCTCCTTCGTCTGTCAACCGCATTGGGGGAGCGAGCAGAGTCGTTGGGGCAAGGTGGCCTGGCGCAACGGAGCTAACACGGTCGAATTCCAGCACGAAGTTGGCTATCGAGACGGCGTGTTCTGGGAGAAGGGAAGCGAGCCAACTCATCTCTACGAGATCCACACCGACGGCACCGGACTGCGTCAGCTGACGGACGATCCGCTGTACTGTGACCGAGAGCCGGCGTACCTGCCCGACGGCAATGTGGTGTTTTCGTCGGATCGCGGTTGCGGTGCTTCGCAATGTGGAGCCGCGCCGCTGGCCTACAGCGATTTTGCCCTCCCCAACCTGTTTCGCGTCTCTGCCGACGGCGGGCAGGTGCAGCGACTGACCTACAACAAGGATGTCGATCGGTATCCCCACTGCCTCAGCAATGGCATGATCGGATATATGCGCTGGGATTACCAGGAACGATTCTGGCAATGGCCTCATGCCCTCTGGACAATCCGGCCAGACGGCACCATGAACGACGGTCTGTTCAAGACGCACTTCCAGGATCCTCAATCGCTGCGTGAACCCCGTTCGATACCGGGGAGCGAGAAGCTGGTCGTGATTGCCTGTGGTCATCATGCGCCGCCGGAAGGAGCCGTGGCGATCGTGGATCCATCGCGGGGAGTGAACAACCCCGCGGGTCTGCACTACGTCACTCCTCATTGCAGCCCGTTGGAAGGTGGATTGGGGAGCTCGCCGACCGTGCCCGAAGGGGGCGTTCCCGATCAAGGCGGTTTCTATCGCACTCCCTGGCCGCTGTCCGAGAAGTGCTTCCTGGTTTCCTATACCGATCAGCCTCATCCATCGCACTATGCTGCCTACTACATCGACGTATGGGGGAACAAGGAGCTGCTACATCGCGACCCACAGCAGGACGTCTTGTGTCCGATGCCGTTGCGTAAACGACCCTTTCCTCCGATCCTGCCAAGCCAGATTGATCCGCAGCATGATTATGCCGTCTGCTACCTGGACGACGTGACGCGGGACATGCCGGAGGTTGCGGCGGGCACGGTACGGTATATCCGGATATCCGAACGGCTCCAATGGTACTTCTCCAAACAAGACAACACCGGCCCCGTTCGCTGGACGCCCGGCACGCAGCACTCGCGGAACTTCGGCTATTGGTCGTGGTCGCCCACCCGGGTCATCGGAACCGTGCCGGTGGAATCCGACGGATCGGCCTACTTCAAGGTCCCTGTCGGGATGGCGGTGTACTTCCAGGCCCTGGACGAGAACATGATGGAGATCCGTCGGATGCGCAGCCACGTCGAGTTCCAACCGGGCGAGCTGCGGGGTTGTGTGGGGTGCCACGAAACGAAGGAGTATGTGCCACGAGCCCAAAGCCGCAGTGCATCACTGGCGATGCAGCGTCCGCCCTCTCAGCCCACGCCCCCTCCCTGGGGCGACGTAGCTCTGATCGATTACGAGGTTCTGATCCAGCCGATCTTTGATCAACACTGTGTGCGATGCCATGGCGCTGAGCCACAACACAAACTCGACCTGACCGCGACCCGTGACCCGCATGGTTTTGTCCAATCGTATCGCTCCCTGTTCGGCCTGCCCGGCGACGTGCCGACTCCGCTGGGCGAGGGATTTCGGGAAGCGAATCCCGACATGCCGCTCCTGCAACCCGAGGAAGGGAATCTGTACGAAACGGTGAAGGCCGGCATCTATGTGCCGGGCGGACTACTGTGTCTCTCCAATCACATGAGCGGTCCGGAAGTAACCGCTCCCAAACAGTTCGGCTCGCATCGCAGCCGGCTCGTGTTGACACTGCTGCAGGACGAAACACACCGTCGAGAAGTCGCGCTGACCGAGGACCAGTGGGAAACGCTCGTCACCTGGGTCGACGCGAATGCGCCCTACTCCGGCCGTTTCTATCAGTATTTCGACTCAGACGGAAAACTGCTTCCACACGCCGTGCAAGTCGACGTCGACCTGGATCCACCTTTCCAGCACGGAGAGAAAGGGTATCGGGTCGTGGCCATCTCCAGCCATGAATGACCGCGTTCGGCACGGCCACACCTTTCGGAAAATGACGAATGACGAAGTACCCAATGACGAATGAAATGACGAATGACGAATGAAATGACGAATGACGAATGACGAATTTCGAACCAACCGGCCACAGCGCGTTCGACGCGCGGCAGCGGATTTACAAGGTGCGTGAAGATGAATAGTTCACATCGTCGCATGGCCGACATAGCCAGTGTTTGCAGATTCGCACACGTCGCCATCCTTCGGCGATCGGAAGACGCCCAGTCTGGCACACGAAGCAGGCGCGAGCGGCGGGGCCGATCCCTGTTCGTACCAGGACTTTGGACTTGTCTGTCGCTGCTGTCGGCACTTGCCATGCTCGGTGAGCCCGCCAAGGCACGCGAATTATCCACGAGTCGATTCGCAAACGTTTTTGTCGAGCACCAGACGGTGCGCATTTCTGCCGCGCCGGGCGAGGCGACGACGGTGCTGCTGCGCGACCTCGATGCGCGCGAGGTGGCGCGTCGCGACGTTCCTGCCGATGCCGTCGATGTCGATTTCGGTCCGCTGCCGCCCGGCTACTACGAAGCGGTCGCCGGTGACACTGTCCTGCCGTTGGTGGTGCTCATTGATCCAGCCAGACGTGTCGCGGGGGAAAGCCGACTGGCAACGGACAACGCCATGTCCTGGCTGGTGACAGCCGATCAATGGCCCGAGGTGGCAGATGTCCTCCGATTGTGCGGAATCGGCTGGGTCCGGGAGCGACTCAACTGGGGCGAAGTGGAGCGGAATCCAAGGGAATTCAACTGGGGGCGATACGATCACACGGCGACGATTCTCCACGATCGCGGAATTCACGTCTACCAGGTCTTTCACAGCGTCCCCAACTGGACCCGCAGCGACCAAGACCATGCGGCGGCTCCGGACGACCTGCGCGAGATCCATCGGTTCGCCCAGGCGTTGGCCACCCAGTTTCGCGGACGCGTCCAGGCGTGGGAAGTATGGAATGAACCTGACATCTTCTTCTTCTCGCATCCTTCCAGCGAATGCGCGGCGTTGCAGAAGGCCGCATTTCTGGGGTTCCGCGACGTCGATCCGGAAGTGACCGTACTGAGTCCCTCGATGGCTCACGGTGCCGGTCCCTTCTCGGAAGGCCTGCTGGACAATGGAATCGCCAGTTACTTTGACATCTGGAACTACCACATCTATGCCGACCCATCGACATATGCCGACCGTCGGCGAGGATTTGTCCAGCAACTCGCTCGTCACGGCCTGCGCGTGCCCGACTGGATCACCGAAGCGGGTGATCCTCAGGAGGGACCCGACGGAGTGCTCACCAGCGATGCCCGCCGGCATCAGGCGATGTTTCTCTCACGCGCATTTCCGCAGGCGTTAGCCGCCGGCACCGACCGACATTTCTGGTTTGTCTTTCCGTTCTATCGTGAAGGGAAGAAAGGATGGGGATTGTTCGCACCCGATCAGCGAGCTCCGTTCCCAGGCTTGGCGGCCTTAAGCACGGCGACTTATGCATTGGGACACGGCGATTACCTGGGAACACTGCAGTTGTCCGACCCCAAGGTTCACGCGCTGGCCTTCGCGCGCGGTGACGGTTCCGCTGCCCTTGCTCTGTGGCGTGAGGCGGATGAGCCGGCCGAGGTGGAGCTGCCGCTGAACACCTCGCAGATCCGCGAATCGTGTGCGCATACCGGAACTCCGCTTTCGCTGGAATCCGGAGCTGCCAACAATAGCCCTATTCGACTGCGTCTGTCGCGTGCGGCAACTTATCTCATCTTGCCGCAGTCGGAACTTGATGACAAACTCACTCCGCCGGCTGCGCAGCCGGATATCACGGATCCCGCTCAGGAAGAAATGAAGTCGCTCCCCGGACTGCACGACATTGTGGTGCGCTTGCGAGTGCCCGGTGCCAAGGCCGACAAAGCGATGGATGGCTATCGGCTCGACGGAGGAATCGCCAGCCTGGAGGCGGAGCTCTACAACTTCGGCAGTGCCAGTTTCCGCGGTGACCTTGTTCTGTCCGTTCCAGAGCCCTGGGCGATCGCCCCGACCACCGCATCGGTGTCGGTCGATGCGGGGCAACGCGGCATCGTTCCCGTCAAGCTGACGGTACCGGCCACTAAAGACCCCGCCTCGATTCGACTGGTTGCTCGCGCAGCGGGTCAGCAGTCAGCACCTGCCGTGGTACGGCTCTCGGTCGAACTCAGCACATTGACACCCAAGGAAAGCCTGCCGCTGAAACTCGACGATCCCCAACTGTGGCACAAGAACATCGCCGGACACGGAGACATGGACATCGCCACCGGAGAAGAAGGAGGTGTGCGGTTCACGTTCCGCTTCTCCAGCGATGGTGACAACTGGGTCTATCCTCGCGTTCAATTTCCAGGCAATCGCGATTTCTCGGCGTACGACGGTCTGCGGTTCGAATACCGCACTGATACCGACAATGCCGGTTCGATCCGTGCGTTCGTATTTGAGCCCAACGGCGCAGGCTATATCTCCGACAGCACGCTGTCGGGCAGTACGAAGTGGCGAAGCGTCACGGTACTCTTTTCGCAACTGGGATATGTGTCAGCGACCCCCGCCGATCCCAATGGCCGACTCGACACGGATCACATCGCCGGGCTCAGCGTCGGGGCGCACTGCAAACCTCGCACCGTCGTGCTCGAAGTGCGCAACGTGCAGGCCGTGAAATTCTGAGTCTCGGCGATCGACACAGGAAGACCCGACGTAATCTATTTTTTTGTCCTCAAGATCTTTTTGTCCCCCTTCCTTTCTTCCTTCCGCATCACACCGTCTCCTGACGATCGATTGTGCCGTCGCCAACGACTCCGGATAACTCGGTCCCGGCCACACCGTGACCGAGCAGTCGTTCAATGCGTCCCGACTCGACCGTAACCGCTGGATTTGGACTCTCGTCGACCATGACATGCTGCAGATAGAGCGTCTTGATTGAACCGGCCTTGTGAGAAACGACCCGCGAAATCCGCTCGGCAAACACATTTTCCACCAGCAGCTTCTGGACGGAGGCACCTTCACCTGTCTCCACCAGTGCTCCGCCGATCGGCACGTCCGGCGTCCGGAGCACCTCGACGTCGCGAACAACCATCGAACCGACCGGGCCGTGGATCTGGATATAGGCGGCGTTGGCCGCCTTGTCGCATCCCTCGTAGATCCGCAATCCGTCGATCAGGACCGACTGGATGTTCATGTTGGGAATGTCGCCCTTCTCTCCAAGTCCTTGCATACAGCTGGCCGCGCCGAAATCAAATAGCACTCGGCCGTCCATCGATTGGTGGCTCGAGATGTTCCGCAGTATCAGGTTCTCAATGGTCCCGCCGACACTGAACAGGAATGGCGTGCGGTACGGGTAGTTCGGTTCGAGCGGACGAAGGTCCACGGTGTCGAAAATGATGCTGCCATAGTTGCCGCCGGTCTTGTTGAACCAGGGTTCAATGTAGAACCCAAAGCTTCGGTACGTTCCCGTGACGTTGCGGATCACGACGCGATCAAGCCGGCCGGTTCCGCGTGAGAGAAGTCGTATGCCTTGATCGGCCTCGTTGAGTGTCACGCCGTCGATGAGCACATCGGTAATGTCGGACACCAGATCGTTCTCGTCAGGGGCCAGGGCGAGGAAGTCGTCTCCGGCGTCCCCTTGCAGATTCCTAATGACCAGAAACTGGCCGGGCCCCCAGAAATGAAGCCCGTCCTGATTCTGAGCGTCTGTTCCGTTGGGACGGTCAATGTACGTGTTCTCCAGCGTCACGCGGTAGAAGTTCCCCATCAACATGGCGAATGTCCGCTGATCTCGAATGGTCACGTCACGCATCGTGAAGTTCTCCACACCGAAGAACTCCAGCGTGATATTCCATCGCCTGTTCCCAAAACACTCAGGTGCCGTGTCACGCTCTGCTTCATCGACCTCGTAATCATGAACCTGCTCCCGGCAGTTATTGTTGTAGGTCCCGCCAATGAGCATGATGTTCTTGTCGAGTCGTTCTCCCACGCAATGTGGGTGAGCGTTTGTCAGCACCGGCTGATTGGTGTTCGCCTTGTGAAAGAACCCGCACGATTGATTGAGGCACTGAATCGTCGTGTTGGAGTAGACTTTCAGGCCCGCCGTCAGGGCCGCACCGTCCATGATCAGGTGGAGTGAGCCCCATTGGGCAGCTTGGTCGAGTACGCTCTGGAGGACTTGCGTATCGTCTGTTCCGCCTCCTGTCTCCACATTGCTGTCCAGTTTCGCGCCGGTCTGGCTGGCAAGCACGATGTGCTGGCCCTTGGTCGACGTCTCCTCTTCAGCCTCCTGAGCATGCCCTTCACCTGGTGCAACACATGTGGTCGCCAGCACGGCAGCACTGGCCGAGGCGAACGACCGACCGATAAAGGAACGGCGACTGGGTTGAGAACGATCGGTGCGTGTGTTCCCGGTCATGGTGTGACTCTCCCTGGGTTCATCTCAACTGGCGCGATCCAACATGATTCAGTTTGTCACTTTAACTGCAGGTAAACTGTGCTCGATCCTTCGGCTCCGGCAACCGCGACCCGGACGGTTCTGGTAGCTGATGCTATGCTAGTTCCTGCCGTGGCACACAACAAGCAGGCGTTCGGCCGGATGAACTCGCCGATCATCCATTACCCTCCACAAGCCGACTGCGTCTCACAGAATCGGAGCAAGGCAACCTGCCGCTGGCAGACGTTTTCGAAGCCCCTACGAGGTAACAGCCAGAACAGTCAGCGTTCATTCTGAGCAGCTGAAGGCAACCGTTTCCCGGTAGCCAGATTGACCGTCAAAGCAATCGGCTCGTCAGGATAACATAGGCCGCGATCATGACCTGCCTGCTTGTCTATGACCTTTCAACTCCCCAATCCCAGCATCGCAGACCATAACGTTGCATGGTATGATGTCTGCGAGAGATGCCGGTTTCGGTCGCGTCACAGGAAGAAGGGCGTATCAGGGTGGAGAGGGCGATGGTGACAGCTTCGGTTTGTAAGCGTTGTCTCGGTGCGATCTTCACCAGCATGTGGATCTGCCTGATGCTGCCGTCGATCGGTGTCGCTCAATCCGCTGAGCCACAACGGCCCAACGTGCTCTTGATCGCCGTCGATGATTTGAATCACTGGATTGGCTACACCGGCAGAAACCCACAGGCCAAGACGCCCAATATCGATCGGCTCTCGAACATGGGAGTGTCGTTTACGCACGCCTACTGCGCTGCGCCGCTCTGCAATCCGTCACGCACTGCGCTGATGAGCGGTAAGCGGCCAAGCACCACTGCGTGCTATCAAAATGCCGACAACTGGAAAGAGTACATTCCCCCGGGCATCGGATTGGCCGCTACTTTCAAGAGCGCGGGCTACTATGTAGCCGGTGCCGGCAAGATTTACCATGGCAGCACCTACTACCGCAGCGAATGGGATGACTACTTCGACGAAAAGGGCTTCGGCGCCGAAGAAGACGAGAGTGGTGACAAGGCCAGACCACGCCGCAATCCCATCGGCAAACTGGAAGGATTCCATACGCCAGTCGCACACGATCTGCAGGACTCCGATCTGGCCGATTGGCACATCGTCGATTATTGCATCGAGCAGTTAGCAAAACCTCATGACCGGCCGTTCTTCCTCGCCTGCGGCGTGCATAAGCCACACCTGCCGTGGGTCGTGCCGAGGAAATACTACGAGATGTTCCCTGTCGAAAGCATTCAGCTCCCGCCATTTCAGCCAGACGATCTGGACGATGTACCGGCGGGAGGCGTACGGATGGCCAGTTCCAACGGCGATCACGAATTCGTCGTGGAGCACAACCGCTGGAAGTATGCTATTCAGTCGTACCTGGCGACCATTGCCTACACCGATATGAACATGGGCCGACTGCTCGACGCCCTGGAAAAAAGTGCTTACGCCAACAATACCATCATTTGTTTCTGGGGCGACCACGGCTGGCATCTCGGAGAGAAGCTCCATTGGCGAAAATTCACCCTCTGGGAAGAGGCCACTCGAGCACCACTGATCTGGGTTGCTCCCGGTGTCACCACACCCGGTACCCTCTGTACCCGTACCGTCGATTTCATGAGCATCTATCCCACCCTCTGCGAGTTAGCTGGGATCACTGTGCCGAACCATGTGGAAGGTATGAGCATCCGCCGACTGCTGGACAACCCGCAGGCAGAATGGGATCAACCTGGAGTGACAACTTACGGATACAGAAACCACGCTGTGCGCAGTGAAGAATGGCGTTACATCCAGTACCAGGAGGGAGGAGAAGAACTCTACGACGAGGTCCAGGACCCCTACGAGTGGACGAACCAGGCCGGCAGCGCTGAGTTCGCAAGTCGGAAGCGCGAGCTGAGCGAATTCCTCCCCGCCGTCAACACGCCCCCCCGAGTCAAACGCGAAGCTAAGTCGGCCAAGAAAGCCAAGAGCGCACGCGAAAGCGGCAAAAAGCAATCCGTCCCACGAAAGGACCGATGACGCGGAGCCGATCGCTCAGCGACGATGGCCGGCGTTGGTCAGCCATGACGGTGGTCGGTGTTGAATCGCTTTGACACGGGCGACTACCCGGTCGGGCACATACGGTCCCTATCGAAAGGACACCGACGAAGTGCCCTGAGCCTTGCGCAGTGCTACGACCTGCTCCTTCCCTCCCGCGACCACACGGTGCGTACCGTAGAAGGCTTCGACTTCGCATCGCCCGTCCGCGTCAGTGCGACCTTGCCACGTGGTCCACCACTGGTTGAACACCAGGTCGTGATACGCTGTGGCCGCGGGGACCGGGGTCCAATCACGTCGGTAGAGCGAACTGGCAGGAATCCAGTTGGCTCCCTCCCAGAAGCCCCACGTCAGAATGCCTTCTACACGTTCCTGAGCAAAACAGACTCGGTAGTCATTCACGATTGCGCAGAGCCGTAACCATGCGCACGCAGAGCGTGGACACAACTCCATACGCTCGCCACTGCCCCCGCGGTCTACGCGACCGCGGCCACCAGACTGCGCGACCGCGGCCACCAGTCTGCGCGACCGCGGCCGCCAGTCTAGGCGACCGCGGCAACGACTGCGAGGAGAATTGGAGGACGCGGCGAAAGTCACGCACTGAAGTGCGTGCTACGGCTACGGCGAATCGTGAAACACCTGGGAGAGTGCGTCGATGCGGGAC